>CAYVGJ010000001.1:0-22785 GCA_964451165.1 uncultured bacterium
CGTTTTTGATAAACCCGAACTCGATTTTGACGATTTTTCAGCCGCGAATTTTTCTGTTGGGAGGAAAGAGTTGACCGATTCAGGAATAATGTTTGATGAGATGTTCAGGAAATACGGGCTTGAGGATATTGAGTTCGCTTACCGTCTGAAGAAAACCGGGTTTAAGTTCAATTTCGTGCCGTCTGCCGAGGGTCTTCATTATCGAAAAGCGACTTTTGGCGATCAGATACGGCGCGCAAAAAAATCCGTAGAATCCATACTTTATTTCTTGAACAAGTATCAGGACGCTGAAATCGCGCGAAAACTTAAGTATTTGCCGAGATCGGTTTATAAGAAATATCAGCCTTTGCTTCAGAGGACAGCATCAGTAGCGGAAAAAAATATTATAAAAATCGAGAATAATTTTGATCCGACACCGTTTGACAGGGAATTTTTATCGGTTTGCGGTGTTTACCTGATCGAATACGCTCCGCTTGATGAACTGCACATGCATTATGTGCACTTGCCGTACAATTACGACTGCCCGTATAAGAATACGGCTATCGACTGGGCGTTGCGTGTTGATCTTATGGATAGGATGACCGATCCGCATTGCGATGCCGATTCATTATTCGCCGGGTTAATCGGGGAAGTGCCGGATCTTTATTTGCGCCAGTCGTTATGTCATCAGGCAGGGAGATACTTTATACTTAAGGACAACGATGATGAGGCGATGGAGATAATGAGTTACGGGCTTGATATCGGGCTTGAGCCGAACAAAGATTCTGTTCTGATGATGTATCTTTCGGGCTCAATATTAAAAAAACAAGGGTTGCTGAATCAGGCACAGTCTTTTTTCAATGTCGTGATTGAACAGGGAGAAAAGTTTATTCATAAATCGCAGATGGCGGGGGCGTATTATCATCTCGGCGATATATTTGCCAGACTGCCTGTGAAGGCGAAAGCCGAAACCTGTCTTAACATGGCGTTGAAGTTTTGCCCGTCGCATTCGGCGGCAAAGAAGGCGCTCAGGAACCTGAAATAGGCAGTATTCATTTGAAGATGCGAAGCATCTTTACAAAAAGCTTTTGCTTCTTTTTTCAAAAAGAAGAAGCCTTTTATTCTTTTTCCCTTCTTACCGCGTATCCGAGTTTTACCGGATAGAATATCCTCGTTAAAAATGGCATATGCCGAACTATCGGTATATTTTGTATTTCTATTTATTATGTGTTATGGCAAGATTATAAATAAAATAACAAAAAAACGAATTATATCTTTTATGAAACGTTTTATACTCAATAAACATTATATTTTTACAGTTATTGTAAGCGGTTTTATATTTGCTTATTTTCTATATTGTTTTCGCATGTGGTATTTAGATGACGTGTTCATCTCAATGCGATACGCGAGAAACTGGGTTTGCGGAAATGGGCTGGTGTTTAACAATGGCGAACAAGTAGAAGGTTACACAAATTTTCTATGGGTAATGTTAATGGCGTTTGGATTTAAATTAAAACAGAACGTTGTTCTTACAGCACGTATTGAGGGAATAATACTGTCGCTTATTGTTTTTGCTGTTATGTTCCGGTATTTGATGAAAAATGTTTGTTTCCCTCCGCTAATATTTTTTTTATTGAATATTCTGTTTGTTTCTCAGGGGGCGTTTGCTGTCTGGGCAAACAGTGGTATGGAAACAATGCTGTTTACTGCGTTGATCACTGGTTCGGTTTTATTAATTGCGCAACCATCGCGACGCCTGTGGTTAATCGGTCTTGCGGGATTTGGATTTGCTCTGGCAACATTAACCCGTCCGGAAGGTATTTTTGGGTTTGTCGTTTCTGCCTGTTTTATATTATGCAGTGATATGCGACAATATAATTTTTCCAGAAAAAGATTAATACAGGTTTGCTGTTTTTCCATTCCGTTTATAATTTTTTATCTTCCTTATTTTTGGTGGAGATTTCATTATTACGGATGGTTATTTCCGAACACATACTACGCGAAAGTCGATAATAGCGCGTATCATATTATCCGCGGAACAAAATATACTGCTTCATTCATAATTGATCACATATTTGTTATTTCGACCATAGCGGGTGTGCTTTTAAACAAAGACAGAAAGAATCCGGTAATACATTATTTTCTGGCTATTATTGTGATCTATACGTGTAACGTTATTTATGTCGGCGGTGACGTTTTTCCGGCATACCGTTTTTTCACCCCCATATTGCCATTGGTTTATTTGTGTTTCAGTCATGGAATTTATTCGTTATGGGAAAAATCTAATTCTATTGTGCGCGGATTAGTTGTTTTTTTGTTAATATTTTGTATTTGTTTCCAATTGTTTCAGCTAAATTTCAGAAAAGATTACCGGCGCGTTTACGCCGATAGAGTATCGGATATAGGCAGAAAAATCGGATTATGGTTGCGCGATAAAGTTCCGCCATCAACGGTAGTTGCGCTTAATCCTGTCGGAGCGATTCCATATTATTCCCGGTTGCGTGCTATAGATATGTTGGGGTTAACAGATGCTTACATTGCTCACAATGCGTCAAGAGTCAACTCCATATGGGCCGGACATGAAATCGGTGACGGCGAATATATTCTGTCTCGCAAACCGGATATTATTATACTCGATGGCCCATGGGGAGATATAACGCCTTTATTTAAAGGTGATTACGAGTTGGCTGAAAATAAAAAATTCTGGGAAGAATACCAGTTCATGAATATTGCTGTTGATGATATTATTTTCCAGTGTTTTATCCGCAAAGATTCACAATCGCTTATGAAAATTATGAATCGCTTCAGATGTTTTTGAATCTTCTTAGATCGCGAAAAAGCAATCTCACCCTGCAAAAAAATATATTGACTTATTCTGTGATTTATTAAAAAATAATTACATATATAAAAAATAATGAATAAAAATAATGTCTGGAATGTGTGAAATATATTAATAAAAAATAGACAATATAATATATAATAATAAAGCACCGTGTGTTTTATCTACTGTAGTCCTGTTAATTCATTTAATATGAATAAAATCGAATATAAATAAAAAAAATAAAACAAAATCGCTATAAAATGTTATGAGGAAATATTATTCATATGTTTTGGCGATTAAACGAAAAAAAGAGAAAGATATAATAATTTATAAAAGGAGGATTGAGAATAAAAGGCAATTATGTATAGATCGCTGAGAAATGAGCGTAAAAAAATGTATTATGGAGGTAACTTCAATGAAAAGATTTGGGGGAGAATTATCAAAAGCCGAAATAGAAAAGCTGGAATTAAGCAGGCAGAACATACTGGCGAATATTGTTACAAAAAACGCGTCTTTGCAGGAACTCAAAGGCAATACATATTGGGAAGAATTGACTTGTGTAGGATACAACCCTGATATTGCCCAGATTGAGGCTGTGGTTAGCGTAAAACAGGCCACGGGATATTCCGGCGGATTATGTACGAACGGTTCGACGGAATATGTCCGTTTTTTTGTCGATTGGGGTTCAGGATTTGAGAATGCCGGTTTAACGAGTTTCAAGGCACATGATATATCAAACGCTCCGCCGGGCCCGCAACATCCTTTACAATACATGGTTTATGTTGAGTTACAGGATGACGAGCATAAAAAGGCTTGTTCATCGGCTGTTTTACCAAGGATACGCGCTGTTTTATCGTGGAATCAGATACCGTCGCTTGATCCAGATATGGTTCCTTATTTCGGCAATATGCTTGACGCGAATATTCAGATAGACCCCAAACCTCCATATTTCCAAGCTCTTATAGACGACGGTATAATCAAGGTGAAAGATCTGATATTTATTGAGGAAATCATTGATATTAAAAAACCTTTGCCCAAACCTCCTCCCGGCCCTGTTCCATGGAATAAGCTTTGTAAATTATATAAGACGGAAAATGTACCGGACCACCGTTTGACATATGAAGCTGTTTATCCGTTGGTAAAACAAGGCATACCGATGGAAACAATATCTATTCAGCCGGATTTTGTTTATGCCGGGAACCTTGAGATCAATATCGCGCAAATAATTGAAACACTGGATAAAACACAGGCGGATGTAACTTTTGAGGAATTGGTATGTGTGGGGCTCAATACAGCAAGCGATATTTTAGGCGCTGTGATTCATCTGAAAAAACCATGCGGGTATAATGGTTCACTTTGCCAGAATGGTTCTAAAGAGTATGTGGCATTCTGGGCTGACTGGGACAATAACGGAACCTATGATTCATATCTGGGAACAGCATCGGTTGAAGTTCATGATATAGGTAATATCCCTGCCGAAGGATTATATTATTCGGTTATGTTACCCGCAAACTTCACAAAACATCTCAAACCTTGCTCAAAACCGAACGTTGTCAGGATACGTGCCGTATTGTCATGGGCGGTGGCGCCATCAACCACAAATCCGAATGACCTGAATACATGGGGAAACAGGATGGATGTTGTGGTTCAGGTTCGCCCCGGTTATTCGGGTGAGGATCTTCTCGATCTGATCTATGATGTGGGAAACGTGACGCTTGAGAACATAAGTCCTGTGAGCCATCTGGCTTATCCATCTATGGGGATACTCGATCCGGCGGATTGCTCAATACCGCCGATGGACAGGCCGTTTGGCGGCAATGTACGTATCGGAGGGCGGATTTACAATACCGGCGTGCCAGGTTCGGTGTACTATCAGGTCCAATACGCGCCACTATCTTCATCCACATGGTTGCCGGTTACACACAATCATACTTATGAGCTGATGCATCCGTTTCCATTCGATCCTCTTTATCCGAAAGAGATTGTGACGCACAACAGCCCTGACGGCTGGTTCCCGTATTTAGAAAATCCTCTGGCGTTACCGCCGGTTCTTGAACGCACAAGCGCGCTTGCTGTATGGAATACGGGTTCACTGGAAGGATATTACAAACTGCGGCTTATATATACTAAAGATTATCCGATTACACCTACAAGTACGATGCATTCTTCAATGGAGATTATCATTAAACTGGATAATACGAATTATGATGTGAGTCCGACAGCAAATACTTCCGTCGATACTTCATACAAACTTGACCTTGTAATTGACGGAGGTGATTGCCATAGTTATTCTCATGGAACAACTATCAACGGGCATCTGCGTGCCATAGATAATCATTTCTGGAAATGGGAGCTGGAATTACAACCTTCTACGCATACGCATGGTGCAAAAACGTCGCCGCCCTGCCGGAGTTACGCGTCTGTTGCTGATAACGGCGACGCCAACGCGGCATGGTCGCTAAATACCGGAAAAATGGATAAATGCGGATATACCGTTGTGTTGTGGGCGTATGACCGTACTATAGTCAACAGCAATGGCGCTGTTGTTCACTGGAATAAAAAAGCTGTGGGGTTTTCCATAGTGTAAATATGTGTTCAATAATATAAAAAAGCAGGATGCAAGTATCCTTACAAAAATTTTTTGTTTCTTTTTTTCAAAAAGAAAAAGTTCTTTTCCAAAACGCAAATTGATATTAAAACTTATTTAATTCAGGAGGGATACAACATTATGTATCTCTCCTGATTTATTTGTATGCGTTAATAAAAGTCCGGTAAAAAATTATCTGCCGCAGATAGCGGGTCCTTTGTACTCAATTTTAGGAGGACGCCTGCTGATAACCGGCATACGGTTATTCTTGATATATTCCGGTGTATTGTCATCGATACATTTGCTGTACGAAGCGTAATCATTTATTGATACACCCATAAATGACGGTTGGTCAAGGTAATATTCAATAAATGAATTGATATCTGTTTCCATGTCATTTATATATTGTCCACTAAGCGATGAATTATATTGTTCGTTGTTTGTATCGAGATGTTCACCGATAAACACTTTTTTTCCGTCGGTTGACGCGTGAGTGATTTCCGATTTGGCGGATTCCATGGAATCCAGTTTTTCTATGAGAATATAATCTGCAAGATCAATCACATGGCTATTGAAATGCGATAGTATACCCTTATAATTAATCTGAAACTTGTACTCGCCGGAAGCGTTTTTCACGGTGACGCCGATTTCAAGAGCGGAATTTTTGTTGTTTCTGGATATAACCAGTTTTTCCAACATTTCGAGGTACATGACATAATCTTTTTTATTGGCATCAATTAAGTTATCGGTATTGATCTCAATATTTATACCGTCTATTTTGTCGTTTTCCTGTTGGGATTTATTGAATTCCAGCACTTTGCCTACCCAGTTGAGGCATCCCAGCCTGTTTTTATCGGCTATGGGGCGGTTCATTACATAGTATGCGTGAATATTGATCCCATTATTGTGGGCGCGTTTGATAATGTCTGGAAGTTGCGATACGGTAATATCATCAGAAAAATCGATTCCCGCAAAAACAAGTTTTATGTTGCGGTTTTTGCAGAATTCGAGCATCGTGTCGGTTTTTGAGCGGAATTTGTATAAATCCGGATCAAGCGCCCAGATACAGCGGGGCATATCATCGTAACCCGATTGTCTCATATCGTTCATCGCAAACAGGCTTGAAAATGTCGTTGTAGTCCGCCCGGCGATAAACTTGATTTCCTCATCGAGGAACTTCTTTGCTTTTAAACGGTTGGATAAAGTTTTATCAAGGTTTTCGTACCTGTTTTTCAGGGTATTCAATATATTTTCATTCTCAGATAATTTTTTCTCGATAAAGTCTATCTGAAAATCTATATCGCTGTTGATGTCTTTGGTCGTTTCCGTTAGAATATCGATGGATTTTTTGTTTTTGGATAGACTGATATCCGGTGGTGTATTTATTTCATCGGGGTTGAGCCTGTTTTCCAGATCAATTATAATGTTATTAAGGCTCAATGCTTTTTCCTTGAGTTTGATTAATGATGAGTCGAGCGATTTTTTCTCGCACAGGACTTTTTTGATTTCCGATTGGAGCGAAGTTTTCTCAAATCGTAGTGAGATGAGGTTCTTTTCCATTTCCACACGCATCACATCGAGTTTGTGGATTTGCTGGAGAAGAACGGTGTTTCTTATTTGAAGCCTTACACCCCATAAACTTAAAAACATAACGGCTATTATGGATAAAGAAAACAGTTTTCTGGCGAAAACTTTGTTTCTGATTTCCCTTTTGGCGTAACTATATAATACGGCAACATCTTCGGGATCGGTTTTCGGTGAGAATTCTATGCCGAAAAAGATTTTCCCGGAGGCATCATCAGAAGTTTTCCATCGGATAGCGCCGGTCGCATTGATTTTGTCCCCGGTTTTTGGGAACTCAACTTCAATCTGGATAGTGTCGTTTTTCTTAAATATCTCATTGTGAGCAGATAATACAGCGGTGTTGAACTCTATTCCAATACCGCCGAAACTTATATCTCTGCTGAATCCCTGATAGACTTTTTCACGTTCGCCGCTTTTAATTTTGATTGAGACCGGAATCACATATTCGAGACGGAGATATTTCCGACGTTCGACAAGGACATTATGCATTATACCCCCCTCTAATATAAAGGTTTCGCCAAAGCCATATCATTTTTTGATTTTTCCCTGATAGTTTTACGGAAACAGAGGAAAATACTTTAGGATTATCGCTTTAGCAAAACTTCCCTGCATCATAATTTTATTATACATTATATCTGAACAAAATGCAAATGGATCGCTAATATTAATCATTAAAAATCAAGATTTTATGAAATATTTTACAATTTCTCTTTAATAAAAGCGGCAGATAGGTTATAATTTTGCTCTTTTTTAAGCAACAAAAATTTTTAACATAAACATAATTTTTTTATAATGGAGAGTTTTTGTGAAAATTCATCCTACAGCAATAATAGGGAAAAACGTTCAGCTTGCCGAAGGTGTTGAGATCGGTCCTTACGCTGTAATCGACGGTGAGGAAATAGTTATCGGAAAAGATACACGTATTATGGCTCACGCTAATATATGCGGCTATACGTATATCGGGGAAAAAAATGTTATTCATATGGGTGTGGTGCTTGGGCACGAACCGCAGGATCTTGAGTTTAAAAATGAGAGGTCTTGCCTGAGAATCGGCAACAATAATATCATAAGGGAATATTGCTGGTTTCACAGAGGAACAAAACCGGGATCTGAGACAGTGATTGGTGACGGCAACTATTTCATGGGGTTTGCACATGTGGCTCACAATTGCCGGATCGGTAACCGCACCATTATCGCGAGCAATACTTTGCTTGCGGGTTATGTTGAGGTGGGCGACAAGGCATTTGTTTCCGGCAATATTGTAGTGCATCAGTTTACAAGAATCGGCGCAAACGCGATGGTATCGGGTTTGAGTGCGGTTAATAAAGATATTCCGCCGTATATGCTTGCGGGTGGGCGGCCGGCGGTTGTATCGGGCCTGAACGTGGTTGGTTTGCGAAGAGCAGGGTTTAATTCCGATCAGCGTTTGGCTATGAAACGGGCGCATGATATTCTTTTCAGGCAGAGGTTAGCGATAAAAAGAGCTGTGGCGGTTCTTGAAGAATTGCCCAAATCACCTGAAGTGGATAATATCATTGAGTTCATTAAAAACTCAAAAAGAGGGTTGTGTTCGTCATCTGCTTCCAAACACGCCCAGCCTTTTGATAGTGAATCCGAATAATTATTTTGTTTTTTTTAAAAATCTGCTATTTTATACAATATTTATATAGGAGATAATAAATTAAGGTGTTTAAAATCGGTGTTATCGGATCAGGTAAAGGATCTAATTTTCAAGCTATTGCCGATGCGATATCGAACGGGTCGCTTTCCGGTGTGGAAATCGCTGTGGTTATCTCCGATAATCCGAACGCTTATATACTTGAGCGTGCAAAAAAACTTGGGATACCAGCGGTTTATATCGCGCCGGGCAAATTTAAGACAAAACTTGAACCTGAGATTGAGGCGCAATACGTTGAGACACTGAAAAAATATGAAGTGGGCCTGGTTGTTCTGGCGGGTTATATGCGTATGGTAAAAAATGTGATGATGAACGCATACCGTGGAAAAATAATAAATATTCACCCGTCGTTATTGCCTGCGTTTCCCGGTTTGGAATCGTTTAAACAGGCATTCGATTACGGCGCCAAAATTGCCGGGTGTACGGTTCATTTTATTGATGACGGAATGGATACAGGGCCGATAATAGGCCAGAGGGCTGTTGCGGTTTATGATGACGATACTCCACAATCCGTCCATGAACGGATCCAGGTGGAAGAACATATATTGTATCCCGCGTGCGTAAAACTTATCGCCGAAGGAAAAGTCAGATTGGATGGGCGCAAAGTTTACGTTCAGGGTAAATTCCCGGAAATTAATAATTTAATTAAATAACTGAAAAAAGGATGGGTAATTATCATGCAATTGAAGTTAGGGTTACCGAAAGGGTCTCTACAGGATGCCACTTTCAGGATGATGCAGAAAGCGGGATTCAATATCTCTCTCGGTTCGAGGTCTTATTTTCCAAATGTCGATGATGAAGAGTTGAGTATCATACTTCTTAGAGCTCAGGAAATGTCCAGATATGTTGAGGATTGTGTACTTGATTGCGGGCTCACCGGAAAAGACTGGATTATGGAGAACAATTCAGATATAGTTGAAGTAATGGATCTTGTGTATGGGAAACAGGGTAAGAAACCTGTAAGATGGGTTCTGGCGGTTCCCGCCGACTCGGGTATTCAGTCGGTGAAAGACCTTCAGGGAAAACGGATCGCGACTGAAGTAGTCAATCTCACAAAACGATATCTTCAGTCCAACGGAGTTACTGCTGAAGTGGAGTTTTCATGGGGAGCGACTGAAGTGAAAGCGCCGTCATTAGTTGATGCGATAGTGGAACTTACAGAAACAGGATCTTCTCTGAAAGCCAATAATTTACGGATTGTGGACACGGTTGTGGAATCTACAACCAAACTTATCGCGAACAAAAGTTCGTGGGAAGATCCGTGGAAAAGGAAAAAAATTCAGAATCTGGCTTTACTTTTGCAAAGTGCTTTGGAAGCGGAAACAAAAGTCGGGTTAAAGATGAACGTATCCAAAGCGGATCTGGATTCGGTTCTTAAAGTATTGCCTGCGTTAAAAAAACCGACCATATCCGGATTGAGTGAAGACGGGTGGTTTGCTGTGGATACGGTAATCGATGAATATGTGGTTCGTGAAATTATACCTAAATTAAAAGAAGCGGGTGCCGAAGGAATAATCGAGTATCCGCTAAACAAAGTGATTCTCTGAATTATTGTTTTTACGACATTGCCTTGCAAAAAATCGTACAATAAAGTACAATTTATATTATAAACTGATCGGGAGAATTCAGAGTCTACAAATAAGTTAAATCGGATAAAGGAGAGTTTCAGTTATGCCTTGCGGAAGGAAAACAAGGAAAGCAAAAATCAATAAACATAAAAGAAAAAAGAGATCGAGAAGAGATCGTCATAAAAACAGAAGGTAGATTTGATTTCTCGTGTCTCTTCATTTAAGAAGGGATGGTGAGACCATGAAGTCTTTTTTGGTTCGTTGCGGCTCGGTACTGTTTGCGGGGTTTGTTGGGTTAATTGTTTTTTGTGGAATAGAAGATTTTCAGGTTGGGGAGGATGTTTATTCTCAACAAACTGAAGCTGAGAATATCTCTGCCATCGAGCGGGCAAGAGAGTTTATTTCAACTAAGGCCCGGAATATAAATACCGCTGACCATAGTGTTCTTGCGCAAACTCATTTCACTATGGGTATGCTGTATGTGCTCGATGATGAGTTTGAGAAGGCCATAGAGGCACTTAAAACCGCCCAGAAATATGATCCTGATTCTGCTGTGATACCTACAAAAATAGGTGCTATTTTACTCAAAGAAGGCAAATATGAGGAAGCGGTAAACAAGCTTGTAGCGGCGGTGAAACTTGATGATTCGTATTATGAGGCACATCTGTTTTTAGGGCAATCTTATTATCAGCTGAACAAAGTTGATAAAGCCATAAAGGAATATAGAAGGGCAATTGAGTTAAATCCCGATGAATTGACTGCTTATGTGGATCTCGGTGAGATGTTGACACGTGAGAATAAGGTCGAGGACGCCATAGAAATATACAGGAAAGCTCTTGAGATCGATCCTGAACAGGCAACATTATGGTACAGGTTGGGTTTACTTTACAGCAAACTTAATAATCTGGAAAAGGCGATGGATTCGTTCCAGAAAGCGATAAAACATAATCCTTCGTCATTTCTTGCGCATCTGGGATATGCTATAGTTCTTGAAGTCGCCGGCAGAATAGATGAGGCGATAAAAGAATACAAAAAGTGTCTGGATATAAATCCACTGAGTAAGAATATATACAAACGGCTCGCGGAGCTGTACCGTGACAAGGAACAATACGATGAGGCGCTTAAACTTTATGATTTAATAAGGGAGATGGAACCTAAAGTAAGCGCCAATTACGTTAATCCGGCTTATGTTCTTTTAAAAATAAAAAAACCTGATGAGGCGCTTGATGTACTTAGTCTCGGGTTAAAAGAGATACCGGAATCTCTGGAAATAATTTTCATGCTCGGGTTGACGTACAGCGAAATGGAAAAATTCGATAACGCGATAGAAATGTACGACAAAGCGCTTGAAGCTGGCGCCGAAGCTTATCTGATACATTATTATAAAGGGTCGGTATACGAGCGCAAAGGCGAGTTTGAAAAAGCCGAAGTTGAGTTTAAAAAGACAATAGAGCTTAACCCGAAATACGCTGACGCTTATAATTATCTCGGTTATATGTGGGCTGAGAAAAACACAAAATTAGATGAGGCAGTTGAACTTATAAAAAAGGCTATAGAGTTGTCGCCTAAAAATGGTGCGTATATCGACAGTCTTGGCTGGGTATATTTCAAACAGGGTAAAATTAAGGAAGCCATAGAACAGCTTAAGGTGGCTGTTGAACTTATCCCTGATGATTCTGTGATACACGAACATCTTGGAGATGCGTACCAGAAACAGGGGAATCACGAACAGGCACTCAAACAATGGAAAAAAGCCTTTGAACTCGATCCCGCAAACGAATCTGTTAAAAATAAGCTCGACAAGTACAATGTATCTTTGCATTGACCGTGCAAATAATATGCGTAAATTAAACGACATTTTATATTATGAGTAATCAACATTAAAGGGTATTGAGTTGCAAGTCTTAAAACCTGGGATAAACAATATCTTCTTTCATCCCGCAAGAATAATGATTTTTACCTTTGCTATGGGTATATTAATAGGGGGATCTCTTCTTAGACTGCCTATATCTTCGGTTGGTCACCCTGTATCATGGATAGACGCGTTTTTTACCGCTACTTCTGCTTTATGTGTAACAGGTCTTACCGTCAGGGATACCGGAATCCAGTATTCAAATTTCGGGCAGGGAGTTATTCTTGCTTTGATGCAGATAGGAGGGCTTGGAATAACAATGTATTCAAGTTTTTTTATGCTTTTATTCGGTAAAAGTTTATCGTTCAGAGACAGATTCATGGCAAAAGAATCGCTTCTCGGTGAAATATCGTATTTGAACCTTTTCTCTCTGGTAAAAAACATTATCGTCATAACTTTTATTCTGGAATCCATAGCGGCTTTGGTTCTTATGATACGTTTTTCCGCAGATATGCCGATAAAAGCTGCCGTTAAATTTGGTGTTTTTCATGCTGTATCTGCCTATTGCAACGCCGGATTCTCTCTTTTTCCAGAAAACCTTCTGGGATATTCCCATGATATGGTTATAAATATTGTGATTATGACATTGATTGTACTGGGCGGCATAGGATTTCCTGTTCTATATGAATTAATGCATAAATTTTTTAACAACCGTAAACGGGAATTTTCACGTATGAGCCTTCACTGCAGAATAACTCTTATTACTACCGGATGTTTAATTATTAGCGGAGCTGTGTTGCTGTATTTTTTTGAGATGTTAAGCCCTGCTCATCCAAATGGAATAAACGGTATTACAATGATGCAAGCGCTTTTCCAGTCGATAACCGCCAGAACAGCGGGATTTAACACTGTAGATATAAGCAAACTGAATAACCCTTCTATTTTTATATTGATTATGCTTATGTTTATCGGCGCTTCCCCTGCTTCAGCCGGAGGAGGTATTAAAACAACGACGTTCGCTATATTTTTAGCACTTATAAGGGCAAGGTTGGTGGGGCGCGAAAAGGTTGAAGTTTTTAAAAGAACACTGCCGAATGAAATCGTATTTAAATCATTGACCCTGTTAGTGGGATCAATGATTCTGATTATATTTTTCAATATTATTTTACAAATTACGGAGACAAGGTTTATACCGCATAATGAAATAGCCGGCAGTTTTCTCGAAACACTTTTTGAGACAACATCGGCTTTCGCGACTGTCGGGTTGTCGATGGGATTAACTCCGAACTTAACATTTGGGGGAAAATTGGCTATAATGCTGCTTATGTTTATCGGGAGGGTAGGCCCGCTTACGTTTGCTGTAGCGTTATCTTTTAAAACAGTTACCCGCAAATACGAGTATCCCGAAGACAGCGCAATGGTAGGATAATCAAAAAAACGGAGTTTTTAATATGAGACAATTTATAGTTATCGGATTGGGAAATTTCGGTTCGACTTTGGCTAAAGGGCTCACCGCGAGAGGATGTCAGGTTCTTGCCATTGATATCGATAAAGAGAAGGTGCAGGAAATTAAAGATGAAGTATCCGAAGCGATAGTTATGGATGTGCGCGACAGGGATGCTGTTCAATCTCTACCGATACAGGCGGAAGATATATCTTTTGTTTCTCTCGGAGACCAAATGGAAATAAGCATTTTAGCCACATTTTACTTAAAAGAAATGGGTTTAAACCGAATCATGGTGAAAGCTATAAGCGAAGATCACGCCAAGATTCTCAGATTAATCGGTGCCAGCGATGTGATTTTCCCGGAACAGCAAATGGCCATGAGGCTTGCCGACCAGCTGGCTCATCCGAGTATACTTGACCTGGTTCCTCTGGCGGAAGGGTTTTCGATGGCTGAACTTAAACCGCTGGAATCATATATAGGAAAAACTCTCGGCCAACTTGAAATAAGAAAAAATTTCGGGCTTGAGATTGTACTTATAAAAACAGTTGTCAAAACAAAAGAAGGCAACGAAATAGAAAAAATAAAAACTATTCCTGCCGCGAATTCCGTTATCGAACGCGGAGATATACTTGTGGCTATCGGTGAGGACAAATACATCGAAAAATATAAAAAACAAGATTAGTTTCCGGTTTTCAAATAAATTAGCTGTAATCGCTTAAAAAATGTTTTGCATTAGGATTGTTGGGCTGTTTGGTATAACTATTCTATATACTTCTTGAAGTTATAATCAATATGCTATATATTTGCCTATTTGAATTTATATGAATGAATTAGGCAATGATTCCGTGTTATTTATTCGCAAAAATCCAATGATTTATTTCTGGATAAATGGTGGTAAATTATATAGAATTTAAGGTTGATGCAGATAAATCAACGCGTTATCGGTGTGTTTTTTCTATCAAACCCAATAATCTTTATAAAAATAAAATGAGTAATTTATGTTCTGGATTTCAAGCAGATGAATGTCTTTTTCCTGATTATTGTGGATGCGATAGATCCAATAAAATAAATTTTTGTATTATAGGCAGTAGAAAATCATGATAAACGAAGTAGCGATACTTAAGAAAAAGATAATTAATGATCTAAGGGCTTTGCCCGCGAAAAGTTTTATGTTTATATTTTTTGTCGGTGTTCTTCTACGAATAATCGCTTTCGATATGCATGAAACATTACATATGGATGAGGCGATCTATGCCAATTGGAGCGCTACGATCGGTCATTCCGGAAAATTGTTGTTTACTGTAGCGGAAGCGGATAAACCGCCATTGTTATATTATATGCTTGGAACATCCATATTCCTCTTTGGACCAAATGATTGCGCTATAAAAATACCGGGGCTGATTATCGGTATTCTAATGATTATACTTGTAGCTTTGATAGCTAAAAACTTAAATCATGGTAACGGAGCTCTCTGGGCATCGTTGTTTTATGCGTTATCGCCTTTTGAGATATCATATGCTCCTACTGCGTTTGCGGAATTGACCTGTGTGTTTTTTTGTTTAATGGTAATTTTATTCCTGCAATACAGGCTCCCGTTTTTAGCGGGATTGTTTATAGGGCTTGCTTTAGCGACAAAACAGACTGTTTTTTATTTTTTACCGTTATATATAATTTTTTACCTTATTAAGTTTCATGATTCCCATAAACTTTTCCTTGATGATTTAAAAATTCTCGGTTTAGGATTTTTGATTGTCTTTGTACCTTTATTGGTCTGGGCGTTATTTTTCTCGTCAAAAGGGTTGGGAATATTTTTCGCTGTTTTCAGAAGCGATTATGTAGTGAAATCACAAACAGGTTTCCATTTTTTGAAATGGCTCTATTATGAGAAATTTGTGACGGGCAACTACTTAACTCTTTATTTCTCTCTTTTGATTATATTTCTAGCGAGGCTTTTATACTTGAAAGATTTTATGCGCAAAATGGATAAAAAATCGTTTATGACTGTGCTTGAGATAATATCGCTGATCCTTTTTATACTGGCGTATTATTTGATGATCTCTGTTACCGGTTACCCGGTATATTCAAGATACCTATTGGTTATAACATCATTGTATCTGATAGTTTTTGGTGTAAGTTTCGCGTCGGTTTTAAATAGAATTTCGGAATTTATAAAATATGAACGTATAAACCGATTTATTCCGGTAATCGGTTTCTGCATAGCCGCAATATGGATTCTCAAAGCGCCGGGTGAGCTTTATAAGTTTCCTGATGCCTCGAATTATTCATATCATGAATCGATTGAACCGTGTATCAAATATATAAAACAGGCATCCCGCAAATCCGCTGTTTATTATTCCGATGAAACATGGCCATGGGTACCATGGTACGTATTTTCCGAAAAAAGAAAAGGCCGGATCCGGCGGTCGGCAGTGGATTTTAAAACAAAAGACGGTATAAAAAAAATGATGGAGAAAATGACTTCGGATTTCAAAAAATTGAAGAAAAAAGAAATATTCTTTATTCTGAATTCACAAACAGAACAGAATGTGTTTAGTTATATTGAGCAGTTGTCAGGTGTAACTCCCGATTATAAAAAAGTTTTTGTGTCGCAAGGCACGGTGAAATCATATCCATCTTACAGTGTGTATTCAGTGAAACTGCGTTCTATTTTGCCGGGAAAAATATCGCGATAAAAATAATTTCCAGTTTAAATAACCCATCACTCACCAAATTTTATATTATCTGAATTTCTTTGTTAGCACAGGTTTTTATATGGGATTGAACCACATTAATAATGAAAAAGAGATCTTCGCAAAAAAAATTTTATTCGGTTGATGAGGAATAAGGCGTATAATGAGCGTTTTAAATTTTATTTCTTATAAAAAGGATTTTAAATGAAAAAAGTTTTATGGTTTTTATCTCTGGGGATAAGTTGTGTTTGCGTGATTTTGTTTTCGGCGTATAGCGGAATGCGAATATGCGAAACACATACTGCTCTTGCGGATTATGTGGGTAATTTCTCCGGCAACATCGATAACATACAGAAGAAGGGAGCCGGGAAACAATCGTTTTCCTTTGTTGTTATCGGCGATACAAGAAAGGGATATGAGATCTTCGAACATGGTATCCGGCGGATCAACAAAATCAATCCTGATTTTGTGATGCATCTGGGTGATTTTGTGGAAAAAGCAAAAAAACATCATTACGATTTTTTTATTGGAGAACTCAAGGAAATGATGATAAAGGTACCGATGTTTTTTGTCGCGGGAAACCATGATGTGTTCGTATATCCACGCCACGATGTAAACCGAAAATATTTTAAGCGTAAACTCGGCAATTTTCAGTTTCATTTTGTTTATGGAAACTCTCTTTTTATCGGTATGGATAATTCCGAATTGAATCCGTTTAATGAAGAACAGCTGGTCTGGCTGAAAGATATTCTTGAGAAGAACAGAACTGTCGAGCATAAATTTATTTTTATGCACACGCCTCCCATAAACCTCAATATAAAAAAGAAGTCTTCCGGTGAATATAAAAAAGATTTCAACAGAGACGATCCAGCGTTCAGAAATACTATAAAAGGTTACGGTATCGATTGCGTATTCGTATCGCATTTTCATGGTTACATGGAGAAAAAAGTTGACGGTGTAAACTATCTGGTAACCGGTGGCGGGGGAGCTCCTTTGGATGCAGGGGGGTACCATTTTGTCATAGTGAATGTCGATGGTCAAAAAGTCGATCATAAAGTCGTTAATATGCGAAAAATCTGGGTTTTCGAAGACCGATTTGAACTTATGATGCATACAACAGTATACGATTTCATTGATGAAAACAAAATATTGACCGTAATTCTATTGATTTTCAGTTCATTGATAATTATAAAATCGGTTCGCGATTACATAAAAAGAGCCCGATAAATTATTCGTTACGACTTTGGACTGATTCAATATTATAATCCTAACATAAACTTTTTATCTTTTATGGTAGAGATTTCGAAAATTATTATCTATCTTTGTCGAAAAATAAGGGTGATCAAGAATTGAATCCGCTAAGATCCAAAAAGATTCTGTTTGTGTTATTTTTATTAATTGCCTGTGCGTATATTATTCCGTTTTTTCTTTTGCCAGCCAAAGGGTTTTGGATTTGCGACAACGGCACGAAATTCATTCAGATGAAAAGCATGATCATATCCGGATACAAAGGTTTATCCATTGTGCGGACGGGCACAGATTTTCTTGCGGGCCCCGAGTATTCCCCAATGCAGGAACCTTTTTTCACGCATATAGATTCAAAGGTATACGGAGTATTTTCGAATTTATTTGTGTTTTTATCGTCCGTAATGTTTCAGGTATTCGGATTCCGTGGTCTTTATGTTATTCCGCTTTTGAGCTTTTTTCTGCTGATTCCCGTGGTTTGGAAAATAGCAGGTTTGTTTTCGTTCCCGAAATTAACACAGTTATTGTCATTGGTTTTGGTGTCGCTGTGTACTCCGGTTTGGTTTTACAGCTTAACTTTCTGGGAACATCTTACTGCAACGGCAATTATCGTATGGGGTATATACTTTTATTTATATTATTTCCTGAAAAAACCTAATTTTAAATACCTTTTATACAGTGCCGCCTTATGTTCATTATCAATTTATTTCAGGGATGAACTTCTTATAATTCCTATTGCCTTGAATGTTTCGGTTCTGATTATCAACCCGCGTTATTTTAAAAAAATGATTATGTTTAATCTGATCGCGCTTGCAACTATTTTGCCTTTTTTTATTTTCAACTGGATTGCTTTCTCTAATCCGCTGGGTGTTCATGTAACATCGATATCGCCTTTATCAAAAGGTATTTCGCTATTTTTGTCAGACAGGTTATTCGTTTTTAAGCGATTGTTGCTTAATTCGCATGAAAATGTGCTTTTATCGGTTGTCCTGAACCTTGCGTTTGTGCTTTTTTTATTATTTAATCGCTTGATTCCAGTCAGGAAATTGAGATATGCGGTTATTGTTTCGGGGATTTTTGCTGCAATGAATGGAATTGTGATTTTATTGGGCTATTTTACAACCGAAAACAAATTCTTCTTTACGGAATTCACAAACGGATTATCATCAACCGTCCCTTTTCTGATTTTCGCGTTTATATTTATAAAGAAAGATATTGTTGAGAAGACCGTTTGGTTGACAGTGTTGTTTTATATACTTATTTATGTTTTGTTATCTCCCGCTAAACATTGTGTTGGTATTCATTGGGGATGCAGGTATCTTCTTGCGGTTTATCCTTTGCTTGGGGTGATGGCGTCGGCATCAATCGCGCAATGGTTTCAAAAAGAGCATAAAACGAGAACAGTATCTATTGTCGTAATTATTTGTGTATCGCTGGCGTTTTTGTTGCAGGTTTACTCGATACATCTTCTTTACCAGCGAAAAATAACTGTTCAGAAACTCAATTATGAGGTTTTGTTAAGGCCAGTAAGTGTGGTGGTCAGCAATAATTTTTTATCGGCGATTGATCTGGCTCCGATTTTCTACGATAAAGAAATTTTCCTGGCGCAATACAATAAACTTCCCGAATTTAACAATTTTATGCGCGGAAGGGGAGTTAGAAACATAATTTTTCTTGATTATCCTTATGCGAAAATAAAACGCCAGAGCGAATTTACAGTCATAAAAAACGATTGCTCATATCCATTTATCATTGAGACAATAAAGTTAAATCATTGAATAGAATCAAATCGCTAAGAAAAGTTATGTCAGCGGACAAAATCAGGGTTTGAGCCGATACCTTTTCGGAACGTATGCGCGATCAGAAGAAATATTACCGGATAGATTTCATAGTATCCGCGCATTTCTTCAATATACCCCATAAACAGTGACAATAATACAAGAGGTATACTCAACAACAACGCGTACCTGAGAAAAAGGGGTTTGTTGTAAAAATCAAAAAACGTCATATACAATATTATCAGCCAGATTGACAATTTCGAAAACGAGAATGTGTTTGAGAGATACCAATAATTATGATCCCATAAGTGGAATTCAAAAAATGAACCCGGATTTGAGTTAAATATAAGGCTGATAGTTGATTTTATAAAAAAATACAAAATTAACTGTAAACCAAGAATCAGGCGATATTTTTTTAACGGTAATCTTTTATGGAAAAACATAGAGAATAACAACGGTAGCAGAATAGCGGTTTCTTTATTTATTGTGGCTATGGCAAAAAATATTAAATATAGTTTCCATTTAAGGTTTACCATTAACGCCAATAAAAAGGTAAACAGCATCAAAGTTGTAAAATCGTACATATATCTGTATTGAAAAAAGGGTTGTAAACACACAAGCGCGCATATGGTGAAAATATCTTCAAAAACCGGTTCGAATTTAAAAAGGGACCGCATAAAATATCTGAACGCGAACGCGAAACCGGCTAATGAGAAATACATAAGAATAAGGATAATAAAATATACGGTAGCGTACTTGTTATCCCACCTGTTTTCGGCAAATCTTCTGTAAAAGACAGGTATGTTTTCGACTGATTCCGCAATACTGGTTTTTATGGATTTGGGCAGAAGTTTGTTTATTACGCGAGTTGTTACCGGCAATAAAGCACGGTAGACATAGGGTTTTGCTCCTATTCCGTATACAATACGTAAAACATCGGCGTTTTTTTGGGACTGGAAAGTATTGCGAGTGAAATTGGAAAAAACGTATGTTATTGTCGCGAAAAGAACAATATAAAAAAATATTCTCATTATCGGATGTTGATATAATTTAATATAATCATTCATAGCAAATATTTATTCGGAATATTCAAATAATAGATTTAATTTTGTGAAATAGTAGAAACGAATTATATAAAAAAATATTGCTTATAAAAAAAGATATTTTCACGGAATAAAAAAATGGGATTTAATTTTTCTCTCGCGGTATTTTTCGAGGATATAAATGTGTATGGGAAAACAAAGCTTTTAACGCTTTGAAACTCCACTATAGCTATTTTGCAGTTAAGAGAAATATAATTGTTTGGTTTGTCATAGTTTATATTAAAGAGATCTCAGTTTTTTTCTTGTTATGAAAAAGAAAATAGCATTTAACAGCAATATAGCCGAGATCGGTTCAGGAATGGTTGATTGCGGGTTGGAAAGTGGATTGTAAAAAAGTACAGATTTGGTTTCACTCATTCCATATGTATTTATTGAGCTCAAATAATTACAGGTATCTGTATCATAAACAAGAACTTTATTTGGAGTTTGCCAATATCCGGAAACATAAATGTTACCTTGATCATCAAAATCAAGGTAACCTGTGTATAAATTATTGGCTGATGTATTGATTTTTCCCAGATAATTGCCTGATGTGTCGTATTTGGAAACCTGATAACCGTTGCATACGTATAAAGTGTTGCCCGAATCAAAAGCGATATCGACAACAGCGTAGCTTGATCCTGAATTTTGGGTATTTATTACAACTCCATAATCCTGACCTGTGGTTGCATTGAATTTGACAATATTTCTGCCGACATGGTTGCCGACATATAAAAAACCATTGGAATCAAAAGCTATTCCGGCTGGTGTTGAAACAGAGAATGTTCTTTTAAGTGTGGCGGTCGGTCCGCTTAGATCGAAGGAGGTAACCGTGTCGCCGCCGTGATTGGATACATACAGGTACCCGTCAGGACCGAATAAAAGATCTATCGGGTAATTAACGACCGTATTGATTACGGTTCCCAGATATTGGCCTGTATTGAAATCGTATTTAACAACATTATGGGAACCGCTGTTGCAAACATAAAGATAATTGTTGTCGGGACTTAAAGCCATACCCCATGGTTTATTTAATCCGGTTGAGGAAAAGATAGTTTTATATTGGCCTGTCGAAGGATCATATTGCGTAATAGTGTTTCCGGAATAATTCGCGACATATAAATTAGAAGCGAATACGCTTCCCGCGTATATGGTATATAGAAAACAAATTATCGAAATTGCGAAACAAATAGTTTTTGACATGGTTTCATCCTTCGCCTGTATAATTTATATTAATTACATAATTATTATAACATGACAATACATAAACTACAAGTGGTAGAAAATAGTATTACCATACCTTATAATACATGTTTATTGATTTATAAAGCGGATGGTGTTTTATTATCATTATGTCAATCATTAAATACTAATATAATATAGAATTAGTTAAACCGGAATCGGTTATATAATACATATATTTAAAAAGGCATGCACTTGCGGATAGTTAAATAATATGTAACAATATTAATATTAGCCTATTAAGTGTAAATTATTATAATTTTAATATGAAGGATAAGTTCTATGATTATCAATTTCCATCAGTTCGATGATATAAGTTTGTAATCTATTTTTAATAAAAAATAAACCGCCCTGATATAATGCCGATAAAAGGAATGATCAATTGAAGCAATAATTTAATTATTCCGGAGGCATTACCATGGAAAATTTTTCCCAAGAAGAAGTAGATCGCATGATACAAGAAGCGGCAATGGCTGCAAAACAGAAAAGGCCAACAGGCGTTGACCTGAACACCATGAAAAAACCACAGCCGGCTGAACAAAACATTTCTTCTGCCGCCATGGCGCAGAAACCGGTTATAAACCAGGCTCAGCAGGAGCCGAAACCATCTGCTACTATACCCAATGTTCAGGAACCTCCTGTGACCGACCAAATGATAACTGAACAGGATGATGTTTTTGAACAAAACGATACGGCCGGGGAAATTCAGGATGTATTCGAGCAGGATAACAGTATCGACGAATCATTCGACAATACCGAATTCGAGCAGAATGATCCTGTTGAAGATAATTTTGATAGCGAAATACCCGATGACGGTTTTGCTGAACCTCAATCGCAGAATGTCAGTGCCGATCCTGTTGTTAGCCGAACAACTGTGGCAAATCCTGTACAATCATCATCACAGATTAATAACGATGGGTTACGCAGTTTTCTTCTGGAAGTTATAGATGAGTTGGCACAGGCGAAAGTTCAGCTTGCGCAGGTTAAGATTGAGCTTGAAATGGAAAAATTAAGAAGCCAGGCAATCGGTTTCTTCAAATAATATTTATATTTCAAATAAGTTAAGTATGGCACCCGGTTGTGAACACAATCGGGTGTTTTCATTTGATAATGGACTTTAAACCTAATGTTTTTTCTCTAAAAAATATGATGCGAAGCATCTTTAGAAAAAGTTTTTGTTTCTTTTTCCAAAAAGAAAAAAAGCCTTTTGTTTCTTTATTATTTTATGTTTT
>CAYVGJ010000001.1:22885-33515 GCA_964451165.1 uncultured bacterium
TCTATCTCAATCCGTGCTTTTTTTACCCATAACCACGCATATCAGGGCGACTAAAGATGATACAGGAAGCGAAGCGACTATCGGATCGACAAAAGCTATAACTGTACCATCAGCCAGAGACGGTTTTCCGAACAGCATCTGGCATATACCGAGGGCGGCTGAGTTTTTCGAGTGAATAAACAATATCCAGAACAACCAGACCGTGAATCCGGTAATCATAGAGGTTATCGCATGATACTTGTTCATTCTTTTACTGAACAGAGCGCCGAAATAAACAGGCAGGAAACAAACTGCGCATAATCCGTAAAACAGAGCGGTAACTATGGCGATTATACTTCCGGGTAACTTATATGCCAGAGCCAGTGTGGCGAAAAACGCGATGATAATACCTATGCGTGTAATGTCGATGGTATGTTTATCGTGTTTTTTTGTGGTGAATAGCTGCTGGAAAATGTCTCTGCCGAAAGAAGATCCGATTACGTGAAACAACCCGGACAAAGTTGACATTGCCGCCGCAAGAAGAGTCAGCAGAAAAATATAGGCAAACCAGTTAGGCATAGCGGTATTTAAAAAAAGAGGTATGATTTTGTCGATATTGAATTTGCCGGTAGCATCCCTGACCATATCGATGGCGATTTTGCCTGATGTATTGAAGAAATAAAGGTTGCTCAGCGAACCGACAATATATGTTACACCAATAATCATAAACACGAACAATCCGCCGACACCGACGGCGCGGTTAATCTCTTTATTGCTCGCCACAGTCATGTAACGCACGGCAAGCTGTGGTTGAGCAAGTACTCCAATTCCGACACCGAGCAGAATTGTGGAAACCATTGTCCACCACATTTGAGTATTGAATGCCGGCATAACTGTCCATCCCCTGTGCCCCATTGCCGCGATAGCGGATGGGACTTTATCTGAAAGAGCGGTTAACCCTTTGTGAGCGGGTATAATGCCCCCGAGAGTTTTATATGTTATAAAAATAAGAATGATCATCGCGCAGAACATTATTGTTCCCTGAAAAGCGTCTGTATACATTATCCCTTTGGAACCGCCGAAAAATACATATACTGCGATAACCAAAGCGAAAACAAGTAGCGCCCATTCGTAATTTATTGCCAGAGTGCCTTCAAGAAACCGCGCCACACCAATCATCACCGCCGCGGCGTAAAGAGGCATCCCGAGAAAAATTATACCTCCTGAGATACACTGTATTTTTCTTGAATTAAACCGTTTGCCTAAAAGTTCCGGATACGTGTGGGCATCGAGGTAATGCCCTAACGCGCGTGTACGTTTGCCAAAGAAAAGAAATGCGATAAATATTCCGACAAAAATATTTAAAAAATTCAGCCATAACAATCCCATTCCCATAAACGCCGCCATTCCGCCAAACCCGACAATCGCCGATGAACTGATGAAAGTCGAGCCGTAAGCCAGTGCCATAAGGTATGGATGCATCTGCCGGCCTGCGACAAGATAATCGGCGGCGGATTTTGTTTTACGGTATCCAAGCCAACCGAGATAAAAGGTTATCGCAAGATAAAATAATGCTACTCCCACGGCTACAGGAATATTCATAATCGCTCCACTTTTTTTAAATTATTTATGTTATTTTTTGTTGATCCAGTTAAAATCTCCGGCAGTTACGGGAGAATCATCTTTGTTCCAATTCACAAAACTGTAGACAATACACAAAAGCGCGCTCATTATTGAGAATGTATAAGCGCAAAACACCCACAAATCTCCTAATCCCAACACGGGCTAATCTCCTATGTTTGATGATTTTTTATTAATAGACAACAATCATATAATATATGAATAAAATGCCGTGCAGGTCAAACAAAAATCATAAAAAACAAACATTAATTATTTTTTGAATTCAGACTTAATCCAGACAAGGGCATCTTTTTTTGTTTCAAGTTCACCTTCAAGCTGTTTCAACTCAAGTTCCCTTAAAATTTTGCTAAATATCTTGCCGGGGTAAAACCCCATGCCTATAAGATCGTTGCCGTTCAATAATGGTTTTGGGTGGATATCATTGTCGGAAAGCGAACCCCGCATATCTTTAAGATAGCAGTATGTATCGAGGTTTTTAGCGAAAACAATAAGCCTTAACCTGTGGAATTCCAGTTCGCGGTAAAACGATTCGCTCTGCATAAGCTTTTTTATTATGCCGGAAGACATTTTTTGAGCATGAATGAATTTGAGATGATTTATGAGAATATTCTTTATTGTTTTCGATTCATAGTTGCTGAATTTATATTTTTTCAAAAAATATTCTACTTCAATAGAATCAGGAACAAAAACGTTTATGTTTTCCCTGTAAGTGTAATCGCCCGTTTCAGATAGCAAGGCGGCCAACCCAATTATGTAATCTGGCGGGCAGATGTTGGCCAGCATTATTTTTATTCTGCTGATTTTATCCGAATCCGTTTCCTGAATCAGGTTCAGTTCAGGAATAACATGGTATATTAATCCGGATTCGAGCAACAGATTAAACCCGTCCAACGGATTGCCGGAAAAAATTTTTATCAGTTCGTCCCTTATCCTTTCATTACTGCAATTTAGTATCATACGCGCCATTTGTTTTATTGCGGCAAAAGTTTTTTCTTCTATCCGAAACCCCAGAGCTGAGGCGATCCGTACAGCTCTGATCATTCGCAGGTAATCTTCCGAGAATCTGTCGCGCGGTGAATTTATCGCCCGGATGATACCCGCTTCAATATCTTTTTTTCCTCCAACCCAGTCGAAAACTTTGTTTTCCTGCGGGTCATAGAACAATCCATTTATTGTGAAATCCCTTAAATGTGCATCGTCTTCGGCGTTGCCGGATGTGGACCGGAAGGTGCTTACCTGGCACTTCTCGCCCCTGTTTACAACAAGTATTACTCCGAAAGATACTCCTACCTCTACATTTTTAGGGAAAAATCGTTTAATGTCATCGATAGAGGCATTAGTTGCCACATCATAATCTCCGGGAATCCTGTTCATGACCATATCGCGCACACATCCGCCGACAAAATAAGCCTGATACCCCTCGTTTTTTAACTTTTTTACTATTTCACAGGCCCAGTTATACGCTTCATTCATAATCAATATCCCTTGTATGAATCATAAAATATATGATAAAAATGGTTTAAAGTCACAATCCATAATTTATAAATATTCATAGTATAATACATAAAAATGTTCTCTGCGAAAAAACAATAATCGGATTCGCCGGGGAAATTTATTCCGGCAGGTCAATTTTATATATTATGTTTCAAAATAGATGATTAAAATAGTAATTTTTATTGAAATACGTAAATTAAATTTCATGAATAAAAAAAATACTTGAAATTTTGTTATATTCTTTAATAAAATCGCCTTTGTAAAAAAATAGTGTTTTATTATAAAATAATTATTTATAAAAGTGTCATAATAATATTTAATTGTATTAACCGAAAAGTCATCCTGGGATAGGCTTATTGAGAAAGGACATTTGATTTGCGATCTATTACGGCTAAACATCTTTTTTTGAGTGTGTTGATTAGTTCTGTTTTTTTGTCTGGTTGCGGTGAGAAGAAAGAGGCGGAAAAACCCAAAGTTAAACAACCCGAGATAATCACTCTTACCTTAAAAGACGGGAAAAAAATTAAAATCGATGCCAACCAGTTCGGTATTTCCGAGTTTCCAGCGGGAGACATTTTATCGTATGAGGTGGTTGAGGACACCCGCCATTTAATCGATGAAAAAGGCAATCCTATTCAACAGCCTGTTTACAGGCAAGAGCTTGTCATGGAATCCAAAGAAGCTATGGAAAGCCTGATAAAATTTTTCTATCTGAAAACGCCGTTTATCGTCAACCGTCGTAAACAGGCGGGGATAGATTTATATGTGCGCCTTGTATCCACCAAAGACAATGCTAAGATTCAGGCACTTGATGTTCCATACACTGTTATAGATATGATCGTTATGTATCCGCAAAGCATAGGGGAAACTTCACAGGAACCTGTTTCCACGGTAACCCCGATAGAAGACCAGATTTCGGCGGTGAAAAGCCAGATCGAGATGCTCAAACAAAGCCTTGACCAGGGTAATTTGTCCATCCCGGAACGGCGTACATATGAAGGACAAATTGTAATGCTGGAAAATGAATTGACGAAACTGAATACCATTAAGGATTCGCAGAAGAAACCAGATTCTGATAATGAAACTAAGGAAAAACCGATAAAACCTGCTCAGTTTGAGAAAATAAAAATAAAAATAATCTCTTACATGAAAAGAGGTTGATTATAATATCGTAAACTGCTAATATGCGAAATGAGACTTAATCACACAACACGAAAAATGGTTAAAAGGAAAGGAACAAAATTATGGTAGGGCTGAACAAAGTATTTCTTATGGGAAACCTGACTCGTGATCCTGAACTGCGTTATACTCCCGGAGGTACGGCTGTCGCCACACTTGGTTTGGCCGTTAACAGGGAATATAGAGATAAAAATGGTGAAATTCAAAAAGAAGTTTGCTATATAGATGTCGACGTCTGGGCCCGCCAGGCTGAACTCTGCGCAGAACATCTGAAAAAAGGGTCTCCGATACATGTTGAAGGACGACTCCAATATGATACATGGGAAAATAACGAAGGCGAACGCAGAAGCAAACATAAAATCAGAGCCGATAGAGTTCAGTTCTTAGCCAAAAACATAAAAATGGAAAACCATGAATTCGATGAAGAATCCGAAGACGGAGATTACCACACGAACAACCATAGCGCAAGACATGCAGAAACTGTATCGTCAGGATTCAAAAGAAATTCCAGCGACGATATTCCATTCTGATAATCGATACGAATAACTTAAATAAAAAAGGGAGATTTTTTATCTCCCTTTTTTATTTAAGGTTTCTATGAAAGCGGGAATCACATAAAAAATTTGATTAACAATATGAAAATGGGATAACCCTTTATACTACCAAGATCAAATTCTTATTAAAACTGAATATGGCATCCGCCTTTGATTCGATGGGCAGTTACCTCATTGGCGCACTCGGCGCTATAACTCATATTCAGGTATATGCTGTTTTTTAAACCGATATTTAATCCAAATCCAAGAATAATGCTGTCGCTACCGATTTCCACACTCCTTGAGTTAAACGGGTTGCCAAATATCCATGCTTTTTTCTCAACATCGGTATCAAGATACTCATGAGCCCAGAATATTTGCAGTTCGGGACGAATCAAGAGATTCTCACTGGAACATAAATCATATGAAATGCGTGTGCCGAGGGTATGAAGCAGGCTGTGGGTATCTTCTGAATCGACTTTCAGGTTTAGTGAATCCGCTTTTGTCTCCGTGTACGACTCATCGCCCAGCATCATATAATCAAGATATAAACTTGGAATAACATTCAGTTTGTAAAATTGAAACATATAACCGCTACCTGTAGACATACTGAAAATATCCGATTCCCATTCTGCCTCAGCCGTTCGCGCCATAAAATCGATAGGACGATCGGATTCGTTCCAGTTTCTGCCGTAACCGATAATAAAATCGAGATATGCCTTATCGTTAAAGATACTGGCATATCCGCTTGTTTTCAGGCTATCTATCCTTGCTGAACCGCTTCGATCTTCTCCATCGATAGAAGACCACAACCCGCCACCGGAAATACCGGCGATCATATTGTCGCAGAAAATATAATCTGTCCCAAAACTCATTCCTGCCGTGTACCAGTCTATACCTGGCGCGTTGTTATCGCGGTCTATTGAACCGATGGAATTGAGCGAATTAGCGAACGGCACCCAATTTGAAGGAAGTCTATCTTTTTTAGCGACAGCCTGTATGATTTGGAAATCCTCTGTCTGCGATGTATTGACAGCTTGCACCTGTCGGTTAGCGATTGATTTGTGCATTACTATGCTTTTTCGCATGTTATAGAGATGATCGCGGATATCGGATTCAAAAAGGCGCTGGTCATTGCGGGCTACCAATCCGGTATTATACGCCACAGCAGGTATCAGCGAATCGAACGCCGCGTTTACCTGTGATGGAGACAAAGATTCAAGCCGCGATATAACAACATTCTGATCGCCGGAAAGGCCTGTAAAAGCAAACGGATCCAAGGCGGTTGTAACATTGCGCTGATTGTGCGTTGTGCTCAGGGAGCTATACGGCACCTTATCGACTAAAAGCTGGTATTGCGTATCGCCTGCCGCTTTTTGAATTGAATAATTTATGAAAGCGCTGGTGTCGTCAATAGCCGTATAATTGCCGACTATTCCAGCGTCCGCCTCCATAAAGGTATATGTTAAATCCTTTGTTATTCGTTCTTCATTTATCGGCTTGATATTTGTATTGTTTTGAATAGTTGCCTGTCCTGTAATATCGAGAAAATCCACATTTCCCGCTCCGCCCTGATTGTTATATTCCACTTCCAGTGTAGATCCGGTTGCCTGTGTATAATTTCCCGCAATAACCAGTGTTCCGATAGAATTACCAGGACGCACCATTCCGTTAGCGGTCAGGTTTCCGTCAATCTGCCCTGTACCCTGAAGGTATCCTGATTGCCCGACATTAACGTTGCCTCCCCATGTTCCGTTGACAACACCTGTGCCTGATGAGATATCAAGTGTTCCTGTCGATGTATTGTTTCCGGTAAGAGTCAATGTTCCGTTACCTTCTTTTAATAAATTACCTGTTCCTGAGATAACACCCGACAGGAGTGCGGAACTGCCGTTTGTATTCAGTGTGGATTGGGTTCCTGCGGCAAGCGCGAGATTCTCCGCCAGCCCGGAATTTGAGGAGAAATTCAATGTCGCTCCATCTAAAGTTAAATTAGATGATGTTCCGCCAAAAGGGTTATTACCGGATATTGTCTGGGTATTGTCAAGGAGCAATTGGGTAGTTACTGTTTCACCACCTGCGGCTATTGTAAAATCAATGGTATTTGAGAAATCGCTCAACGCGTAAGTTGTTTCCCAATCTCCACATGAAGTTTCAACGGTACTTTGCAGGTCCATATAAAGAAAATATGTTTCTCCCGCGTTAGCGTTAAAATTGAATGTTTCCGAATAGGTTAAATAATAAACATTTCTGCCTGCGGTTAATTGTGCCTGTGCCTGGGTTTTTGTATCGCCTGCCAGGCTGTCTATGCTTATTTCACCTGCTCCCGCGGCTCCATTGACAACTTTTTTTATTTCAAGGTTTGGATTGCTGTTCCAACTGTTGGGTTGTTCGCCTTCTCCTTCCATCCATACATATGTTGCGGGAATAACAATATTGGGGGTGGAATTGCCGTTTTCCTGTACCCATGCAACTCCGTCAAAAGTATTTGCTCCGACAATTTCGCGTTCGCCCGATCCGGAGTTGAATTGCTGTATCTCAGCAAGGTACTCGACTTTGGATTTTGCCCAGTCGGCTGCATCGGTACTTGGTTCGTCGGTAACCATTAATCCGTTAAAATCAACTGTAATTGTTGTTGCCACAATACCTGCCCCGCTTACACTGAAAGGTTTAAGTGTTTGCGCGCTTACTCCCATATTCACGGGAGTCGAACTTGGTGAGTATACATGGTTATACATTGTGGTCTTACACTTGATCTGGCCTGCACCAGCTCCGGTTACATCCGCGAGTATCCATCCATCGGATGTGAGCAATTGGCCACAATAGTTATTTCCTGAATATGGTGTCTCAATTTTTCCGTCATAATCAAGCGCGGCCTGCTGAGACCCAAATTTTGCTGACACACATGCACCTTGCCAATCATCAGGAATGTCAGGGCTATCCTGATAGACCACATCAGCCAACACGGATGTCGAAAAATTGAGCAATTGTCCATAAATGAACAATAAAGTAATGATTTTTTTAAACAACGTTATGTTGTTTTTTTTCATAGCATACTCCTCTTAATTTAATGATTGAATACTTATATAAAGTTAAATATGAACTAAATAAAGAGACGAGGAAATATCAAACATTGAACGAGAAAACAACATAATTATAGTTGTTGAAGAAGATAACATTTATCATACCAGATATTTATAAATTATGAATATAAGCCGGATTAGTTTTGAGAAAACGGGATCTTTTTCCATAACTTGTGGTTATTTTAAATAAGATTTGATGGATTTGCCAAACCAAAGAGATATGGTTTTACTAATCCATTCAGGGAAAGCTGAAAAGACGATTAAGAATAAGTTATGATAAAATCCTGTATAAAAACAGGAGGGATTAATGATATGGGAAGAACATTCTGAGGAACAAGGTTTTTCCTAATTAGCGTTATCAGTTTTTCAGAATAAATAATATCCTGAAAAATTTACGCTTTTTCCAGAACTCCCAGTTTAATCCGATATTTTTCTCTGCATATATACCAGATCGAAGACCTGCTTGTTTTTACACCCGACACCGATAAAGCGCCCGCATTCCACAAATCCATTTTTCCTGTGAAAATTTATGCTACCTTCATTTAGTGAGGTTATACTTGCCAGTATGCTGGTTATTCCTTTTTCTTTTGCCTGTTGCATAAGAAAATCAAGCAGTTTTTTTCCTAATCCCATGCCGGTATATTCCGGTTTAAGAAAATAAGTTATCTCCGCTGTTTTAGCGAATACCGGCAACGGATGAAACTGACGAAGTAATCCGAACCCAATAACACTGTTTTTGTCATCAAGAACCGCTACTGCAGGGTATCCTTCGCACATTTTTAAAAACATACCGTAGAAATCGAGAGGCAATTTCTCTTCAGGAAACGCGGCAAAACTGTTTTCAACATAATAATTGAATATATCCATTACCTGATTTTTATAGTCAATGTTCAAAGGTTTAAAACTGATATTCATTATGCATACCCTTTCTTATATTAGAGAAAATATCATATAATATAAACAGGATGATTTGTATACTATTTTTTTTAATGTCGCAGTAATTAATCAATCTTATACAGGTAAGGCAAAAAAGAAAGTGGATCCTTCACCTACTCTGGATTCAACCCATATTCTTCCTTTGTGGATATCCGCGATTTTTTTGCATATGGCAAGACCCAATCCATGCCCCGGATATTTGGCGTTGCTGTGAAGCCTCTGGAACACCTCAAAAATCCTTGAAGCGTATTCGTTTTCAATACCGATTCCATTATCTTTTACGGAAATAATCCATTCATTCGCTTGTTTAACAGCGTGTACAGTTATTTCCGGGGTTGATTCGCAAAATTTTATGGAGTTGCTTATGAGGTTTTGTATCAATTGTTCAAGATATCTCTGTTGTCCGTAAATAACCGGCATCGACCCATAAGTTATTTTAGCCTGTTTATCAGTCAACAGAGCATTTAGATTGGATAAAACATTTTTTATAACAGTCTCAAGGTTTATTTTTTTAAACTCAACATCCTTCTTATGGATAAGAGCATAATCCATAAGGTTCTCAATTAAAGACTGCATTCTCTGGCTGGTGGAATAGGCGTTATTGATAATAGTTTTGCCTAAATTATCAACTGAACCGGAATATTTTTGAGAAAGGATATCGAGATATCCGGATATAGCGAACAAAGGTTGTTTTAAATCGTGGGATACAACATAAGCGAACTGTTCGAGCTCTTTGTTGGATAATTCAAGTTCGCGTGTTTTTTTTACAAGCTCATTTTCAGCTTTTCTACGGCTGGTTACATCTACAGAATATTCTATTATCTGGTGAATCTTCCTGTTTTTCTGAAAAATGGGGCAGGCATTAACCTCGATATAATATTCTTTGCCGAACTCATCATAATGTATGTGATCCAGGAGAACCGGTTTTTTTCTTTTTAGAACTTCTCTCACCGGACACGGATGACCGGAAAAAAAACATGGTTCATCAACCTTATGTGTGGATTGGTAACATTTGTTTCCCACCTTAATCCCTCGCGTACGGGCTATTTTGTTTGCCATTTTTATTGAGTAATCGGCGGTATCTATGACATAAAAAGGATTTGGCAGAGAATCAAGAATGGATGTCAGGAATTTATTGAGGTTTGTTACCTGCGCCTGAGTAGATTTGTATTCTGTTATATCGGTATGGCGGATCAATATTCGCAACGGTTTTATATTTATACAGCTTATTGATGACTGAAAATATAATTCTTTGCCGAATGCCCTGCAAAAATAATCAATGGTAAAATCCGATCGTTTCTCATCGATTATCTCAATTATTGCTTTGCTTATATCTGGCAATACTTTAGAACAAAAAATAAATGGCGATTCGGTAAAATACGATAATTTTTCTTTTTCTTTCACCTTTTTTAAACATTGGGGACAATATTTCCTATCCCGTTTGTTGAAATGTTCACTGAAAGAATTCCATGAATTATTTGAAAATAGAATGTTTCCTTTTTCATCAAATACAGCTATTTTATCATTAAGAGCATTGAATACTTTGTAAAATAAATCCTCATTTTTTATTGATACCGTGGAAATTTCCATTTTCTTACCTCATAGAAGGGCTAAATCTATTCATATAATTTAGTCTTTTATTATTTGACCGGAGTTCAAATAACACTTTCCACAACCTCATACGTTTTCATAATAAATAATTATGAATAGAAATATTTTAAGGAAATTTTAGATTAGGGGTGTATTATCTTATTCAGGTCCTTAACTTGATGTATAAAAAAGTAT
>CAYVGJ010000001.1:33615-116354 GCA_964451165.1 uncultured bacterium
GGATTTGTACTGACCGGAATCCAAATACGCATTATTTCATCTTTACCCGTGTTCACTGTTGATTTAAGACTTCTGCATAACTCATCGGAATTTTCTTAACGCATTATTTAACACTTTCAATCACAACTCAGCACATACTTTACTTAATCCGCAATAACGTACTATCGTCATACCGAACTTTCGTTTCAATGTTCCGTAAGCACGCTCAATAAACGATTACGGGCACATTGTCGGTAAATCAAATATGCTTATGTCTATATTAACTGATTATCAAGTGTATAAACCAAATTTATTCCGGGAATAAAAAAATATTTTCCGGTTTATGTTTAATTTATTCATTAGGTTTTGATTAACGAAATGATTCTGAAAAATTATATTTTATTAACCGGGCTTAAAACAGCTTGAGATTTTTTGCCGAACTCATCGATAGCGAATTTGATGATTTTATCGATCAGTTGAGTCATATTCATACCGGATGCTGATGCCGCTTGCGGCAAAAGCGATTGAGCGGTCATGCCGGGAATAGTATTTGTTTCCAACACAAAAATCTGATCGTCCTCTTGAACGATCATGTCTGTTCTTGACATTCCACTGCAACCGATTATGTTATGTACCCACACGGCTGTTTGCTGTATTCGCCGGGTTAATTCACAAGATATGGGAGCAGGTGTGATTTCCTTAGCGGCTCCCGGAGTGTATTTAGCCTCAAAATCAAAAAAAGCGTTTTGGGTTATTATCTCTGTAGGGGGCAACGCGTTTATATCTTTCGAATACGCGTTTCCGATTACCGAACAGGTAAATTCCCTGCCGGAAATATACTTTTCTATCAACAGCCGATTGTCTATCGGAAACAATTTATTAATAATGGGGAAAAAATCTTCCCGCGCCAAACAGATCTCTACTCCGATACTTGAACCTGAAGAAGGTGTTTTGACCACACACGGGAACCCGATCTGGAGCGAAACATTTTCCAGCACATTTATTTCGCTCTCAATTGAATCGGGAAACATGAATATTGAATTCGCTACATTTATACCTGCGGCAAGCAGGATTCTTTTGTAGACTATTTTATCCATAGCTATCCCGGAAGGGATCATTCTGGAACCGGTGTATGGGATTTTATGGGCTTCAAGCACTGCCTGCAAGGTTCCGTCTTCGCCGTAGGAACCATGCATCGCGATAAAACAAAGATCCACCCTTTTTTCTATAAGCAGGTTTAGAGCTTGTGATAACGATAGTTCATCAGTGCAACTTAACCAGACTTTAAAATCTATGGGAGATATCTCAGGGTACCTCTGCGCGTCATATATAGACCACAAAGCATTTTTAGCTACTATAACCGGAATTACATTGTATTTATCTTTGTCTATATTCTGGATCACAGTTTTTCCGGAAGCGAGCGAAACCTCGTATTCCAGGGAAGGGCCACCCATTAATACCGCGACATTTATTTTATCACCCATAAACAATAAACCTTTAAGTTATCTTCTTCGTATTGCGCGCAGTATTCCCGCGCGCAATACCAAACTATTCATTACTTTTTAGAAATCGCCGATACCGGGCATACTTCCGCGCAAGAACCGCAGTCAATGCATTTTTCCGGATCGATCTCATATATTTCAGCACCCTGGCTGATAGCATCCACCGGGCATTCCGACTGACATGTCCCACAGCTAATGCAATCTGAACTAATACAGTAAGCCATACTTATTCCCTCCTTTCAAAAAAAATATTATTTTCTTATATTTTCTCTTTAAGTTTTTATAAAAATTTCATCAGTAATATATAATTTAATTAAAGAAATAGCAATAAAATTGTGGTTTACATATTAGTAATAACCAAAATATAATTTTATTTAATTTAGGTAAAATTTTTTTGAGTGAGGTTTAAAAAAGGCTTTGAAATGCTTAAAGTAGGATGGATATTACGAGGTGACAGCAAACTGGCAAGCTAAAGGATTTATGGTATTAACATCCACAATTACCTGATTGGCAAAGGCTGGGATTCCCTCGGATAACAGTGACTGGTAAATGAGCAAGTCAAACAACAAACTCACAACTTTTATGCTTATGGCAATGCCTGTTGCGTCTTATCCGGTGCCGTCTTATCTGGATATAATAAAAGACAGTCAAAACGCTTTTTTATTCACAAATAAAGAAGATCTTAAAAACGTCTTGAATAGTATGCGCGATGAAAAAGTAAGGAAAAGTATCGGAGAATCCGCAAGAAAAGATTCCGTCTTCGAATACTCCATCGATAATATCGGAAAAAATGAAAAAAAATATTAACTAATATATATAATCAATCCGATTATAAAATCAAAAGTAATTATAAAGAGGTTGTAAAATCAGCCATTGTTGGAATATACTGTTTAATAAATAAATTAATAAGGATATTCGAGTTGAAAATATCAATTATAACACCGACTTATAACAGATCGAGCTGGCTGGAAAAAATATTATCATGCATAATTAAACAGAATATCACAGGCCTTGACCTTGAATACCTTGTTGTAGATAACAATTCAACCGACAATACAAAATCGGTGATTGAAAAATATATTAACATCAACCCTCATAAAAATCTGGAAATAAAATACATCCTTGAACCTGAACAGGGCATAAATTCCGCCAGAAATAGAGGAATAGAAGAATGCAAGGGAGAATATATCGTATTTCTTGACGATGATATCACTCTCAATGAAAATTATTTTATTGAATATGCTCAGGCGTTTGAGAAATACAAAGATTGTTCCATATTCGGCGCTACGACAAAATGTATGCAACCCCAATTTAAAATGCCTCCGTGGCTTGCGGTTAAGGGGCCGTATGTGCGAACAATGATTATCAGTTCGCTGGAACTTGGTTGGGAAAATAAAATTATTAATTTTGCGGACGTATCATTGATTCCTCATGGCGGGAACATGGCGGCTAAAAAAACTCTGTTTAAAAGATACGGTATGTTTCGTACAGATCTGGGTTTAAAAGGAAACAAGCTCCTTCCCGGATCGGAATACGAGCTTTTTCTGAGGTTTTCTGAATTTGAGAAAAGTTGGGTTTATGTTGCTAACGCCATCGCTTATCATCCCATAAAAAAAGAGCAGGCAACCAAATATTATTTTCGCAGAAGGTTATACAATGTGGGAAGAGTAACATACAGGATCCATAAATTCGAATCCAAACGAAGGTTTTAGGTTTGCCTCTTTATATACCTGTGCTGGTTATAAAAAATTATTTTATGTCTCTGGCTTACAGTATTAGAAACAAACCTGTTGAAAGTTTTTATTATGAAACCACAGCTTTATCCTATTGCGGCTGTATTCATGAACACTTTTTTAAAAAATTATCTTCTTGAAAAATTCTCATAAGGTGTTAATTTGAGAGGATCACATAAAGTCGCGCTTCTTACTTTTGTAGCTTTTTTATCGCAAGCCGCTTCTACCATCGCGAGTATTGTGCTGGTCCGGTTTTTGTCAGCCGAAGATTACGGTACTTACCGCCAGAGTTTTCTTATCGTAAACACTATATCCATAACATTGATGTTTTCATTGCCGGCAAGTATGCTGTATTTTATGCCGAAACTGGATCCTGCTCATAAAAAAGGGTTTGTGATACAAACGCTGATACTGCTCTGCGCTCTTGGATCTGCCGGGTCGATAGTCTCGTATTTTCTCACGGATTTTATCGCGGCGAAATTCAATAATCCTGATATGCGTTTTATCATGCCGTATTTCAGTTTTTATATCTTGTTTTTCCTTTCTTTCCAATATAGTTCGGCTATGTTTATCGGGCTTGATAAAATCAAACTATCTTCAAATATCCAGATCGTATCGCAAATCGCCAATGTCGCTGTGGTTATTATTGCGGCGTTACTGGGAGCAAACGTTTTTACATTACTGAAACTGAGTTTTGTTTTTATTGTTATTCAATCTGTAATTACAATTGCGATAACACTTTACCAGTTTAAAGGCATTAAAATGCTGTGGGATAAAACCATGGTAAAAAAACAGTTGTCATACGCATTGCCTCTGGGGCTGGCAGGTTTAGCCTATTATTTCGGCAAAGAAATCGATAAATATTGCCTTGCCATGTTTTTCAATCCGGCTGTATACGCTCTGTATGTTGTTGGTTGCCTTGAGATCCCGTTCTTAGCCGAAATTTCAAATTCAATCGGATCAGTACTGGTACCGAAAATGTCGGGTTTGTATCATGAAGGAAGAAAAAACGAACTGCTCGATTTGTGGAAAGAAACCATTCGCAAATCCACATTATTCTTCATTCCGACTTTCACCCTGTTTTTAATTGTAGCGCAGGCGATTATTGTAACTCTTTACACTAAAGAATATATCGAGTCCGCAAAGGTATTTCAGATATATCTGCTGATACATATTATGCGGATATTTAACTCAAACTCCATTATTCAGGCTGTCGGGAAAACAAAAATTATCTTTTTCAACACAGTCTTTTATCTGGTTTCAAACACTGTGCTTAATATTGTTGCGATCAAATATTTAAAACTTGGTATACTGGGGCCTGCAATAGCGACAATAATAACTTTTTACCTCGTTAATTTTCTGTCTATGGGAATGGCAATGTATTATCTGCGTTGCTCAATTAAAGACATTTTTCCGGTTGCGGATTTTATTAAAATTGCTGTGGGATGCGTAATTACTTATATAGTTTCAAAATCAGTTGTCTCTTTTGTTGATCTTTATTTCTATAAAGGGCTTGTAGGCGGAATATGTTTCTGTATTGTTTTCGGTATATGCGCATGGTTGTTGAAAATACTTACAAAAGACGATATGGAAATCGTTTTCGGTAAAATCATTTCTAAATTAAAAAAGAGTTGATTACCTTGCTAAAAAGATAATCCGCCGGTTAAATCGATTTATACAGTTCAAGATGTTTGCGCGCGGAAATTTCCCAGGAAAACTGTTTCGCGCGCTCAAAACCTTTTTCGGCCATTTTTTGTGAAACGCCGGTATCGGTAAGTACTTTTTCTATTGCCTGCGCGATCATTTTCGTATTCGATGGATCAACCAGCAATCCTGCGTCGCCGACTATTTCCGGAATCGAGCTTTTGTCGGAAGCGACAACAGGGGCCCCACACGACATTGCCTCCAGAAGCGGTATTCCGAATCCCTCATATCCAGAGAGAAATAAAAAACATGATGCCTGATTATACATCTGAATAAGTTTTTCTTTAGGCAAAAAGTCTTTAAAAACCACGTTTTTCTCGTGCAGATCACGCGAGAGTTGTTCCAGCTCTGGTATCCTGCCGGCAATAACAAGCTGATACTTATTTTTCAGGCCTTCGCTAAGAGTAGAATACGCTTTTATTATCGCGGGACAGTTTTTATGTTGCGCTCCGTTACCGAAAGCGAAAATAAAGTTTTCGCGGGGAAGGTTTCTGTGGCTGAACTCATGATTAAACCCGTTGTGAATAACAGTAATTTTCTTGGGCGCCACACCTGCTAATTTTATTATGTCATTTCTGGAATAATCGGATACCGTAACCACACAATCTGCGCGTTTAAACACATGGGAATACAAAAATTTTATATAACACCCTACTCTCCAGTCATAAAACCGCCCGCGAAACCCACTCAGGTTTCTGTACATCTTATCGAAAAAAAGAATTTCTATCATATCATGAACGGTAACAATGGATTTGCAGTGCGTAAACAAAGGCATCCGGTTAGCAGTCATATGAAGTAGATCTATCCGATCGGATTTAGCTTGCAAAGGTAATAAAACCTGTTCCCACAAAAACTCGTATTTCGAGTCAACCGATACCACTTTTAAATTTTTGTAGGAGCTTAACGCCGAAATAATCTCACTGTTTTTAACCGGCGCGATGTTATACGGTGAAGAACCGTTTACATACAAATAATAGCTGTTTTCCGAATCGATTTTAAGAACTTCATTCAATACATTATATATATATCCGCCGATTCCGCGCAGTTTGTGTAAAACAAGCCTCCCATCAATACCTATACGCATATAAGATCCTTTTTTATAGTAATTTTCCCTGTTGAAACAATTCCGCGATTTTTTTTGTTTCCTTGTTAAGATTGAAATCATTTTCTATTTTTTTTATTTGATGCGAGGATATCCGGTTTTTTTCCTCCTTATCAAGCATGGAAGTATACTTGAGAATTTTGCATAAATCCAGTTCACTGGCGGGTTCAGCCAATAACATATCCTGATCAATTAGTTCGGGAATACCTGACAATTTGGTCGATACGGTAATCACTCCGCGAGCCATCGCTTCCATAAGCGATACAGGAATCCCATCCATATCGCCATTTTTTGCCTGCACACAGGGGAGCACAAAAATATCGGCATGGTCCAGCAGATCCAATACATCCCTGTGTTTTTTTTCTCCCAGAATAAACACATTCTTCTCAAGCGATAGATCCTCGATCAATTTTAACAGAAGTTTATTTAACGGTCCGCCGCCGGCAATTACGCATTCAATATTTTTGTTTACCGTGTCCATATATATCCTGCAGGCTTTTATCAGGTATTCAAATCCTTTTTTTTCTACCAGCCTTCCAACCGACAGGATTCTCAGTTTATCGTCTGCGCTGTTTTTATACTTTTTCTTTTTTATCGTATCCGGTGGTATCGCGCATCGCACAACATGAACCTTTGTATCGTCTATGCCGAACATCGATTTAAGATAAACCCTGTTATATTCGGATATGGTTACGGCAAATTCAGCGAACTTGTGTTTTTCCTCAATCATGTTTGGATTGAGAAAGATATCATAAGCGTGAGTGGTTATGCTGTACGGTATTCCCGTTAAAAAATTAACGCACATGGCATACAAAGCCGCTCTCGAAGCGAAATGAGCGTGGATGTGATCTATACCGTCGGCCTGTACTAATTGAGTAAGAATCAAGATATTTCGCAAATCAAACTTTAGCCCGGTATTATGCTGTTTTAAAAACCGGAAAATTTTTGTTATACCTAACGGGTTGCTAACGAAAATTTTAAATATCTGAACAGCAAGGCAATATCTTGAAATACGGATATCCGGCAGATATTTTGTCGGCGGTTGATTCGTGTTTTGCGGAAAAGAAGTTTTTTTTATGGAATAAACAGAGGTATCGAATCCAATTTCAGACAACTTGACTATTTCATTACTAACAAATGTCTGAGTTGAATGTGGATAAATATCAAGTATATATCCGATCTTCATAAAACACCCGCTAACTATTTTCTGAACATTGAAGATACAAAACCTGCCAGTTCATTCAAATCTTTTTTGAATCCGATAAAATATATCATAAATATCAAACCCGCGGAAACAGCCATATAAAAAATAAGGTTCAATACATTCGTACCCAGATCAGTAATTTTAGATAAAAAACACAAAATCACAAACAATATAATTGAATTTATAACCGCTGGCAACAGCGAGACAGCTATATCGGCAAAACTAATAACCTTAAATTTTGTGACAAGAATATAATGCAATATAATTGACGATACAATCACCGTGAAAAGCATTGCCGCCGCGATACCGTTGATCCCGAACCGTGCGCCGATAAGAAGCGCCGTAAATATAAAAGGAAACATACCCAGATTAAATTTCAATCCGATATCCGGCCTGCCCTGAGAATTAAAAATTGTACCTGAAAAAGTGTTTACGCACCTGATCATACCCGCTATGGCGAGAATTTTCGCTGTGGGAACAATAAATACCCATTTCGACCCGTACACGACAGGTATAAAATACCCGGCTATAAAAAAAAACGATGCCATAACAGGAAACACTGCCATAGAATTGAATTTTATCGCGTTGAGGTATCCTCGCCGGTAACGTTTAGGTTCGTCTTTCACGTTGCACAAAAGTGGAAAAAGAACAGATGTCAATTTCTTGGAAAAATTCTCGTATGGGATATGCACTAATGAATACGCAAGTTTGTAATACCCTAATCCTTTAACTCCAAGACTTTTGCCGATTATAAAATAATCTATGTTCTGAGAAAAATAATTAAATATTGCCTCAAGAAGAATATTCCTGCTGTATCTGAACAGCTCAAGGAACTTTTTAAAATCAAAGATTAATCCCGGTACCCATCGTACCGCAATCCAGAACAGGCATGTTTTTATCACGATCATAAGCACATTCTGAATTACAATGCTCCACACACCCGCTCCGCAATAAGCCAAAATTACTGCCGCCGTTCCAGCGATTAGATTCGATACGATCTCGGCAAACCCGATGGTTTTATAATCGACTTTCTTCTGCAGTTTTATAAAATGTATTGAGGATAACATCGATACGGTAAAATTTACCGATAAAACGGGCATAATATAAAAAACTGTTCTCTCGTTAAAAAACAAGCTCACGGGATATGCCAGAGCCACGGTGATCAAACTCATCGCAATTCCGGCGCAAAGGTTTATCCAGTATACCGTAGAATAATAAGTATCATCGGAATCTTTTTTGTAAATTAATGCTGCGCCGAGCCCGGTATTTCCGAAAACAGCCACAACACCGACTACAATAAGAGCAATCCCCACAACTCCAAATTCAGACGGACTGAGAAAATGAGCCAGTATTGCAGTTACCAGAAACCTGACCATACCGTTGGCGATATTCGATGAGATATTCCAAAAGGAAGCTTTTGACGCGGCCTTCGACAGAGAGATCATTTAATAAACCGCTTTTTTTAATAGATTCCGAATAAACAGGATCATTTAAATAAACTAAGGTTATCCTTAACCCAGTTATACAAAAACTCAATTCCTTTATTGACCGATGTTCGCGGAGACCATCCGAGTTCGTTATTCAAGCGTGTTATATCGCAAATAAATATTGGCTGATCTCCCGGCCGCCAATCGGAATAAGTATATTGAAGTTTTTTGCCCATAAACTTCTCGAGAATTTCTATAAACTCAATAAGAGATATACTGTTTCCCGGTCCGCCACCGATATTATAAGTTTTTCCCGCGCTGATTGATATATTGTTTATTGCTGAAAAATAGCCGTCGATCAAATCATCCACAAAAAGAACGTCCCTTACCTGTTTTCCATTGCCGTAAACAGTTATGGGTTTGCCGGTAAGGGTAGCGATTATAAACCATGCGACCCATCCCTGGTCCTCAACACCGAATTGCCTGTAGCCGTAAATACACGACTGGCGGAAATTCACCGTTTTTAACCCGTAGATTCTGGCGTAATCAATAATATACTGATCCGCGCATCCCTTTGAACAACCGTAAGGGGAGTGGAAATCAAGGTTTTGAGATTCAGGCACACCTGATTTCAGATCAGCGAAATCATATCTTCTATTGCCTTCTTTTACAGGTATGTTTTCCAGCGAACCGTAAACTTTGTTTGTAGATGCATATAAAATAGCCGGATCGATCCCTGTTTCACGCACAGCTTCAAGCAAATTGAAAGTTCCGACAGCGTTTATCTCGAAATCCTCACGCGGATTTACAACCGAAGTAGTAACAGCAACCTGAGCGGCAAGATGAAGCACAACCGACACGTCTTTGTGTTTTGACAACGCCGATTTCAGTGCATCGTAGTCCCTGACGTCGCCTTCAATAAACTCAATCTTTTTTATTGATTCAAGCCATTTCAGATTAGAAACCGAACCCGCTCTCGATAAATTATCGAAAATGACGACATCGTATCCATTCTCAATACATCTTTTCGCCGTATTGGACCCGATAAATCCGGCTCCTCCGGTTATAAACCATTTCATGCTATTTGTCTCCTGCTGAATTTATTATTTTATATGATAATCAAATATAATTTTACTTACCGGCAACAGAATTGTGTATTTTAGTCATTCCCTGAATATGCCTGAGCGCGATTTTTGTGATTTTCTCGCCCTTTTTCGCCCTGATTTCTTTCTGCTCAATTACAAACAGGTATGTCGCCTCGATTTCATGCGCATCTTTTATGTGCGATAACGAATCACATTTCAGGTACGTTATCTCGCATATTTTCTCAAAACAATGCAATTCGGATTTCATATATAATTCGATCTGTTTTGAATAATTATCGGCGGCTTCTTTCCATAATTTCATTCCGCGGAGTGCGTAACCTTTCTGGTCATACGCAAACACATCTTCAGGATAATCATTGATGAGTTTATCGGCGTTTCGCAAAGCCCCCTTGTATAGTTTCTCGTTGTTCTGGATACGCAGGACTGCATACCTTGCTTCAACCGAAGTATATAAACCCTTATGTATTGCGAGCGATAATTCTTTCAAACCCTGTTCGCGCTGATCTTTTATAAAAGGCAAAAACCATAAAAACCTTGATTTTGCGCTTACCCAGTAATGGAAATTGCCCAGACCGTAATACGCGTCATATATTTCCTTATTGATTTCAAGGCATTGCACAAGATGGTCAACACCGTTTAAACCGTCGCTGAAAGCCGCGAACCATTCGCTCTTGAAAAACCTGTGTAATCCCCTGAACCCCAGAGATCCCCCCAGATAAAAGTGAAGCCAGTGGTCAGGCGGAAGTTTATTTTTATCAATATATTTCAGTTTTTTTGTACCGAGCTTTATGGCTTTGTCCACAACATCTTCGAACGGTTCCTCGAACCTGTAATCAAGGTAATCCAGAATGATGTTATCATAGATCGCCGCTTTAAGAAAATAACCGGCAGGATGATCTGGATCCATTTTTATCAACTCGTCCGCGTGATTCAACGCGTTTCCAAACCGTTCATGATGAACGTCATCAATTAAAAGTTTTATTTTCGGGTTTATTTTTCTGTAAAAATCCGAATTAAACAGGTTTTCTTCATTTAACTTTTCTTCTGCATTAATCGAAAATGCGAAAAAAAGAGTTATAACCAGAAAAATTTTTAAACTTTTCATTTTTATCCCTGATTCTCTTTCTCAACATTAACCGGTTCGGCGTTATCCAGCTCAATGTTGTCTGATTCAACATTTTCAGGTTCGACTTTGGTTTTACCGGTATTATCCTGCTCAGTTAAAGCTGTAAACTCAAACGGAAGTGCGATGGATGTATGTTTGGAACATTCAATAACCAGTTTTTTTTCGGCGGTATTGTATTTAACGGTAAATTCTCCATCCGAGGGGCATTTGGGCGCATTTCCATCAATAAAACAGTTTTCTTTCTGGAGAATCTCAGCCCATTTCTCAGGCTGAATAGTTTTAAATTCGGCGTATGTATATTTTTTTGCGGTTAAATAATCCCATACAGCCATTGTCAGTTTCTGAATCTGGTTTTTGCATTTGCGCAATTCCATAATCTGCTCAACGGTATTGACCTGTTTGTCCTGCACGCTTTGGATTAAATTGGATACCAGTTTCTCATACGAAATATTTTCCCATGTTTCGCCGGATTTTTTCCATTTCATTATGTCTTTCATCATCTGAGGCGGGTTCTGACTATGGATTATTGTTGTTACCTCATATGTGCCGTCTGATAAAGGCTGAATCTCTTTTATTTCATAACGGGATATTGCCAGAAGAGAAAACGCGTTCATTATGTCTTCCGGTGGATATTCAGATGTCAGTTTTAAAAACTCTTCTTTATTGCGCATATTTTTGAACTCATCGGGAAAATAACCGTATATTTGCGACAAATCTTTCTTTATTATCGCCGTATAAAATTTATCCACCGCCTGAATCAATGTTTTTTTCTCGTTATATTTTTTGTCTCCGCAACCGCAAACCGTAACCAGAATCATTAGCGCAAAAGCATTTCTTAATTTCATATATTTTTCTCCCTTTTCGTCATAAAAAAAAGTTACCAGATATGCGCATAGTTCGCAATATTTTTTAACTCTAATAATAAATAAAACAGGTTATTATATTCGATTTTCAAGTGGTTATAAATTGAAATTTATTTCTTGTTAAGAAAATTATAAAAAATTTATTTTACCGGTTATTTATAGAGAAAAATATGAAATGGATTCAGGGCAAAAAAACCCGAACTTATATGTCCGGGTTTTTTTTATGGTGATTTAGCCTCGATAATACCATCCAGGTATCATAAAATATTACATAATTTTTTAAATGTCTCATTCCAGTCGCAATTATTTACTTCTTCGTCGGAGATCAATCCCATCCGGTTAAACTTTATGAACTCATGCAAATCAACAAACTCGCTGAATTCGCGAAATGGTTGTCGAGCGACATTCTTATTTTTTATAAATTCCGGCATTTCTTTTTTCCGGTTGGCGTTTATTTTGTTGTCGATCTCTTTCATCCGAGTATTTACCATTCTCTTTTTCACTTCCTCAATACGTCGGATGGTATTGGCTATTTTATCGTTCATTTCCTGAAGTTTGCGGTTATTTTGCTGTTGGATTTCATATATCCGCTCAATTTTCTGGCGTTTTGATTCGGAGGAAAACACATTATCAAGACGCGCATCGACTTCCTTCTCGACTTTATTGTAGCCGAAAGCTTTGCCGAAATATTCCTTAATCTTTTCTCTGATCCTTAAAAAATTAGCGAACATCTTTGATCCTCCTTTGACCTTTACATGCAATATTCTTAAGATTCCAAGTTCAACGTTACGAGCCATTCAATCCATATTCGATTCTAATAAGAATATAGCATATAAAATTTCATTTGCAAAGAGCAACAATTATTTTTTAGTTGTTCTGCTCTTTCCTTTGCTTTTTGAGGAGCTCCGCTTTCTCTTTCTTGCCGGAGAGGTTGAGGCATAAAATCAATTCATCGATGAGTTCACCGGAATTAAATGGAAAAGTGTTATTGCCCGCGTATAGTATTTCTTGAGCTTCAGAATAATCCGCGCGGACCATATACGCTTTTCCTAACATTAGATAAGGATTAGCGTCAAGAGATTTAAAAAATTTTATCTGGCGGGAAACATTTTCGTCTTTTAACGCAAACCATTGTTTTCCGTACCGGATTATTTCCGATGGCGACGCATTCGATTCATTTTTTAAAATCATCAGGCCGGCAAAAACAAATAGGTCGTCGCCATAGTTTTTTATCCAGTTGATAAAAATATTCTGAGCGTCCTGCGAATTAACCTGTTCGGAATGAGTTTTGTTTATAAGGTTCAGTACGAGCAGATCAGCGTATTGCTCGAAAAAATGGCGCTCTATTTTGCCGGCAAGTTTTTTTGCGACTGTCGACGGTGTATCTGGTAAAGTTACATTTGCGGTCAGCGATATGACTGTTTTGTCCTCATCCACCGAATATAGATTCAGAATCAGTTTCCGCTGACCGGATTCTTTTATATATGTACCGTCAATAAGGTATTGTGTTCCAATCTGTGTGGAGAAATATTGTTTCTGTTCAAGCTCAAGACCGCCGAATAACTCTAAATCATGCAGGTTTGGCACTCCTGCCGATGGAGTTATCGAAAACAAACCGGGATAATATTTCCAGAGCGATTCAACCATAATCCTCATTGGGAGAACAGATACCAACTCGGAACCGGAAAAATAAGCCGTTATGGTTTCGGTTATGATTGACCCGGTGTGTATTTCATCCGACAAATTCTTTATGGGAAGTACTGTCAGCTGAATTTTGTCTTCGGGAAGCGACTTGATTATTCTCGCTCCATCGATAGAAAAAACGTTTTGCGATCCGATAAGAATTAAAGATATCAGGCATCCCAATAGGAAACTTTTCATAAGGTGATCCTTTTTAAATGGTTATCAGGTAAAAATCTCAAGTAAATCCGTTAATTCCATTTCCGCTTCAATTTTCAGCCTTTTTTTATGTTGCTCATCTATGCCGGCTATACCCCATGCCTGTTCGTTTACCGGTTGGAATACGTTGCCGGGACTGGAGCCGATCCCTATTTCCCAACAGAGGCTGTTGGCGATATGGATTATGGCAGTCTCTTTCGGGTAATTGGAAGATAATTGCGGGGTATGATGATAGGCTACAATCTCCTCAAGCATCGGTGGAAAATCCCACATATCGGCAAGTACTTTGCCGATTTCAGCATGTGTGACATTAAATACTTCCTGTTCCGCATCATCCATGGATATATTGCGTTCTTTCATCATGGAAAATATTTTTGGCATATGGTCCCAGAGGCATTTTATCTCAACTACTTTGCCTATATCATGAATAAGACCGGCAACCAGAAGCGATTCGATATCCTCATATCCGCTCTTTTCTGCGATTTTTTTAGATATTGCCGCGCAAGCCGCTGAATGTTTCCACAACTTGTTTACATCAAATAAGCCTTCGCTTTTTTTTCCGCATGATTTGAAAAAATCAAATGTTTTTGAAGCCAGAACGAGATTTTTTATTTCGCGAAACCCGACAATAACAATTGCCTGAGTTAAAGTGGTAATTTTGCGGGAATACCCATAGAAAGCGGCGTTTACAAGTTTAAGTATTCTTGTTGTAAGTACCTGATCTTGTTCAACAAGCTCAGCTATATCTTTCGCGCAGGTTTTCGGGTTGGCAAGAGCTGAGTTCAGGTGTAGCAGAACCTGCGGGATAGTGGGTAATTCATCGATACGCCCTAATTCATTGACTATTTTTAAATACATAGAGATTCCCCGATAAAATAAATGATCTTAAGATCAATTAAGGAGGCAAAAATCAATCCATGATGGCCATAAACGTAAAAATATTTTCCCGTTCGCCTGAAGTTTGTTCAATGAGCTGATCGATATTAGATTGGTTTAACGACAAGATAGAAGCCGCCAGAGGGTTTATTTCCGGTAGAATGCAATCGCCGCCGGACCCGATATTGTGACGTCTGCATATGCTGTCGGCCACACTCACAATTGCCGCCAACATAAGATACTGAGGAGGACATTGTTCCAAATCGTGATGAAACTCTATCGGATACACAAGTTCAGGTGGGAATTTCCACCGGTCGGTAAGCAATCCGCCCACTTCGCTGTGGGTTATTCCGAAAACTTTTTGTTCAGCCTCATATATGGAACAGCGGTTGACGGTAACTTCTTTCATTATATCCTCAAACTGAGTCGGATAAAAACTCTCAAAAAAAAGTTTTCCTACATCGTGGAGCAATCCGTTTAAAAAAGCGACTTCCACATCCACTTTATTTATTTGCCGGGCAATAAGTTTAGATATTGTTCCCACACCGATTGAATGAATCCAGAACTGGCACCTGTCGAAATTGTAGTTACTGCGAATTTTCTTGAAAGTATCAAAAACCGAAGCGCTTATCGCCAGACTGCGGATAGTGTCGAAACCAAGTATATTAACGGCCTTAGGAATAGTGTTTACTTTTCTCAAATAACCGTAATAAGCGGAGTTGGCGAGTTTAAGTATGCGGGAAGCTATCGACTGGTCTCTTGAAACAACTTTTGCCAGGTCATCTACAGTTGATTCGCTGTTTCCGCAGATTTCAATGACTTTTGATATCACCTGAGGCAGTGTCGGAAACTCCTCAACATTCATTATAGCAAGCATAATATCCTGTTTATTCAATAAAATATCCCCTGTTTTGTAGTATCAGTTTACACTGATTATATAAAAATACAACAAAAAAAATTTTTCTACAAGCAGATTATTTTTCACGCGGGGTTTTCCATCGTTTATGAAACCAAAACCAGAGATGAGGGTTTTTATCGACCCATTTTTCCAAAACCTCATTGTATTTTTCCGTGTTAATTAGAATATCTTTTTGCCTGTCGGTTGATTTTTCCGTATAAACAGGGTCTTCAACGTATATTATATGTGTTCCGTCAGGTTGCCTCACGTTAAACGCCGGTATAACCTCGGCTCCGGTATGTAGAGCAAGTTGAGCGACCGCCGGTGTTGTATATGCCGAGCGCCCGAAAAAATCGACTTTTGCTCCCGACCTTCCGGCATACTGGTCGAATAAAATCGCCACCACTTTATTGGCGTAAAGTTCGCGCAGTATCTCTTTTGCGGCACCTTTTTTATTCAGGCTTTTAAGCCCCGTATACTGGCGCAGACGCTCGATATATTTATAAATATAAATGTTTTTCATCGGACGTCCCACAGCTGATATCGGATACCCGATAACACCTGCCATAATCGCCATAAGTTCCCAGTTGCCGTAATGGGATATCAGAAGAATAACGCCGTTACCTTTATCAAGCCCCTGCCACACTATTTCTTTGCGCTCAATTGTAACGTAAGATGAAAAATTCTTAACCATCCGTGGTATTCTTATGAATTCGATAAATACCATAACCAGATTCTGAAACGATTTTTTAGCGATTTGCTTTATCTCAGTTTCGCTTTTTTTACTGCGATAAGCGTTTCGCAAATTGTCGAGAGCAATATTGCGCCTGGATACCATTAGACAATATCCGGCCGAGCCGAAAATTTTTCCTAACGCCAGCGCCGCTTTGTACGGCACGAGATTTACCGCCGCGCAGGTCGATCTAACGAAAAGATAAATAATATATTGTGCAAATTTCATCAAACAGAAAACATATTGGTTTGTTTTTTTAGTTTTGGAGCAAGAAAATAAATCGTAAAAAGAAAAATACAGACAAGCAAAACCCATGTAAATACACCGCTTACGAGATTGCTTGAACCCCACAAAAAGATTTTATTCTCGACAGTTCGCGTAGCTACCATACCATCCATTTTTATTATAAATACCCAACCCGCGTGAAGGCCGATAGCAAAATACAATGACCGCATAAAATAGTATCCGGCGGCAAGGCACATGCCGACTAAAAACAACCCTGTGCTCTCTGACAAAAAGTCAGGGCCGGCAAGCGGTTTTACCATCTGTCCGAGCGCGTAAAATCCGGATAGGATTGAATCGGGATTGACATTGATCTCTTTCGGCTTGAAAAAATGAAGGAGCGAATAGATAAAACTGCTGGCCCCAAGGCTAATGGGAAGAGAAAACACTTTTTTTAGCGATCCGAAAAGAATACCCCTGAACAAAAACTCTTCAAGCACTCCGATTAAAGATGCCGAGAAAAAAGACTCAATCCCTTCAGCCAAAAATTTGTGCCAGGTGAAATTTGTCGTATAGAATTCCCTCGCGCCAAATAATATAGCAAGAGCCACATGGAGCGCCAGCGTTGCCGATCCGAAAATAAACGCGATAAAAAAAAGAGAGAAATCTTTTTTATCCGGTTTGAGGATATAAAAAACTTTTCCCGATGCGAAAATGAATTTACGAAATATAATCAGCGATAAAACGGTTAAAACGATGATGATTCTTGACAGTATCCTGTGGATCTCCGTATCGGCGATCGGTTTAAACAGATCGAATTGAGCGGCCAGATAATCAATCAGCCATTTTACAGGTGCCGCCAGGGCACAGCTTAAAAACAGAATAGAGAAAAATATCAGGAAAAAACCGGATATACGTTTAATCGTAGTATTGTTTATAGAACTCATAAAATTAATATAACCTCTTGACTTTTTTAATGGAAACAGAGTTGGGATATACAGTTCTGGAAATCCTGCATGCCGTTTATAATATTCATGTTAACTTTCAGGTAATATATGGGTATTCCCCTCGTGGACGATAATGCAGGAAACCGGACGGCGTCTTTTTGCGTGGTTATAAGAGCAGTTACGTTTTTTCGTGTTCCTTCCTTGAGAATATTTCGGATTTCCCTGACAGAAAACCTGTGATGATCCTGAAACCTCTCTGATAACACAATATTCGCTCCGAGTTCCTGAAGCGTTTTTTCAAACCCTTCCGGATCGGCGATGCCCGAAACCATAGCGATTTTTTTGCCTTTTATGAACTGGAGTTCTCTGGGTGTTTCGTCAATCAGATTGACAAATTCTATCGGCACATGCTGGCATTCTATAAAATCTGCGTTGTAATTGTACTGGCGGATAAGCGATTTCAGGTCGGTCAGGTCTTTGCCGGGTTGTGATTTGGTTAACATGATAAGGTTAGCCCGTCTCAGGTTTTCTATAGGTTCGCGCAGTATTCCTGCAGGAAGTAATTTTTTGTTGCCGAACGGGTTTGTGGTATCCACAAGGAGCACGTCAAAGCGCGGGTTAAGCGGTAAATACTGGAACCCGTCATCGAGAATGATTGTATCGATACCGTACTTTTGAATAACATATTCGCCTGCAAGAACTCTGTCTTTATCAACAGCAACTACCACTCCGGGCAAATTTTTGGCAAGCATATAAGGTTCATCGCCCGCGAGAGACGAATTCAGGTAAATTTTTGTCCCGTCGGATACTACTTTGACCTGTTTATTGCGCCCTGTGAAAAGAAATATTTTTTTCATAAACCGTTTCAGGCGAAACCTGCTTGAAGCACGGTACCCACGGCTGATAACGGCAACCTTGCGTCCTTCTTTCTGGAGTGCCCGTGCGAAAATCTCAACAGCCGGAGTTTTCCCTGTACCGCCGACAGTTATGTTGCCGATACTCACAATCATGCATCCGAGGCTTTTTGTTCGCAGGAGATGCGATCTGTATAAGTACAGCCTGAACTGTACAAGCAGGCTGAATACATTTGACAATCCAATCAGGAAAAAGCGGACAACTGGTACGAGTTTTCCTTCTTTTTTGCCGTTTATTACACCCAGTACATAATCCTGTACCACATCTCCGAAATTTTGGATAAGACCCATATCATATATTATCCTGAAATTAATGAATCCGTTTAAACAAGGTAATTTAAAATATAACCTGAAACTCAGGTATTATCCCATACAATTATTATGCGTGTCAATTGTTTGATTCATTTTTTAAAATATGGGGATTTTAAACGAAAAATATAATCGATTCAGGGCACTCGCATAACTTGTGTTATTTAATTAAGATTCCCGAGGCCTGATTTCGCGAAACTTCTTGTAATGATATAGTAACTAAAGACTTTATCTGCGATCAACAATTATTAATACTCGTAGACAAAACTAACATCGAAGAGGTTTCTTTCATACTCAAAAAAACGCTCGATGTTTGCCTCGTTTTTGGTATACCTGTATGAAGTCTCTATACTGGCAGAACGGTTGAATGCGTATTTGCATTTCACACGGAATGAATAGAAATTCTCATCTCTTTCCGCGGTTGTGTTGTAAAACGAGCCGAAAAATGGATCGAAATAGCGGTTATGGTATTCCGCAAGCAAAAAACAGTATAATTTTTCAGTAAAAACGGGAGTGGCGAATTCGGAAAATATCCGGTTTTGGGTATAGTTCCAGTTTGTGCCTTCCGCTTCGTTGTTTGTAAAATCGTAACCGGTGTAAATATACATTTTTCTCGGAAGTTTTATTGTAGCGCGGATTCCGGATTCGGTTTGTACCGCGTCGCGGTTGAGTAAATTCTCATATTGCAGATTGTCCCGGTAAAAGAAGTTGTCGAAATCGGTTTGAGTGTAAATTGTCGCGTCAAGCCAGTTGGTTATATCGGTAGATACCCGGTAATGAATCCTGTGAGTTCGCGAAAACGATTCTCCATTGAGAACATCGAACATAAACCTGTATTCAACACGATTGCTTAAATTGTGGCCGTAAAAGGGAATATCGAATGTAAAAAACGGGCCGAGATCATAACTGGTAAGGTTATACCTTTGCAGTTCGCTCTCCATGTGAAGGTTCTGGTAAAAAGAACTTATGATACCGCCGGTATAAGGTTTTTGTTTGATAGCGGTATATTCAAGCCATGTGTAGGTTACATATCTTGCGCTGTCTTCGTTTTCGTTGATGCCTTTGAGTTTTTGCGGTTGCAGAGTTACATTTGAATCATACTGAAATCCGTTTCTCAAGTAAAGTTTCAGGGGAGAGTATTTCTTACCCGTTTTGACGGTTTTAGATTCAAGGTTTATCGCTTTGTATTCGTAAATATCCGAAGGAAGATTGTTTTTAATATAATCGATCTCGTTTTTCGCTTTATCCCTGTTTCCGGAACGTAAATAAGCTTCAGCAAGGTAGTAACGGATACTGCTATTTTGCGGTACAATAGATTTTGCCCGTTCAAGATACTCTATCGCCTTATCCGGTAAATTAAGACGAAGATAGCTCAACGCGAGATATTTAAGCGCATTAACATCGCGCGGGTTCTTCTCCAGTACCGATTCATATTTCGATATCGCCAGTGAATAATCTTTTTCCACAAAGGCGTTTGCCGCCTCATCCGATGATGTCTCTTTCGCGCTAACGTATGAATTACAATTTAAGAGTATCATGAAAAGAAAAGCACTCCTAAAGAAAATCTTCATTCTCATAAACCTTTCTTTTAATAAGATTATTTACGGTAAAATATTGCGTGAAACGGTATTCTTTTTTAATAAAAAAAGGAACATTTTAAAATTATTAAGGATTTAATAACAGGTGTCAATAAAAATCGAAATTGTTTTCTATATGAAATTTATTTTCGCTTAGAAAAAATCGACCAGAACGCAAGGTTCCTGCATGCTTGTTAAAAGGCTTTGAATCTGGTATAATTATATTTAATGGGAACCATGCGTAAATTGAGCATAATGTAAAAAGAAGCGGCAGTTAAATATTATAGGAAACTGTTTTAGTTTTTTTCGCGATTTATTGAAAAAGTTTTCAATAGTGTTTCGGTTTCTGTCGTTGATAAATAGAACTTATGATATTGAAAAAGGTTTTTACGGAGAAAATATAGCTTTTATCTGGATTGATAACATCTAAAATGTGTAACGAATAAAATCTAAATATATGTAAAATTCTTTAATAACGGAATTTATAGTGGGTAAAAGTATTAATAAATAATATAGGATGTCTGAATAAATGAGAATAAGAAATTCGATTTACCGGAGATTAGTTTGTGCGTTTCTGGTTCAGTCGCTGGTTTTTATCCCGCAAGTACTGGTGCCGGCAATTGAGGTAGATGAGATCTCAATACCGGAAAGTTATGGTGTGATTACCGAGAAACATCAGGGGCAAAAGGATAAACCCGTTGTTATCCATATAAGGGACGCGCACTGCAATACGCAAGCCCAGCAAAATATAGCCGCGATAATAAACTCGCTTGTAAATAACAACGATGTTTCTCTTGTCGGGTTGGAAGGCGCGCAGGGTGAAATTGATGTGGAGAATTTCACTTCGTTTCCCGTAGCTGAAGTAAGGCGTGATGTATCCGGCGCGTTTATGGCCACAGGCAACATTTCCGGAAGTGAGTATGCCCTGATAAATTCCGATAAACCTTTTAAATTGCATGGAATAGAGTCATCGGGTCTGTACGCGAAAAACTATAACCTTTTTCTGAATTCGTTCAGGAAATCGGATCAATACAAATCGGCTTTTTTAACTTTGAAAGAATACCTTGGCTCTTTTGCGGATAAAATTTGCGGGGATAAGATATTAGGTGGATTCATATCGGCTAATTATTCTTATCTGACAAAAAAAGAGAGCCTGACTTCATATTGCAAATATGTTGTATCGGTCGCCGGTGATGAAAAGATAGATTTAACCAGTTTTGAAAATATATCGTTACTGAATAAAATCTCGGCGCTTGAAGAATCGTTTAATTTAAAAGACGTGGAGGTTCAGGCAGGTGAATCTTTCGATATGTTGTGTGATTTTGTGGAAGGCGAAGATAAAGAACAACTTCTGCAGATGAAAATAAAATATCAGCTCGGTCATTTGAGTAACCGCGAATATTATGATTACCTGAAAAAAATGATGGCCGAGATTGAAGCCGATTTAGCAGAGTATCCGGATCTTGCTTCGTATATAGAATATTTAAACTGCGCCGGTAAACTGGATTTCAAATCCCTTGCGCTGGAATGTGATAAACTCAGCGCGTCAATAATTGATAAACTTGCGGTTACGCAAACAGAAAAAACCATAGTTTCGCTTATGCGTAACCTTGCCATGCTTGAACTTACAGCGGAGTTGAGGTTAACTCACTCTGATTTCGAGTACATAAAAGAACATAAAGCGGAATTTACCGACCAGTATTTCTCTAAAAAAATCAAGGAACTATCGGAAGCGACAAAAAATCCGCTTTCTAAACCGCTGAACCTGACAATATTTGATACCGCGATTCCCGAATTCATATCTTTTTATGAGATAAGCAAACTCAGAGATGTGAATCTTGCCGATAACCTCATAGCGGAAATCGGGAAAGATAATGCCGACAGGGCCGCCGTAGTAACCGGCGGATTCCATACCGAAGGGATGACGGATTACCTTGCGAAAAAAGGTTATTCGTATATTGTGGTAAGCCCGAATATAACATCTGCTGGCAAAGATAATTACATGGAACGGATGTCGCGCGGTAAATCGCCTTTTGTTCAGTCGTTGTTGTCGAGTAATGCTCTGGCTGTAGAATCGCTTTTGCAGAAAACCGGAATGGTGTTGTCCGCGCAGGAACTCAGGGCATACCGCAACGCGTTTAACGCGTATCTTCTGGCGTATTCTGCGAACAACATAAAAGACGCCGAGTTTTTCAGGCAGAACCTCAAAATATTTGAGGATTCGCTAACTTCCGATGTAATAACCAAACTCAAACCTGTCATGGATCTTATCGAACAGGAACTTGGTTCTGTGGCAAGGGAATGGGCAGAAAAACATTTTGCCGACCTGTCAGAGTTTAAGGTGGAGAAGGTTACCAGCGATGAACTGATTATAGCTATGAACATAATGGACAAAAGGTACACAATAGACGTATCGAGAAAAGACATACAGGACCTGAACCTCGAAGATACCGCGCTAAAACTCGCGAGTAACCTGAATATGGCTGTGGCGTCGATTTCAGAGATAGTGCCTGTTTCTGCTAAACTGCAGAATATTGACGCCGCGTTAGTGGCATCGGCAAAAAATATCGCGTCGGTTGTTAAATCTCCGCAGGCTGATAATCATAGAAAATTGAAATCGCCTGAATTTATATCCATGTTATCGGGTAACATCGAATTTCAGAAGAAAATGTATCAGGTTTTAAGTGACCTGAAAATTTCGGAAATATGGATTGAGGAAGGAACTCCTTTTGAGGTGTTTGCGTCCATATTTGATTCGATTAACCGTTCTTCCTCAGATCCGTCGAGGCTTACATTGTCGAAAAAAATGGCGATACTCGACGATTTCTCATACGGGATTATGGTTACAACCGATTTATCAGGAGCGAACCAGCTTAATCTATACAGTGTGCCTGAACTTCTGGCGAAAAAATTCGGCAGAAAAGCGGAACTTGCCGATTTATCCGCCTCGGATCGTGAATTCAATAAGTCACTTGCGACTTATTTTGCAGGGTTGCCTGACGGGAAAAACGGGATCATCACATCCGTTGCCGGTTCGGATACACTCATGGTTCCCCAGATAGTCGATGAACTATCCGCCAGAGTGAAAACCGAATTCAGTGATAAAATCCGCGATGAAATCCGAGCTATTTTTATAAACCGCAACGCCACTTCAATGAACAATCTTGAGAAATACACCCATATTTTTCAAACATCACTTAACGTTCGGGCTGAACTTACTTTGTTGTTTGTGGAAAGCGTTTCATCGTTACTTATAGCAAGCGGGAGTTTGTCGAAGAATGACGAAACTTCATTTAATCAGGTGTTGATGTATATTCTTATTAATTATGGTTACGACAGAGCTCTTACAATATTTGATTTTCTCCATGGACAGAGTGCGCAAACGACACATAGAATACTCAACGATCAGCGGGTTCCAATCGGAAAAGATTTTATTCCAGCGGCTTTTATGGGCCATGAGGTAGCTATAGGCAACGATGTGATTGAGGATCTTGTGAGTTATGACCTTTCGCCGGATCAGTTTTTGATTCGGATGGGAGATATACTTTACAATCCATGGAATTCCCAGGAAGACCGCAACATCCTTATTCAGAACGCTAAGATATTTATTAACAAGGCAGATAAACCGCAATATTTAAAAGCGTTATTCGATCTGCTTCAGTTTCAGAATAACAAGGAGATCGTGTTCCCGGAACCGAAAAAAGAGGGTGACGAAAAAAAGGATGGCGTACCGGATAAAAGCGGATTGTTTTCTAATTCAAAACCGGAAGATTTATACACGATTCTCATCGGCAATGCGCCTCTTGATGAAAAAGAATCAGCGATAGTATACCTTTCTAATTCCAGAAACAAAGAGTCTCTGGAATTACTTATGAAATATATGGACCAATCCGTACCCTCCAAACTAATCCGAACAACGGTAGACAGGCTCGTAACAAAGATATTGCTCGGTATAACTAACGGTACTCTGACGACATCGGAAGGGCTCATAGCCATAGATAAACTTATGCAGACATATTCGCGCAGTCATTATCTGGATATGAAAAAAGCCATTCTCGAGAATTTAGCGGATATGGCTTTGGCTCCCAATATTCCTATTTCCGTAAAAGCTGTTGTTCTCATGTTTCTTGAATCTGCTCAGAACGGCCCGGATATAACCATGCGTGAAACCGCAAGAAAACTTTTCCGTGAAAAAGAAGGTTATTCCCGTATGGGATTGGTAGCTAAAGATATTTTCGATGGGAAGGCAAGAGATGAGATTCAACTTATCATGAATAATATGGGCAACATAAACCTTCTTGCCAGAAAAGGATTGAACAATGTTGACCGTCTTGATCTCGATACTGCTCTTGAGATTTATAACTCGACAAAACAAACCAGAATCCTTTTTGAGCTTGAGTCCACACCGACAATAGATCAGTTCAGAAAAATCTCAGAACTTGCCATCGAAATTATTTTACTGCGTGACCGTTACACAGGGAAATGGTACATATTAAACGGCGATGAATACAGCATTGATAGTGAAATACTGTTAAACCAGCTTTTAACAGGAAGTTTTGACGTAAATATTCATAACCACCCGACAGAGAGGATACCTACACCCAGCGGAGCCGATTTGAAAACTGCCCGGCTTGCCGAACATAATTTTATCATCGCAGGGGATGGGCTTATGACGTACGGTACTCCGACCAAATCGCCTTCCGGAGGAACTGGTGTAGTTGATCTTGATGTCTTCGAAAAAACATACAATTCATGGGCGGATGATAAAACGATAGATCAGAAAACATTGTTTTGGCTTGCTCGAAAAGATTACGGTGTTGAACTGAAGTTTCAGAAATGGAATGAGATTAATCTGAATGAAACAATACCGCCTTCAGTTTCGTTGCCGGATCTGCTTTATGATCAGTCGCCTTTTGTTCAATCAATAGGTATAAATGCTTTGATGGGTTATAATTATCAGGATTTAGCGGGTGCTGTTAACCTGATATCCGCTGTTTATGATAAATCAAAGGATTCTTCTTATTATTTAGTATCGGATTCGTCACGGAAAACGGTGAATTATTTCTTTGATGAGATGGAACATATGCTCGATAATCTCATTTTGAGGTTAGGGATAATTCAGGAATCCCTATTGGCAGCAAAACCATATGTTGATGAAACCATTGGGCGTAAACTCGCTATGCCTGAACGTGCTCAGTTTATTCTGGATAATATTGATAAATATAAAAACGCTATCGATACTTTCGATCTGCAATCGTTTGACAACCTTCAGATAATCGCGCAAGCACTTATCGGATTGAAAGATCTTACATCCGATATGGAGAAATATTTGTTCAATATCGAGATTGCCTTAAACGATATCCTTGAGGATATTCCCCGTCAGGATATGGTTGAGTTTGGTGAGATCTCAGCGTTTCAGCGCAATATTCAGTCTGCCTTAAACGAGATTTCGACACTGAACGAATTCCTCAGCGAATCCGATGCGGGAACACAATTACAGAACCAGCAAATGCGTCCGTCTGAATTTGGGCCTGCGGTAAAAAGGGAAAGTGCTAAAGAAACAGCTGTTTCGTTTGCTTCCACAAGAAAGAATACTGCGTTAACGGCTGAAAATATTATAAGAGAACTATCTTCACCTGTACCTACGGAATTATCCGATGCGATTATAAGCGAGATGTCCACGAAGATGTTTCTGGCGAATAAAGAGATAACTATAGATATTTTTAAGAAATATAATTCGATCATCGACAACCATCCGGATTTAAAAAAGAAGGTGGCGGATTTATTCGCGCAAGCACTGGCTAATTCTCTGGCGGATAAAAATCTGATAATGGGTAACGATATAAAACCGTTCACACTTATTACGGGCGGGTTTTTAAATAATTTCGGATTGGAGTATTTAAATCCCTTATACACATATTTTCATGGAAAACCACCTGGATTTTTTAAAGATGTTATTTATGGAGAATATATTGAGGTAAATAATATACGGATACCATTGCTGTTTATAGCCCATAGCGCAACATTGAGCAATGGTGTGGCTGTAGAACTTGCGTCTTCGCAATTACCCAAATCCGAGTTTATTGAGAAAATGTCGAAACTTCTTTACAATGATCTGGTAACACCACGGATGCGCAGTTTCATATTCTCAAATGTAAGCGACTATCTTAAAACCAATAACAAGACAGATTTATTAACCGCATTGTATACACTTACCGCTGATCACAATAGCCAGGAGTTTGAGTTGCCTGATGCTCGCAAGAAACCATCATATCTGAGTATGGCAAAACTGGCTTTTTTCAGGATAAACATGATTGTATCGAGATCAACAAAACCTGAAAAACTGCGTGATTTACTTCTCAGCGACAAACCAGTAGGGCAAAAAGAATACGCGCTGATGCTTCTTGGAGAGTCAAATTTACCTGATTCGCTGGATATACTACAGAATTATGTTTTTAATAATCTGCAACCGGAATTGAGCACTCTTGCCCTGGGAATTCTTATGGAAAAAACCCAGAAATGGGTTAGTGAAGGCAAAATTTCCATAAATGTGGCTTCAGAAATTGTCACTCAGGTAATAAAGATGTTGGGCCAACTCAGGTATCTTGAACCTAAACAGGCAATTCTCACAGGGCTTGGCAACTTGGCTAAAGATAAGAAAATCGATTGGCAACTGCGGGCTGTTGCCCTGACACAACTTGAATCTGCTCAATTAGGGCCTGATATAACCGTTTTGATTACCGCTAAAGAAATTTTTGAAAATATCAATGGATACAGATTGGTTAAAGAACTGTCTAACCTTATTATTCAAGGTAAGCTTGATGATAAATTACCATACCTTATGGATAAAATCAAAACTCCTGTGGATCTTGCTGAAATGGGTCTTTCCAGGGTGGATAAAATCAGTATTGAAACCGCTATCGATATATATCGGCAAAACACGAAGCCAGGTATTATATTTGAGCTGAAAACAATACCAACAATAGAAGATTTGAAAATGTTGGCGGATCTTCCTTTTGAAGTTCTTGTCCTTCGTGAAAGGGATTCACATAAATTTTATATAGTAAGCGGTGACGAAACATCAGTCAATACGCAGGTACTTCGTTATTTGAGTGCAGTAGGAAAAGTTGATCTGGCAATCCATAACCATCCCGAACAAGATATAACCAGACCAAGTGATACGGATATTGTTTATGGAGCGAAAAATACCGAGAATAATTACATTATCGGTAAAAAAGGTATGGCTAAATTTAATCAGGTAACTCATATGCCACCTTTTATGACTCCGGTACGGATAAACGATATGAGTGATTTTCTTTCCTTAGTAGAAACATGGTTGAGCATGAAAGGCGAACCGAATCCGACAGATATTATGACACACCTGTTAATGTTCCGGGATTTCGGAGTGGATTATAAATTCGAGTATTGGGAAGATATCGATTTCAATAAAATACTTTCTTCATCCAACCCGGTAAACAGTTTAATAATCAATCAGAAACCTTCATTACAAGGCATAGGGATAACAAGTATTGCAAACTCCTCATATCCGAATTTAATTAATGCGATAGGAGCATTGAAAATAATCGAGGGAAGCTCAATAAACAGTAATGTCAAATTTGTTAATGAGTTATCGCAAGCCGCCAGATCGAATTTTTACGATCAGATGAATAACCTGCGGGATGTTTTTGAATATAAATTCGGACTTATCAACAAATGGTTGTATAGCAATCAGGGTTATTTCCTGGACACAATTGCGTTAGAGCTCGGTAAACAAGATCAGGCAACCGCTGTTATCTCAGCCATTCATGATTTCGATATCATTTTAAACAAATTCAAAGTTCCTGATATTGACAATATTTATAATGCTAACGTTTTTTTAGATCAATTGAAATCGACAGTACCTAAGTTGCTGGTTACGTTGAATACTATCTCAGCTAATTTGGAAGAATTGCTGATAGATTTAAGTTCATCTAATCCCAAAGAGTACATAAAATTGCTTGAATTCAACAGGCGGCTTGAAAACGCTATCGATATATCTGCGTTCATGATGAATATTCTTGCTCCTTCGGTTAATAATGCGTCTTCAATGCCTTTATCTGAATCATCATTTAATGATCCGGCTAAGAAAAAAGAAGTTATATCTGCGGATTATGTTCCTCCAATGGATTTGGTGCCAGATTATATCCCGTTACCTGTGTATTCCGCTCAGAAAGATTTCAAAAACCATTATAATGCGGTAGCCGATTTCATATTGAATGCCAACAAAATGCTGGAGTCTTCGAATTCGTTTGAGCGGAGGTTAAACGAGCTGGTGTTTCTGTTCTATGAAACAGGAGTATACAGGGCGTTTCAGGATAATACGGTCAATCCGTTTGAGTTACTCATGTTTTTAAATTTAAGTTCATCGGAGAAAATATTGATTCAGATGCTCAGCACTATCAACGGTGATGGTCAACTAAACAGGTTCTTTGAATCGCTGAATTTTACCGCTGAACAGAAAGAAACAGTTCATTTCTTCTTAAATGTAATAACACATGGCGTGATATCCGCCATACCTTCTCGACCGATCATTGAAATGCGGTGGCAAACACTTATACGGCCTGAACTTGTGCTTGACGGTAATCCTTTATCCGGCGAGCTAACAAAAGACGGAGCGAAGGGGATTGCCGCAATTACGCGAAAAATAGACATGGATTCTAAAGATGTTGAAATTACTGTGAACGGAAAAAAGATTTTTCTTCGGACGGAATCGAGAATTATCAGCGAACTTGGTTTTACCGGTGAAACAGCTGTTGCGGATTTCGCGAAATTCGTTAAGGAAGGCATTGATGGCAGGGGTGAATACCTTTTTTCCGGATTGGTTGAAGGCGAAACGCTGTATATTGGTGTTGTGGATGCATCTGCGACTTTGTTTGCGGATCATATAGACGACGGGTTTATCGGAATCAACCGCGGGTTTTTTGCCATGCTGGATAAAAAATTCCAGAAACCGGCTTTTCTTGTCGGATTGACTCACGAGTTGCGCCATGAAGCGGGAGTTTACCGCAACACAGTATTGGTTGAGGATACTCCATCAGTTGAAAAAATACTTACCGATGAGGATGTAGAGTTTACCAAAACACTAATACCTGATCTTAAAGGTTTTGCGCAATCCCTGTCACTGATTGTTGGCGAGAATGCCGATATTGATGTTCCGGATTATCTCCGTCAGATCAAAAGAGAAATTATTACCGCTGAAGCTCCGCCGGCAAAACAACCTGTAACTCTGGAAAAGCCCTTAACTCAATCGGAAATTATTGCTGAGTTTGCTAAACCGATGTCTACTCCATTATTCTGGGATATCCTCAACGAAATAAATGCTATGTTTAAGATAGATGGAAATATTGATATTGGGATTCTTGATAAGTATACGCAGTCCGCTGCGGCAAACCCTCTTGTTAGCAAAAAGATAGCGAACTTGATAGCAATATCAATGACAGCCAGGTTGGAGGTTCCTGTTTCAGAAAGAGGAAGGTTAAACCAGCTTATCTCGTCTACTTTGGATCTGGGGGGCGTGGATTTGACGGAACAAATTTATACAGCACTCAAATCCCAGCCGATTGATTATTTGAGCTCAATAGCCAATAAGAACCATTATAATGGCAAGACAGCTCGTGTTTATGGTACTGAAATACCGGTTGTACTGCTAAATACGGTAGATTTGTTTAGAAAACGGATTGTTGAGAAGTTATTTATGGATGAGAACCTGAAACCGCGCGATTTATACCGGGATTTAAGAAAAGTTCTGTATGGAGAAAATATCACGGAATCAGCCAGATCCGAAATGATTAAAACAGCGTCCAAACTTCTTAAAACCCTAACCCCTGACGGGGTTCCGGTTGTAAAGGATTCGGTGGATAAAGCCAAAATGTTTTATCTTCTTATAACCAGGTATAACAATAAAGAACTGGTTATGCCAGAACTCAGCAAACTGCCGAAATTTAAAAATATCATCCGAAGAGTCGTTTTAGGTAAAATAAATTTCAGAAATGTACCGCGCAACCTTGCTCCGGGTGCGATTCAGTTAATTCTGTTAAGACTCCAACAGATGGTACAGCAAGGAGAAATGAATACCGAACAGGCATCGCGAATAATTTTTCTGTTGGGAAACCATTACAGAAAAAGCAATTTTATAGATCAGAAAAAGAGTATACTTGAAGGGTTTGGGAAACTCGCGGCGAATAAGTCTATATCTCCGGCTTTACGGGCGATATCGTTAATATATATCGAATCTGCTCAGACCGGAGATGATATCTCAACCAGGGGAATCGCTACGGAAATATTCGCTGAAATAAAAGGGTATAGTTTAATGAAATCTTTAACCGGCAAGATAGAAACTAATCTTGCTCAGGTAATTGAGTCTATGGGCGCCAAACCTTATCTTGCGGATGATATCCTTCTGGATGTTGATAAAGTACCTTTCGATTTCGCGCTTGAAACATTTAAAGCCATAAGAACAAAATGTACCTGTTTTGAGCTCGAATCGGCTCCAACGCTGTCTCAATTGCGGATGCTCTCCGATCTTGATTTCGAAACCCACTTGCTACACGACAAATTAACAGGTAAATATTATATCATAAATGGCGAGCAGTCAACCATAAGGACTGTTATAACATCCATATTTGCGCAAACAGGGCGTGTGGATATATCCATTCATAACCACCCCTCTTTTGTGCCTGAGCAGGAAGCTATTCGCCCAAGCGCATCGGATATGGTATCTGCGCGTCTCAGTGTGCACAATTTTATTATTACCAAAACAGGAATTGTAAGATTCGGATCGCCTAAAATCAAGCCAAGTACCGGTAAAAACCATGTTTATCAAACAACTAAAGAGCTTGAGATGGAAAGGGATAAATGGATAGCGAAAATAGGCGCCGAGAATGCCACATGGGATAATTATAACCGTACGTTCGGAATGGATATGGAAATTAGCGCTTGGAAAGATATTGCCGAATCACAAACCGTCGATCAATTCGCCGCTTCGTTTGCGACTCAAATGCCTGATACAGAAATTTTGGCTCTCGGTATATCGAGATTTAATCAGATGATGTATATGTTCGATAAAATTCAGAATCTCAATCAAATCGTCAGCTCAGGCGATGAAATAAGATCACAATCCGCGTCAGACGTGATACTTAGGTTTAATAGTTTATTTAATGAGTTCCAGTCGGTTGTTAAATTTAAAGCTACTGCTATATCTGCCTGGCTAAAGGATGAATCGGGTTTTATTAAAGGTCAGTTGAGTATTTCTGACCCGTCAGCCGCTACCAATATTTTACGGAAATTAACGCAGATTGAACAACTTCTGGATTCGATAAAAACAAAAGATGTTCGTGATCTGCAAAATGCCCGGGTACAAATATCGGATATTCTTAGCGTTTTATCCGAGACACATAGAATAATGTTTGATATTACGCGCGATTTAAACCAATTGATGGCCCAGCTTCAAAGTATCGATCCCAAACAGTACCGTCTTGTTTCTGATTTTCGGATTCATATGAAAAAAGCTATCGCTGAAATCAATAATATGAGAAAAATTCTGGAATACTCGGGTATAAAACCTTCCCTTGAGATCATAACTCAGGAAGACGATTTGTTTGCCAAACCCGATAGATTGTCTCTTGATTCGATACTTGGTTCGGCAAATATTGATTTGACTCAGATTGTGAAAGATTTACGGGATATAAAAACAGATAAGACGCAGTACCCACAGATTTCAGTGGTTACCCGTAAAATATCAGCTATCGATACTGAATTGCCGTTCAATATAAAGGTAATGCAAATAGGCGCAGCGCTTGTGGATACCGGAGTTGCCGACCTGATCCGCAAAGGAAAAGCGGATTTGTTTGAGCTTGTTTCACAACCGAATTTCTTGCCGCGGGAACAGCGGATATTCACTGATTTGCGAAATACACAAACGGAAAAAGAATTTATCGACGTCATAAAAAAACACAGGATGACTTTTAATGAAGTGAAAGAAATCAAACGCCTATTTGAATTTACTCCCGGTGGAATACCAAAAGGCATATCGTCAGGAGTAATGCGGTTTCAGGCTTATATCAGGCCCGATATAAAGGTTGGCAAACAAAAAGTAGCCGGCAAATTGTCGAAAAACGGGTTTACCGATCTTGATAATATAAAAAAGGAGATTGCGAAAGATTCGAGTACGGTTGTTGTTTCGGTTGCCGGAAAGAACATTAATATTGCCGTAGAGAATGAAATCCTCAAAAGGTTAGGGTTTACTTCGGAAAACCGGGTCGCTGAATTTTCGGAGTTTTTGAGATCGGCGTTAGTTATTCGTGGCGAAACCCTTTTTTCAGGATTAACAGGCGGAGAAACCATACATCTTGGTATTGCCGATACTTCAGATACATTGTTTGTCGACCATAACGACAACGCATTTATCGGTATAAACAAGGTTTTCTTTGACTCCATTGATCAGAAATTTATACGCCCCGCGTTTCTTGTGGGGGTAACCCATGAGTTAAGACATGAGGCGGGAGTATATTTCGACGGTAAATTAATTGACCAGCCCGATGAGGTTGAGGAAATACTAACTCAGGAAGACACATCATTATCACGAATATTAATTCCTGAACTTGAGCAGTATGTTATGTCATTGGAAAAAATCGTTCAGGTGAGAGAAGATGCTTCCGCAGATTATGTTGCACAATTAAAAAATAATTCTGTGGATGAATACGAACCGGCGGTATCCGATATGGAAGTGGCTGAGGAAATTGAAAAAGCCAAACAGGAAGTGGGCGGAGGACAATTTTTTGTGGTTTATGAGAAAGGGGCCGCGACAGGCAAAATAGGCAAATCTATTGAGCAGGCGATATCCGGCATAAAAGCTAAAAGCGCGCAATACCCGGTTTTGACGGATGTTGCTGATTTTCTGAGGAATTCTCTTACGATATCGGCTGTACCGTCTGCCGATGGATCGATAGGGTTGTACCGGAAAGAAAACCTTATCCGGCTTGCGCAACCAGGTATAGATATTCATAATGGAAAGATCGATACACTGTATCTTGGCAAAGGGATAGTGGAGGAACTATCTCAAAAAGGGGCTGGACTGAGCGAATTTCTTGTTTTCGAGGGCGTAAAAGCTTTTATACTCCAGAAACTATTTGATTTTCAAAGTGTTTCCATCGAAAGGTTTTCAAACGACCTTAAAATGGCAGGACTTACCGGTTTTACAAGCCAATTGGAAAATCAGGCAAAACTGTACAATATAACAAAAGTCTCGGATGTTATAGACCTTATGTATGGGAGGGGAAATATTGCCGCCAATGAGCTGTTTAAGTTGGAATTAATGAATGGAATAATTCAGGACGCGCTCCGTTTTCAAAAAATAATGCAGACGGGAGACATCAATTTTCAATCGATTAAATCTCAGCTGATGAAGGATAAAAAACCTCAGGCGGTTACATATGTATTGGAACATCTCGGTCAGGCAGATCCGTCGAAGAATTTTCTTTATGTGCAGTTTAAGAATATGGAAAGAGTTCATCAGCAGGCGATTATAGAAATGATTACCGCAAAATTAGGCAAAAATTTCGAGGACAATATTCTCGATCTGGCTCAACGGAGTGATGAGATAACGGTATCTATCCCGGTTACTGTCAGGGATAATATCGAGTCTATAGTAGGATCCAATCTGCCTGCGGTATTTATAATACCGCGCGAGTTTTTCGAGTTGACAGTAAGCCAGAGAAACTGGAATATGGAATTTTTCATGAATCAATTTAAGGAGAACCAGAAAACTACAGGTAAATTTGTGGTTTTTGTAGCCGCAGATGCCGATCCGCAAAATCCGTTTTCGCTTATGGTAAACATGAAAATCAAAGGGGTTGAGGGTACCGATGTCGACTATGTTCAACGGTCGGAAAACGCGCGCCAGATGATGGATTCGATAAAAACAAGGTTTCCGAACTCAGCAATAAAAGTTGTTGATTTGCCGGGAGGAAAAATTTCGGTGGAAATAGCCAATTATTCCAAATTCAATAAGATTAATCTTGAAGTTATTCCTGTTGAGGAAGAACAGTTTTTCTATGACGCTTTGCAGGGTTCGGTTTATATATCCGGTATAAAAACCGATATAGGATTGCCTGCAGGGGAGACCGATCTTACTTCGATAGTATCGGATTTCAGAAAATCGGTTGCTGATAAATTTTCGGTTGCGGTAGATGGTGCTTTAAGAGACAACGATATTTTGACCGCCAGGCACGAAATGGCAGTACGGTTAATTAACGATTTTATGAAATCAAGTTTGGATAGAATCGATGGTGCCGATATAAAATTTATCGGCCCCCGATTGCTTGACCTTCAAAACAATCTCCAGCCGGATGAGTTCGTAAAACAAGTAGGTGAGCTGAAACGCCAGGCTGTTTTCGATGCATTGCTAAAACAATATCAACTTTTAAAATTGCAGAGGTTATACTCATTTTTTAATTTATCCGATATTGAGGAAATGTTGTCTGTATACAAACAAATAGTCACGGAATATGGAAAAGTATTAGCTGAAAACGGCAAAGTTACTCAGCAGATTTTTCATCCGGTATTGGATAGAATCGTATTTGACGCCGGTCTTAAAAACCGTATCAAAAAACTTAATCTCGGTAAACCTTTTGCGGGTGACTTAAAGAATCTTTTTGAAAGTTATATCGGCGATTATATCAATGCTCGTTATGATGGCGCGTACAAAGATATGTTGACCGGATACGTGCAAAAACGGTTCGAGTCTTTCAATAATACTATGAATCTTGCTAATACGGATGGATATCTAACTACTGATGCTATGAATACATTTTTTGACAGCGCCGAAGGAGTTGCTATAAATCCGGCTGACGCTTCTTATCTGCGTCAATTCGGCGATGATTTATTCAACAAAGCGAAAATAATCCGGTCTGCTTCGGAAAATATTATGGAACGGATCGAAAAAGCGCGTGCTCTTGAACAATCCGCGTAAAAAACGAGATTATATTATATTCGGCAAACTAATCCCTTATCGAATATAAGTGTAATTTTATGCCGGGCTAAAAACGGAAAACACGATGGATTATCATATCCAATTTATTTATAAAAAAATCTTTAATCCGGTTCGGAAAAATAATATCATCGAATCAAAATTACCCTTGCTTATTTTTGATTCCAATTTTGGTTTGTATTAAATAAGATAAAAGTTATATCTTTTTAAAAAAAACGAAATTTTTTCTTAAGGGTGCTTTGCATCCTGTATTAAATACAGAACTATGAAAGGATAAATGATTTAATGGATCGAAAACCGACTATAATCGCTATGGATTTGGAGGGAGTTCTTGTACCTGAAATATGGATTGCCGTTGCCTTGAAAACCGGTATCGAACAGCTTAAACGCACAACCCGGGACGAGCCGGATTATGATTTGCTGATGAAAAGCAGAATCGCAATATTGAAAGACAATAATTTGAAACTTAAAGATATACAGGATGTCATAAACACATTGGAACCGCTTGATGGAGCGAAAGAATATATCAATTGGCTCCGGTATGGGAACCAGCTGATTCTTTTATCCGATACCTATTATGAGTTCGCGTATCCTCTTATGCGAAAACTCGGTAACCCCACATTATTCTGCAACACGCTTGAAGTCGATAATGAAAATTTTATTACCGGGTACCGGTTACGTCAGTCTGATGGGAAACGCAAAGCAGTATCTGCTTTGAAGCAAGTTGGTTTTAGAGTTATTGCCGCGGGAGATTCATATAATGATATCACTATGTTAAAAGAAGCTGACCACGGTATATTGTTTCGTCCGCCGGCAAATGTAATAGCGGAGTTCCCGGCGTTTCCTGTATTTACAGAATACAATGGGCTTAAATCACATCTGGAACTTTTGTTGGCTGAATGATTTATAGCAAATTCAAATACGGATTATCATTTCAGGTATTCGATTATTTTAGGTTGATTCGGATTCATGGAAAGAGATTTTTTCCATAACGATTTTGCTTTGTCGATATTTCCTTCCTGCGCGTATATTACCGCGAGGTTGTTGATTGCTTCAATCTGATTCGGATCAAGTGTTATGGCGGTTTCAAGATCAAGTCTGGCGAGTTCCCAATTATTTAGAGCGTAAAACACAGCGGCGCGAGTAACATAAGCGCTGGCAAACGAAGGATCCATTTTAATTGTTTCGTTAAGTATTTGAATCGCCTGATCATATTTATTCTCGATCTGGAAAAGTTTTCCTAAAGTAGAGCGAATGAGAGAACTTTCGGGTATATTCCTCAATCCATCAATTAATATTGGTTCCGCTTTGTTTGTTTGATTCATCGAGTTGTATACCGATGCTATATTAACATACGCGTTTTCGTTCTTAGGGTCGATTTGAAGAATTTTATGGAGATATTGAATGGCTTTATCCGGCCGATTTCGTTTCAGCTCAATAAAATGCAGGTTGTTGTAAGCTCCTACCGCGTATTCAGGGTTAATCTTAATAGCCTTTAACATGAGTTCCTCAGATTTATTAAACTCATTTTTTTTTGTGTATAACGCCGATAATGAAAAATAAGCGTCGATAGCTTTCTCGTTCATGCGTATGGCATGGAGAAATTCTCTTTCCGCAAGATCGGGATACCCTTTTTCCATATATATTATGCCAATATTGTTGTAGCATCCCGTAAGGTATGGGTTCATCTGTCGCGCGACTAAAAATTCACGCAGGGCGGCTTCATGGTTGCCTTTCTGATAATGAATGTTGCCAAGATGCATATGTAGTTCGGCTTTGTTGCTGAAATCTTCTGGTGACCGTTTTGCCGTAGAACTCCATAATGATTCATTATTTTTCCAATCCGGTGCGCGCATAATGAGCAAAATCTGAAAACAAAACATTATTGTTATGATAAATGATAACCTCAGCGCGCAAAAAATACGTTTGTCAGTAAGAAAAATGCCCGCGATAACCGCAAACCCTGCTGAGGAAAAATATATGTATCGTTCAGCTACTATTGCTCCGAAAGGAATAATGCCGGACACAGGCAGGAAATTAATCAAAAAATAGCTTATCCAGAATGCGTAATCCCTTTTTAGCTTGAATATGCATATAATCAGCGCCACAGCAATCGATAAAGCGGTTATAACAGGAAGCCTGAACGGGAAATCATACATTTGGAACTGATAATCCGCAGTAAGGTTTATGGGGAAAAACATTAGTTTTATGTAATGCAAAAGAATCCGTGGAATATTGTAAATAGCTATAAGAAAACTACCGTCAGGATAACTTGCTGGTTTATCGTTGTTGAAAAACACATCAAAACGGAGATATAAATATGCTACGCTGATCAATAGGGAAGGGATATAAAAAAAAATGATATTTTTTCGTGAAAAAATTTTTTCATTCCGGTAAAAAAACAATAATAGAGGCATTACAGCGATAAACGTTATACCCATTTCTTTACTCAATAGCGAGATAAAAAAACATATCCCGCAGAAAATAAGATAACAAAGATTCTTTTTTTCATAAAAAACCAAATACAGGATAATTGCCAGAAAATAAAACATAAGGCCCCACAGGTCTTCCATATAACTCACACAAAATATTGTTTCTGAGATAGCGGGGTGGACAAGAAAAATGATAGAGGCGATAAATGATGCTTTCTCGGTTACATCGAGTTTTCGCGCAAGCAGGAATAAAAGGATAGAATTTATCAGATGAAGAATGAGGTTTACCGTATGATATCCAAACGGTTTATACTTAAACAGGGTATACTCGAGAAAAAGCGCTGCCGGAGCGATAGGGCGGAACGTTCGTTCTTTGGATATGTGAAAATAATCTGAGGTAAATAATCTCGGCAGATTTTTTATATTTTTTATAAAGTAATTGCTTGTAAGAACCATACCGTCATCGTAAGTGAACTCATTAAACAACGAGTTCGCGTATGACAATACCGCGAAAAAAACAATAAGAAGTAAACACATTTTTGTTTTAGAGATAGTCATCAAACAAAATTCAGCCTGTTATCAGTCGATAGATAAAATAACTTTTTTAGTGGTTTTGAAATGCATTTTTGCTGTTTTTTTGAGTATTTCAACGCCATGTTTTTGTATGAGTTCTTTTGCCGCTTCTTCAACTTGTTTGGAAGCGCCTTTATGCAATTTCACTTCTATTTCTTTGGATAACCGTGCGATTCTCCGGAGAAACTCACCTCTGGCAAGAACGGAAGCCGCCGCGACGGATATATCTTCTTCAGCTCTAACCTTTTGGACAACCGGAATCTTTTTGCCCCGTTTCATCAACGCGTCGAGAATAAATTTGTTGTTGCCGAATTTGTCAATAATTACCCTGTCGCAGTTGACTTTGGATAAAAGATTTTCTATGACTCTTGCGTGTCCCCATGCTAAAAGACGGTTCAGGTTGCCGATTTTGTCGTACAGCTCGTTGTATCTATCCGGTCCGATTACCACTACCGAAAAAGGGCATAGCTCGACTATTTTATCTCGAAGCACTTTAATTTTTTTGTCATTGATGAGTTTGCTGTCTTTAACGCCTAATTTTGTGAGAATTTTTTCTTTATCCGGATCGACATAAACTCCAGCTACAACCAGAGGGCCGAAATAGTCGCCCTTGCCGCTTTCATCAACTCCGATACGCGGTTCGTGTGTTTGAATATCGTTGAGCACGTCTTCATATCCGAAATTAAGTTTTTTGAGAAGAACGGGTTCCAGATAATACTGAATAAATTCCGGAGTTTCTTTACCTTGTATAAGGAGTTTACCGCTTTTGTAAAGAGTAACATGAAACTTGTTTTTTGTGGCGGTGAAAAAAGAGTACGGTGTTTTTTTAATCTCAAACCCTTGTTCAACAAGATCTTTTCTTAATTTAGGGTACAATTCTGCGTTAAGTTCGATTGTATAAGTGGTAATTTGTTTCAATTTTTCTAATTCAGCGATATTTTTCATATGTTCAACCCTCTCTTTTTTTGTTAGAACAACTGTTTTTGAGAGGAACAGAAGGTTTCATGACGGGTTTATTGTGAATCAGGTATTTTTCCAACATAAGGCATGCTTTGTTAATGGCTTTTGCTCTATGGCTTATTTTGTTTTTTATATCAAGGTTAAGTTCCGCGAATGTAAGGTTATAATCGCGCGCGATAAACAACGGGTCATAACCGAATCCCGAAGTGCCGCGTGGATTTTCGCAAATATATCCTTCACAATTGGATGAGACAGTACCGATCAGTTCATCCGGCAGAGATATGGCTATCGCACAGACAAACCGGGCCTCTCTTTGACCGGAAGAAACGTTTGCCATTAAATCGAGCAGTTTCTGGTTATTCATATAATCGGTAGCGTTTTCTCCGGCGAATCTGGCGGAATAAATACCTGGTTGTCCGTTAAGAAAATCAACTTCAAGTCCGGAATCGTCACCCATAGCCATTTTACTGGTATATTTCGCTACAGTTTGAGCCTTAATAATCGCGTTTTCCTCAAAAGATGAACCGTTTTCAATTATTTGTGGAATATCGGGATAATCCTCAAGACCGATAATATTGAGATTAAGAGGGCTCAGAATCGCTTTTATTTCTTTTATTTTACCCTTGTTTTTTGTGGCTATTACTATATCCGTCATTATTTTACCTCAAAGTGAACATTGGCTTGAGTCAGTGCTTTTGCCTGAATATCCAATAAAAGTTTGATACCGGAATGAGCCAAATCGATCAACTCAAAGCATTTTTTTTTGGAGAACGGTTTTCCTTCGGCCGTACCTTGTATTTCTATCAGCTTACCTGATTCTGTCATTACCACATTCATATCTACTTCCGCTTTGGAATCTTCTGCAAAATCAAGATCCAGAACCAGTTCGCCGTCAACCATACCGACGCTTACTGCCGCGAGCCGTTCTTTTATAGGATTCGATTTTATTTTGCCTTCTTTGATAAGTTTATCCACGGCAATCATAAGAGCGGTGAACCCTCCGGTGATGGATGCCGTGCGTGTACCTCCGTCAGCCTGAAGGACATCACAGTCGATCCAGATAGTTCTTTCGCCGAGACTCTCTAAATCAAACACTGACCGAAACGATCTGCCGATCAGACGTTGTATTTCCTGTGTTCGCCCGCCAATTTTACCGGAGGACGATTCTCTTTGTCTGCGGTCTCCGCCGGCGTATGGCATCATTGAATACTCGGATGTTACCCATCCTTGATTTTCGCCTTTCATCCATTTCGGTACATTCTCATCAATAGATACACAGCATAGTACTTTTGTTCGCCCATATTCTATAAGTACCGATCCGATGGGTGAATCGAGATAATTTGTGATTATGTTTATATTTCTTAGTTGATCATGAGTTCTAATGCCGGATCTTGCCATTGAAAAATCCTTTTTCTGAAGGAAGTTTAAGGAAAAAAAGTGTCATTCTTTTCTTAATTTATCAGTAATTAACATTACAGTCAACAAAAACTGAAATCAAATGGCGGGTTATTTTATTGATCGGATAATAAATTTTTGAATCATGATGTTAATCTATATAAAAAATTTTTTACAAATAAAGTAAAAAAGTCTGTTAAAAATGGTTTCTATCGACAGTTGATAAAAGGAAAACGAATAAAAATAGAAAACATATAATGATAATAATGTATTTGCTAATTCGAGGATAAAACGGCTACGACCTGTTTTTTCCGTTTTTCGGTATAGTATTCGCGGATATCGGATTCCAATTCGTTATATGTAATCAGAGCCGAGTCTTTCAGTACAGGTTCTCCTTTGTTGCCTTTAGCAAGACTGGTAAGAATATCTTTTATGATATCTTTTCCGTATTCCTCGATCAGGTATTCGACGGCGACATACGATTGAACGTAGGCGAGTTTGCGGTCGTACACATCAAACACATTGGCTTCGATGGAGTCCATGCGGCTGAATTTTATCAGTGATTTTCTGTTTAACGCAAGGTCAAACATTTTTGCGCGCAGACTGTCCCATTCGCCGGCGACATATTGCGCGAGGCCTTCGTTAAGCCAGAATGGAATGTTGGATCGTGTTTTGCACATAAGTGCATGATGAGTATACTCATGAGCGGCTGTTCTGGCTATTGTATCTTTGTTGCCGGATGTTACTAAGAGCCGGATTTTACCGTCATATAAACCTATTACATAGTTGCCGCTGTTGGTTATTTTATAAAAAACGTCTTCCGGGTACAGGTATACGCTTATTTCCGACTGTGGATTAAAATTCCACCACATGCCAAGTTTTAAATACGTATCCGCAAGTCCTTTAGCGACAAGATTGGCGTGTTCACGGTACATTTTTCCCGGATAAAATATGACGAATGGATGGCATATTTCTCTTTTATAATTGCTGTATACTTCTTTTTCCGCTTTAGCTTGTTTTGCGTTTGTGTCTGCCGGAATATTATATTTCTTGGATAACGTATCATAGTTTTCAATCGCCTCATTATAGTCTTCCATAAGACAATTTAAGTAAGCGAGAAACTTAAGTACGTACGGATCGTTGGGTTTTAATATAAGGGCGATTCGCGCTTCTTTTTCCGCCGATAGAAGATCTCCGTCGTCATAGTATAGTTTTGCTAACAGAATATGTAGCGAATCAAGATCGGAGTTTAAGTCGACCGCTTGTTCAAGAACTTTTATTGCTTTATCGCGTTGCCCTTTGCTTTTTAACTCGATGGCAAGTTCCATATATGCATTAGCAAGGTTACGCTTTATAATTTTTTGATCCGGGGCGAGTTTAAGAGCGTTTTGAAAGTATTCGATTGATCTGGCGTAATCTTTCTGGCTGGAAAAACGGATTCCCTCTTCGTTCATGATTTGCACTTTTTGCCATATCCCATGATTAATCGATGTTCTGGAAAGTGTCCAGACAGGAATTAAAAAAGGAAGAGAAAACAAAATGGTTATGAACAGCTTTTCCTTTAAACTGGTCAAAAAATTACGAATTATGGTATAATATATTTTTTCATTCATATTACAATTTATCGGCTTTTGCATATTTCATTTTAAGGAATTTATAATTTCATGAACTTTAAAGCTCAATCCATATCCGCAATACTTAAGGTATTGCGTACAAAATTGATGTTCAGTCTCGCCTCTGAATCGGCGAGGTTAATTTTATTGTATCCGGTATTTGTAATATTTGCGGTATTGCCTTTATGCAGTTTGTTCGGGTTGGGAGATTTGTTTATCGTATGGGGTTGCGTTATTTGTATTGGATTTTTGGTTTACGCGCAAATAAGCTTTGTTTTTTTGAATTTATCGAAGATTATTTCCTTGCGAGCCACCGCTCGTTGGATTGAATCAGTATATCCTTTTTATCATGGAGATTTGATATCGTCTTTCGAGTTTGAGAACAAACCGGATCTCTTTATTGATCTTGGATTTTCAGAACAACTTATCCGGGCTCATATTGATAAGGTAAGAGAAACCGTGGATATAAAAACGATTCTGAACTCAGGTTCATTTTATCCGCGCCCGCAACCGGGCAGATTTTTGATATATTTTACTGCCGTTCTTGTACTGCCTATGATTGTATTCCCGGATTTTTACGCGGATACGTATTACGGATTATACAGCAAATATTTCGATCCGGTAAAACCTGTACCGGAGACGCTTGTTGTAAGGCCTGGAGATACCAAAACGGTTTTTGGTTCCACAGTTGATATAAAAGCGGTGATCTTTTCTCAGGCAACTGATGTTGCTAATATTTATGTTCGCGGGCAAAATCAGCAATGGGATAAATTCTTGATGAAAAAGGTATCGTCCACATTATATTCCTATTCCATGAAAGATATTAAAGAGAACCGCCAGTATTATGTACAGTTTGGTTCCATGAAATCTCCGGTATACGAAATTGACGCGATAACACTTCCTATTATATTGCGCCATAGAATTACTTACAGTTACCCCGATTATACCGGATTTAGATCACAATCTGAGATACGACAGCAGTTTGACGATATTACCGCCATAAAAGGTACGAAAATAAAATTTGAGATTTTTACCAACAACAATATTTCCAGCGCGTTTTTTATTAAAGGGAAACAAAGTGTCCCTTTTGTTCCAAAAACTTCAGATAGTGGTTATGTCGAACTGAAACTGGATGCGGAATCACCATACAATATAAAAGTTCTGGATAGTTTAGGGCAGGAGAATGAACCGTTAAAATCTTTTAATCTGATACCAATTGAAGATAAACCTCCTTCAATTTCAATAATAAGCCCTTCGCAGTACAGTGAGATACCTTCCCAAATGGAAGCGGCTATAATGTATAATGCGTCAGATGATATATCGCTTAAAAAAGCAATACTTATTTTTAATGTGTCTTCTGGAGAAGAAAAATCAATTATTATTGAATCCAATATAAATAAGAAAACTGTGGAAAACACATACCGCTGGGATTTAACGTCACTTCAGCTTGTACCGGGTGATGAGATTAATTACAAAATACGCGTTTACGATAATTGCGCTCCGCCGGATGGTCCGCATTGGGCACAATCAAAAACACAGGTGATGACGTTTCCTTCCATGGCTGAGATATATAAACGGAAAACGGAAGTTTTCGATAAACCTCAGCAAAACCTTGAATCATTGAAGGAGTCGCATGATTTGTTGATATCGAAAATAAAAAAAATGGAAGAAAAACTCAGTTATGCCGGACAACTATCCTGGGCAGACAAAAAATCAATTCAGGAAGCAATATCGCAACAGCTCAATACACAGCAGTCTATCGACAATACAGCGCAGCAACTTAAAAAAGATATCATTGATAACAATATATCCACTCAGATATTGAAGAATTATACGGAACTACAATCGATAATGGAATCGCTTATGAGCGAACAGATGAAACAAACGTTACGCGATATTCAGCGTATGCTTGAGCAAACCACATCGTTCCAGCAGATGAAAAACAAGCTGGAGATATCCGCTAAAGATATGGAAAAATATAATGAGAATCTCCAGAGAATGTTAAATCTGTTTAAAAAGTTGTCTTTGCACAATAAATTAACAGAGTTGCTGGAAGCTACCCGCCAGGCAATTTCTGAACAGGAGAAACTTAACAAGAATTTCAGCGCTTGGCAAAAATCAAAAGAAATATCGCATGATCAGGTAAATAAAGAGCTGAATGAGATTGACAAATTTTTAAAATATATGGAAGATTCGCAAAAAACTCTTGCTTCATCCGATCCCGCAGACAATGAACTTCGTGATCAGGTGAAATTACTGGAACAGACATATGAAACCGACCGAATGAAAGATCTGCTTGGCATGATGAAACAAAATTTATCTGAAAACAATCCGCAATCGGCAGGCGAATCTGGAAACAGGATGCGATCAGCGATGATAAATTACGAAAAGGTTCTGAAGGCGTTGCTGGATAAGTATAAATCGGATAAGATCAACATAAATCAGATTGTAGATATCATTAACCGAATAGAGCGTTTATCCCGTGAAATGGAACAGTTGATTATATCAATGGATACTAATCCGGGAAAAAACACGGAAAAAAACATCGACCATGCCAGATATATGAATTATATCGAGCGTGAACTTAATCGAACAGGGACTGAGGCAAAAAATCTTGGTAAACAAAGCACCATAATAAATTCGGCGTATTACGATCCATTGTTTGATATATCGCAGACCATGGAGAGACAAAACGAGAACGTATTCAAAAGAGGCGATCCGACAGCTTCGCTGATGATCAAAAACGAACTTGCTAATACCCGTTTGGTGGCGATCAAGTGGATATTGCTTCTCGAATCGATAAACCGCCAGGGACAACAAGGAGGAAGCGGAAACAGTGATATGCCTGCAAATATGGATGAATTTTTCGATCAGTTGAAGAAAATGGCTGAAAAGCAATCTTCAATAAACGATAAGACATCCGGTGTTCCGAATATGATGCCGGGCTCAAATCCGATGAGCATGCAGAATTATTTAAGCCAGCTTGCCGCTGAACAAAAGATGTTGTCGCAGGCATTAAGCAAACTAAACAAAGCGTATCCTGATGCATCAAAACATGTACTTGGTGATTTGAACAATATGGCGGCAGAGATGGAAAAAGCGGCTCAATCGATTAAAAAAGGCGATATTTCATCTGAACTGATTAATCGGCAGAAGAAGATTCTCACAAGATTGCTTGAATCTGAAAAATCTGTTAAAACCCGGGAAAAAAGTGATAAGAGAGAATCAAAGGAAGGTAAATTGAATAAGGTTGCGGTATCTCCCGGGGAACTGGATAAAAAACTTTATAAAGTTAAGGAAGATAAAATCAAAAAAGATGGGGTGAAATCGTATATTCCTCCTGAATATAGAGATATTGTGGATAAATATTTTCAGTATTTAATAGAGGCAAAATAATCAATAAGAAGCGGTAATCGCGATTACCAGAGATCCGCCTTTAAACTTGTTTCCTCCGACAATCACGGTACCGTGATTTGAAATCTTAAAATTGGTGTTGAGGCCTGCCTTTTTTATTGCCACGTAAAGTTTGATATAAGGTTCGTCAACGGTAAGAAGAACGACTCTCAGCACATCACCATCGGGCAGATTAAAAAATAGCTCATCTTTAGGTACACCTGTTTTGGAATCCTGCATTAGAAATTGATATGATGTATAATTCAGCCGTACTAATTGAGAACTCAAATCAGATAACTGGGGGTCGATACCGCCTCTTTCATTGGATGCCTTAATTACTTTAATGCCGATGTTGACTTCTTTAGAAAAATTGGATTGGGCAACAACCAGTCCTGAACTTAAAAATAAAAAAGCCAGAATCAATATAAATCTTTTTACCATTAAGCTGTCTCCATGCCTCATGTATTGCTGACGGAGTTTTCGTCGGAAAACATCCAGATTATAGTTGTATTAGTTGATTTGTCTTTGTAAACCATCACAGGAGCTTTTTTAGATTCCACCCATGTTACGATGCACTGGTTCTGATTGAGTTTGGTTATTGCATAATAAGCGTAAAAACCTGCCAGAAGAATCAGACATGCCGCAACTGCTGATGAAATCCATAGCGCAAATTTTTTCTTACCGAAGGAGCCTGGTAACTCTATCAATTCGGATTCATTGTCGTTTAATTGTGCTTCAATGTTTGCCCATAATGAATCCTGATGAGAGTTCTTCCTTACTCTTCCGTATAAATCCTGCGTATACCCCTGGATCTGTTTAAGATCGTTCAGGTATTCTCTGCAACTCATACAACTTTCCAGATGAAGCTCAACATCCGCTTTTTCGCGTGAATTCAGCTCATTGTCCAGATACGCGCTGAGTTTCTCTATATAATACTTACAGTTCACCGCCATTTCGGCTTCTCCCATCATTCATTTGACTGGATCTCATAAATAAGGTTTAAGGTACAACCTTATTTTATCTCTTGCGTAATATAACCTCGACATCACCGTCCCTACGGAACATTTCATAATATCCGCGATTTCCTGATACGACAAATCTTCCATTTCACGCAGTATAAATGTTTTTTTCTGTTCTTCTGATAAATTTTCTATGGCTTCCTGCAATTTGCCGTATATTTCTTTATCGTATATATATTTATCAGGCAACGCCTGTTTAGAATCAGCTAAAGGTAATTCTGTTTTTACATTTATGTCGTCGTTATATTCCATCGCCTGTTTTCTTTTTATTTTCCTGTTATAGTCTATCGCCATATTCACTGTTATGCGGTAAAGCCATGTATAAAATCTTGAATTTCCTTGAAAATTATCCAGCGATTTATATACTTTCACAAACACATCTTGTGATATATCCTTGGCGTCGTCTTCATTGTGAACAATGCCGTATGCCACAGATATAACCCTGGTCTGATACCGTTCCACAATTATTTTAAAGGCTTCCAAATCCGATTTTTTAGCTTTCTCTATAAGCGTTTCGTCTGAATATTCAGTATAATCGGCATCATTCACAGCTATATTTACTCCACCACAGATTATTGACGTATCCATCAGATAAAATATTCGAATTATTTTCGGTTATAATTAAAGGATATATGAAATAAAGGTACCATAAAATCAACAAAAATCTAAACTACTTTTTTTAAAGAATTTATCAAATGAAAATATCGGATTATGGTTTTCAATATTTTCATTTTGGACGCGCCTGTTTTTAAATCATATCTGAGAACCATAGGCACTTCGTCGGCATTGCTGGCAAACGGGTGCACTTTTATAAGAAGTTCAGCCATGCAAGTAAATCCGTTTTCGCAAATAAGTTTTTCGCCATAAATATTGTATGCTTGTTTTAAAAGAGTTCCTTTATATGCTCTATACCCGCAGGTGTAATCTCTTACTCCTTTACAATTGAAAAACAAAGACAGCAGACCGCTGGCACCGCGGCTAAGTATTTTTCTATGAAGTTTGAGTCCTTTCTCATCACCTCCGCCACAATAACGGGAAGCGATAACGATTTCGTTACCTTCCTCAATTTTCTCTATCATATCGGGCATATATTCAGGATTATGAGTATTATCCGCATCCATAGTGAAGATTATATCATTGTCGTTAGCCGTTTTAGTGAGATAATAGATACCTGTTCGCATTGCCTGACCGAGCCCCATATTTTTTTCATGAGGTATAATTTTTATCTTAAAATCCGGATGTTGGGAACTGTATCTCTTCACATTGTTTACGGAATTGTCTTTACTGCCGTCATCGACAATAACAACCTCAAACGGATCTTTGAGAAGTTTTCGTACTCTGTTTACGTTTTCAAGCAGAGCTATTATTGATGTTTCCTCGTTATACATGGGAAGCATCAGGTATAATTGTCGGTTTGCGTTGCTATTTTCTCGGTTACTCATATTTATCCTCATCTGTGCATGGTTCGTCTGATATATTTCCTTCTAAAACTATAACAATCTCGCCTTTAAGTACAAGTTTTTTCTTATCGAGCATATCTAAAATCTCGGAAATTTTTCCGCGTACGGTTTGTTCGTGAATTTTTGTGAGTTCGCGGCATATAGATACATTTCTATCGCCGCAAAATCTAAGTGTATCTTTGAGCAACGATTCGAGTCTTAATGGAGACTCGAAAATTATGGTTGGGTTTAAGTCACCTGCAATTTTTTTCAGGATTTTGTTTCGTTTGCTACCTTTTCTTGGTATAAATCCGAAAAAAGAGAACCTGTCTGTCCGCATTCCCGATAAAATAATAGCCATAATCGGAGATGACGGGCCCGGTATTACTTCTACGATTAAACCACGCTCGATTAAAGTGCGGATAAGTTTTTCGCCCGGATCGGAAATACCCGGCATACCCGCATCGCTTACAAGAGCGATTTGTTTGCCTGATTCAATTTCCGAAATAACAAAATTAATGCGGGAATCCTCATTTTGCCTGAAATGGCTTATCATTTTTGTTTTGATTTCGTATTTAGAAAAAAGGTTTTTTGTATGGCGCGTATCTTCGACGAGACAGAAATCCGCTTCCTTAAGAATTCTAATGGCTCTAAGGGTTATATCCTCAAGATTCCCGATAGGAGTGCCCACAACAAAAAGTTTGCCTTGTCTGGATTCCATATGATCTCCGAAATTAAGATGCCTTGTGGGTGTTCATAAACCTTTCGGCGAGCTTAATTCGTCTGGAAATACTTGGATGATCGTGCAGAAGAAACTCGATTATCGGATTTGGCTGATCGTCCGCCAGGTTCTGGTCAGCGAGTTTTGTCATAGCGGTTATGAAATCTTTAGGTAAATTGGTTTGTTTAAGGGCAAAAAGGTCGGCCTGGTTTTCAAGGTATCTGGAATATGTGCTGTTCAAAGGAGACGTAAATATTGAAAATAAGAACATGCAAAGCAAAAATACCGGGAAACCGGCAATATCAGCAATACCGTTGTAACCAAGATTCATAACGACATCATTGAAAATAAGGCTTATTAAATACAATCCGGCGAAAGTTATGAATGCGCCGAAAAATATAAGTTTCCAAATATGTTTATAATAAAAATGACCGAGTTCGTGGGCAAGCACAACCTCTATTTCCTCATTTGAAAAATTATCGAGGAGAGTATCACCAAGAATTATTCGTTTTGTGTTGCCTAATCCGGTTAAAGCGGCGTTGGCTTTTTTGGTTTTTGTTGATAGGATAATCTCATAAACGCCTGAAATTTTCGCTTTAACTTTTTCCGCAAGGAAAATCAATTTATTTTTAAGATCTTCATTTTCTAAAGGTTTTAATTTGTAAAAAAGAGGTATTATAATTACCGGGAATATATTGCTCAGGATAATGCCGAAAAGAAACCACATTGAACCGACCCATAACCACCACGAATGTTTCGCGTAAACCAAAAATACGTATAGTACAAGTCCGAGCAAAAGCATAAAAATTACATTTAAAATGTATGATTTGAACCGGTCTTTAATCCACATCCAGAAACTCTCGTTGGATAACTGGTATTTGTGTTCAAGTAAATATCCGCCATAAAAACTGAACGGTGTAAGAAACAAAAAATAAATTGTTGTTGTGATTGTGATATATATAGAAACCTGGAGCCAGTAGTTATTTGACCATGACCGAATCAGACCGGCAAGTTGGTTTGAGTAACCGCCGTTTCCACCGGTAAATATAAAAACCAGTAGAACCATCAATGTGAAGACAATATCAATCAAAAAAAGAATATTGTGAACTCGCTCATATTGTTTTGCGAGTTTCTTGCGAGTTTCCGGGTTTTCGGGCTCAGGTTTGGCTGTTATAATCGTCGTATCGGTCATTATGTATCATTTCTCCAATTTTTTGCCGGCGAGAGTTAATCTTTTAATAGCCCTTTCAAGAGCGTTTTGCGCACGGAAAGTATCTGTTCCGTCTTTCAGCTCGCTAAGAACTTTCTCGGCTTTATCTTTAGCGGTTTTAGCACGCTCCTGATCTATATCGGAAATTTTTTCCGATGAAGGTGTGAATATAGTTACTACATCGTCTTCCACATGAAGGTATCCGCCGGAAACAAAATAATTGAGTTTGGATTCTTTTGTCCTGGTGCCCTTTGCTGATTTCTTAACCGGTTCCATGATTATCTCGCATATTCTAAGCCCGGTTATAAAACGGGTATGTCCGGGATAAATCACAAGCTGACCTTCGCTACCTTCAGCGACTAATTTTGTGCATTCAAAGGATGCGATTTTTTTCTCCGGAGTTAATATATTAATTTTGAGAATAGACATTTTCAATCCGCCTTATTTCGTATACCCCAGTTTTTTTGCTTTCTCGTAAACTCCGTCGATATCGCCGACCATATAGAAGGCTTGTTCCGGTATATCGTCGCATTCTCCACCAACTAAAAGCTCAAATCCGGTGATAGTGTCTTCGAGAGGCACGTATTTGCCGGGTATACCCATGAATTGTTCAGCTACGAAGAACGGTTGCGATAAGAATCGTTGTATTTTTCTTGCGCGGGCGACAACGAGTTTATCTTCTTCGCTCAATTCATCCATACCTAAAATGGCGATAATATCCTGAAGGTCTTTGTATTTTTGCAAAATGCGCTGTACTTCGCGGGCGACTTTATAATGGCGTTCCCCAAGAATGCGCGGGTCGAGGATCCTTGATGTTGAGTCAAGCGGGTCAATAGCAGGGTAAATACCGAGTTCCACTATTCTTCTTGATAAAACCGTTGTAGCGTCGAGATGCCCAAAAGTTGTTGCAGGTGCGGGATCAGTCAGGTCGTCAGCAGGTACGTAAATTGCCTGAACGGAAGTGATAGACCCTCTTTTGGTGGATGTTATGCGTTCCTGAAGAATACCCATTTCAGTAGCGAGTGTAGGCTGATAACCTACAGCGGAGGGCATTCTGCCCAAAAGAGCGGATACTTCCGATCCGGCCTGAACGAACCTGAAGATGTTATCTATAAACAAAAGAACGTCTTGTCCCTGTTCGTCGCGGAAATATTCAGCGGCTGTGAGTCCGGTTAATCCTACTCTCAACCTTGCTCCGGGCGGTTCGGTCATCTGTCCGTAAATAAGAGCTGTTTTGTCGATAACGCCGGATTCTTTCATTTCGAGCCAGAGATCGTTTCCTTCGCGAGTACGTTCCCCTACACCGGAAAATACGGATATTCCGCCGTGTTCCTGTGCGATATTTCTGATAAGTTCCATAATCAAAACTGTTTTTCCAACACCGGCGCCGCCGAAAAGCCCTGTTTTGCCGCCTTTGCTGTAAGGAGCGAGCAGATCGACAACTTTGATACCGGTTTCAAACATCTCCACTTCAGCGCTCTGTTCCTGAAGAAGAGGTGCCTGGCGGTGAATTGGCGAAAAATGAGTGGATTTGATTGGTCCCTGCATGTCAACAGGTTCGCCGATTACGTTCATAACCCTTCCCAATGTGGTTTCACCTACAGGAATGGAAATCGGTTTGCCAAGATCGATAGCTTCTATGCCTCTGACGAGTCCGTCGGTAGGTGACATGGATATACACCTTACTTTATTGTCACCCAGATGAAGCGCTACTTCGCAGATAACTTTTTTTCCATCAGCATGTTTAATTTCGATGGCGTTATATATCGACGGCAGGTTTCCTTCGGGAAACTTTACGTCAACTACAGGCCCAATAATCTCAATCACTTTTCCTTTATTCATAATTTGCTACCCTTTAAGCATTTATATTTTGATTACTTATTAAGAGCCTCAGCTCCGCTTACGATTTCTATAATTTCCTTTGTGATTATCGCCTGGCGTGCGCGGTTATACGCAAGTATCAGGTTATCTATGAGTTCCGACGCGTTTTTGGTTGCAGCGTCCATAGCGTTCATTCGGGTTATCTGTTCAGACAATTCCGATTCAAGGAGTATCCTTAACAACTGGATTTCGATATAATGATTAATCAAGTTATCGAATACAGCCGTTGAAGACGGCTCATAAACGAGTTTGCGTGTGGACAAATTATCAGGCCTATTTTCAAAATATCTCGTTAAAGGAAACATCTGCTCGAGTTTTAGGGATTGTTTACCCATTGACTCAAAATGGGTGTATAAAATATCAATTTTTGTATAAGAGCCAACAGCAAAACATCTTGAAATATGACGCGCGAGGCTCGCGCAGATCTTGTAATTAAGTTTACCGAATATATCCGCTTTCTCGCCGATAATTTTTGCACCTTCAAGTTTATGGAAAAAAGCCTTTCCTTTTTTTCCAATAATGAACAGGTCTGTATCTTTAATTTGTTTCATAGCTGTTCTTATGACATTGGCGTTGAACCCGCCGCATAATCCTTTATCTGCGGTTACCACGATAAGGAGCCTTTTTTCCTGATCGGTATGTGCGACAAAATATTTATTGTACCTGAGTACAACTTCCCATTGGATTCTCCAGAGGAGATTCTCAATGCTTTTTACATAAGCCTGGTTTTCCGATAACCTTGAATAAGCTTTCTTATATTTGGCCGTGGCGACCATTTTCATAGCCCGGGTAATCTTGCGGATTTCCTTTACGGATTTAATTCTGTCTTTTACATCTTTTATGTTTTCCATAGATTAACTCAAAACAAATATTTTTTTGAATTCTTCGATTGCCGATTTTAACTTTTTTTCAATATCTTCAGTGATTTTCTGTTCGGATATAATCGAATCGAGAATATCTTTGTGGTTTTTATCCATGAAATCAAGGTATTCGTTTTCAAACCGCCTGCATTGAACTACAGGTACATCATCGAGATAGTTATTAACGCCTACAAAGATGACGGCGATTTGTTTTTCCACGCTTAATGGTGTGTATTGATTCTGTTTGAGTATTTCAACAAGCCGTTCGCCTTTTTTCAGCTGAGCCTGAGTAGCTTTGTCGAGTTCTGTACCGAACTGGGCGAAAGCGGCCATTTCTCGGTATTGAGCAAGATCGATACGGAGCGAACCGGCAACTTGTTTCATGGCTTTTATCTGTGCGTTTCCACCTACACGGGATACCGACAAACCCACGTTAATAGCTGGGCGAACGCCTGAATAAAAAAGGTTGCTTTCCAGATAAATCTGTCCGTCGGTAATGGAGATGACGTTTGTCGGGATGTAAGCCGATACGTCTCCCGCCTGTGTTTCGATTATAGGCAACGCTGTAAGTGATCCGCCGCCATGAGACTCATCGAATTTGGATGCTCTTTCAAGCAACCTTGAATGCAGATAGAAAATATCTCCAGGGTAAGCTTCACGTCCCGGCGGCCTGCGCAGAATCAAAGAGAGCTGGCGGTACGCGACAGCGTGTTTGGATAAATCGTCGTATATGATAAGAGCGTGTTTTCCGTTATCCATAAAATATTCGCCGATAGCGCAACCGGCATACGGCGCGATATATTGAAGCGGAGCCGGATCACTTGCCGTCGCGGCAACAACGGTTGTGTATTCCATGGCGCCGTAATCCTCAAGTGTTTTTATTACCTGAGCGACAGTTGATTTTTTCTGTCCGATAGCCACATATATACAATAAACGCCTTTGCCTTTCTGGTTTATTATGGTATCAAGGGCAATAGCTGTTTTTCCTGTCTGGCGGTCACCGATGATCAGTTCGCGTTGACCGCGTCCGATAGGAACCATGGCGTCGATAGCTTTCAAACCTGTCTGGATAGGTTCCTTAACTGGCTGGCGGTCGACAACACCCGGCGCGATTCTTTCAATCGGATAGAACTTCTGTGATTTTATAACACCTTTCCCGTCAATCGGTTCACCGATCGCGTTAACAATCCTGCCGCAGAGTCCTTCACCTACAGGTACCTCAACTATTCTTCCCGTAAGTTTGACGATATCTCCTTCTTTGATCAGGGTATCATCGCCGAGGATAGCTACGCCAACCACGGATTCCTCAAGGTTCATTACCATTCCTTTAATTCCCTTGCCCATATCGATCAACTCACCTGCCATAGCGTTATCGAGCCCGTAGATAGTGGCTACTCCGTCTCCCACTTGCAGTACGGTTCCTACATCATCGAGTTTCATTTCTTTCTGGTACTTGGAAATTTTATCTTTAATGAGAGAACTTATCTCATCGGGCTTTATTTGCATATATAGTTCATCCTTCCTGTTTTAAAGCTTCTTGTAAACGTCTTAAATCTCCTTTTACGGAGTAATCTATAATATGATTGTCGAGATGAATAAGTATACCGCCTATTATTTCTGGTTTGAGCTCATATTTTAATTCGACAATTTGATTGTACCGTTTTTCAAGCAACGATTTGAGCTGTTTTTTCGTATCCGGCCCTAATTCCTGTACACTGAATATAGTACCGCTAATAATGCCCATTTCCTGTTTTGCCAACTTTCTAACAAAAAAGAGTATTTTTTCAAGAAGCTTGATTCTGCCGTTTTCAATTAAAATAAACAAAAAATTGATAATTTCATTTTCAATACCGGCTTTTTTGAGTATCGATTCGATCATGTCTTTACGCTGAGCCAATTTAATAAGAGGATTAACCAAAAAATCAATCAAAATCTGGTTTTGCTTAAAAATATCGCAAATCTTTTCAAGCTGATCAAGAAAACCGGAAATATTCTTTTTTTCTTTAGCCGCTTTGACAAAAGAAAAAGCGTAAGTACGTGAGATTTTTAGTTCTGTCAGTTCCATTTTTCAATCTTTTTCAGAGCGTCGTTGATAATTTTTTGTTGATCCTGCGGTTTAATTTCTCGTTCAAGAATTTTCTGGGCAATATCCATGGCCACATCAGCTAAATTGTTTTGTAGTTCCGCTTTAGCTTTTTCTAATTCAATTTCAAGAGATTTTTTCCCGTTGACAATTATCGCGTTGTTTTCTTTTTCAGCGTTTGCGATAATAATATGAGCGTCGCTTTCCGCGCGTTTATGTGCCATTCGCACAATTTCCGCGGCTTCTTTTTTAGCGTTTAAAAGTTCTGTTTCCTGTAAAACTTTCAAATCGGTGGCTTCCTGTTGGAGCCTGGAAGCATCAGCCATATCCATCTCAATCCCTTGCGCGCGCCGGTCGAGATAATCGAGTATTTTTGAAAACAGAAACTTGTTCAGCAACCATAATAGTATGGCGAAATTAATCACCTGAATGATCATTGTAAAACTGATTTCTACCAAAGGAACTCACCCCTTCCAAAAGAATAAGCGATTATTATTTTACAACAAAAAGCATGAGGAGCGCGATAACAAGAGAATATATACCTGTTGATTCCGAAACCGCCTGACCGATAAGCATAGTTCTTAAAATAAGGTTAGCGTTCTGTGGTTCACGGGCAACACCTGAACATGCTTGTCCTGCGGCATAACCTTCGCCGACGCCCGGTCCGATAGCTCCGAATCCCATACAAATACCGGCGCCAACCATTGCCGCCGCCCTGATTAAATCCGCACCTGAAAAATCAACCATATTTTTGTCTCCTTTTTTAAACCTTAAACCATTATTAACAAAAGTGCTATTACCAAAGCGTAAATGCTGGTCGATTGTGAAACCGCCTGGCCGACGAGCATCATTCGCATGATTACCGCTTCTTTATCCGGGTTAGCGCTAACGCCTTCGCATGCGCCAGCGTTTGCAAGACCGGCCCCTATACCCGGGCCGAATGCGCCGCTACCCATACACAACCCTGCGCTGATGGCGGCGAAAAAAGTAATAAATTCTTTGCCTTTTAACGGCGTAAACAGCAACATAATAGATACGATAAGCGAAAATAAAGCCGGTGATTCCGTTACCGCTTGTCCGATAAGCATTGTTTTTAATATATTACCTGAAACGTAAGGCTGGCGTGAAATTCCTTTACACCCTTCGCCGGCGGCCAAACCTATTCCGTAAGCCGCTCCGATAGCGCCTAATCCCATTGATAATCCAGCTCCCAGAAAAGCTCCAAATCTTGCTAAATCTGCATCCGGCATAAAAAAATCCTTATTCACTAACCATTAAAGAAACATAAACCAGAGCCAGCATGGAAAACACAAATGCCTGGATGGTTCCACCGAACAACCCGAAAAAGGCGTTCAAAAATATCGGCGGGCCGATAGGAAACCCGATTGGCCAGCCTGTTAACATTTTAAAAAACGAGATGCTCAATCCCGATAAAACCAGAAAAATAATGGCTCCGCCGAATATATTGCCGAAAAGACGGAACGAGTGTGATATCGTTTTGCCGAACTCGCCGATTATATTCAGGAATCCCATTGGAATATTGGGTATGGTAACTTTGCCTATTTGGAACGAAGGTTCGAAAAATTCTTTTAAATATTTAACAGGGCCTCTGATAATAATACCGCTTATATGAGCCACAAAGAAACACATTAAACCGAAACCGAGTGTTGTATTCAGGTCTCTGGTTGGTTCCTCAAGGACCATCCATTTTGGGAAAACGCCGTCAACGATCAGCCAGAAATTGGGAATAATACCAAGCCAGTTGGAACATAAAATAAAAATAAACAGGGTAGCTACGAACGGCAAATATTTTCTGCCGAGTTTTTCGCCCAGAACATCTTTGCATAAAGTATCGAACATGGTGACAAAAAGTTCGCCAACCATTTGTAGCCTGCCGGGTTTCGGTTTGAGTTTGCGGGTCATAAAGTAACTGGATATAACCAAAAACGCCATGATAAGCCATGTGTTTAAAACAGTGACGATATTTATCCCGTTGATCGGAATTTTGAAACCCATGATTGAATTGATCTTGATTCGGGGTTCTCCGATACCTTCGGATAAATCGACATGGGTAAAATAGGTTAAAGAAAACTCTATTATAAGGATAATCGCAATCCAAAATATTATTTTTAGTATCTTATTTTTTTTCATTACCGAACCCCATGAATACATATTCTATATATAATATTATCTGGATTAGAAACAATCCGAGAATAAAAGTGCTGAGAGTGAAAATTTTCACGGTAACTGCGATGATAAAAGCTATTGATAAGATAATATACCTTATGAAATATCCGAAAATCAATCTTTTTTGTCCGGTTGACTTTTTTTTTGTTCTTAATACGTCGTTTGCCATCATGGTTACGCCTTTTCCCATCAGGAAAAAGTTTATCCATCCCATGAAAGCACCGAAAATCAGTCCGGGAATATAAAATTTCATGTCAGTGATCCAGAAAACGCAACTCATCAAAGAACAGACAAACAATATCTTTTTCAATAAAGATAAAGTTACCGGTACGATAGACGGATCAATAGCGAATAAATCTTTTAAAGTTTCAAGTCTTTTTTTATCAATCTGTAACACTGGAAAAACCCTGCTATGATTCCTGCGATTAGAAATATTATAAGAAAAAAATGATTGCTTCCAAATATTTTATCAAGCCATAATCCTAAAAAAAAACCCGCGAGTATACATAATACCATTGTAAAGCCCAAATTGCCTGCGAAAAAAATTATCGACATAAGTTCTTTTGTATCTGAGCTTTTTTTCTGCTGATTATCTGACCGGGTAATCTTATCTTGAGTTTTATTGTCGGATTCTGTCTGCAATTCGGTCGAACTCCTCTTGCGATTCGAAATGAATTATTATTCTGCCTTTGTCAGAAGATGCGAATTTTATTTCCACTGGTGTGTTCAGTTTTTCTTTCAGGTTCAATGTCAGTTTGTATGATTTATCTTCGATAGCCGGTTCGAGTAAAAGTTGTTTTTCTTCTTTTGGGTCATTGATATCCTGTACCAGCTTTTCAGTTTGGCGGACAGTTAAGTTTTTTCGTATTACTTTCTCGAATATTCTCATTTGATCTTCAGTCGACGCTACCCCGAGTATAACTTTCGCGTGCCCTACGGATAAGGAACCGTCGATTAGTGCGTTCTGGATATGATCAGGCAATTTAAGAAGCCGCATGGAATTAGTGATCGAGGTTCTGCTTCGCCCTACGGTTTTCGCCACGGCATCCTGGGATAACCTGAACTCATTGCATAAGGTCATATAACCTTTTGCTTCTTCAATAGGATTCAGATCGTCGCGCTGTATATTTTCAATTAAAGCGAGTTCAAGAGATTTCTGATCAGTCACGTTTTTAACTATAGCTGGAATTTCGTCAAGCCCTATTCGTTTTGCTGCGATATATCGCCGTTCGCCAGCGATAATTTCATAACCTTCAGGCGTTTTGCGCACTATTATGGGTTGAATTACACCGTGTTCGCGGATAGAGTTTTCCAGATCGTTTAATTTTTCTTCAATAAATGTGTTTCTAGGCTGATATTTGTTGGACACAATTTCGGTTAGGGCGATTTTTCGAACGAATTCCCTATCGAGATCTGTAATAGGTATTAGAGAGCTGAGCCCGCGTCCGAGAGCGGATTTTTTCTGTGATTCATCCATGATAACAACCCCTTATTTGGCGAAAATATTAATCAGCAGACCGTAACCAGTTCGTTTTTTCTAAGAAACTCTTTGGCGAGTTCTCTATAAGCCTGTGCTCCAAGAGACGATGGATCGTAATACAGAGCCGGTTTGCCGTAACTTGGCGCTTCGCTCAACTTCACATTTCTTGGGATTATGGTTGAAAAAATATACTCGCGGTCACGGAAAAAGTTTTTTACTTCCTCAACAACCTGAAGTGAAAGTTTGGTTCTTCTGTCGCACATGGTCAGGAGTATGCCTTCCAGAGTCAGATCGGGGTTTAAACCTAACCTGATTAAGTTCAGAGCGCCGATAAGTTGGCTCAATCCCTCGAGCGAATAATATTCCGTCTGAATGGGTATCAGTACGGAATCCGCCGCGGTTAGAGCGTTTACGGTAACCAAAGTGAGTGACGGCGGGCAATCTATGAAGATATAATCGTATTCCATCCTTAGAAGGCTTAATCCTTCGCGCAACCTTTTTTCTCTTCTTTCCAGCCCGTAAAGTTCAACGTCGATTCCGCTCAAATCTTTTGTGGACGGGATAATATGAAAATTGCTATAACCGGTTTCTATGACTATGTCGGTAAGCTGAAAATCATCAACAAGAGCTTCATATAAGCCGACTTGAACTTTTTTAAGGTCTACTCCGAGGCCGCTGGTGGAATTTCCCTGGGCATCAGCATCGATCAGGAGAACTTTAATACCATGTTCCGCAAGTCCTGCACAAAGGTTTACAGCGGTCGTGGTTTTGCCTACTCCGCCTTTCTGATTCGATATGCTAATCACTTTTCCCATATATCATTTTCCCCAGTTTTAATTAGACAAATATTAGCTTTTTTCGCTGACGGAATCAAGCATTTTGGGAAAATATTTTATTAAAATACATATGAATGAAAGATTTGTAATTGACAAGAATCCGTTCTAAACATAAATTTATTTACCAAAATTATATTTAAGGTATAATGGCAGATTCATAAATAAACCAAATAATGCCTTAACTGTAATCAATAGTATTATTCGGCTATATATCTTGCCGGTTCTGATTATTTATACGTTTTTCTCTTTCAATGAAAATCATTACAAGCTGAACATCTACCGGATTTACTCCCGGTATTCTAAGCGCTTGTCCGATGGTAACGGGTTTTGAGCGGATAAGTTTTTCTTTCGCTTCTTTGCGCAGGCCTGATATGGAACTGTAATTGAAATTATCAGGAATTACCCATTGTTCGTATTTTCTTATTTTGTCAGCCTGAGATTTCTGTTTGGCAATGTAGCCTTCGTATTTTATCTCGGTTTCGACTTCGAAGATGTCGAGTTCAGATAACGTGTTGTCTTTTTGTATTATATTATCCGAGATAAGTTTCTCATAAGTGTAATCCTGGCGTTTGAGGAGTTTAGCGGCGGTTGTATCTCTATAATTGGATGTATTTAAACGGTTGATATCGTTGTTTATTTTATTTATGTGCGCGAGAGTATCCGAATATGTATCGGGATCGATCAAGCCGGCATCGAATCCGTATTTTGCCAGTCTCTGGTATGCGTTGTCCTGGCGAAGAAGAAGGCGGAATTCGGCCCGTGAAGTGAACATGCGGTATGGCTCCTGTGGTATTTTGGTTATCAGGTCGTCGATCATTACTCCGATATACCCTTCATCTCTTCCAATGATAAGCGGTTGTTTACCGAGCAGTTTGTAGCCGGCGTTGATGGCGGCTAAAAGCCCTTGCGCGGCGGCTTCCTCATAGCCGGATGTGCCGTTGATCTGGCCTGCGAGGTACAGCCCTGAAATGGAGCGTGTCTCAAGCGATGGGGAAATCTGGTCGGTGGTCACGAAATCATATTCGATTCCGTAAGCGTAGCGCATAATAACCGCGTTTTCCAATCCTTCGATCGACCTGATAATTTGTTCCTGAACATCCTGCGGCAATGAGCTTGACGCGCCGTTTACGTAAATTTCTTCTGTGTTGATCCCTTCCGGCTCAAGAAAAATCTGGTGTTTTTCTTTGTCCGGGAATTTTACTATTTTATCTTCAATTGATGGGCAGTACCTTGGTCCAATCCCTTTTATTTTTCCCGAATAGAGGGGAGATTTATCAAGGTTGCTGTTTATAACTTGCTTGGTTTTTGCAGTTGAGTATGTTATATAACAACTTACCTGGGTGAGGGGAGGTTCCTTGATTTTTCTTGAAAACGGGATATAAACTTCATCGCCCGGCTGTTCGGTAACTTTTGAAAAATCGATAGACGACCGCAGAATTCGCGGTGGTGTTCCTGTTTTAAGCCGGGCGAGTTTCAGCCCGCATTTGTGCAGGCTTTCGCTTAACCCGATTGACGCGAATTCGCCGAACCTGCCGGATTCAAAACTTTTGAATCCGATATGAATCAGCCCGTTCATAAATGTCCCGGGTGTGACAATAACTGCCCTGGCTTCAATATAAGGTTTGTATCGTGTCGCGACACCTTTTATTATATTGTTTTCCGTAAAAATTTCCTCTACGGTATCCTGTAATATGAATAGATTATTTTGTTTTTCGAGGATGCTTTTCATTGTGAACTGGTAGACTTTTTTATCTGTCTGGGCACGCGGCGCCCAGACGGCAGGCCCTTTTTTCGTGTTTAGCATCCTGAATTGGATACAGCTGAGGTCGGTTACTCGTGCCATTTCTCCGCCGAGAGCGTCTATTTCTTTAACGAGGTGTCCTTTAGCCAATCCGCCGATAGCTGGATTGCATGACATCTGTGCGATTGTATCTAAATTCATTGTAATCAGCAGGGTGGAAAATCCCATTCGTGCGCCGGCTAATGCGGCTTCGCAACCGGCGTGTCCTGCTCCGACTACAACAATATCATAACTATCAGGCATAAAAGTTCTCCATATTATCGAGCAATATAATTAAGTATAAATAATAGATCAAGTTATCATGATCAAAAAAATATAGTTTTATTCCCCGAATGGCAAAATATGGTTAATATCCTTATTAATAAATAATTTCGCCGATAATGAAATGTATCTGGAATCGCTCTATTGCACAAATTCCCTTATATTTTGCGTACGGAAAACACAAATTTAATTAAATTTACGGAAAAATACAATAAAAATCGGGTATGTCTGGATTGTCTAATGAAAAATATTTGATATCCGGAGAGATTTTTATATAATTTAATATCCAAGAGTTGAAAAAGGTTGTATGTCTGTGTTTTTTTCTTTAAATATTTTGTTATCGCGAAAAAATAATGGAATATTGGCAATAACCTTTCAATGGTCAATAAGTAAATAACGTTTCACAATGTTTTTTAATTGGTTTGATTATATGAACTGCTGGTTTTTTTTTCACATCTTGAATAAAGATTCAAATCTAACCCAAGTGAGCGCAGGTGATAATGATGTCTGATTATATTGACATAAATCAAATTTCCGGAATATCCGAACTTGAAGCGGCGGAAAAACTGAAGCGAGAAGGATACAACGAAATACCATCCTCCGAGAAGAGAAATTTTCTTAAACTTCTTATCGAGATAATAAAAGAACCGATGTTTATTCTTCTTATACTATGCGATTCTGTTTATTTTTTTCTCGGAGACATTCAGGAAGGAATAATGCTTCTCGGGTTTGTGTTTGTGGTAATCGGGATTACTTTTTATCAGGAAAATAAGACGGAGCGCGCGCTGGATGCTCTTCGCAATCTTTCAAGCCCTCGTGCCCTTGTTATACGCGACGGGCAACACAGACGTATACCGGGAAGAGAAGTTGTGACAGGCGATTTCATTATCTTATCGGAAGGCGACAGGGTACCTGCGGATTCAATAGTGATATCAAGCAGTAATTTGCTTGTTGATGAATCGTTGTTAACAGGCGAATCGATGCCTGTCAGAAAAGAAGCAGATCCCAACGCGAAAGATATGGAAATACCGGGCGGTGAAGGAAAACCTTTTGTTTATTCAAGTACGCTGGTTGTGGCTGGAAAAGGTGTTGCTGTTGTGAAACATACCGGGATTAATACTGAAATCGGCAAAATCGGTAAATCGCTTCAGGAACTCGAAACGGAAAAAACCCAGCTTCAAACGGAAACAGACGGGTTGGTAAAAAATTTCGCTTTTGGTGCGGTGTTCTTATCTGTGCTTGTGGTTGTTTTGTATGGGTTAACCCGCGATAAATGGCTGGAAGGTTTTTTCGCGGGAATTACGCTGGCTATGTCGATATTGCCTGAAGAGTTTCCGGTTGTGCTCACAATATTTCTTGCTCTTGGTGCATGGAGAATGTCGTATAGAAAAGTGCTTACCCGCCGTCAGCATGCTATTCAGGCATTGGGTTCGGTTACTGTTTTATGCGTTGACAAAACAGGAACTCTTACCGTCAACAAAATGGCGATAAAAAAAATATTCAGTAACGGCAAGTTTTTTGAAGTGGCAAACCATAATGATTTGCCTGAAGAGTTTCACGAACTGATCGAATTCGGGATTCTTGCCAGCCAGAAAGAACCTTTCGACCCGATGGAGAAAGCGCTGATAAAACTTTGTGACAGGATGCTTGCGGGAACAGAACATATTCATGACAACTGGACACTGGTTGAAGAGTATCCATTGTCGAAAAATCTGCTGGCGGTATCGCATGTATGGAAATCGCCCGATAAAAAAGATTATGTGATTGCCGCCAAAGGCGCACCGGAAGCAATTTGGGATTTATGCCACCTGTCTGAACCGGAAATAAAAAAACAGAATGAAAAGTTGATTCAAATGGCATCCGAAGGATTAAGGGTAATTGCTGTTGCCGAGGCGTCAATGAAACAGGCTCCTTTGCCTGATTCACAGCACGAATTCACGTTCAAGTTTTTAGGGCTTCTCGGGTTTGAGGATCCGGTCAGAGATACGGTGCCAGATTCGATACGCGAATGTCATGAAGCCGGAATAAGGGTAGTGATGATAACCGGCGATTATTCTATAACTGCTCAGAAAATCGCGACCGAAATAGGTATGAACGGTTCAAATAGAATTGTTACCGGATCGGATTTAAGCAAAATGACCGACGAAGATTTGAATAAGATCATAAAAGACGTGAATATATTTGCCAGAGTTGTGCCTGAACAAAAACTGAGGATTGTCAATGCGCTTAAATCAGCGGGCGAGATTGTGGTGATGACTGGTGATGGAGTCAATGATGCCCCGGCGCTGAAATCCGCCCATATCGGTGTTGCTATGGGACTTCGCGGAACCGATGTCGCCAGGGAAGCTTCTTCAATTGTGGTACTCGATGACGATTTCTCAACTATTGTCGATGGAATTCGAATGGGACGCAGAATTTATGACAATATCAGAAAAGCTATGGCTTACGTTCTCGCCGTTCATATACCAATAGCCGGGATTACATTGCTGGCTGTTATATTTAAATGGCCTCTTATACTCCTGCCGGTACATATATTATTTCTCGAGCTGATAATTGATCCGGCATGTTCAATCGTGTTTGAGGCTGAAGAAGAAGAACCAAACGTAATGAAACGGTTGCCGAGAAACCCGAAAGAAAAAATATTCAATAGAAATACCATTATCTTTAGTACTCTTCAGGGATTGGTTGTGCTGATTATAATAGCGGCGATATTTAAAATCGGGCTGTATCGGGGTCATAGTGAAACAGAATCGAGGGCGCTCTGTTTCACTACTTTGATAATTGCAAATTTATGTTTAATATTAACAAATCGTTCATGGTCTAAAGTTATTTTCTCCATTTTAAAAACAAAAAATAAAGCGTTATGGTATGTTATATCATTTACTATTGCATTTCTTATGATAGTTCTTTTTAATCCGTTTCTTCGAAATCTATTTAAATTTGATATTCTTCATTTTGTAGATATATTGTTCTGTGCCACAGCCGGTATACTTAGCATCATGTGGTTTGAGGTAACTAAATTCATCCACAGGCCTGCAGGGAATTGATTTTTTTGTTGTTAATAATAATATAAATAAATTTGTGTTTGTCAAAATCCTTTATGATTCCTCAAATTTGAAATATTTTAACAAGAGAGCCGTTATTTCAAAATTTGTGGAAATAACGGCTTCGGCTGTTTTATAGTAAAAAATTATCCGGTATTTAATTTGTAAGGTTCATCTCTCTGTGTTTATTGCTGATTGTTTGAGCCATAATGTCGAGTGCCTGATACGTATCGGATTTCGGGTATCCTTTGCATATAACAGGATCTATTAATTCCGCTTTCAGGTTTGGTATAAGTCCCGATATTTTCTCAACGACACTACTGCTCCAGCCGAACGATCCGACAACCGATACGAATTTCACTTTAGGGCGAAGCAGGTTAGCCAGATGAGCCACATAAACCGCTGCCGGATGCGGGCCAACTTGAAATGTGGGTGTACCTATAACTACCGTTGCCGCATCGACAAGAGAAATCGCCAGTTTGCCTATATCGGTTGCGGTTATGTCATATTGTTCAACCTTGACTCCTTTTTCAGCCAAAACGCTGACAAGATATTCGACCATTACTTTCGTACTGCCGTGCATAGATACATATGGAATAACAGCAACATTTTTCGGCGGGCCGAACACCCAGTCGGTATAAGCGTCAATGATAAATGCGGGTTTATCGTACAATGGCCCGTGGCTTGGCGCGATAATATCTATTTTATACCCGCGCAATTTTTCCATATTTTTCTGAATTACCGACCGGAACGGCATCATTATTTCCGCGAAATAGCGTTTAGCCGCCTCATAAACTCTACCTTCATCAGTAACAAATAAATCTGATGTGGCAAGATGAGACCCGAAAAAATCGCAGGTAAACAGGATGTTGTCTTCGCGTAAATACGTGCTCATGGTTTCCGGCCAGTGAACCCATGGTGTATATACGAACTCCAGCGTTTTATTTCCGAGGTTTATGGTTTCGCCGTCTTTGACAACAATGATTTTGTCTTCAGGTATCAACAAATGATCGGCGAGCATTCCTTTACCTTTGTCGGAAGCTATAACTTTTGCATCAGGATATTTTTGCATGACCAGCGGAATCGAACCCGAGTGGTCCTGTTCGGTATGATGAGAGATTATATAATCTATTTTCGCGGTATCTTTGAGCTGGTTGATTAAAATATCCGATTTATCGGGATCGACAGAGTCTATCAGTACGGTCTTTTCGCTTCCGTAAATGAGGTAGGCGTTATAGCTTGTGCCGTCAGGAAGAGGGACAAGAGAATCGAATAATCTTCTATCCCAATCGACAGCGCCAATCTTATAGATGGACGGTTTTATTTCCATTGCTTTCATATGATCCTCCATGTTTTAAATTAATATGTACATAAAAAGTTCGATTATGTTATCATCAAATGCAAAATTCGGATAATAAAAATTTCTTGTTAAATACATTTTAAATTAGATACATGTAGTTTTTAAAAATTTAAATAATATAACAAAATATATATAAGGGGAACAATATGAGAATAACAGGATTGATTTTATCTTTAATTTTGATTGCGTCTATTTCGTTAGCGACAGATAAAACCGCTGTCAATGAAGAAAACGTGAAGATGTTTATTGAGATGTACCCAAAATTCAAGGAAATGACCGAACGCAGTGGCGGATATGAAAGTACCGATAACGAAACACCCCAGATGTCTGTTGCGAAAATGTATGAGTATCAGGAGGAATTCAACAGCTTATTCTCGAAGTACGGTATATCTATTGAGGAATTCGCTCAGCTAATGCAGAAAGTTTCAATCGCTTATGCTTGTGCCCAGATGAAAGCACAGGGCCAGGATACTTATGGAATGTCTGTTCCGGAAGAAGACCTGAATGTAATCAAAAAATATCAGGCTGAGTTGGAAAAAGCCCTTGAAGTAAAAGACTAATCATATCTGCGTATTTGTATGGATTTGTAAATGAAATATGGTGCGCAAAAGCACGATGGATTTCCATTAAATTATTTGCGAACTAAATTATTTATAAGCGTGAATAATCCGGCATTTAAAATATCTGTTTACCTCATCAGTTGAGTGATGTATTATTAATTTATTGTATTTATGTCATTTAATTATACCTTGTTGACAAAATGAGTTTTTATGGATAATCTGCCGTTTTCATCATATGATTTTTTCGGATACCTCTCATGCGGGTTCCTGATTATTTTCGCCTGGGATTTTTTCGCTGGCGGCGCGACATTTCTACAAACAACTCCTGATGTGCGGGATATAATTTTAATCCTTATAGGTACCTATATAATCGGTCACATCAACGCAATACCCTCTAAGATTTTTATAGAAGATACATTAATCGGAAAGATTCTCAAGGAACCTCATTTTCACCTCATGGGACAGATGAAAAATAATATTATCCGGTTTGCCTTTCCGGGTTATTCCAAAATGTTTTCCAACCAGATACGTGTTTTGATAATAAATAAGGCCAAATCAGTCGGCATAACGGATTATTCTGATACCCTCTATAACTTCGCCTTCGCTAAGGTAAAGACTTGTGAAGTAACCATGGGCAGGCTTAATTGTTTTCTGAACCTTTATGGATTCTGCAGAAACATGAGTTTTTGTTTTGCGGTGATTTCCGCTATTATTATCTACGGCTGGGTTAAAAAAGGATCGCCCGATAACCTTAAATGGCTTTTAGTTTCTGTTCCGGTAACGATAATGATGTTTTACAGGTACCTTAAATTTTACAGGGCATACTCGAAGGAAGTTTTAATATCATATCTTTCTGAACCTTAAAAAATTATATAAATATAGATCAAATTAACTTTGTTTTGCTTTTCAGTTAATGAAATTTTACCAGAAAAAAATTGAAATAGTTATATACATATACCTTACTTTTCTATTATTGACATATTCCAAAGGCTTTTGGTAGATTCATAATATGGATACCCGGCAAACAGAATTCATATACATAATATAATAAAAAAATTAAAAAGGAGTCTGATGGTATGGGGAAATTAGCGTATATTTCTATTCTTGTTTTATTTATGTCTTTAAATGCATATTGCGCGGAAATTAGTATTCCAAAAGAAGAAGTCGCTGAAGGTTCAAAAATTACCGATACGGAAGAGAAATTAGGATGGGCATCCGATAAATTTATGCGTGGAATTACAAATATTCTGACCGGATGGATGGAAGTACCTAAACATATCGGTGAGAAATCAAAAACAGAAGGCCCTTTAGCAGGTAGTACCGCCGGTTTATCGTCCGGATTTACGTGGATGCTGCTTCGCACAGGCGCCGGTATCTGGGATGCGGCAACATTTCCCGGTTCATTGATTATACCTGACGAAAAACCGGTAATTGACCCTCCAACTGTATTTGAGAAAGGTGAATAGTTGTAATCAATTGATAATAAGATAAATAAAAAGATCCCGCTAAAAAAAAGCGGGGTTTTTTTTAAAAAAAGATAAAAATTTTAATTTTTCGGTAAAGTTTTATAAAAGTTGTGCCGATACTATTTGGTGTAACAGGAAAAAAGGATTTAAAAAAGTTCAATATTCAACAGGGAAGTTGAACCCAAAATCAATCAGGGAGGATTGAAAAATGGTTACTGATCAAAAAATGTATTACCGTAAAAAATAGTAAATTTTTGAACGGTGATTTTCTGTCTTTTTATAAAATTTAACAAATGAATCAATAAATTAATTAATTATATATAGCGCAATAACTATGTAAAACCGGCAGACAAGGATGTTTACCGGAGAAATTATCAAGGAGGATAAAAATGGGCGACTTATCAAGAATCAATACCAATGTAACCGCATTGCGGTCTTTCCAGACATTAACCAACATAAATTCACGGCTTGTTAAAACACAAGAGAGAATTTCTACCGGCCGGATGGTCAACAGGGCATCGGATAGTCCATCAGATTATTATATTACCAGAATGATGAGTAAAGAAATCGACGCTACGAAACGGAAAAACGCTAATATCGAGCGCGGTATTAATTTCCTGCAGACAAACGATAGTCGCCTTGCGCAGGTTGTGAACATATTGATCGAGATGAGTGATATGGCAAACCAGGCGAACTCAATCGCAGTGACTTCAGCCGAAAAACAGGCAATTCAGCAGGATTTACAACAATTATCGCATGAAATCGAAAATATCCTTGAAAGTGGTGTTTCCGTGAAATTGTACAGTGGATTTACACTTGCGGGGTTGACCAACGTAAAGCTGACAGGCAATCTGTGTATCAATCCTCTGCAGACACTTACTATAGATGGTACAAATATTAACGTAACTGGTTCTCTAACGGATATAGATAACGCGATAAGCAATATAAATAAAGCACTGGATGTGGTTTTGCGCGATGAAGAGAGGCTTGGTTCATACATAAAAAGGCTGGATACCGAGTATCAGCTAAATGAGAATGAGGAAATAAACCTTCGCGCATCGCTAAGTTCCATTCAGGATTCGGATCTGGCGGCGGAACAAATGGAACTGACAAACCTGTCGATACTGCAACAGGCGGCTTTATCAATGCTTGCTCAGGCAAACAGCGCGCCGAACGCGATTATGGTTCTGTTCCAATAATAAACAAAAGCGGACAGGGATAGTTCGCTCAAACCTTAACAGGGAGGTAGTTAAAGATGTACCTTGAAAACACTTGAGATCTGAATTAAAGATTTTGAGCGGAATCTATCCCGAAAAACAATACGAATTAAACAAACAGAAAAACCGCGAACAGGGAAGTTCTCGGGAAAATTAAAACAGGGAGGTTATCATGAAGTGGATCAAATTATGAATTTATAAAATGAACCCGGTTTAATAAAAATAGATAAAAAAGTTAGTAAATTAAGCCATAATATGATTGTTGTCAGGGAAGACGGCAATTGAGAAATTAACAAAATCAAGGAGGATTTAAAAATGGGTGATCTATCAAGAATAAACACTAATGTATCGGCTTTAAGAAGTTTTCAAACTTTAACAAATATTAATACGAGGCTTGTAAAGAGCCAGGAACAAATATCTACCGGTAAAGTTGTCAACAGGGCATCGGATAGTCCATCGGATTATTATATAACGCGAATGCTGGACACAAATATAAATTCGGTAAAACGGCAGAATTCAAATATTGAGCGCGGTATAAATTTTCTGCAGACCAACGACAGCCGTCTTGCCCAGGTAGCCAATATCCTGATTGAGATGAGTGATCTAGCCAATCAATCGAATTCAATAGCGGTTACGTCGGCTGAGAAACAAGCTATACAACAGGATCTAACCCAACTTGCTGAAGAAATCGAAGCGATTTTGCAAAGCGGTGTAAGCGCCAAACTTTATGCCGGATTTACTTTGGGCGGTTTAGAGAACGTAAAACTTACAGGGAACCTAACCGCTAATCCGCTGGGTAGTTTATCCTTGAATGGGACAAACCTGAATGTTACCGGCTCGATGGTGGATATAGAAACAACCATAATGAATATTGATTCCGCATTGAATGTAATATTGCGCGATGAGGAACGGCTTGGATCCTTTATAAAAAGGCTTGAGACTGAATATCAGATGAACGATGTGGAGGAAGTCAATTTGCGAGCATCTTTAAGCTCAATTCAGGATACCGACCTGGCATCCGAGCAGATGGAATTGACTAAGCTGTCAATACTTCAGCAGGCATCGTTATCGATGTTGGCTCAGGCAAACTCCGCGCCGCAATCGGTAATGCAATTGTTCTCATAAGATTAGTTAGGAAAATTTGATGAGTGAAATTCACCAGAATAAGGCAAAGATAAAAATTGATAGCAAAAGTTGAATTAAACAAATAAGGCAAGATTAAATGAACATAAAAGAAAGACCAAACAGGAGGATCATGAAAGAGTATCAACGAAGAGAAAATTAGTCTAAACAGGGAAAGTTAAAACTATAACGCAACAAAAAAATGATCAATGTTAAAACCATGGAGGGAAAAAACATGGGTGATTTAGCGAGAATAAATACTAATGTGGCGGCTTTACGAAGTTTTCAGACACTGACAAATATTAATACGCGATTGGTTACTGTACAGGAACATATATCAACCGGTAAGACTGTAAACAGAGCTTCCGATAGCCCGTCGGATTACTATATATCGAGAATGCTTGAGCGGGATATCAATTCGCTCAAACGCAAAAATGACAATATTGAGCGGGGTATAAATTATCTGCAGACCAACGACAGCCGGCTTGCTCAGGTAGCCAACATCCTGATTGAGATGAGCGATATGGCAAACCAGGCAAACTCGCTCGCGGTAACATCCGCTGAAAAACAGGCGATTCAACAGGACCTTGATCAGCTTAAATCTGAGATTGAGGCGATTCTGCAGAGCGGTGTAAGTCAGAAATTATATACCGGATTTACCCTTGGAGGACTGAAAAACGTAAAACTTACTGGTAACCTTGTCCTGAATCCACTTGCGAACTTGACTCTAAACGGGACAAACATAAATGTAACAGGTAGCCAGACAGTACTTGACACAACGATACGGAATATCGACAAAGCGCTTGATGTAGTCCTGCGCGATGAGGAACGGCTCGGCTCGTTTATACGCAGGCTGGAAGTGGAATCTGAAGTGAACGATGTTGAGGGAGTTAACCAGAAAGCCTCATTAAGTTCGATTCAGGATGCGGATTTGGCTGAAGAACAGCTCGAATACACAAAACTGAACATACTGCAACAGACATCTATGGCGATGATGGCTCAGGCTAACACTGCACCGCAATCGATAATGCAGTTGTTCGGGTAATATAAAAAATTTATGGTTGCGGCTGGTGGATAGTTTATACATCCTTCGGCCGCAACGGAGAACGATGATGAAACTGTAAAAGTATTATATAACTACAAATTCGATGGATACTTGGAAAGGAATGGTGACTACTGATTGAGAATATGTGTGTATAAAAGAAAATCTGTTTGGATTGGGAAAAATATAAAGGCTTAAATGATGATTGTGTAAACATCTTAAAATAAAATAATTATAAAAACAGATAAACATATTTAAGGAGAAAACAAATGGGTGATTTAGCAAGAGTTAATACTAATGTGTCTGCGTTGAGGTCGTTTCAAACCTTAACCGGGATTAACAACAGGCTTGTAAAAACACAGGAAGCGATTTCAACAGGCAAAGTCGTCAACAGAGCTTCCGATGCGCCGTCGGATTACTATATTTCAAGGATGTTGGAGAAGGATATTAACTCATTGAAACGCAAAAACGACAACATCGAACGCGGTATCAATTTCCTGCAGACCAACGACAGCCGGCTCGCTCAGGTAGCCAACATCCTTATTGAGATGAGCGATATGGCGAACCAGGCGAATTCCATTGCTGTAACCTCAGCCGAGAAACAGGCTATCCAGCAGGATATAGATCAGTTGAAGATGGAAATCGAGAATATTCTTCATAGCGGTGTCAGCGCGAAATTGTATTCCGGGTTTACTCTTGGCGGGCTTGAGAACGTAAAACTTACAGGTAACCTCATAACCAATCCGCTTGGAAGTTTAACTCTTGACGGGACAAATCTGAATGTAACCGGAAGCCAGACAACCCTTGAGACAACGATACGGAATATCGACAAAGCGCTTGATATAGTCCTGCGCGATGAGGAACGGCTCGGCTCGTTTATCCGCAGGCTGGAAGTGGAATCGGAAGTAAACGATGTTGAGGGAGTTAACCAGAAAGCGTCATTAAGCTCGATTCAGGACGCGGATCTGGCTGAACAACAACTGGAATACACAAAACTGAGCATACTTCAACAAACATCTATGGCGATGATGGCTCAGGCTAACACTGCACCACAATCGATAATGCAGTTGTTCGGGTAATATAAAAAATTTATGGTTGCGGCTGGTGGATAGTTTATACATCCTTCGGCCGCAACGGAGAACGATGATGAAACTGTAAAAGTATTATATAACTACAAATTCGATGGATACTTGGAAAGGAATGGTGACTACTGATTGAGAATATGTGTGTATAAAAGAAAATCTGTTTGGATTGGGAAAAATATAAAGGCTTAAATGATGATTGTGTAAACATCTTAAAATAAAATAATTATAAAAACAGATAAACATATTTAAGGAGAAAACAAATGGGTGATTTAGCAAGAGTTAATACTAATGTGTCTGCGTTGAGGTCGTTTCAAACCTTAACCGGGATTAACAACAGGCTTGTAAAAACACAGGAAGCGATTTCAACAGGCAAAGTCGTCAACAGAGCTTCCGATGCGCCGTCGGATTACTATATTTCAAGGATGTTGGAGAAGGATATTAACTCATTGAAACGCAAAAACGACAACATCGAACGCGGTATCAATTTCCTGCAGACCAACGACAGCCGGCTCGCTCAGGTAGCCAACATCCTTATTGAGATGAGCGATATGGCGAACCAGGCGAATTCCATTGCTGTAACCTCAGCCGAGAAACAGGCTATCCAGCAGGATATAGATCAGTTGAAGATGGAAATCGAGAATATTCTTCATAGCGGTGTCAGCGCGAAATTGTATTCCGGGTTTACTCTTGGCGGGCTTGAGAACGTAAAACTTACAGGTAACCTCATAACCAATCCGCTTGGAAGTTTAACTCTTGACGGGACAAATCTGAATGTAACCGGAAGCCAGACAACCCTTGAGACAACGATACGGAATATCGACAAAGCGCTTGATATAGTCCTGCGCGATGAGGAACGGCTCGGCTCGTTTATCCGCAGGCTGGAAGTGGAATCGGAAGTAAACGATGTTGAGGGAGTTAACCAGAAAGCGTCATTAAGCTCGATTCAGGACGCGGATCTGGCTGAACAACAACTGGAATACACAAAACTGAGCATACTTCAACAAACATCTATGGCGATGATGGCTCAGGCTAACACTGCACCGCAATCAATAATGCAGTTGTTCGGTTAATTAAAACGCTTTTATGGAAGGGTTGGCTAATATGAAATTTGAATATGGTTTATGAAAAAAAGAGTGTTTGAATGTTATTGGATAATAAACAAAAGAAAAAGAATTAGAAACACCGAAAGGAGGAATTTTACACAAATTTAAATTAAAAAAAGAACCGGATTCAATATAAACATTGATTTATATAAGCCCTAAGGCTGTTTGCATGGAAGCAAACGAGGCGAAAAAACAAACAAGGAGGAATTAAAATGGGTGATTTAGCAAGAGTAAACACAAACGTTGCTGCGTTGAGAGGTTTTCAAACATTAACCAGTATCAATAACCGTCTGGTTAAAAGTCAGGAAGCTATATCGACGGGTAAAGTCGTAAACAGAGCATCAGATAGTCCGTCCGATTATTACATATCGCGGACATTACAGAGAGATATCAACTCGCTTAAACGCAAAAACGACAACATTGAGCGCGGTGTGAATTTCCTGCAGACCAACGATAGCCGGTTGGCGCAGGTAGCCAATATCCTGATTGAGATGAGCGATATGGCAAACCAGGCAAACTCAATAGCTGTGACGTCGGCTGAGAAACAGGCAATCCAGCAGGATATTCAGCAATTGAGTATGGAGATAGAAAACATTCTGCAGAGCGGAGTCAGCGCCAAATTGTACACAGGATTTACGCTTGGCGGGCTAAAGAATGTGAAACTTACTGGTAACCTGACTCAAAACGCACTTACAAAGCTGACTCTGGACGGAAATAACCTGAATGTTACAGGAAACCAGACAACACTTGACAGCACAATCAGGAATATTGATAAGGCGCTTGATACGGTCTTAAGAGACGAGGAAAGGCTTGGTTCATTCATAAGAAGGTTGGATGTTGAATCAGAGGTGAATGAGGTTGAGGGTGTCAATCAGAAAGCATCGTTGAGCTCGATTCAGGATGCGGATCTGGCTGAACAACAGTTGGAGTTGACTAAACTAAGTATTCTTCAGCAGACATCTATCGCGATGCTTGCTCAGGCAAATTCGGCACCGCAATCTGTAATGCAGTTATTCGGATAATAAAAGGAGGATTAAAATATAACAGTTAGGTTTATTTAAAAACTCAAACTGAATCAAAATCAAAACTTTGAAAAGGAGGTGATTAGTCCCTTAACGGCAGGATGATTATGTGAAATAAACAAATTCGGTGAACACAATCGATTCCTTTCGCTGGGGATAAACTGAAATGGACCTTATGAAAAGAGGATTTAATTAGATGAATTATGTATTTGACACGGAAGAAATTTTTCTGAAACAAAACAAGGAGGATTAACAATGGGTGATTTAGCAAGAGTAAATACTAATGTTGCGGCTTTAAGAGGGTTCCAGACATTAACAAACATAAATAACAGGTTGGTAAAAAGTCAGGAAGCCATATCTACAGGTAAAATAGTAAACCGCGCATCCGACAGCCCTTCTGATTACTATATCTCGAGGACATTGGAGAGAGATATAAACTCGTTGCAACGAAAAAACGACAATATCGAACGCGGTATAAATTTCCTGCAAACCAATGATAGCCGTCTCGCTCAGGTAGCGAATATATTGATCGAGATGAGTGATATGGCTAACCAGGCAAACTCTATCGCCGTAACATCGGCTGAAAAACAAGCCATCCAGCAGGATTTGAGTCAGTTGAAACTGGAAATCGAAAATATTCTGCAGAGTGGTGTCAGTGCCAAATTGTACACAGGGTTTACGCTTGGCGGATTGAAAAACGTGAAACTCACAGGTAACCTGACAGCTAACGCGATAACCACACTTACTCTGGATGGAAACAACATGAACGTAACCGGAAACCAGGCGACACTTGACGCTACAATAAAAAATATTGATAAAGCGTTGTCGGTTGTATTGAGTGATGAGGAAAGGTTAGGTTCATTCATCCGCAGATTGGAAGTTGAATCGGATGTGAACGAAGTCGAAGGGTTAAATCAGAAAGCGTCGTTGAGTTCAATTCAGGATGCTGATCTTGCGGAACAACAGTTGGAGTTAACAAAACTCAGTATACTCCAGCAAACAAGTATAGCGATGTTGGCTCAGGCAAATTCTGCGCCTCAATCTGTAATGCAGTTGTTCTAATAATTGAATTGATATTGCGAATAAATACCGGGAACCGTTACATGATACGGTTCCCGGTAGAAAGAAATTAAAAATGGTTCTGTTTTACGGTAATAACATTAACATTCTTTTATTAAGGAGGTGCATTATTATGTAATTGATTTTGGTCAGAATGGATATGGATCTGGCGTATTGCGAATCATATCTTTTTCTGATCATGCTGTAAGAAGTATGTATAGTTCGCATGGACGCAAAAAACAAAACACATGGAGGAATTAAAAATGGGTGATTTAGCAAGAGTAAACACAAACGTTGCGGCTTTAAGAGGGTTCCAGACATTAACAGGTATAAACAACAGATTGGTAAAAAGTCAGGAAGCCATATCTACAGGTAAAATAGTAAACCGCGCTTCAGACAGTCCTTCGGATTATTATATATCAAGGACTTTGGAGAGAGATATTAATTCATTGCAACGAAAAAACGACAATATCGAGCGCGGTATAAATTTCCTGCAAACCAATGATAGCCGTCTTGCTCAGGTAGCGAATATATTGATCGAGATGAGTGATATGGCTAACCAGGCAAACTCTATCGCCGTAACATCGGCTGAAAAACAAGCCATCCAGCAGGATTTGAGTCAGTTGAAACTGGAAATCGAAAATATTCTGCAGAGTGGTGTCAGCGCCAAATTGTATACCGGATTCACACTTGGCGGATTGAAAAACGTAAAACTCACAGGTAACCTGACAACCAACCCAATAAGCTCGCTGACTCTGGATGGCACTAACCTTAACGTAACCGGTAATCAGGCATCGCTTGACGCTACAATAAAAAATATAGATACAGCGTTGTCGGTTGTATTGAGTGATGAGGAAAGATTAGGATCGTTTATCCGCAGGCTGGAGGTTGAATCGGATGTAAATGAAGTCGAGGGATTAAACCAGAAAGCATCATTGAGCTCAATTCAGGATGCGGATCTGGCTGAACAACAGTTGGAGTTGACAAAACTCAGCATACTGCAGCAAACCAGTATAGCGATGTTGGCCCAGGCAAATTCAGCTCCGCAATCAGTAATGCAGTTGTTCTAATTTAAAAAAGTTAAGGCTGGGCAACATTGTTTTGCCCGGCCTTGAGGGGATAAAATTTCTATAAAGGAGGTGATGCCATGACATGATCAAAGTAACATAAACCAAAAAATTTTGATAGGAGGTGATGCCGGCTTATCAAATGAGAATGATTAGTTTTAAATTAACATTGCCGGATTGCATTGGATGGTTTAATCCGGCGCAAGGATGCGAATTAAGGCATTGAAAAAAAACAAGGAGGATTTTTAAATGGGTGATTTAGCAAGAGTAAATACTAACGTTGCCGCATTAAAAGGTTTTCAAACATTAACGGACATAAACAAAAGACTGGTAAAGTCGCAGGAAGCTATATCGACAGGTAAAACCGTGAATCGCGCTTCCGATAGCCCTTCAGATTACTATATCTCAAGGACTTTGGACAGAGATATCAACTCTCTGAAACGCAAAAATGATAATATCGAACGCGGTATAAATTTCCTGCAGACCAACGACAGCCGGCTCGCTCAGGTTGCGAACATATTGATCGAGATGAGCGATATGGCAAACCAGGCTAACAGCATCGCGGTAACATCGGCGGAAAAACAAGCCATCCAGCAGGATTTGGATCAGTTGAAACTGGAGATTGAAAATATCCTGCAAAGTGGAGTCAGCCAGAAACTCTATACAGGGTTTACACTTGGTGGATTGAAAGACGTGAAATTAACGGGTAATTTAACTTCAAATTCTTTAACAACTCTTACTCTTAACGGTACAAACTTAAACGTTACCGGGAGTCAGACAACACTCGACTCCACAATAAAAAATATCGATAACGCGTTGTCTGTTGTTTTGGGAGACGAGGAAAGATTGGGTTCTTTTATCCGTAGGCTGGAGGTTGAATCAGATGTAAATGAAGTTGAGGGGCTGAACCAGAAGGCATCATTGAGCTCGATTCAGGATGCGGATCTTGCCGAGCAACAACTTGAGTTGACAAAGCTGAGCATACTACAGCAAACCAGTATAGCGATGCTCGCTCAGGCTAACTCGGCGCCTCAATCGGTAATGCAGTTATTCTAATAAAAAGTTTAACTGAACATTCCGGTTGACGCATCTTCGAGGAGGTGCCTTATGGGAAGGTCAAATGGGAGAAGAATGCGTAGCCCAAGTTCCAATGAGATTTGGAAATCGGCTTTAAAGAAATTGGTTGAACTGACTTCTTTAGAAAAAATTTCACAGGGTCTTGATCTAAACGATGAAGACCTGAAAAATCTCAAATGGGTATGCGCTTATTCTGAGATGGGGTATAATCCACCGCCCCGGATCAGGAAGAATGAAACGGAATGCTCGAAGGAAGATATTGAATCGGCCATGCAACTCATGGCCCTCCATCGCAATATCGATCCGGATGTGGTATCGGAGATTGCTCTGGAAATTCAATAGAAACTTTTCGGCGTTCTTGAAAGTGGGAGCCGGTTAAAACCGGCTCCCACTTTTTATTTGTTGATTAACATGTCGAAAATTATATAATCTCTTTTTTATCAGCTGAAAGTAAATCCAATGAATGAATCCCGAGCCAGATACATCAAAATTTTAGGTTATATTTCGCCTGCGGTTATCATTTGCGCGGGTATTTTGTTCCGCGCTTTCCTTATCGCCGGCGATAACTTCTGTTTCGATTCCGATAGTTCTGTTATTGTGCTGAATGCCAAATTTATTTTCAAAAAAACATCATTTCCTCTTTTTTTTCCGGGCCAATTATATTTTTCAGCTGTTCCATCTTATATATTAGCTGTTTTATTTAACGTTTTCGGAACAGGTTTTTTATCGGTGAAAATATATGTTTTCTTATTCTCTATATTGCTATATTTGGCTGTTTTCCTTTTTGTTTTACGAATAAAAGGATGGAAAACAGCGGTTTATGCCGCTCTTTTTATGTCTGTTTTACCTTCGGGTTTTAATGGGTTGCATATGAGTGGCAGTTGCGGTTACGAGCTTATAAACCTGTATGGCGTTTTATTCCTTTGGATTATTTATTCTTTTTTTAATTATCATGATAAATATCAAAATTGGTTTTTATTTATCGGCATTTTAGCAGGTATCGGTTGGTTCCTTCATCCGATGTTCATTTATTTTATTGTATTGTTCTGGATAATTAACGCCTTTTATTCATTTTATATTGAAAAAACGGAATTTGTCATATTCCTGGAAAAAGCCGTTTTATGGATTATATCTTTTTTTGCTGGAAGCGCATTTTACTGGCTGGCGTTTTTGAAAAGGGAAAGCCGTTTTGCGGGGTTTAATCCGTTATCGGGATTTGTTGCCGATTCAGGTACCATGTTTAAGGGACTGATAAAAATATTCTTTTTACAAATTCCGGAACTTCTCAACATAAAAGACATGGATAATTTCCCGGTTAAATTGTTATTAATATTTATATACATAGTTTTTATTAGTCTTATTTTTTACTCACTTAAATCACTGAAATCATGGAAATCGGGAAAATTTTCTCTCGAATCAATTCTCGCGGTTTTGTTTGTCGTTATGGTAATGATCCATTCATTGGAAAACGATTCAGATACTACAGCAAGGCATCTGATATCGATGATTATTCTTTATCCCGTATTTATGGCGTTGTTGGTTGAGAAGATACCATCGCGTTTCAGCCGGATGAAGTATTTTTTTATCCCGGCAATACTTATTTTTAACCTTTTCACGTATTCACATACAAGTAAAGTTGAGCGTAATGATCATCTGATTAATTATTTAAAGGAAAAAAACCTTAAATGCGGATTCGCGAATTATTGGCTGTGCTACAATCTCATATATTTTTCAGATGAATCAATAATTCTATACCCATTCTGGGGTAATAGCAGGTTCAACAGTTATACATTTGATGTAATGTCGGCGAATAATAAATTTTACTTGTTCAATTTAACGGATTCCGAACAGAAGCTGATGCTCGATCGGTTTATTGATGAGGCTAAAGACGCGAATCTCGCGTATGAAATTGAATTCGTGGATGAATTCGCTCTGATCCATTCTTTAACAATTTTTCGGGAAGGGCGGATAAATAATGTTATATATTTTAGCCCTGTTTATGAAGAACTCGCTATCAGGATTGATGAATTCCTAAATAAACAAACAAAGGATTTGGCATTAGAGCTGTATTTGCCCAAAGGTGAATATACTTTTGTTACTGCTCTGGAGACGCAATACCTGCGGAATTATTTTCCAGACGCTCCAATAGCATCGTTTTCAATCACCGATAGTTTTACTTCGCGCGTAATAGGAAAAATTACTCCTCGTAATAATAGATTTAAGAACAATAAAAAACATGAATTTATTTTTCGCGCATATATAACGGAATCCGGAAAAGAGACTTTTCGTTATAAGTTTCAGGAAAAAAGTATCAAAGCAAAATATATTTGTATTTTTTAAATGTCAGAGTATATCTCTTTCTGGTTTTGGAGTTCGAAGCATCAGATCGCTCAGCGCAATTTTGCAGTTTAGGTTATCGTATAAAATCTCATAGACTTTGCGTGATATCGGTGTTTCGATACTGAATTTTTCGGATAATTGTTTTACAGAAATGGATGTTTTTACTCCTTCAGCTATTTTTTCAGTACCTTCGAGAGCTTCTTTGAGAGTTTTGCCCGCTCCGATTTTTTCACCGAGCCCTCTGTTTCTGCTATGCCTGCTCATCCCTGTTACGATAAGGTCGCCCATACCTGATAATCCGGAAAAAGTAAACGGATCCGCTCCCATAGCTACACCGAGCCGAGTTATTTCCGCTAATCCGCGCGTTATCAACGCGGCTTTGGTATTGTCGCCGAATCCGAGACCGTCACAAATACCGGCGGCAATGGCGATAACATTTTTTAACGCTCCACCGAGTTCTACTCCCGCTACATCATGGCTTGTGTATACCCTGAAATTGTTTACGCAAAATACAGACTGAATGTTTTCCCTGATTACCTTATCGTTGCTCGCCACAACCGCGGCAGAGGGGATATTAACCGCTACTTCCTCGGCGTGTGTCGGGCCGGATAATACCGCTGTTTTACCGGTATAGATTTCCGTGTCTATAATTTCGCTCATCCGCATGAGGGTTTCGTTCTCTATTCCTTTTGCTACGGATAGAATATATGGTTTTTCCCCGAGGTTATCCAATATTGGTTTGAGTAACCTGCAGGTAGACCGCATAAAATGCGATGGTACGGCGAGCACAATCAATCCTGCTCCAGAGACGCATTCTTTCATGTCTGATGTGAATTTTATCGAGTCGGATATTTTCGGGCCGGCGAGATATTTTTTGTTTTCTCTTGTGCGGTTCAGTTCATCGATATATTCAGGGAAATATCCCCATATGTATATATCGTGTTTTGCTTTATCAAGAAGGATGCCTATGGCTGTACCCCATGCTCCATCGCCGATAACCGCGACTTTTTTTATTTTCATTGATTATTCCTCATATAAATATTGATTACGTGAGCTATGATATAAAAGCAGGATGCAAAGCATCCATACAAAAAGTTTTTGTTTCTTTTTCAAAAAGAAAAAATCTTTATTTAGTATAATATAAATCCAAATTAATATAACTAATCGTTTTTCAAACATGTATTTTCAATATTTTCGCGAAACAGTCAATCTAATTTAACAATAAGATCAATTGAGCCATAAAAGCATATATAATATTTTGTATGAGTCAATATGTCATACTAAATTAAGATTTTTAGACTTTATCTCATAATAATTGATCTCAAAAGATGAATAGTATATGATTTTAGAAATTGGTACGGAATCTGATTAATAAAATAATTAATAAATTAAGGAGGTACAATAAAATGAATACATTAAAAACAGGAATTTTTTTAGGATTATTAACCGCGCTTCTTGTGCTTATGGGCGGATATTTCGGCGGGAGTCAAGGAGCTGTTATATTTTTTATTATCGCCTTGGCGATGAATTTTTTCAGTTATTGGTTCAGCGACAAGATTGTGCTTGCGATGTATGGTGCGCAACCTGTAAGCGAATCGGATGCTCCTGATCTTTATTCAATAATCAGAGAATTAACCTCAAGAGCGGATTTGCCCATGCCAAAAGTTTATATTCTTCCGCAGGATACTCCAAACGCTTTCGCGACGGGCAGAAATCCGGATCACGCGGCAGTGGCTGTTACATCAGGTATAATGGGACTTCTCAACAGAGAAGAACTAAAAGGAGTTATCGCTCATGAGCTGAGCCATATTAAAAACCGGGATATTCTGATAAGTACCATAGCCGCTACTATCGCCGGAGCGGTAACGCTGATCGCGAATATGTTGAGATACTCAGCCATATTTTTCGGTGGCAGAGACAGGGACGATAACGGTGGCGGAATAATCGGGCTGATTGTTTTGTCTATACTTGCACCTGTTGCCGCGATGATAATCCAGCTTGCGGTATCCAGAGCGAGAGAATACCAGGCGGACGAAAGCGGGGCTAAACTTGCCGGATCGCCTATGGGGCTTGCCAGTGCGCTTGAGAAACTTGAGCGAAGTGTTCAGAGATACCCCATGCAGGGCGGTACGCAGACAACCGCGCATTTGTTTATTGTGAACCCATTTAAAAAAGAATTTTTAGGCAATTTGTTCCGTACGCATCCATCAACTAAAGACCGGATAGAACGGTTATACAGTATGAGGTAATCATCGCTTAAAAAGGAGAGAAAAAGTGAGATTCGATAAACTTACTATAAAAAGTCAGGAAGCTGTTCAGGGTGCTCAGGAGATAGCCGCGGCACATTCTCATCAGGAACTGAATTCACTGCATTTGCTTATCGCTTTGCTTGAACAGCCTGAAGGCGTTGTTCCTCAGATTGTGCTGAAGCTGGGGGTATCTTTACCTAATTTAATAGAAGATACTAAAACCGCACTTGAAAAACAGCCCAAAGTTTACGGCAACACCGGTCAAATTTATATATCAGGTGAACTGCAGAAAGTTTTCGATTGTGCCGAACGTGAATCGTCGAAACTCAAGGATGAGTATATCAGCGCGGAACATATTTTTCTGGCTATGGTTATTGAATCTTCTTCGGAAGCGGCAAAAGCGCTGAAAAAATATAAGGTTTCGTCCGACGATATATTCAAGGTTTTGAAATCCATTCGCGGTTCACAGCGCATTACGGACCAGAATCCCGAATCGAAATATCAGGCTTTACTGAAATTCGGAAGGAACCTGTGTGATTTTGCTCGCAGGGGTAAACTCGATCCTGTTATCGGGAGCGACGACGAAATACGCCGGGTTATGCAGGTACTTTCACGCCGGACAAAAAATAATCCCGT
>CAYVGJ010000001.1:116454-141898 GCA_964451165.1 uncultured bacterium
GCGACAACTCTGGATGAGTACCGAAAATATATAGAGAAAGACGCGGCTCTGGAACGACGGTTTCAGCCTGTTGTTGTGCAGGCTCCATCGGTTGAGGATACAATATCGATTCTCAGGGGATTAAAAGAAAAATACGAAGTGCATCATGGAGTGAGAATCACGGACAATGCCCTTGTTCAGGCAGCTATTTTATCCAATAGATATATAACCGACCGTTTTTTGCCCGATAAAGCCATTGACCTGATCGATGAAGCCGCATCAAAACTGCGAATTGAAATAGACAGTATGCCTACTGAGATTGACGAGATCCAGCGAAAAATAATGCAGATGGAAATTGAAAGGCAGGCTTTGAATAAAGAAACTGATCCAGTGTCCAGAGAGAGGTTAGATAAATTGGAAGCTGAACTTGCTGATCTGAAGGAAGAAAGTTCAGCGCTGAAAATGAAGTGGCATCAGGAAAAGGAAATTATCGAAAAAATACGGGCTATAAAAGAAAGTATAGACCGGTTAAAAAGTGAGGAACAGCAATACGAACGGTATGGAAATCTGGAAAAAGTAGCGGAAATCAGGTACGGAAAACTTCGAGACTTGAATTTACGGCTGGAATCTGAAAACGATAAGCTAACACAGTTGCAGAAAAGTTCGTTGATGCTTAAGGAAGAGGTTGATTCCGAAGATATTGCTGAAATAGTTTCCAAGTGGACAAATATTCCGGTATCGCGGATGATGGAAAGCGAGATCCAAAAACTTATCCATATGGAAGAAGCGCTTAAAAAACGTGTTATCGGGCAGGATGACGCAATTGATCTTATCGCCAATGCTATACGCAGGGCGCGAGCGGATATCCAGGACCCGAACCGACCTATCGGATCGTTCATTTTTCTGGGGCCGACAGGCGTAGGTAAAACGGAACTCGCGAGAACACTTGCCGGGTTTCTGTTTGATGATGAGAAGGCAATGATCCGAATCGACATGAGCGAATACATGGAAAAACATTCTGTCTCAAGGTTGATTGGTGCTCCTCCGGGTTATGTCGGGTATGATGAAGGCGGGCAGTTGACTGAACTTATACGCAGGCGGCCATATGCGGTGGTGCTTTTCGACGAAATCGAAAAAGCACATCACGACGTGTTCAATATATTTCTTCAGATTCTCGATGAAGGCCGTCTCACCGATAATAAAGGGCGCACAGTAGATTTCAAAAACGCTATACTGATCATGACTTCAAATATCGGGAGCCAGATAATCCGTGAAATGTCTATGGAACCGAAAGAAGAAGTCCGGCAAAAAATTATGGAGTTGATGAACCAGCATTTTCGGCCGGAGTTTTTGAATCGAATAGATGAGATAATTCTTTTCAACAATTTGACTAAAAACAATATAGAGAAAATCATCGATATACAGCTTACACAACTTGGAAAACGGCTTGCTGATAAAAAAATCGCGCTTGAACTTACAAAAACTGCTAAGGATCATCTGGCTAACATATCATACGATCCTGTTTTCGGTGCACGGCCACTTAAACGCGCCATTCAATCAAATATTCTAAATCCGCTTTCAATGAAACTTCTTCAGGGAATAATGAAGGAAGACGAAACCGTAAGCGTTGATTTCCGTGACGGCGAGTTTAAATTTGATTTACAAGAATAATGTGTCATATCGGCTCAAATATTATCTTATAGTGTGCTGGTATGAACCGGCAGTAAAATTCGCGAATTGATTATATAAATACACAAATGGCTATTAATAAATCGGTTGGATATTTTATCCAACCGATTTTTTTGTTGGCATAAATCTTGAGCTTATAATGATTTGTTTTAATGAAAATAATAAATTTAATTATAAAGGAGGAAAGAATCATGGGAAAGATTATTGGAATTGATCTTGGTACAACAAACTCATGCGTATCCGTTATGGAAGGCGGTGAACCTCAGGTAATCTCTAATAGTGAAGGTGGGCGGACAACCCCTTCGGTAATGGCTATTGCTAAAGACGGGCAGCGGCTCGTAGGTGCTGTAGCAAAAAGGCAGGCTGTAACCAATGCGAAGAACACAGTAATGTCCATAAAAAGGTTTATGGGAAGAAAATATAGTGAAGTTAAAGAGGAAGAGAAAACCGTGTCTTATACAGTTAAAGCCGATTCGAAAGGAAACGCGATAGTTGAGCTTGGCGGTAAAGATAATACACCGCAGGAAATTTCAGCGATGATTTTGCAGAAAATGAAACAATCAGCCGAAGCTTTTCTCGGGCACCCAGTGAAAAAGGCGGTGATAACGGTACCCGCTTATTTCAATGATTCTCAGAGGCAGGCTACGAAAGAAGCCGGAGCAATCGCCGGTCTTGATGTTGTTCGAATAATAAATGAACCTACCGCAGCGGCTCTTGCCTATGGGCTTGATAAAAAAAATGACGAGAAAATAGCCGTCTACGATCTCGGTGGAGGAACTTTCGATATATCCATACTTCAACTTGGTGATGGGGTATTTGAAGTATTGTCAACCAATGGAGATACTCATCTTGGCGGTGATAATTTCGATGAAGTATTGGTTGAGTATGTTGCCGGGGAATTTAAAAAAGAGAACGGAATTGATTTGAAAACAGATCTTATGGCGCTTCAAAGGTTGAAAGAAGCGGCGGAGAAAGCAAAATGCGAACTTTCTTCATCGATGAGTACGGAAATAAACCTGCCGTTTATCACAGCTGATTCTTCAGGCCCTAAACATCTTTGCATGACTATAACCCGGGCGAAACTCGAACAGCTCGTCGCTCATTTGATCGAGAGAACAAAAGAACCATGTATAAAGGCATTAAAAGACGCGAAATTATCCGCAGACAATATTGATGAGGTTATTCTTGTCGGTGGACAGACAAGAATGCCCGCCGTTCAGAAACTGGTTAAAGAACTTTTCGGTAAAGAACCGAATAAAGGGGTAAATCCTGATGAAGTAGTGGCTGTTGGAGCCGCGATTCAAGGAGGTGTTTTATCAGGTACAGTTAAAGATGTGCTTTTGCTTGATGTTACTCCATTATCGCTTGGTGTGGAAACAAAAGGCGGAATATTTACTAAATTGATTGAGCGCAATACAACCATTCCAACTAAAAAATCGGAAATATTCACAACCGCCGGTGATAACCAGACATCCGTAGATATACATGTTCTGCAGGGCGAACGTGAATTAGCACAGTATAACAAAAGTATCGGAAGGTTCCAGTTGACAAATTTGCCTCCTGCTTCGCGCGGTGTTCCGCAGATAGAAGTATCATTCGATATAGACGCCAATGGAATTCTCCATGTATCCGCTAAAGATAAAGCTACCGGGCGTGAACAATCGATACGAATTGAAGCATCCAGCGGTTTATCGAAAGATGACATCGACAGAATGGTAAAGGAAGCGCAATCCAACGCTGAAAACGATCATAAGTATCGGGAAGAACTCGAACTGTTTAACCGTGCAGACCAGCTCGTTTTCGAGACAGATAAACAACTCAGGGAGTTCGGAGAAAAACTGTCTCAGGAAAACAGGTTCAAACTTGAGACAATAAAAGGAGATTTGGAAAAAGCGATCAGGGATAAAAATGTACCCGGTACAAAAAATAAAATGGATGAATTGCAGAATTTATGGCAGAAAGTATCGGCTGACCTTTATCAGAATGTCAGGGAAAATGAAGCTGATAAACGGAGCGGTTTTCCCGATCAGGGCCCTGCGGATTCCCAAAATGTGCAGACATCGGGGAACAATGGCGATAGATCGTCTGATACTGTGATAGACGCAGATTATGAGGAAGTCGATTGATATTTGTTAATAAGATAAGTTGCCGGAAAAGCAGGAATTTAAAAGTGGATTCCTGCTTTTTTTTGTTTACTTAAATTGATCAATGCACATAAATTTTGTGGAAAATAAAAATTAATAATTGAGGATCGGGTAAAATGGTGGTAATTATATTAATAATAAATATTGTTAGGCAATCTATAAATTATAACAGTTTAGGAGCTATAAATGGAAAAAACAATATTTCATCTTGAACAAACTAAAATTCCACGTCAATGGTATAATGTTCAAGCGGATTTACCTGTACCTTTGCCTCCTCCAAGGCATCCGGCAACCGGCAATCCAATTTGCGCTGATGATCTGGCGCCTTTGTTTGCCCGTGAAGTTATACAGCAGGAGATGTCTCAGGAAAGGTGGATAGATATTCCGAAAGAAGTTTTGGATGTTCTGAAAATTTGGAGGCCGACGCCATTGGTGCGTGCGGTGAATCTTGAGAAAGCTCTTAAAACTCCCGCTAAAATTTATTATAAGGATGAAAGTGTCAGCCCCGCGGGAAGCCATAAGCCGAATACCGCCGTTGCTCAGGCATTTTATAATATGAAAGAGGGCATAAAACGAATAGCTACCGAAACCGGAGCCGGGCAATGGGGTAGCGCTCTTGCGTTTGCCACGAATATATTTGGGCTTGAATGTACGGTTTATATGGTTAGAGTGAGTTACGATCAGAAACCTTATCGCAGGTCGATGATGAATATTTGGGGTGCGGAGGTATTTCCAAGCCCCAGTTTAAGAACAGAAGCGGGAAAACAAATATTGGAGAAGGATCCTCATTCGCTTGGAAGCCTCGGTATCGCTATTAGTGAGGCGGTTGAGGATGCGGTTAAACATAAGGATACCCATTATTCGCTTGGAAGTGTATTGAATCATGTTGTATTGCATCAGACAGTCGAAGGGCTTGAGGCAAAACAGCAGTTCGAGATGGCAGGTGTTGAGCCGGATGTGCTTATCGGATGTGCAGGTGGCGGGAGCAATGTGGCTGGATTTCTGTTCCCGTTTTTGCCGGAAAAACTTAAAGGCAAAAATATAAGGTTTGTGGCAGTTGAGCCAACAGCCTGCCCGACGCTTACAAAAGGCCCGTACCGATACGATTTCGGAGATACTGCCGGAATGACACCGCTTTTAAAAATGTATACACTCGGTCATACGTTTATTCCGTCGGGAATTCACGCGGGAGGGTTAAGGTATCACGGGATGTCGCCTCTGATGAGCCTTCTTTATAATCAGAACCTGATAGAGGCGAGGGCATACCCGCAGAACCCTGTTTTTGAGGCGGCTATGATGTTTGCGAAATGCGAACGGATTATTCCCGCGCCGGAAACAGCTCATGCGGTCAAAGCGGCGGTTGATGAAGCTATACGATGCAGGGAAACAGGAGAAGAGAAAGTTATCGCGTTTCTTTTAAGTGGGCACGGTCATTTTGATTTATCTTCATACGATAAATATATGAGCGCCGGATTAGAGGATTTTGAGCATCCGGAAGAAGAAATATCAAGGGCGATAAGTGAAATACCCGGGGTTGAATAAGGTTTTATTTGCCTGAATCCTGATTGTCGCGGTTTTTTTTGAATTGCTGATATTCTTCCCATTCTTCTTTGGGAACTATCACATACTTTTTTGAATGAGTTTCTCGGTTTAAAATTTTAGCTTTGATTTTTTTTGTATTTTGAGTATTGTTTGTTTTCTGATCGAATTTCTTTTTCGCGTGGTTTATAATGGAATGATCCGAAAAGAAGTTTTTCTTGATTTTGAGAACAATGAAAATCAGTAATATTAAAGATAATCCGCTTAAAATCATGGATGCACTGATCGGCCTGTAGTAAAAAAGGAAAATGCAATCGGCAGATTTAATTAAATTGACTGTATAATCGAAAATATACATATTTATTTCCTGTTTGGAGTTTCATAACATAATGAATTTTAACAATCTTCCTTTAAAACATCAAAAAGTATTTTGGAATCTATGAAAATTAAAGTTTTTTTATTTGAAATTGTTTTATTTTGGTTTGCGGTTTTTTGTAATCAATCCAATTGCGAGGAAAAAAACGATTATGCCTGGCCGATAGATATCCGGGGCGACATATCGGGTAATTTTGCGGAAAGCAGGCTCGATCATTTTCATGCCGGGCTTGACATTGCTACAGGTGGTGTTAAAGGCAATAAACTATTCGCTATTGAGGATGGTTATTTGTGGAGGGTTCGCGCATCGGTTGTGGGATACGGCAAATCGGTTTATCTGAAGCTAAATGACGGGCGATACGTGGTTTACGCTCACATGGATAAATTTATCGAACCTGTTGAAAAGTATGTGCGCCAGCAACAGAAAAAAAGCGGTAAATATGAGATAGATTTATCGCCTGAACCGGGAATGTTTCAGTTCAAAAAAGGTGATCTTGTAGGGTATGCAGGTAATTCGGGCGATGTTGCCCCTCATCTGCATATTGAACTTAGAAACGAGAAGGAAGAACCGATCAATATTTTGTCAAACGGGCTTGTTCTGCCTTATCGGGATACAACGTATCCGCTGATAAAGGTTCTTGCCGTTAAACCTTTTGACAGTAAATCAATGGTTGACCAGGATTTCAAACAGCAATTTTATTTTCCGCAAAGAATTTCTCCTTCAAAATACGTAATACCGTCTCCGGTTTCCGTGTGGGGAAAAATCGGTTTCAAATTGAATGTTTTAGACACAGATCAGTTTAAACACGTATTCAAACTGAATATTTTATCCGCCCGCCTTATTATCGATGGTGTTGAGGCATATTACATTAAGTTCGATAGAATCAATTATGATTCCGATTACAACAACAACTTTTTCTTATATGACCGTGAACTGAAATATATGTCTCCGCGAAAGATTAAAGGGGATTTCATTAGATTTTTTATTGAACCGGATATAAAGTTGACTCCTTTTATTAAAACCCCCCCAGCAGGATATTTGCTGTGCGGCGACCCGCGATACTCCGGTTATCAAGGGTTTGTTTCACCGGGTGAACATTCTGTCGCGATTCAAGTAGAGGATAGTTCAGGCAACATGGCGGAGTTGTCTTTTAAATTAAATGTGAGTTATCCGGAAGTTTTGGAAAAGAAATTTGTACCTGATAAAAAACGGCCCGAAGGAACATTCGCGTTGTCGCCGGAACTGAATTATTATGATAATTTTGTATCGGTTGTTTTAAATACATTTGTGCCGCCGAAAAGTGAGCCTGAAGCTGTTCTAAGCTGGGAAAACGGGATTCTGGAACCATCGAAAATAATTATTCGGTCATCAAGTACGTTTGAATACATATTTGAACCGCAAGAGAGTTTGCCTGCCAATACAAAACTTGTAATTCGCGCGGTTAATCCGTCCGGAAAGAAGATCAGTCAGGCAAAGCAGGTACAGTTCAATTATATACCTACTTCCGGCGGTGAATATATGTCGCCGGACGAAAAAGTTTTACTGAGAATTGATTCCAATGTTACACCATTAGTTGTGGATACTCAGCCAATTCATGTCGATTTAACGGGAATGAATAAAAAACTGACTAAACTCAGCAAAATATATGAGTTTCGCCCGAAAGGGTTTCAGTTAAGCAACGGCGCTTTTATAGAGATAAAAATAGATGATGTTTCAAAAGTAAAAGGGAAAATGGCGATATTTGAGTATATAGATAATAAATGGAAACTTAATTATCCGCTTACTTCCTCGCGTGAAAATATTGTTGTCGCTCGAGTCGACCATTTGTCAACTTTTGCTGTTTTCGCGGATACCGACCCGCCGATAGTGAGATTTGTGTATCCGAAGCAATCCGGCGATGTTGTGCAGATAAATACGGATATCGTATGCAAAGTCGATGACCTTGGTGTTGGGCTTTCGTATAAAAAACTCGATATGAAGATAAATGGGAAAAGTGTACCAGCTGAATATAATACCGAGACAAACAGGCTGGTTTATAAAGTTGACGAACCTCTAAATAACGGCAAAAATATACTCGAGGTTACCGCTGAAGACAGGTTGGGACTGGTAAAATCAAAATCGATCAAATTCATTTTCAAAAATTAAAATGGTTTTTTGAAAAAGGTAGAATTTGAACAATCCAATATTTGATAAGAATTTCAAGACTGTTCTATATGAGTATCCGCGTATCGCAGGAATGATCAATATCAGTACGATGCGGGATATCATTCCTGTGGAATCCGCTCATCCACCGGAAATAAACGCGACTAAACTCGCCGACTCAAATTTTGTTGCTCTTTTTGGGTTGCCGGATGCTGATTTCCTTCTGGAACTGTATAAAAAGGTTCAGCCTACTACGACAATTCTGATTATAGAAAAAGAACCGGGTTTATTTTATAAAATAATAAATAAGCACGATATTTCATCGATAATTGAGGGGTGGCAGGTTAAATTCATTATAGGTGCTGATGAATCGTGTTTTGATGAGGAGTTTGCACAATATTATTTTCCGGTAGATTCTCTATATATAATAAAAGATGAGCGGAGCACTCTTTTGGATCCGCAATATTATTCGATTGCTGAAGCCCGGTTGCGGGTGATATGCGAGCGAAGAAGAAATCCACAACCGGAAATCCGCGCCAAAAAATATAAGTTTCTCATGATGGTGGGAACCCGTGGAACCGGTTGGCCTTATATACTGCAGGATGTAGTTTGGGCATTGCATAAGCTTGGGCACAGTGTTCGTCTGCTGCATACATCGGCGAAGGGATCGAGGTATTTTCTTAGTAAAGAGATATCGGCTAACAGGCCTGATTTTATATTTCTGCTTGACGCGATCGGTTTAAAGGTTGACGATCTTAGTAAATATGAAATTCCATATATCTCGTGGTTTTTCGATAATCCGTTCAACTGGTTGAATGAAAGTTTCATATCCGATTATTATCATATTTTTGTTTGGGACAAAACATATGTGGATGAGCTTAAACGTGCTGGGTTCAGACATGCTTATTATATGCCTCTGGCGGCAAATCCGGATGTTTTTTATCCGCGAAAAGAAAATGAAAAATTTATTTGCGATATAAGTTTTGCGGGGTCTTCTCTGATTGATTTGCCGGAACTTAATTTTGATTCCGAATCAAAGATACGGTTTGTCAATTATATTGCGGATAAAGTATGTGAATCTCCGTGGATACCTCTTTGCGATATTATTTCCGAAATAAATAGAGAAAAAGGTGTAGATTTCAGGCTTGATGATCCAGCTAAATTTCGGGATTTCGAACTGTTTTTGCAGAATTATTCACGCACGGTTTACCGGATGCGGATAATTGAGGCGTCGCTTGAGTTCGAACCGCATTTGTATGGTGACGAGGGCTGGCGAAAAATTACCGAAAAAAAACACGGTGTTTACCGCGGACGGATAGATAACAGAATCGATCTGCCGGTTTTATATTCCTCAAGCAGGATAAATTTAAATATTACCGTACCTCAACTTAGAAATTCTTATTCGCACAGGGCCTTTGAGATACCTGCCTGCGGAGGGTTTCTTCTATCGGATTACCGCCCGGAAGCGGAACAGTTTTTTGAAATAGACAGGGAATTGATCTGTTTTCGTACAATGGGTGATCTAATTCAAAAAGCCACATATTTTTTGAAAAATGACAAAGAGCGAAATGAGATATCGCAACGGGCAAGAAGAAGGGTTCTTGAAGAACATACATATGTTCATCGATTAAAAAAAATTATATCCATGTTTGATGCGAAGTGAGGTGAATTATGAAATCAATTTCAGATTCCGCGTTAATTATTGTGGATGTGCAGAACGATTTTTGTACCGGAGGCCCTTTGGAAATATACGGTGCGGAAAACATTATTCCTGTAATCAATTCGCTGGTACCGCTTTTTTGTAAAATAGTCTATACACAGGATTGCCATCCGGAAAACCACATAAGTTTCTCTAAATCTCCTGAATTTAAGGACAAATCATGGCCTCAGCATTGTGTTATGAACACTTATGGAGTGCAAATTCATAATTACCTGATCGTCGATGAAAATGCGGTTTTTCTTAAAAAAGGGACTAATCCCGGGCTTGAACAATATAGTGTATTCGATAAAACCGGGCTTGGTGATCTTCTGAAATCCGAAAATATTTATTCTGTCTATATTGCCGGGCTGGCAACGGATTATTGTGTAAGGTATTCTGCTATTGACGCAGCAAAAGAAGGATTTTCCGTGAATGTGGTAATGGACGCGTGCGCCGGCATATCTGATGATACAGTTCGGGAAACTATCGAGGATTTTAAAAAAAATAATGTCAGGATGGTAAACGCGTCTGAGATTATCGACATGGTATTGGCGCATAAATGATACAAAAATCTTCTGCAATGATGAAAAATGTTTAAATTTTTCATAAATAATCATAAAATAGCGCCCGTTTTTTTATTTAACACAATTTGAATTTCCGGAGGATAAAATGGTTAAAGTTAAAATTATTGGTGCAGGCGGGTACGGTGGATCGGGTTTGCTTGAATTGCTTGCGCGTCATCCCCAGGCGCGGGTAACGGGTGTTATTGATGTGGCTGATGTTGGTAAACCGATCAGTTTTGTGCTTGCGCATCTGAAAGAATATTACGATCTGATAATAACTTCACCGGACGATCCGAAGAATTTTGAGGACGTGGATGTTGTGTTTTTCGCTACTCCAGACGGTGTGGGTATGGGAGGGGCGAAACCATACCTTGAAAAAGGGATAAAGGTGATCGATTTCAGCGGGGATTTCCGTTTCAATAACAGCCATGATTATTCTCTTTACGCCAAAACTATCGGGCGCGATCCGGATCATAAATCGCCGGATCTTCTTGCTGATTCGATGTACGGAATGGCCGAACTGCACAGGGATGAATTAAAGAAAGTGAATATAGTCGGTAATCCGGGTTGTTTTGCCACAAGTTGTATACTGGGGTTTGCGCCGGCTGTAAAATATGATCTGGTTACTCACGATACATTCATCTGTGATTGTAAAACAGGTGTTTCAGGCGCGGGCAAAAAACCTTCTGCCGGGTTTCATTATCCGTCGCGCTACGATAATATGAACGCGTACAAACTATCCGGGCATCAGCATGTATTTGAGATAAAAAGAGAACTTCAGCTTGTAGGAAAACGGGATGTTTCCCTTGTATTTACTCCGCAGGTAGTGCCGCTGTGCAGGGGAATAATGTCTACGCTTTATGCGAAAATCAAGCCCGGCGTAACTAAAGATACAATTCTCGAATCGTACCGTGAATTTTATAAAAACGAACCTTTTGTGCGGGTGTTTACGCCTGATGAAACGGTATCGACGTCCTGGGTGCGTGGTACGAACTTCTGTTATCTTACTGTTAAGGTTGATGTGGAATCTTCATTACTTCTTGTAATTTCGCATATAGATAATCTGGTTAAAGGGCAGGCAGGGTCGGCAGTTCAGTGTATGAATGTGTTGTTCGGGTTGGATGAGAAGCTGGGGCTTAATCTGCCTCCCATGTATCCCTGATTGATTTGTGCGGGTAAATTATTTTTTTGGTGGAAGAAAAATTTTGCGGCGGAAAATGTCTCTTTTCAGCGATTGGACTCTGTCGAGAAACAGGATTCCGTCAAGATGATCGATTTCGTGCTGGAAAATCACCGCTTCAAATCCATGGCATTCGATGGTCTGCGGGTTTAAATTTGTGTCGAGATAATTAACTGTGATTTTTTCCGCGCGGATAACGTTGCCGGTAAATTCGGGGATGCTCAAACATCCTTCTCGGAACAAAATAGAACCTGATTTCGTTTCTATTTGCGGGTTCAGGCATATAAGTTTGCCATGGTAAGAGCTGTCGTTTTTCGGTTTTTTCCCCGCTTGAGCGTCTATAGCGATTACTCGCCATAAATATCCTATCTGAGGTGCGGCGATACCTACGCATCCGGGTGAAATCCGGAGCGTATCGATGAGATCATCAATAATCGTTTTTATGATTGAAGGCGGATTTGTTACAGCCTTACAAACTTGTTTGAGAACAGGATTGGGATATACTTTTATTTCCTGAACGGGCATAGAGTTACATCTCTTCGTATTCGTGAATAATATCGAGCGAATAATCGACGGAAAGTTTTTCGCATATTTCCCCGATTTCGGATTTTAATTCAGCGGTATTTATTTTTTCTGGCACAAAGATTTCAAGTATCAATGCGTAAAGGTCTCTTTTGGCTGATGTGGTTGTTTGGGTTTGGAGATCGGTAATATTGATTTGTTTTTGTGCCAGTATTTGAGCTATATTATATACAATTCCCGGTTTGTCGATACCGTAGACGGTTAAAATATGGTTTGGTTTTCCTGTGGAATATGCCTGATTAATATCTTTATCCGATAATTCCCTTAAATTTATAGATAACCCGAGTTTTTTCGTTATGAGCGTCAATTCTTCTTGGAGCTTGTTTGTGGTCATAGGGTCAGGTATTGATATAAGCATAATCATGGCGAACTCGTTGCGAAGGCGGGTCATGCTTGTTTCCTCAAGGTTGCAACCGAGTTCATATAATTTTCCGGTTACTCCGGCGACAATACCCGGTTTATCCGATCCGACTGCAGTGAGAACTACAATTTTTTTCATTCGGCGGATTCCTTTTCTCTTTCTTTAAGTTTTTCTGGTGTGGTTTTCCATCGTCTGTGAAACCATACCCATTGGTCGGGGTATTTTCTAATATGATTTTCGACACAGTCGCTCCATAACTGAGTATTTTTTATTATTGCTTCAGGATCTTTCCTGTTTTTAATAAATTCTAATTCCGGATGTATAATCATTTTGTGTTTATATTTGCATTTTTCATCTCTTGAGATAAATGTGGGCAGAACCGCGCAACCGGATGTTAATGCTATCATTACCGGTGAAACCGGAGTATATGCCGGATGCCCGAAAAAGTTTACGAAAACACTTTTTAGGTTTTTTATATCCTGATCAGCGAGCATGCCGATCATTCCATTTGCTTTTAATGTTTTAAATATATCGCGTGAAAATGAGTCCCTGTCGATTATTTCGCTACCTGTAAATTCGCGCATTTCTTTTAAAAGTTTTTCTATCCGTTCGTCGTGCATTCTTCGGGCTAGGATTTTACCGGTATATCCGCGCGCGAAAAAATAGGCGTTTACAAATTCCCAGTTACCGCAGTGAGCGGTGAGGATCATTACACCCTTATTTTTTTCAAGTGCGTTTGTTAAATGCTCAATCCCTTTGATGGATATACATTGAAGCAGTTTTTTTTTGTTATATTTGCCCCACATTGCCATTTCGGCGGTATTTCTGCCGATATTCAGGAAAGTGTTTTTGGCGATATTGAAATTATCCGGTTTTTCACCGAAAGCTTTATTTAAATTATTCAACGTGATTTCGCGCATTTTTTTTGATGAATAAAAAAATAAAAGTGCCCCACACTCGCAGAATTTGTATACAATACATTCAGGCATATATTTTGCGGTTTTTAATATGAATTTGAGGATATAATATAAGAAAAAATAGCGAATTTTCCTCTTAATTGTTTTAAATTTTTTCTTGTTAAAATTTGTCATCTGTTCATCAATCTCCATATCAAATCGATATCATTGAATAAAAATGTAAAAAATGGTAAAATTATTATATAAAAGAGAATAATTTAAAAGGATTTTATTATATATAAAACAATCAACTTTGACGTTAATATAATGATTAATTTTTAACTTAATCATTAGAGTGGTTTTTTTGTATTCAGTTATGTTTATAACCATTTTGGTGTTATATAATCAACGATATATTTTAAAATTTTCATAAGGAGGAACAATAAACATGTTTTCCAGGCAAAAACATCGGTTCTGGATACGTACTGTATCATTACTTCTGATAGAGACAATGATATACAGTACAAATCTATCGTATGGGGATGACGAAGTAAATGTCTCCAGATTCAACGGTAGGATACTTGAGCAATACAAAGGTACCGGCGATAAAGTGGTTATCCACATAAAAGACGCGCACTGTAACTTTGACGCTCAGGATAATATCTGCAGTATATTGAAACAATTATCCGGCCAGGGGTTTGATATCATCGGCCTTGAAGGAGCCGAAGGCAAACTCAAGTATGATGACATCATATCATTTCCCGATAAAGATGCGATAAAGGAAGTGTCAAAATATTTTGTTAAAAACGGAATGCTTTCAGGCTCAGAATATTTTGTTTTGAATTATAATGATAACGACGCGAAATTGATTGGTGTTGAAGATAAACAATTGTACCTGAAAAATTATCAGGCGTTGATAAGGTCGCTTGATGTCCGAAAAACCGCGAAACAATACTGCCAGAGCCTTAACGGAATCCTCAAGAAAATAAAGACCTACCTTTTTGACGGAGATCTTGCCGATATAGACAAAGTTTACACCGATTATCTTGAAGAGAAAATTAATTTTTATAATTTCAGCAATTACCTCAATAAATATATCAAGAAATACGAGATCGATATGTGGCTGTTTGAGAATTATAACCTTATGCTCAAAGCGCATGACCTCGAGAAAAAAATAGATTTCGAAACGGTGAACAAAGAGCGTGCCCGGATTGTTGATCTGCTTGTGGATAAACTCCCCAAAGAGAAAGGCAACGAAATACTCCAGCTCAATCTCGGCTACAAACTTGAGCAGGTTAAACCTCAGGATTTTCATCAGCAAATTCTAAATACAGCGTCTGCAAACAATGTGGATTTATCCGAATATAAAGAATTTCATAAATATTTAGAATATCTGAATTTATATGAAAAAATAGATATGCAGGAATTGTTTGATGAATCCGGCGATATATTATCGGAAATAAAGAAAAAACTGTATGTGAAAGAAGGGCAGGCTGATCTCGATAAGTTTACCAAAATAGTCAATATACTGGAAAATTTTTTCGATTTGAAACTCTCGCCAAAAGACCTGAAATATTATATTGAGCATAAAGAGGATTTCAAAACCGGCAGGATTACTTCTTTCATAGAGAAATACGCCAATCAATATCAGTTTATGTATTTTATTGATTCCAATATAAATCTTGTGGATAACAGCCTTCCTTTGCTTGAGGATTTCTATACATATTCCAAACAGCGCGATAAGTATCTTGTAGATAATCTGCTTGCGGAGATGGAGCTTGAGGGGAGTTCAAAAGGAGTGCTTGTAACCGGCGGGTTTCATACTGAAGGGATGATGAAACTCCTCAAAGAAAAAGGGATATCATATTATGTTGTATCGCCTGTGATTCATCAGAGCGATGATAAAAAAGTATATATATCGATGCTGATGAACGAGAAATCGCCTTTTGAGCAGAGACTTGAGAATTTGCTTGAACAGACAAGCACTTTGGCTGTCGCCTCAAAACTCGGTGATCCGCCGTTACTTGATTCTAAAGGAGCGCAGAGTTTTAAAGCTGAACTAAAAGGGTTGATGGTAGCTTACGCGGTATACAAGTTTGCCAGTTCAGATAAAGATCTGGTTAATTCGCAGGAGTCGATCGATAGTTTTGCTAAAATCGTGAACAATTTCTTTTTATCCGGCTGGGCTAAAGGCGAGTTCAAAGATCTGACACGGTTGCAGGTAACACCTTCTGAAACAGGCGGGCTCAGCGTTTCTTTGATAATCGGCAATAAACCTTTTGTATTCACTGAGTTAAGCAAACAGGACATGGAAGGGCTCAACCCTCTGTTTACCGCGAGCATAAACGGCAAATCGCTTAATATTCTCGACGGCGAATCGTACAAAGATACTATCGCGTTGCTCAGAGAAAAGACTGATCGGTCTATATCGGCTTTTGTGAAGCTGATAACACCTTCAGATGTGATTCCGGTATCTTTCATAGATTCACTGATTCAGCGATTAAACCAGCAATCGCCGGAAAAATTAAAACCGCTTGACCAACAGTTTTTAGCCGATCTGAAGGCGCATTCGCTATCTGTATCCGATTTAAATTCAGATGCGATTATTAACCGGATGGCAAATCTGGGGTTGATAGAATTCATTGATAGTGAGCATATCAAGTTGAGTCCTGTTGTTCCTTTATCGGCAAAGCTGGTTGAATCGGCGAAAGAGTCGAGGTTTACCTGGAATGTTAAAAATGATATGGATTCAATGCCTGCCCAACTTAAAGAGTATTTTATCCGCGCGGGTATAAATGAAATACATATAGAAAACGGTATACCGCAAAGATTTTGGTTCCAGTTTTTTCAGAATCCGCCATCTGATTTAAAATCCACGATGGTTGTTGACCAGAAACTTTACAAGTTTGATTTTACCAGTGTACTCGGACAGGGTAAAATCCTCGATATCAGCCTTGCCGATCAGACTCCGCCTACTTTGGGCGATAAGATAAATGCTCAGGAAGAAATACAGAAATTGTCAGATCAGGTATCTGATGATATCCTTCAATCGCCAGTTCAGCAACCTGTAGATTTACCGCAGGCTCCGGTTGTGCGGGAAACTCCAGCCGCTCCTGTTGATGGACCAGGTATTGTCATAAATGTTCCTGAAAGCAACCCGTATTTTTCTGTTCGTGCGGTTGAAAACAATCAGGTTGATGTTCAGTTTAAAGATTTCAGAATTGGTGATTTGGGATTGACTAACGTCAGGGAAATCAAATTGAGTGAACAGAACAATTTGATTCTCATCGCCCTGCATACAAACGGCGCGATATCTTATATACATTCCGATGGGAAACTGATATTCGAGCAAGATGGTATTGCGGAAGTCAGAAGAGATGCGTTTTCGCCTGATAGAATGCAGGAACTCCAACAGGATGCTGATGACGTTCAGAAACTTCTTACCGACCTCAATGATGAAGGGTTTATTGCCGGCAGAGATGAATCTCAACGGGAGAAAAAGAACAAAGAGAAATCCGATACGGATGATAAAGAAGGCGCCCTAAAAGATATCGGTGACGAAGACGCCGCAATCGTGCCCGGAAATATACGCGCTAAATGGGATGAGTTGGCAGGAACCGCAAAAATCGCGAATATTCGCATCGAAGGCCAGGTTGTTCAGGCGAAACTGATTGTGGATAACATAGATATGCCTGCAGGTCTCGGGGCTTATCATTTTTACGATAACTCAAATAACCTTGTTATTGTTGTCAGAGAAGATTTTAACGTATCCCTTGTTTCCCGTGAGGCAATATACCATGAGTTACGGGAAGTTCACTGGATGAATAACCTCTCCTCAATCGATCCGTCGCTGAGCGCATCAGAGATTAAGATGATTGCTCATATTCTCGCCGCGGCTGAAGAAGTGGCTTTGTTCGGGCAGAAAGGCGTTACGCCGTATCACAGCGAAAGGCTGAATAGATTCGATAAAAATAAGTTGTGGAAACTGCTTACAGAAAATCGGGCACGCCATAGCGAAATCGTAAATAAATATCTTGGTGCGGATATTTTAGTTAAATATACAGCTTATCAGGAAAAGTTAAAGAACGCGATTATCGAATGGATGGGGAGCTCGCTTAAAATTTCGCAGATTATGGAGAATCTCGCGGGATTCAAAGTCCAAGAATTGACCGGAGTTGACTCGGCGCAGGTAGTTGAATTGCTGATGAACTTATCTATATTAGATTTTACTAATCCGGATGATTTTCTGGCAGTCCGAAGAGAACTCACATGGTGGGCAGTTAATTCAAAAGATGCTGTTGTTAAACAAAATATAGATAAGTATTTGAGTAATTTATATAAAAAATTGGATTCATTGATTGGTGCTGTACCCGATGAAAATGCCAGGGCAGGCTGGCAAATTCAGGTGAATAAAAATAAGGGTGATTTCTACGAAATGGGGGAAGACCGGTGGCCGCAAGTAGTGCGTGAATTGAATGGTTTTCTTAAAAATACAAATATAATTCAGGAAATGCTGTTTATCGTATATGGATTAAAGGGTATTGACGACAGCAAAATACAAAATATAACTGTCGATTATCTTTCTCAGGGTCATTATAAACAGGCATACAAAGTAACTATTAACGTAAACGGCAATAATTATGCATTTATTTTAAAAACACGCAGAAAAGAAGAGTATGATTTCCAGGAAGAAGTAAATAATTTAATTTTATCATATGGCGACTCATTACAGTTCAATGTTGTGCCTAATCAAGGCAGGCTGGTTAATGAGTATGGAATGTATTTCTTTACCGAATCATTTGTTGAGGGAACGGATTTTCTTGATGAACGCGGTAAAGGGTTTATGGAGAAACGGGCCGGTGAATCCGATGAACAGTATATAAACCGTATAAAAGCGGCTGTAAGTTCGATGGCTCAATCAATGTATTTTATAGCGAAAAATCTTGATTTTAAATGGATGATGTCTGACCAGAAAATGGAGAATGTAATTGTCAGTGAAACTGATGCCGGCATACATTCCACTGTAATAGATATCGGTCTCATGGCAAAAATAGATAAGCCGTTTTACCTGTTGAGATTTTTTCAGATGTTGTTCACTCAAACGATATACCGTAATATCGAAGGTAAAGATTTCGCAGGTATATTCGAACAGAATTTCAAAATGGACTGGATATTAGAAGCGATTGTACAGGCTGATCCTGAAGGAGGCCTGGATTATATAAGAATCTGCAAGGAATCCATTGATATATTCTTGCCGAATTTCGGAAAGTTTACGAAAATAGCGAATCTTTCCGCGACAACCATCGATTTTCAAAACCTTCAGAATGACCTCAACAAGTTTTTGGATAATTATATTCTTGCTCCGCAAGAAAATAACGATGATGTACAAGGTATTATTGAACAACTTAATACCCGGTTACCTGTAGCCGCCAGGGACAAATCGATGAGGCATGAAGCCAATACGATTGAGGAAAAACTGATACGTAAAATACAAGGCGAAAATAAAGAATTTTATACATACCATGTTGATGGAATGCCTCTGGTATTGATTTCATCAGAATTGCTCAATCGGCTTGGGACTGAATCACCAGCTCAATTTATGGCTAATTTGAGCAGGGCGCTTTCTCTTGATCAGTCACAACCACAAGAGGTTATTGAGTTTATTGCCGATAAGATTGATTCTGTGGCTAACCAGATATTAATACATGATTTGAATTCATTCATACAAAAAGTAGCTGATAACGATTCAGTTAAATTCGCTGAGATTTATCTCGCCATGAATAATGTCGGGTCTCAGGATATATTAAAAATAAGGAATATAATATCCGCTTTTGCGCCTGATATTTCCGTTGATCAACTAATAAAAGATTTAAATAGCATGATTGATTCAAAAGCCAACGACGGAAAAAATATACCTTTAACGGCTATGGCTATGGCTATGTTTACAGTACCAAAATCAATGGATCAGCTTAAAGATCAGCGGGATATAGAGAACGAACTGGCATTGCTTGCGGATTCGCTTGTTGGTATCGAGGTTTTTACCGATGCCGATATGAAAGAGCTTATCCGCCTGAGAGTTGAGAAGACATCGCAGTTATATCCAAATTATGCCGGAGTACTGAAGGAATACCAGAAAGGAATAGCGGATTTCGATACTGCCCAGAAAGCGGCTGAGCAGATAGGTGATTTTATGGACGAAGTCCTGAATAAACTTCCCGGGCAAAATGTTACGCCGATATACCTAACCCGTGACGGCGATATATTCTATCTTTACCAGAAAGCGATAAATCCAGATCGGAACGCGCATCTTCTGCCGGCAGGTAGAGTTTTTCTTGAGGAACATGTGCCGACAATCAGGGAAACCGTGGCGCGGATTTTGGATGAAATTGAAAAACAGCTTAACGCATCAGATCCTTATAAATTGCCTAACGGCAATATGCAGAATTCGGCGCACGAGATACTGCCCATATTTATAAATGCTTACCGTGCACTGTATACGCAGGAGAATCCGCTTGCACAGTTACAGCAGATGGGGCTGTTCCTTGAAAGTTTAGATGTTTACGATCCGAAAACCGGCAGGCAGACATCCATATCGCCTCAGCAAATAGTTGACAAATTAAAGAGTGATATAATTAATGCTCAGCAAACACTTGGTCCTGTACTGCGTGATTACACCGGTATAGATAAAGAAGGTATATCTGCTGTTCGGTTAATTGATATCGGCCATAAAGGTTTGGCTAATTTGCTGTTTATAGGAATGCTGTCCATATCTGATCCGTCGATAGAAGTGAGTTCGTATCTTTATAATACGAGTAAACTTAGAGCCGGTCCTGATTGGGCGTACCGCCAATCCGATGATAAAAACGCGGAAATTATCGAAGTGTTGGGAAAAATGGAAGAATATTCCGGTACCAAAAACGGTTCTGTCTTATATAAAACCGGAGACATAATACTTGAACCGGGAATGACTCAAAAACAGCTTCTTGATTATCACGGAGCCGCCGGTATAAACGCCTTTTTGGCTCAGTTACTTGTTATTCGCGAAGCGAAATTTCGTAACGGAGAGGTCTCAAAGGATTTTAATTTTTCTCCGGCAAACTTTGAAGAGATAACAAACAAAATTATATCAGGAGGGCAAACATTTACACAAGCCGAACTGAATACAATCTTTGAAGTATCTGCGGGATTGCTTACCCCTGATCAGAAATCTGTGTTAATAAACCTGAATAACACTGCCCGTGGTATTGAACTTGAACTAAATACTGTGGATGAACTCTCATCCACGAAATCGGATCCGGTATCTCTTTATATTCTTATCAAAAACAAAATAAATAACGGCAATGTGTTGGATATCTCGTTAACCGATATTGATAATCTCAAACAGGGTATAGGTGAACAAGCTTTTAACAAGTTAATCGAGGATTACCGCAACGCTGTTCTGGAAAACAGGTATAAAGCGGCTGTTTTCGATTTGGATGGTACTCTTGCTCCTGAAGGCAAAAGTATATCGCCGGAAATGAAGGCAAGGTTGAAGAATCTATTGGATAAAGGTGTACCGGTAGCCATAATTACAGGCAGGAATATGGATCTTGCTATCAGGGAACTTGAAGATTTAATATCACCCAACCTTTATTTGTTTGTGGATAACGGCGCTTACGGTATAAAGGTTACGGAACCGGCAAATAATATAGGTTTAGATCCCAATAAATTCAGTTCAATCATAAATAAAGTGAAACAGGATCTAAAAGACAAATTCACTCTTGAAGCAACATCGTTTGGAAAATTTACCCTGCTTGTAAATCAGGATATCGCTGATTTTAAACAATTTATCGAATCAAACAAAGAGTTGAAGAGTTATCTTGATCAGGAAGGAATCAGTTTAAAGAGACATGCTCAGGGATTAACTGCGCTGGTTTATTCCAACAAGGGAACGGCTGTGGATAATTTCGCTTCAAGGTTAGGGTTGTCACCGAAACAAATAGCGAAATTCGGCGATTCTGTATCGCCAGTCGGTAACGATTATGAGATGATCGCGCGGTTTGGCGGGTTTAACGTGGGCGCCGAGAATAATCCGTTTTCGGTATCAATGCGAGATGTAGAGGGTGCAGACGTCATGGGAGCTATGGCGGTTATGCGGTTTCTCGATAAACTCCGATTAGACGGTAATGCCTCATTAATTGTTTCTGCAGAACAGAAACCAAATATTCTTGATAAATTTACTCCTGACCAGAAAAATTCAATAATTTCTCTTGTGTCCCAAATAAAAGGCGAGTCTGATTTCAATTCGGTTGATTTTGTCAATGAGTTTATAAATCTGTTTTTCTCATTGCCGTCTGAAAAACGGGTTTCAGTACTTGAGGCTGTTATTGAATTGTCCGGCAAGAAATATTCGGATATTGAGGCATTAGTTGAGGAAAACACTGGAAATCCTCCATTCGCGTTTATACGTGATTTCGAGTCATTGTTTGATTTCTTCTCGATGTTTCACAGGAATACATTATTAAATAATGAGCAGAAAGATCAGATAAAAGAAATCGCCTCAAAAATGGCTTCAAAAGAACCTGTTGAAAAACAGGTAGCCGACGAGATGCTCAATTCTTTATTGAATTTAATCGGATCGGTTCCTATGGGCGCGAATCAATTTATTGCTCTTGAGGAAATCGTTGCTCAGGTTTCCCACAGTATCGGATCTCCACTTGATCTAAAGGCGTTTTTGGAATTATTTGAGCAAAAGACAGGATATAATATCGCGCAAATCATTATTGATTTATCGTTTATGTTGAGCCAGGAAAACTTTATCAATCCGGTGCAGTTGGTTAGTAACCTTAATTCATCAGAATTTAATAACCTTAAAAATATTTTGAATAACGTTTTGTTCATGGCAAACTCAAAACCGGATTTTTTCGATCAGCAATCGTTTGATGATTCTGTCGCCGGGCTAAAAAGTTTCATTGCTAATAACCAGCAACTGCGGAATATTGTATTAGATTATTTAAATACTTTAATTGCAAGCCAGTATAACATATCAACCGATATTTTTATAAATCGATTTGACGGTAAATCAAAAGATATCAAATTCTCCGATATTCTTGGGGTTGGTCCTTCAGATACGCAAAAACCGAACAAGAACCTTGCGCGAAAAGATGTTCAGTCAAATATTGATGAGGAAATACGCAATAATATTGAGTCCGGCAATGCCGTCAGGATATCGTTATCGGATTTGAAAACAAGGACATCGGACGAGATAGTAAACGATCTGTTTGAAGGATCGATAGACCAGGTTATATCAAACCTGCAGAACCTGTTCGCGATTCCTTCGGATAAACAGAGTTCCGCTCAAACCACACTGAAGAATATGATATCGGATGAACTCGGCAGGAATCGTGTCAAGAACGCCCTTGTGTTAGCTCTGGACGTTTTGGGATCCTCAAATTACGCAGATAGTTTCAAGAATTTTACGTTCACGATGCTTCTTGATTACGACGGCGCGTTTTATAGCGGCGAAGCGCTTGCGCATGTTGGCGGAGAAAAACGTACATTGTATATGAATTTAAGCACGCTGATTTATGCGTCGGAGATGAGTTTTGAAGACAGGTCGATGGCAAAACGCGTATTGCAGGCGGTATTCGAGCACGAATACCGAGATTGGGAACGCTCCGGTCATAAGGATGATATAGGCGTAACCGATCCTGTGTATTTCCAGAATACGCCAATAAAGTTCAGTGATGTTGAAAAGTTCTGGGTTGGCCTGCAGAATCGCGACAAGGAACAACTTGTTGTAAGACAGGTAGATGGAGTTGACCAGCAGTACTGGCGAGTGAAAACCGGCGATTTGGCTCCGTTTGATGTATCCGCGAAAGTGTTAAGTGAACTTGGTATAATGAGTGCGGGTAAATTCATGGCATTGCTTAGCCGTGCCGCTGCTCTGGAGAAGAAGAATTTAAATAAACTGTTCGGAGAGAACAAAGTATCTGAAGTATTAATAGATAACCTCGATACATTCCAGTCAAAATATAAAATTGATTTGAAAAGGTTCTCTGAAGTTGTGCCTGTAGGAGACCTTGACGAGTTTAAGATTTTAAATGACGACCAGATAAAATACAAAGACCAGCTTAAGGCGCTTAACCTAAGTTCTGATTTCTTTATAGTCAATCCCGTATTCAATTTGATGTCCAGAGAGAACGGAGATTTGCTGGAGAAAGTGATCCGCCACGCTGCTGAGAACGGGTATCTCGATAAACTATTGATAGTAGATGACGCCTCAACCGACGGCACGCGCGATTTATTGATCGATTTGAAGAAGAAATATGATTTTAACCTCATATTGCGAGATGAGAACGGGCACCGGACCGGGGCGATCCGTGAGACGATACTTGGATTGTATTCATTAGAACAGAGAGGCGAGATAAAGAAACTGCCGGAGAAATTGTTTATTATAGACGGCGATTCCTGGATTGAGGGCCGTGATATTCTCGGCCAGCTGAAAGATGCTTCGAGCCTGATAGGTACAGTAGATAAAGACGGTAACCGGGTTGTTGCTACGATGTTACCGTTATCAACCCATTACGGAGCGCTTCCATTCTGGAAAACCAATTTAACGCAGAAAGTAAATTACACGTATTTGGCATGGTTGAGGGCATTGAATTCTGTTATTACGAAATCAGTACCCGGTGGAGGTGGTGGATACAGTGTGCCGTATCTTGTGCGTGCGTTGCAGAAACATTCGGGAGTGTTTGAGACGGATGACGGTGAATTGTCTGCGCTTCTGCGCGAGAATAAGCATACTAAGTTCAAGTTTTTTGCGCGCAAAGATTTCCGTGTAATAACAGATATGCCTGAGACATTGAAGAATAAATGGAATCAGAGCCGGCGATGGTCAGGGGGTATGTTCCAGGTGTTGCGAAAATACGGGAAGAACCTTCCGCCCGGAATGGCTAAGATGGTTATTTTCTCACTGATAGCTTATACCGGTCTTGGCATAGCGTTGCCGATATGTGTTGTTTATCCGCTAATTACGATGGCGTTAACAGATTTGAGTTTATTCATACCGCTTGGTATTTTTGGAGCAATAGTATCTTATTTATTATATATGATTCCGATGGTATTTTTGAGCAAAGACTCTACATGGGGAGAGAAGGCGTATTCGTTGATAGCGCCGATAATGGGTGTGAATTTCATTGTGTTTACGATGATCACATCGTTTTACGAATATTATTTAACGGTGTGGGATTTCGCGGTATCGCGTCCGTTTAAGTATTATATAAAACCTGCGTTTGGGAAATTCAACCGCCGTTTGGTTTCTGAGTGGGATGGATTAACATTCGATTTACGAATAAAATATAATATTCTGAAGAATAATGTAGTACGCAGAGCGAACGAAATACCTGCGTTGGCTAAAATAGCTTTTGCCATGTCATTGTTGTTTGGATTCGGGAGTACGTATTATCAATCGGGTAATTTTTTAACTCAATTGATTGCGGGTACATTTGCCGGTATAACCACTTTCGCCATAATAATGGTCGGTGGTTTGATGAACAGTACTGGTATGGCTGTCAGCACAGACGATATACAACGATATATTGGTGCAAGGTTTATGCCGGTAAACAAGAACCTTGCACGAAAAAAAGTTCAGTCAACTATCGATGAGGAAATACGAAACAATATTGAGTCCGGCAAGGCGATCCGAGTTGGTCTCGCAGAAATTATGGATAAATCCTCAAATGATATTGTTAATGCGATCTTTAACGCATCACCGGAAGAGGTAGTAGCTAATCTACAGAAGTTTCTGGATATTCCGCAAGAGAATATCAATCGGGCAAAACAGAATTTAGCCTCAATTATTACTGATCCTATTCGAAGTCTACAGCTTAAAGAAGGATTAATTCTCGCTCTCGATGTATTGAAAAGTTCCAAGTATAAAGAAAAATTCGCGGATTTCACATTTACCCTTTTACTTGATACGGACGGCGCGTTTCATAGTGGTGAGGCATTATCACATGTCGGAGGTGAGCGAAAAACAATTTATATGAATCTGACACCCCTTATTCATGCTGGAGAAAAAGAGAATGAAGACAGGGATAAGGCAAAGCGGATACTCGAAGCTGTTTTTGAACATGAATACAGGGATTGGAAACGTGGTGAGCATAAAAATGATATAGGTTTTGTAGATCCGGTTTTATATCAAGGCAAGAAAATAAAATTTTCTGATGTAAATGATTTCTGGAACCAGTTGGAAAAACGGCAAAGCGAAGAAACAATAAAAACTGATGGATCGGATAACGAATACCTGCAGAT
>CAYVGJ010000001.1:141998-166394 GCA_964451165.1 uncultured bacterium
GCACCGGTTTATAATCTGGTGTCTCGCGATGATCCTGATTTGATGGAGAAAATAATTCGTCACGCGTATGAAAAAGGGTATCTTGATAAAGTTGTGTTTGTGGACGATGCTTCCAAAGATGGTACGCAGGATGTACTGAAGAAATTCAACCGAAAATACAATCTCGATCAATTGCAGGTTCAGCTTGATTCAGTGTTAAAAATGCTTGCTCAGCCAGGGTTATCGGAAGTTAAAAAAGCGGAACTGGAAAGCAGAAAAGCCGAGATACAGGATAAAATCGAATATTACCGAAACCCTTCGAGCCCTGTCTTTGATTTCAATATGGTTTTGCGAGATAAGAATGCCAGAAGAACAGGCGCAATAAAAGACCTGATGCTCGGATTATACTCGCTCAGCCAGCATGGGAAAATAAAATCGTTGCCTGAAAAAGCATTTATCATAGACGGTGATTCGTATCTTGACGGCGAAAATGTGGCTGATCAGCTGAAAAACGCGGCATCGATAATCGGTACAGTGGATGAAAAAGGTAAACGCATAATCGGTGCCGGCTTGCCATTATCGAATTATTACAAGATGTCCGAGCTAAAAAAAGCGAAATTGATGGAGAAAGTCAATTTTGTTTATTTTGCTTGGATGCGGGCAGTCAGCGGAAGGGCCCTGACAACTATTTCGGGAGGCGGAGGCGCATATTCAACACCATATCTTCTGCGTGCGTTGAATGAACACTCGGGACAATTCGAAGGCGATGATGCCGAGTTGTCAGTAAGATTGAAACAGCATGAGAATGTGCGGTTTAAATTCTTCTCAACAAAAGAGTTCCGTGTAGTAACCGATATGCCTCAGACAATCAAGGGATTATGGAAACAGGCACGCAGATGGTCCGGGCCAATATTCTATTTGCTCCGTGAACAAGGGCGCAATACGGATAAATATATTTATAGAGTCGGGTTGTTCAGTATGGTTGTGTATACATTTCTTGCTGTTCAGGTAGCGAGTCTTGCGATCACTACAATCGCTACAGGCGGAATATTCAATCTGGTGATTGGCGGAGTATTCTTTACTGCTTTGACATTTCTGAATTACGTTATCCCGATTTTGTTTATGAGCAAAGATACTACCTTCACTGAAAAAGCATATGTATTTAAATTACTTCCTATGTTGACGCTTCATTTCTTGTTCCTTGTGTTTCTGCCGGTATTTTATGAATATATGATTACATTCTTTGATCTGGTTATAGCACGGCCCGCGAATTATATTTATGAAAATCTTATAAAAGAATCTTCATATCCCGCTACTCTGGGGTTGGCAAAGAATTTTGCCAGAAAAGAAGTCAGGGATCAGGTTGACGGCGAGATAAAAGCGAATATCGAAAACGGCAAAGCTGTCCGGATACCGCTTATGGATATCGGAAAAAGGACTTCGGAAGATATTGTAAACGATATTCTATCAGGAAGTACTCAGAATATTTTGTCCAATTTGCAGTATATGTTTGATTTGACCCAGGATAAACTTCCTATGGCGGCTACTAACCTGAAGGATTTTATAGCCGATCCATTAAATCTCGAGAGAATGCGCAAAGGGCTTGTTCTCGCGCTCGATATTCTTTCGTCATCACAATACAAAGATAAAATAAAAGATTTTTCGTTCACGATGCTTCTTGATTTCGATGGGGCGTTTTATAGCGGTGAGGCAATATCTCATGTTGGTGGTGAACGAAAGACATTGTATATGAACCTCAGCACATTGATGCATCTGGCGGAAATGGATCCGGATCAGAAATCGTTTTCCAAACAAGTGCTTCAGGCAGTTTTTGAACACGAATACCGTGATTGGGTAAGAGGCGCGCATACAGAAGATATTGGTGTTGATCCGGTATATTTTCAGAACAAACCGATAAAATATGCGGATGTGGAAAAGTTCTGGAACAACCTCGAATCGCGGGAAAAAGAGAAACCTGTTGTCAGGGATGTCAATGGCGAGGCAAAACAATTCTGGAAAATAGAAATCGACGGTTTGGCGCCGTTTCTCATATCTTCGGATGTTTTGTATGGAATGGGAATAATGTCTGCCGGTAAATTTATGGCGCTGTTAAGCCGGGCGGCGGCTCTTCAGAAGACAAACCTGAAAACATTGTTTGGAACCGGAAAAGTTTCCGAAGTTATTATAGATGATATTGACGCGTTTCAGAATCAATATAAACTGGATATCAAACGATTTTCATCACGAATTCCTGTGGAAGATCTTGAATCGTTTAAAGTTCTTCCCGATGATCAGATAAAATATAAAGATCAGCTCAAATCACTGAAACTCGATTCCGATTTCTTCATCGTAAACCCTGTGTTCAATTTGATGTCGCGTGAAAACGGTGATTTGCTGGAAAAAGTGCTTCGCCATGCCCAGGCTAACGGATACCTTGAAAAAATATTAATCGTTGATGATGCTTCAACCGATGGTACAGCCGATTTCCTTCGTAAAATTAATCGGCGTTACAATATAGATAAACTTACCGCCGAACTTGCTAAAATTGATGCGCAGTTGATGAAGCAAGATTTAGCCTCTGGAAAACGGGCGGAACTTGAGGCAAAACGAAAAGAGGTTCAGGATAATCTCAATTATTATCAGGATCCGAGAAGCCCTGTTTACGATTTCAACATGGTTCTGCGTGATGAAAACGGGCATCGCACAGGAGCAATCCGGGAAACAATTCTGGGGTTATATTCACTTGAACAGAAAGGCGAAATAAAAAATCTCCCGCAGAAACTTTTCATAATCGATGGCGATTCATGGATAGAAGGGCGCGATATTTTAGGCCAACTCAAAGATGCTGCTAACCTAATTGGTGATGTTGATGAAAAAGGTAACAGAACCGTAGCCACTATGCTTCCGCTATCAACTCATTACGGTACGTTGCCTTTCCGCTCAACCAGTTTGACGCAAAAGGTAAATTATACATATCTTGCCTGGTTAAGAGCATTGAATTCGGTTATTACGAAATCTGTGCCTGGTGGTGGTGGTGGTTACAGTGTACCTTATCTAATCAGGGCATTACAGAAACATTCCGGGATTTTTGAGACGGATGACGCTGAATTATCGGCTCTTTTAAGATCGAATCCGAATACAAAATTCAAATTTTTCGCGCGCAAAGATTTCCGCGTAATAACCGATATGCCGGAGACCTTGCTGAATAAATGGAAACAAAGCCGGAGATGGTCAGGGGGGATATTCCAGGTGTTGCGCAAATACGGCAGGAATCTGCCACCTGGGATGCTCAAAACCAGTATAATGGCGTTGGTATTGTATACCGGTTTGGGTATTGCGTTGCCTATATTTGTTGTATATCCTGTAGTTATGCTTTTACTTACCGACGGGTTGGCTATAGTATTGCCGTTAGGGGTCTTCGGTCTTGTGGTTTCTGCCTTGTTGTATACTATCCCGATGTTTTTTATAAGCAAAGATGCCGGATGGGGTGAAAAGTCATACGCTCTTCTTGCGCCTTTGATGGGGTTGAATTTCTTCATATTTACCTTCGTTGCCTCATTTGTTGAGTATTACGCCACCATGTGGGATTTCCTTGCGGTTCGGCCTGCGAAATTTATATACAATAAATATATGAAACCCGTTTTTGAAAAACGGCCTGTTTTTGAGGTGCCGGGTATTGCCAGGCTAAAGGAATTTCTTACAATACCGCTATCGGAACTAACTGAGGTAAGGCAAGATCTTAGTACTCATGTTCCATTCTTCGGTTTAATCGGAGCTATCGCCGGGTTCAGTATATCCCATATGGCTCGAACCAATATTGGCTCAACTGATTTGGCAGTCAATTTCCTGTTTACGGTGGCAGGTATGGGATTCGGAGCGTTTCTCGGTTTATTAGGTGTCGTTCAGAAATATCTGCCGACGTTTGCGCCAACTACTGGACAAATAGATATATACAGGAACAAAAATCTCGCGCGCACTCACGCAAGGGAATTTGTTGATAAATCTATAGAGTCGGATATTAAAAAAGGGAACGCCGTCAGAATAGATCTGTCAGAGCTTAGGGAATCGAATCCCGATAATGTTATAGATAAATTATTTGAGGGCGGATTAATTAATAATGTCAAAAATATGCAGGGATTGTTGACGGAACCTTTATCGCCGATGTCGTCATTTATGCTTGTCAACAAGCTTGTTGACCGCAAATCAAAACAGGATCTGCAAAAAGGGATTAAACTCGCTCTTGAGGTTATCGCCTCATCACAGTATAGCGATTTATTTGAGGATTTTACATTAACCGTTATGCTGGAGAATGAAATGTTTGATCGCGGCGAAGTGCTGTCGCATATAGGAACTGAAAGAAGGACGTTGTATCTTGGTATGAACCTGCTGAAGTACATAGGAAGTATGGATACTCAGGATCAGGCGATGGCTCGCAAGATACTGCAGGCGGTAGTTGAACATGAATTGCGCGATTGGTTGCGTGATGTGAGCCAGATAAAGGTTGGTGAACTCACCGAAAAAGAAAAAACAATTATCGGGCATGTATCTCAAATGCAATGGTTTAAAGATTGGGTCGCGCAAATGGTGGCAGGAAATGTTCCTGTTACGCCACATCAGGAAGATATCGGGTTAATCGATCCGGTTTATGTAAATGATACTATTTTGGATTTCGAGAAAGTAGACGAATTTTGGACTGGTTTTCAGAACAGGTTGCAGATTGCGCAACCAACAGCTGTCAGGTGGAACGGTATGCCTGCAACATCGGAGATTCAGGTATCGGAACCAGATTTTGCGGATTTACCGACGGTAGCAACTACTAAGATAGTATCTATGCCATCCCTTATTGACCCGCAAAAAGCACGTCAGATCGCTGATTCTATTATATCGCAACAGATTCCGTTTAATCAGGATATGATATTCAATATACGTTATCAAAAAGATGCTTTTCAGAATAACATGAAATTTTATCAGCAACAAATGATAGATAACCTAAATGCCATAGGAGCAAAAGATACGGTGCTCGCGAATCTGTTCGGGTTTTTAACAGGTTTAATGGTTGCTGTAAATAGTCTTGAACCTGGTCAGTCGGAAGTGCAAATGAATATACCCGGCGACTCAAGGCCCGTAAAAGTATATCTTACAACTCAGCACACACTTGATAAATACGGTTATGGAGCTCTTACTTTAGCCTATAATGACCATATAGAGTTGTTCCTGCCTCGTGAACTGTTTACCAAATCCGATCCAAATGTATTTATGCAGGTTATAAAACATGAGCTTGATGAATATGTTTATAAAACACCGCATACTCTGGCGGTGTTATCGGAATCGGTTTTGAATAAACGGCCTGATCAGCGTGTTCCGGGTATGGTTAGCGATAGAATCAAATCGGATTTCATCAGGTTGGTAGAAACCGCCAATACTTTAGCCGATTTAAAAATTGTATCCGATTATTTCAGGTATCTTGTGGCGAATGAGCAATCGGAGATAGAGTCTATCCGGTCCAATCCGAATTTGAATGAGACACAAAAACAGGCTGCTATTCAGTTAGCCGGAGAGATTTCGAATCTCGCTAGGTTTTCAGGAGGTATGCTTGAGGCAAAAATCGCCGGGTTAGGCGGTACCATACGCGGTTATAAATTTTTAAATAAAATTGGCGAGGGGACTTTTGGCATTGTTTATAAAGCTGAAACCGAAAAAGGCGAGACTGTCGTTATAAAAATGAATAAAGTTACTCCAACTTTACTCGCAAACCCTCGTGAGTTGAATTACGCGTATCTGACGCATATGAACGATATTCGCGCGTCGAAAAAACTGTATCCGGATACAATCCAGTCCGGCGATTTTAACAGCGCGGAAAACCCGATGCTTGTCCGGCCGTATATGGATGGCTCGACATTACGTCATCAGCTTGATATGGGGACACTTGATAAACAATCTATGGTGAATATTGCTATCGGAGCTGTGGAACAGTTCGGTTTCATGCATGCCGAAGGGGTGATTTATAACGATATCAAACCGTCAAATATTTATCTTCCTGATACTGGCGGGGTGAAGATTATCGATTTCGGCATGACACTCGACAGTTCGGTTTCGATTTCAAAAATCGCCGATTCATTTATAGTAGGCGATTTTATGTATGCGTCACCGGAAATGGCTGGAATTCAAAAAGCTATGCCAGCTTTGGAAAGTGCTTTGAGAAATATTACTGCGTCCGCTACAAAAGATGAACTTGTGGATTTTATAGAATATGTTGGGAGTATATTCACCTCAAGTTTTGCACAGAGTTATCTGAATCAGAATCCGGCGTATCTTGATTTGGCAAATGTGAAAATTCCTGCGCTACTCGATAAAATCAACACATATTCTCAAGTTCCAAGTTCACAAGAAATAGAACAGATAAGTTCAGATCTTGAAAAAGATCTCGTAAAAATATTATACGGCATGCTTGATGAAAGAAGCGACATTTTCTCCTTCGGCATGGTACTTTATGAAATGTTTGCCGGCACAAATCCGCTTATGGTTGGGTTTCAGGCAACAGGCCCTCAGGAAGGAAAGAAGATTCCGGAATTCATAATCGATTCTTTACGTGGTGTGAATGTCGATTTCGATTACTTAGAACAAAAAGCGGGCCCGGAAATAACCAGTATAGTCAAGAAAGCTTTGAGCAAGGAAAAACAAGATAGATACCAGAGTTTTATAGAAATTTTATTCGATATGATCGCCATTGAGTATGGGGACGAGGGTAGAGAGATTGCCGGAATAAGAAAAGATTCTCAGTTGGATACAAATGATCTCGGTGTATATAATTCTATCGATAATATTACATTCGGCAATATCGACGAGACAAACCATAGGCAGGAAGGCGGATTGAACACTTCAATAAGAAAAGTGTTTTCCGCGTATCCGAATACACAGCCTGCTAAACTTGATTCGGTTAAAGATAAAGCCAGAGATATTATAGGCAGTTTAAATTACCTTCAGCTTACTCAGAACCCTCAGACAGCGCAACTGTTGAGTTCGCTTAACATCAAATCCGAAACTGAGTTCAGCGATTTTACTGATCAGCTGAAAACAAAAGTCGATGGCGCCCGGATTTATCTTCTGCCCGCAACCGAAGATCATCTGCTCTGGGTTGGGCGAAGGTATGCTGGAGCGCATTACGGTACTTTTGACGGGAAAGACAATGTATATATTACCGATCGGTTTGCCGCTCTTTTGAGTGACGATGAAAAAGCTGTTGTGTTGATTCACGAAATACTTCACCTGGCGGGGTTAAACCATGATCAGGCGGAAATTGTACAAAAATTTATGCCGGATCAGAAAACGATCTATGAGAATACCGCCAATTTCATGCATATAGTTGCGGATCTTGAATCAACAAGAGACCTGAAACTTATGGGCCCAGTAAATACACAGAGATTCCTGACAATATTCAGCCCTGCTATAAAACAGGCGATTGCCGGCGGAAAAACGTTTCAGCCGCATATGCTTGAATCCTCTATGGGTAACAGGGGATTTCCAAGGCAGTTTACCAATAAGCTTATTGTTGAACTGAATGAAATGCTTGAACTTAACGCCCGCAATGTTTCTATTGAAAACAGGGTACTGGATAAAGCTGTACCTGCTCAGAAGATGACACCGGATAAAATAGAGTCTCTCATCAAAATGCTCGGTAACTCTGATCCGCTTAACAGGAGCTATGCCGCCGATGAGCTTATTGCCATGGGGAATCCATCTATGGGTTATTTGCGCGACGCTTTATCGAATAAAGATAATAACATAAAAGACGGTGCGTTATTTGTACTTGGTGAACTTGGTGCGAGGGACCAGTTAAATAAAATTATTCCGCTTTTATACGATTCATCACCTATGATTCAGAGAACAGCTATTGAAACAGTTCTTAAAATTGCAACTGAAGCGGACGCTAAATATTTCCAGTCAATGTTGCAGGAACGCAAAAATAATATGGTTATTCTTGCGTCTCTGAAAGTTCTTGAAAAATTCAGTATTCCGGTTAACCTGGATGACAATTTTTACCTTATGAATCCAGATAAATCGATTCGCGATTATGCTTTTGGCAAACTCAGCGAGATGGGATTCGACAGGCGAGCCGATGCTGAGTTTGCGGACAATATGTGGACGCTGATAAACAATCTCGGTAAAGTGGATACAACTCTGATTGAGGAATCTACAACGAAAATCAAGGAGGCCGCGGACCGGGCAGTACCGTATTTAAATATTGCCATCACCTTCGATACTACTGTAGCTGGCAGAGCGGCTTTGATACTGGGTGAAATGGGACAGGATACAGCTGTACCGCGTTTACTATCAATGATTTATGAGGGTAAATCGTATTTTAAGGAACCTGCTGAGAAAATACTTCAGAATCCGAATTTTAACAATAAACTGGTTGATCTTCTCAACTCTCAGGATCCTGTGCTCAGGGAACAGGCGGCGATCACTCTTGGCAGAAATAAATTTGAGCCTGCGTTGAATTCTCTGATTCAACTTGCTGTTGATGAACAGAATTTACAACCGCAATATGTTAGGGCGGCGGCGGTTCAGGCTGTGGTACAAATTGGAGGTAAAAATATTGTCCATACATTAACTCAAGTACTTACACCAATTAACGATAGGCTCAGGCGCAACTCAATAGCTCTTGATAAATTGCCAAGGTATTCAGACAAGAGAAAACCTATTGAATCATCAGATACCGTTGACAGATATATTCAGCTTGAACTTGCCGGGGCGCTCCGTGATAAAAAAGACCGGAAAACAGCTCCTGTTTTGCGTGAATTGCTATGGAGCGACAGAATGGCTATAAAACGGGAAGTTATCCTCGGTTTGGGTGAAGTTGGAGACCGTTCGGATATTAAACGGATCAGGGAAACCGCGGTGATATTTCCTGAACTCGACCCAGCGGCGCAAGAAGCCGTCAACAAACTCGGAGGAGCCTGGGATAAACTGCTTTCCAAAGTAGGTTTGTTTGTCGGAGGTGTTCCGGCTAATAAAAATATGTCGTCCGATTACGAAATTCATAAGAATGGCCTTACCGGTAAAGAACAGATTCTCGAAAAAGGAAAATATGACAACTTGTTCGCCGCGATAAAAATCGCAGATAAAAAATATTCATTTAAACTAAATGTGGATACCGATTTCGGAAGTACCAGATGGGCAAGTCCCGTTCCTTCAGATTTAATCCGAAAATGGGTGCTTCAGGTTCTGCGCGGGCGCACAGATATTCTCAATGGATTAAATGGGCGTCAGATTAACATCGCGCTTCTTTCCGAATCCACACGCATTAGCGAAAATCATATTGAAGATAATTTTATAGGAATAAATGAGGCTATTTTTAGAATTGAAGACCTATCAGCTTTCGAGACAATGTTTAAAACGCTTATACTGCATGAGTTAATGCATGAAGCAGGTATAGCTCCGGTTGCCGTGGGCGATCTTGTTTCCTGGGAAAGTAAAGAGTTCAGAAACAGCATTGAGTATGTAGTATCGAATGCGAAAATCCCGCTTGAGTCTTTTGTGGCGAACATTAAACCGGTATTTGCCCATGATTCGTTCTTTGTGTATGTACTATCGCAAATAGCCGCGGGTAAAATAGATGTGACGTCTTTAGAAATCCTCGATAAGTTTGACCTTACTTTAGCTTCAGAAGACCTTATTGCGGAATTTAACGGAAAATTGGGGTTAACCTCACTTCCCGAACAATCTATGCCTGAAACTAAAATTCCTATGGCGTTTCCTTTAACCATAGAGTCATTGATCGAAACACAAAAAATTGATGCGGAGAAAGCCCAACAGATTGCTTCCGCCCTGACAAAATCCGGATTCCCTGAAAACCCCGGTTGGAGGGTAGGTTTGTTTAAAGACGAGTATGAAAAAGTATTTTACAACCCCGCCGGAGTTCCTTTAATCGACATATTGTCGCTTATTGTGGATAAAGATTACGCTAAAGGCGAGTATTTTTATGATTTATTGTTGCAACTGAGTGTTAAATTGTATCGGATTAGCCCTAACGACAAGTATGTTGCTTTGGAAGTGCAGGGCGAAAAATTACCCGTTAATGTTATACCTGTTCCCAAAGCAGACCTCGATAAATACGCAATAGATTCGTTATTTCTTAGAAAATCCGATCGTATTGAAATGTATTTGCCGGTAGAATACCTTTCAAGCTGGAACAATCAGGTCTTTTTCCAGATTCTGAAACGAAATATTGATGAACATATCTATGGATTTAATCATTCTGTCGCGGTATTGATGGAAACCGCTTTGAACAGGGATATAGGGGTTGATATAGCGGGTAAAGTGCCTGATAGGGTGAGAGACGTGATGTTGGAGGCGGTGGATAAAGCCAGAGACCTCGAATCGCTTTACAGCTTATCGGACTATATTACATCAGTAGTCAAAAACAGAAATGCTGTTGTGGAAAAGGTAAATTCGAATCCGGATCTTGCTACATTCCAGAAAAAATATATTGTAAGTTCGCTGGATGCGGCATACGAGATAATGAAATTCGCAGGGTTAATTGCAGAGACAAAAATAGCGAGGCTTGGCGGTACAATACGCGGGATAAAATTCGAGAAAAGGTTAGGCGAAGGCGATTTCGGCATCGTATTTAAAGGACGCGATGTTGATGGAAAAGCGGTTTCCGTTAAAATGATGAAGTTAAGGAAGGCTGAATTGATCAATGATTATATTGGCGTGCAACACGCTCTTCTGACTCAAATGAATGAAATCGTTATGGCAAAAGAAGTTTACGATGGTATTTTCAGCCAATCGGGTGAATTCGATAACGCGCAAAGCCCGTTGCTTGTTTATCCTTATTTATCCGGCGAAACGTTACTTCGCAAATTGGATGAGAATAAATTATCTGAATCGGAACTTCTTGACATAACAATAAAAATAGTTTCGGAATTTAAAAAACTACACGATAAAGGTATTGTATACAACGATATCCGTCCGGCAAACATATTTATTCTCGATAATGGCGAAATAAGGATTATCGATTTCGGAATGTCGGTTAAAAAAGGGTTTACCGTAAATAAAGCTTCCGATTCGTTCATCATGAATGAATTGTTCTATTCATCGCCTGAGATGATAGGAATTCGATTGGCAAAAGATAATTTCATCTCATTATTTGACGAATTATCCAGATCAAACAACAATGATCAGATAATAAAACAGCTTGAGAAAATAAAATATATTTTTACTTCTCAAGTCGGACAGAATTATTTAACTGCTAACTCCGAATATAATGAGCTGGTTAATTCCAGAATACCATCGTTGATTAATGAACTTTCCTCTATGAAAGACTTTGCCGGTACAGATTATGTATCCGGTATCCGAAAAGATCTGGAACCGGTGTTGATGCGGATTCTTTATTCTCTTATGGATGAAAAGAGCGATGTCTATTCGTTCGGTTTGCTTTTATTTAGAATGTTTTACGGGGATAACCCGATTAATCGCGGCATAGCGGTCGCTAAACAGAATCAGACAATGACCGGTTTTACTCTTGATACGAATATCTATTCAACGATAAAAAATTCGAAATATGATTTTGCTGATCTTGAAAGAGCCGCCGGGCCTCAGATGACTGCGATAATAAAAAAAGCGTTATCAATAAACAAAGAAGACCGCCAACCGGGTTTTCCGGATTTACTGGCGGATCTTGAAAAATACCGGGTTCAGGTTAAAAATAATCCGCAAACTGGTTTTGCTCCGGCAAAAGGCGAAACGAATATAACTGACCTGGGTGAATATAATCAGAAAGATAATGTCACGTTCGGCAATATTGACGAAACCGATCATCGACAGTTTGACGGGTTGAATCACCTTATTCAGAAATCGTTCGATTCAAAAACTGTATCATCAGATTACGGCAATGTTAAAAATGAGGCGAAATCCGTTCTTTCCCAGTTGAAATATTTTGATTTGATAAAAGACAAAGATTTAAGAGAAATCTTATCCGGTTTGGGAATAAAATCCCCGCAGGATTTCGCGGACTTTATTACACGCCTGAACAGCCGTATTGATTCGGTATCGGTTTATGAGTTGCCGTCGGACAAGAATTTGTTCTGGGTTGGCAGAAGGTACGCCGGAGCGCATTTCGGCAAACGACGTAACAGCATTTACATGACTTCGCTGTTTACTTCGCTTCTTGATGATAAGGAAAAGGCTGTTATAATGCTTCACGAGATACTACATCTGGATGGTCTGAACCATGATCAGGCGGAAAAACTGCAGAAGGCATTGCCGGTTAACGAAAAAGCATATAATAATCTCGCCAATTTTATGCATATTATAGCAGATATTGAATCCACTCCTGAATTGATTTCTCAGGGCAATACAAACATAAACAGGTTTTTAACAATATTCAATCCTGCTATAAAACAATCGATTGCCTCAGGCAATATATTCCAGACGCATGTATTTGAGGATATCATGGGACAGCGGAATTTCCCCAGATTATTTACGCAGAAACTATTATCCGAATTAAACGAAATGCTTACGCTTAACGCTCAAAATATTCCCATTGACCAGCGGGTATTAAATAGGCCTCTCAATCTTACGGGTATCAGTGTACATAAGATTCAGAGTCTGATTCAATTGCTCGGTGATGCCAATCCGTTATCTCGTGGTTTTGCGGTTGACGAACTGAAAGCTATAGGGGCTCCTGTCGCGGGGTATCTGGCAAAAGAGCTGAAAAACCCTAATCCTTTGATACGGGAAAATTCGTTGTATATTCTTGGCGAACTTAAATCAGTCAAATATCTCAATTCGATAATGGATTCGATGGATGACATTTCACCAAAAGTCCAGATTACTGCGTTGGCTACAATGATAAAAATTGTTTCGGCTGTTGATGTGGCGTTTCTGCAAACTGTTGTCGCACAAAATAAAAGTGAGGCGAAAGTTATCGCGGCGATAACGGTTTTGAGTTCGCTTAATAGTTCTGTCGATTTGAATAAACTTCCATCGGGATCCAAACTTTCTGAAGAGTTAAGGTTAATGTTGATGGTTTCATTAAAGGAAAACGGATATACTAAATCAATTGTCTCAAAAGAAACCGAAGGCAAAGTAACCGAATATGTTAGAATAGAGAAAACCGGGTTAGCACCGATACTTATATCCGGCAAGGTTTTATCCGAACTGAATTTATTGACTGCTCAGGGATTTATCGACTTGATCGGTAAATCGTTGGCGGTAGATGGCAGAAAACCGGATGCGGTTTTCAATGCGGTTGCGGGAAAAGAAGTAGTTATAAGCAACGTCTCCGATTTTGAGCTGAAAAACAATTTGAGCCTTACCGGAAAACCTCAAAAACAACCTGAGATAAAACAGGCAATAACCGCCAATCCGCCTGTGGCCAATCCTGCGGTATCCAAATTACCGAAAGTTCCTTCCGCCGACCAGATAGAATTCGTATCCGCTCCGGATACAGGTATAATTGAGGGATCTCTATTAAAAATAAAGGCGTTTTTCAATACTGTTTTTGGTGAAGCTGAGCCTCAGCCATCTGCGGATATTCAAAAGGTCATAAGTTCTCTTGGAAGTTTTAAAAATAATAAGCTTGATGATATGGAAATCGCACAGTTAAAACGTACTTTAGCTCGTCTGGCGAACAGTAAATTCGATATACCGCAAGATTTTATAGCGGTTCGCAGAGAAATGGCATGGTGGGCGCTAAATGCTCCTGAATCTGTGCGAAATCAGGCTGCATCGATGTTCAGAGAACTATATTTTGATCTTGATGATGCCATTGGTGCGAAAAAAGACGAGAAAATCCGTGCCGGATGGAGTAATCCGGCGACAAATACCGGATCTATAGTAAAGGTGAACAAAAACAACGGAGATTTTCCTGAATCCGATCCGATGAATAACTGGACTACTGTAGTTAACGATATTACAAAATTGTTGCGCGAAACAAACACAATTCACGAAACATTATTCATTCATCATGGTATAAAAGGTATTTCCGATAGTTCAATATCAGGAATAAATATCGATTTTATAGCTTCCGGAGCCAATAAACAGGCGTTCAAAGTAACAGTGAAATATAAAGGGTCCTCATATTCTTTTGTATTCAAGCGAAACAAAAAACAATCCATGACTTTGGTTGAGGAAACATTTAATCTTGCCGCGGTGTATGATACAGCGAATAAAGCCGTTCCTGTCCCGGGGCGGACCTCTGCTCAATTTTATACTGAATCGTTTGTGGATGGTGTTCCTTTGCTTGAAGACGAGAAAAACGGGTTTCTCCTGAAGAGAAAAGGCGAAAACGAGAAACAGTATCGCGATAGAATTAAAACAGCTATAACATCTTTTGCCGGTAAAGCGTTTATGGTATCGAAAAACCTGAATTACAAGTGGGTGATAGCCGATCAGGAACCCGCGAATGTATTTGTTTCCCAAACAGGATCGAATCAATTCGATACAACCGTAATTGATATCGGGTTTATTATGGAAATGAAGCAAAAAAGTTATTTATTGTTGTTTTTAAATCAACTGTTTAACAAAACTGTGCGCGGTGTTATGGTAAAAACACCTGACTACAGTCTTTATACGGATAATTTCGAGATGGATTGGATTTTTGAGGGGATAATGAACGCCGATCCGGAAGCCGGAAAAAAGTTTATTGCCGAATCATTGAGAGATGTTAAAAACGCTATTATGAGTTATACTCCGGCAAGCAGGTTCGGCAACCTATCCGTTTCTCTGGATGACCTGAAGAATTTAAACCGTCAGCTGGTATCATTTATTCAAAACAATAAATCAGCGTTTGACGGAATTAAGATACCGGCTTCAGTCGATGAAATAAACAGTGGTTCTTCGCGCGGGTTTTTCCTTGGCGGTGTGCCTAACGAGGAAAATTTCTCATGGGATCATGAAATGCATAAAGGTTCACTCGTCGGAAAAGAAGCGATCGACGCGAACGCGAAATATCAGGTTGAGCCTGTGCGTATTACTATTGGAAATATTAGTTATAATTTTGATTTGAAAATCGATGCCGATTTCAATAACCCGAAATGGGCTGTCGCGCTTTCTCCTGAGAAAATAAAACGGTTTATGACCGATATATTATCCAAACGGGAAGATATTTTGAAAGGTATAAACGGCAAACAGATATCGCTGGCGCTATTAACCGAATCTTTCAGGATAAGCGAGAACCATCTTGAAGATAGCTTTATCGGTATAAATGAGTCGATATTTAAAATAGAAAATCCTGATTCGCTTGAGACTTTATTCAAAACGCTTGTGTTGCATGAATTGCTCCACGAATCCGGGCTTGCTCCTGAAGGCAATGAGCTTATCGATTGGGAAAGCGTTGAAATGCGAAAAAGCATCGAGTATATGGCCTCTAATACAACAGTGCCTCTGAAAAAATTTGTATCCGATATAACGCCGGCGTTTGCGGTGGATTCGTTCCTGATAGTTCTTCTTAACCAACTTGCGGATAAACGGATTACCATAGATCAGCTGAAGGCTGTAGACTCAATACCTCTGAACCAGCCGTTCGATAAGCTTATATCCGAATTCGGGTCTAACTTCGCGAAATTGATTGCGCAGAAGAATGAGCCTCCGGCCAAAAATAGTTTTACTATGGATGACTTTAGAAATTATATATTGCTTTATTCCGATTTGCCTGTTTCCGATTTGTTACTGCATTTAACCGACTCGAAACGAACGTTCGATGATTTCGTAAAATCATTATATCCGCAAATGAAACAAAAATTTGAAATCACAAATGAAAATGATGTGCCGGCATCAGTGATATTGCAATTACAGGATTATATATCAAGTGCTGTAGATGCGGAATTAAGCAAGTCTAAATCAAAACCGGTTGCCGGTGAGTCGATGAATCAGAACGATTTGACTTTGAAGATAATAAATACTGCTATCAATAATGCCGGAGGGTTGAATAAACTCGCGCCAAGCGGGCTCAAAGCGAAATTACTCGAGATAGGGATAAACAATATCCAGGAAAAAATAGTTCAGATCAATGACCAGAAAACAGCAAAAGAACTTCAGGCGGTACTCGATATAATTAAAAGTTCGCAAATAGCCATAATACCTTCTTTAGATGGTAGTTATGGTATAAGTACAACCAGCAAGGGGTATCAGTTCACATATTTTGATGTCGTAAACGGCAAAAAGGTGATTTATCTTGGCGAGGGATTGTATTCGGCTCTGCTATCGGGTGGAATAGAGGAAGTTCTTGTTGTTATCGGAGCGATGGAATATTTCAGTGCTTTGCCGGAATCGAGAAATTGGGATGAGATAACGATCAATCAACATGCTTCTCGCCTGCAAAAGCTGTTTGGCACAAAATTATCCGATGTGGTTGAGGATATATCTTTAAGAGGTCTTGAGAACCAGAAATACAAACCATTGATTGACAGCATAATGGAATTAGGCAACATAAAACCCGCATATCCGTTGACTCCGGCGGTAATTAACGAGATTATAACAAATTTGCGAGGTTTATTTGAACTTGAACTGAATATCAAACTGGAGAATCTGGTTGAGCGCGCTAATTTCGATATATCCGATGATCTTCTGCAGAAATCGTTATCTGTGATTCAGGTAGCTATGGCTAAACCTGATATTTACCTGTTCCCGAAAGAATTGATTATGGGTAAATTGTCGCCGGCTAATTTTATGTTGAAAAAAACGTTCAGGCAATTCAAGAGAGAAATACAGAAAAATGATGGACGAAAAGCCATTTTCGTATCCGTATCTTTGGATGGTGAAAACACGGGTAAATTTAAGAATGAGCTGGATTCAAATATGGCAAGAAGAGAAGGTGCGAAAAGCAACGAGCTGTTTGATTTTATTGTTACGGTAAAAGATGTTAATGAGCTCGTTGATTTGATTCGTATAGAATACCCCGATCTTACTGAAACCGATCTTTTGAGCAGGGTTAAGATGATCGACATACCCGACGGCAAACTTGCTGCACACGCACAGCAGTTCGGATACCGCTACCAGACTGTTGATCCGAAAGAATCGATGCGAAATATGCAGGATAAAGGAAAAACCGTGTTTATGATAGATATCCTGCGTGCTTTAGGCAACAAGAAAGTGCCCGGCAACCTGAAGATTGTTGATATACGCCAAAATGTATCGCTTGAAGGGGAATATCAGGGCAGGTTGAGCGATATAGTTGAATCATTCGATGTTTATCTATCTGAAGTAGATAAAATTAAAGCAGGCAAGCTCACATACTCGATGCTTGCGGATTTATTTTACGCGAAAATATACCCTCAATTTAACGATACATTAAAATCAAAATATTTCACGCGCAACGAGGCTTTCGCGGAACTAAGCGCAAAGAATCTGCTTGATGCACAAGTACAAATTCAGAATATCGCGTCGGTTTTTATGAATTTTGTTAATGCGAACAAACTGATGGGAACAGAAATAACATATTTGCGAGATAAACTGAAAGAGCAGTTTAACCTGCGTCTTATCAAAACCGTATATGATAAGATAAAATCCGATACCAATTCCATACCGACATTGGAAAATCTGATGAAAGGGCTTGAAGCGATAGGCGGAGTTACCATAACACAGGATTTTGCGAAATATCTGCAGGTTGAGGTGAACGCCAGAGCGATAAACAAAGATGTTATGGATGTCATTAACCAGAGCTCAAAAATCGATGAAGCGGCGTAATCAATTTAAAAATAATATATATATAAAGATTACGTCTGATAAAAAACAGGATGCGAAGCATCCTCACAAAAAGTTTTTGTTTCTTTTTTCAAAAAGAAAAAGTTTTGGTTTTTGTTATTTAGTATTCGATTTACAAAAAATAATTACAAAAGATCGGATACTGTATCTGCCATTGATTTCAGGCTGAATTTAAAATTTTTCCCCATCAGGTTATCTGTGCATACGTTATCTTTGTCTATCATTTTTACCTGATCGGTTGTGATTTTCGGTTTGTCCGATATTTTTCCCATAATCAAGGCAAGTATTGCGGCGATTGGTTTAGAGATATGGACGACAGGTTTGTTTTCCATACCTACTGCTCTGGACACAGTTCTGGTTATTTCTTCAAATGCCATAACTTCCGGTCCGCCGATTTCTATGGTCTGGTTTTTCTCAATTTTGTCGAGCGATTCACTAATACATCTGACAAGATCCATGATATAGATAGGCTGGAGTTTATTTTTGCCGGATCCGACAACAGGAATAAACGGTGAATTTTTAATTGTATCGGCTAATTTGGCTATTATTTTGCTGTTTCGCAAACCGCATGTTTTACCGAAAACAAGTGAAGACCGCAGGATAACATAGTCGATCCCGCTTTTTTTTATTTCTTCTTCCGCCTGAGCTTTTGTTAGATGGTATTCGCTCGGCGCTTTTAAATCGGCTCCTATTGCGCTAACATATACAATCTTTTTTATGCCGGCTTTTTTTGCGGCTTTAATTAATGTATTTGTCACGTCTTTGTGGATTGCTTCAAGCCCCATTTCTTTTGGGCGGTATATTGTGCCTATAAGGTGAACGATTGAATGGCATCCTTTGAGAGCTTCGGTTAGTGAATCGGGATCGAAAAAATTGACAAAAACATATTTATATAAAGATTTATCAAGAAGGCCGGTGTCTTTGGCTGAGGTATCCGGTTTGATCAATCCTTTAAAATCTTTATTATTGTTCTTGAGATAATTAGCCAGATGGTAACCTATATAACCTGATATTCCTGTAATAGCTATCATTTAAAATCTCCCTGACTCTAAATTTTGATTATATTTTTTTCTTGAATGTTCAATGATTCTTGCGGTAACTTTTAGCTGAACCATTGGATTAGCCGGATCGGTTGTCCGCAAGGTAATGGACGATGAGAATATGCCCGGTTTTATCCATTGCGAGATCTGAACCGGTATTGAGGTTTTTGTTTGGGCCGGCAGAAAAATATTCTTTGTTTTTTCAACCGATACACCGAACTCAGGTATAATTTCTATTATTGTATGAGATATTTTATCATGGTTGGTTATGGTAATATCTTTTTTACCGTGGTATCCTTTTGGAATTGTGCCGAAGTTTATTACCGGAACGGAAAACTCCAATCCTTTTTTGGATTCCTCAATATAGCCGAGCACAACAATCTTTACGATTTCATATTCAGGATCGTTTGTTTTCAAAATTATTTCCTGATGTGTCGGACCAACCGGTTTAGATCCCGAATCGAATTTAATTTCAAGTTTCGTATATTTATGAGGGTATATCGATTTATCTTTCAAAGAGGCATTTACGCATGAACAGCTGGTATGTATATTTATTATACCGAGAGTATCATCTCCGTTATTTTCAATTATGATCTCAGCCGAATGGGTTTCGCCTTTTACAATTTTCTCGAAATTAATAAATGATTTGCTAAGCTTTATTGATGGTTGCGCGTATACATTTGTGAATACTGCGCAAACGATCATTATAGCAAATATTAATTTTTTAATTTCCGTTGGATGGGGTAGTAAGCGATACCACATTTTTAAATCCTATTTCTCTTGCTGTATCCATAACGAATACAACGGTTTTGTATGCTACCCGTTCATCAGCCTGAAGTACGATTTGCCCGTCGGATTTATTGGATAGCTGTATTTCAGTCAGTTTATTGCGCAGTTGATCGGGCTGAATTTTTGTCGCGTTAAAAAAAATGTTGCCATCTTTATCAAGTGTGATTACAGTTTCTTCCATGCGGGCAAGTTGAGCTGTTTTTGCTTGAGGCAGAATCAGTTCGATCGACGGTTTTTCCCCGAATGTGGTTGTTACGGCGAAAAAAATAACAAGCTGAAACACCACATCGATTAAAGGAGTGATGTTTATTATTGTATTTTTTTTATGTTTTCTTGGTTCGGCAAACATTTTATTGTATTCTTATATCATAAATTTTGCTGTGAAGATAAGTTATCTGTTTATCCATTTCAGCTACAATACGATCAACTTTTCGGGTGAACAAAGTATAGGCCGCGAGAGCCGGAATACCTACAACCAGCCCTGCCACAGTTGTGATAAGCGCTTTAGCTATACCTGCAGACAATGCTTGTGCCTGTCCGATGTTGCCGTGCGAGATTATGTCGAATATGTCGATCATGCCAAGTACCGTGCCGAGCAATCCTAAAAGCGGGGCTACGTTTGCGATAAGTTCGAGCATGAAAAGGCCTCTGTCGAGGTTATCTGTTTCCTGTCTGCCGGTAATTTTAATTAATTCCGTTGTTTCTTCATTTGTAAGGTGTGAGTTCATGATAAGAGTTTTCACAATCGAGGAAAACGGGTTTTTATGAATATTACAGTAATCCAGTATCGGTTTTGTGTTGGTTTTTGTGAAATCCTGAAGCATATACAACAGGCGCGAAGGAATAACTTTCGACCGGCGAAGAGTGACTAACCGCTCAATTATAATTGTAAGGGCGATAAGCGAACACAAAAGAATCGGAACCATTGTTAATCCGCCTTTTTGCATAAGCGATAAAAAAGGATCCATATAAGACTTAACCTCCATCAGATTATTTTGCGGGAATTTGATCAATCGGTATTATACCCGAAGTTAATATATACCCAAAGATTTTTTTTGCCTGTTGTGTGGATATATTTATCAGGAATGGGATCAAACTTTGCCGATTCTTTAACAGCGGATTCGCAATCCTGCTTAAAAAAAGGGTTTCCGTTATAAATCAGGCATTTAAGTTCGCTAATATTACCGTCTTTTTCCACCCGGAATATAATTATAGCCTCGCTTGAGAACATCTGAGAACTATAATTCATAAAAATTCTGGTTTTCCAGTTTCTGCTTATTTTTCGTTTCATTTTAGCGTAATAGTCGCCTAATTCGTGTTTTGCGATATCGAACTTGATCAGGTCGATAATCTCTGCGATCGATTCAGTATCGGAAGAAGCCTTATGGATCAGCTCATCGATTTTCGAGTCGGGCGACGCGTCGGCTCTTTGGGACGAGTCGCCGCCGGAGGCTATATCTTCCTGAGGGACGGTTTGTTTTTGGGATATTTTTGCTTTTTTTGAGATATTTTCTTTCTTTTTCGGCGAATCTATTGTTTTTACGGCAACAACCACGGGTGTTTTGTTGATTTCAGTTTCTTTTTTGTTAAAAACATCTTCTTTTATATATTCCTGTTTTTCTTTTTTGGGAACTGTTTTTTCAACCGAATCTGAACTTGGCGATTTATCCTGTATCTTTTTTGCGTTTACATGGCGGGTCTTGCCTTCTGTTTGGTGGATGGACGAGTCGGTTTTTATTTCCCTGGATTTGTTCAGTTTGGGAGTATGCGGGATCCCTTGTTTAGGCAGGTTTTTTGATGGTTTTTCCGGTTGAGAAGCTATATTGTTGTGGTTGGAGATCATATCCGATTTGCGTTGCGGTATTTTGTCTTCGTTGTAAGAATCCACGAATTTTATCTGTACTTTGTTGTATATTTTTGGTTTATCCTGTGGTTTATGTGAGTTGAAATAGATATCCAAAGGCCATTCCATTAATGAAAAGTGAATGGCTAAAGATCCGAAAAATGAGACTAAATATAATACCCGGTTAGAATTTATCATAGTTTATTTTCAAAATTGAATTATTGTATCAAAAAAAATTTGATTTAAATAAAAAAAATAAGTTTATACATATTAAAATGAATATTCGCTTGCGGTATAGGAGGTTTTTTATTGCCTTGACATGGATTGGATTGTAATCATACAATTGTCGGATTAATTTAATTTATGAAATTATTATAAGGAGATAAATATGGAAATATCTGTTGGAGAAATCGCGCGCCTTATACATGGCGAGGTTGATGGTGATGGATCGTTGATAATAACACGTCTGGCTGATATAGGGTTTGCCAGGGAAGGTGATCTTGTCTTTGCCGAGAACGATAAATGGCTCGAGAAAGCTGAGCTGACCGGAGCGTCGGCGGTTATTGCACCCAAAGAGATAACCCGCAAATTAAAAACGATTATTCGCGTGGATACACCTAAATTGGTTTTCGGGTACCTGATGAACATGTTTGCTCCATCGGATGAATATGAGATAGGTATTCATCCCACTGCGATAATTGGGAAAAATGTTGATATAGGCGAGAATGTATCGATTCAGCCGTATGTGATAATCGAGGATGGAGTAAAAATCGGTAACGGCAGTGTAATCGGTGCATTATCGTTTATCGGCAGAAACGCGGTTGTTGGTGATAACTGTGTATTTAATTCCCGCACAGTTGTTTATCCGCGCACGAAAATCGGCAACAGGGTGATTTTGCATTCCGGAACGGTTATAGGAGCCGATGGGTTTGGATACGTTCAGCATGAAGGAAAACGAATTAAAATCCCGCAGATCGGCAAAGTAATTATCGAAGATGATGTTGAAATCGGCGCGAATTCCACTATCGACCGTGCCACACTTGGAGAAACCGTTGTCGGAGCGGGTACAAAGATAGATAACCTTGTGCAGATTGCTCATAACGATGTTATCGGTACCGATTGTATATTTTGCGCTCAATCTGGTGTATCCGGCAGTTGTATAATCGGCAACAACGTTATTATTGCCGGGCAGGCCGGGTTGGCCGACCATGTGCGAGTTGGCGATAATGTGATTATCGGCGCTCAGGCAGGTGTTCCCTCGAATAAAATAATCAGAAGCGGACAGATGTATTTCGGGTCTCCCGCAAGATCGGAGAAAGAAACAAAGAAACAGATGGGAGCGCAGGCAAGGCTTCCCCAGTTTATAGAAAAAGTTAAAGAAATGGAAAAGGAAATAGAAAATCTGAAAAAAGTTATTGAGAACTCGTCTCAAAAATCTCAATAATGTTTATTTATTTGTTTTCAGGATGTATAAGGATTAAACCTGATTTCGTCGCCTATGGTTGTTTGAGGGCCGTGGCCGGGAAGTACTATTGTATCTTTGTCGAGAACATACAGCCTGTTTAATATGCTGTTTATTATATTGTTATAGTTTCCTCCGGGTAAATCCGTTCTTCCGATTGATCCTTTAAATAATGTGTCTCCGGAGAAAAGATATTTGCCAGTCAAAAAACAAACACTGCCGGCAGTATGGCCTGGAGTATGGATAGTTTTGAGGCTATAATTGCCGAATTCGAATGTATCTTCATCTGCTATAAAAATATCCGGCAAAGGTACATCAGTAATTTTTATCCCATAAAGCCCCGCGTGGCTTTTCGCCTGTGATATAAAAAACAGATCGTCTCCGTGAACCGCTATGGGGATATTCAACTTTTCTTTTATATCTCTGAGTGCACTGCAATGGTCGAAATGCCCGTGAGTGAGCAGTATTCTTAATACCTTCAGCTTCATATCATTTACATTTTTTAAAATGGTATCCGCGTCATATCCCGGATCGATTATGACGGCTTCGTGAGTTACATCACAACCGACAATATAGCAGTTGGTTTCAAGTGGACCTGCTGAAATAACTTTTATATGCATCATTATAACCTTTTATTATATTATTATATATTAAAATGAACATTATTTGCGGTTAACTATCAAACTTCATTATATCACACCTTGATAATTAATTTGACATTTATTTTTATTATAACTACTATGTTGAATAATTAAACAAAATTAATGTGTATGTGGAAAAATTTGCCTGGTTTGGTTTTTTGTGGGGTCAGGTAGATATTTTTTGAGGTTTTTTTATTTCCAATTTTAATATACCGGGTTACGAGCTTATGAGCAAAAGTGAATTCTTAATAAACTCTGATTTTCAGGTATGGCATTTCAATTGCTATAATATGGTTGTTGCGAAATGGAGGATCATATAATGTTGAAATCGGCATTTTTTACCGTCCTGTTCATATCGATGCAATTGTTGTTTTCCGGAATTAACATTTCGTACAACCAGCCAAAAGATATTTCGCTTCGATTCGGAAACACGTTTGAGGAAATCTTAAAATACTGGAATTTAAAGACCATCGTCGGGCAGGATGAGTACGAGGTAATCCGCAGGGAAAGCGGAAACGTGCTTCATATTTTGAGCAATAAATCCGCTTCAATTTTATTTAAAAAAATGGATATCGATATCTACAATTATCCGTATATCCGCTGGCACTGGCAAGTCAATAAGTTCCCCAAATATCTTGCTGGCGGAACCGATGGTCAGAACATCGATGATTATGCGGCGAGGTTGTGTGTTGTGTTCCCTTCATGGTCGATTTGGGCGACGAAGTTTCTTGTTTATGTTTGGGATGATCGGGTAAAAGAGCAGAATGTTGTAAAACCGAGTTCATTTTCGAAAAACTGCAAAATTCTTGTCACACAATCCGGCAAAGATAATAAAGGGCGATGGGTAACCGAAGAAAGAAACATCATTGATGATTACCGTCTGGTGTTCGGTAAAAATCCACCTAAAACCGCGGGCGGTATTGGTATCATGAG
>CAYVGJ010000001.1:166494-184331 GCA_964451165.1 uncultured bacterium
CACAAAATATTTCCTCAAAGCATTACTTTGCCGGCAATGCCCAATTATTACCCGCAGGGTGAATCGTATCCGATATTTTTATGCATGAAAGACATATATTACGAGGGCGATTTGAGTATCGATGTCTGGTTGTTTGCACGTGTAGAAGCACGGGAAAAAACCATCGCGTTTAAGCACTGTGTATTGCGAATATATTTCAAGAAGAACGGGGCGGCGTTTAATACTGCTACATTAAATAAAACCCAGACGGAAGATATACTTCAGGTACAATCTCAGAAAGAATTTATCGAGTATCTGAAATCCCATTTTTTTGATCCCGCGACATTCACTTCTCATTGAAAACCAAATAATTGAAGAAAATTCCATAAAATTGTTGATTTTTGAATTAAAACTTATATTATTAATTCGAAGTGTGATTATTGTTTAACAAAAAATACTTGCGAATTATCAAGAGGAGGGAGGAGTGAGTTATGAAAAAAATCGAAGTCGTTGATCTTTATGGAGTCGATTATTCCAAAATGACAGAGAAGATTAATGAAATCATGATGACGCTTCAGGAAAAAGGGAAGAGTATTGTTGATTTCAGAGTTATTGGAAGCGCTTTAAATAAATGTGCTGTTTTTATTTTATACGAAGATTGATTGCGGTTTGAATTACGATACCCTCATCTATCAGGATGAGGGTATTTTTTTAGGTTTTATAAGGTAATAAAAACAGGATACTTTGCATCCTGTTTTTATATTAATTCATCTTCAAAAAATTTTGTGACTGCGAGAAAACCGGAGTTCATCACGGATTTTGTTTGCCGCAAACTAATCCCGGTTATATTTGATATCCAGTCGTAATCCGCAAGGTTTAAGCGGATTATTTTTCTGATTCGTTTTATATAATGTTGTTTTTTCGCGACAAAATATTTTACCTTTTTCTCATCGGCAATCTTATTCTGTTTGGCATGATAAATGGAGAAAATCGCTGATTCCAGTTCATAATTCAATTTTCTGAGAATTGCCCGCGTATCGATTTGTTCTGATGTTTTCCTGAAAACATTTATATTATTCATTATTTCATTTGCTGAGATTCCAGATTTTTTCGCGAGAAAAAGAAATTCATGTTTTTCGATTTTTAGATAAGGTGTGTTCAAAAAACGTAGTTTGAATATAATCTTATCCATTGCGGGCATTTTTTCTATTGCGGAAACAAAATTTCTTAAATAATGTTTATTCAAAAGATAGAAAAAAGGGTAATACGCGAATACAAATCTTCTTTCTTTAGAAGACAGGTAATCGAAAACAGAAACTTTATTATACGGACCAGATGTTTTCTTATCTGTTTTGACTTTTTTGGGCGATTGTAGAGGCAATAGAAGATCTTCTTTAGCAGAACTTGATTTAAAAATGAGGTTCCCGAGGTTTTCGCTGTATAGATAGGAAAAAGGTACGCCAAAAATATCGGCGATTTGTTGCAGTGTTTCCTCGCCAACTCTGTAAGTCCCGTTTTCAATCTGGGACATTTGCGGTTGTGATCTGATGCCGAGCTTTTTCATCAGCGCTCGCTGTCCCATATCGCGGGATTTGCGCAGGAGCCGTATATTTTTACCCACTAATTTTTTAATGTCTTTGCCCTGCAATTAATCACCTGGTATTAGATGTTTACTCCGATTGCATCTCTTACTTTGTCGATAGTATTCTGGGCGATAACCTGTGCCCTGACCGCGCCATCGATAAGGATATCTTTGACCAATTGTATATTTTTCTCGTAATAAGCCCTTTTTTCACGATATGGTTCGAAATGACCGATAATTTTATTAAAAAGAGCGTCTTTGGCTACTTTGTAACCCATTCCGCCTTTGCGGTATGTTTGCGCCATTTCTTCTTTTTCCCCGGTTGAGGCAAACAATGAATAAAGAGCGAATACATTGCAATTATCCGGATCTTTTGGCGACTCAACAGGTGAACTGTCGGTTACGATACTCATTACTTTTTTCTTGATTATATTTTTGTCTGCGAAAATCTCTATAGTGTTTCCATACGATTTGCTCATTTTTTTGCCGTCTGTTCCGGGTACGATGGCAAATTGTTCGATAGTGTATTCTTCGGGGATTCTGAAAATTTCTTTGAAAGTCAGGTTGAATTTTATAGCGATATCGCGAGTAACCTCAATATGTTGTTTCTGGTCTTTACCGACGGGGATCAGCTCGGAATTATAAATAAGTATATCCGCCGCCATAAGTACCGGGTAAGCGAATATCCCGTGATTGGGCGATATTCCGTGGGCGATTTTATCTTTATACGAATGGCATCTTTCCAGAAGTCCCATCGGGGTAAGAGTAGATAAAATCCACGCCAGTTCCGTAACTTGTGGGATATCGGATTGTTTAAAAAATATTGTACGGTCGGGGTCAAGCCCGAGTGCGAGATAATCCAGAGCTACGCCGAGAATATTGTTTTTGAGCTCTTTTTTGTCTGTTATTGTTGTAAGTGCATGGTAATCAGCGATAAAATAGATCGCCTGATGTTCTTTCTGCATCTCTATATGCTGTTTCATCGCGCCAAAATAGTTGCCCAGATGAGGCCTGCCTGTAGGTTGTATTCCGGATAAAACTCTCATAGACTCTCCTTAATTATATGTAAATTAGATTAATTCGAATTTATAAAATTGAAACCCTTTATTTATCAGATTGATTCAATTTTTTAATCAGTATATCAGCCTGATCTTTCTTTCCCATTTTATTGTAACAGGTAATGAGCCCTTGCATTATTGTTTTGTTGTCGGGATATATTATGGATAATTTCTCGTAAATATCGGCGGCTTTGTCAAATTCGTTCAGATTAAAATAACAATACGCCAGATTGATCATACCGTCAAGAGTGGATTCTATCTTGATCATTTTTTCAAGATAATTTTTCGCGCGGTTGAAATTGCCTTTTTCCACACAAATTCTTGCGGCGTTTTGATATGAGGAAGTGAATTCAGGGTTGATTTCCATTTCCTGAATATATTCTGCCAGAGCCAGTTCGAGTTTACCCTGGGCGTAATAGGCATTGCCGATATTAAAGTGTTTAAAGATTGCGCTTTTCGCGTCTTTCATAGATCTTTTGTAACACACGATTGCTTTGTCGTATTGACCGAGATCGGCATATACGTTGCCTAAATTGTGGAAATCCTGGTTGAGCGTATACCGGAATCCCGAAAAATGGATAAGTGACAACGCGAAAACCAATCCGCCTGACGCAAAAATATATGTAAATTTAAAAAATTGCCTGTTTTTGAGCATAATTGACAACTCGTAGATTCCCAAACCCGCGAAAATTATATAAAAAGGAATTGTAGGAAGACGGTATCTATCGGTTACGAAAAACATTATGGATACTCCAAAGGTAATCGCGAGGTAAATATATAATAATGAATAACGTCTCCAGCTGAAAAGTGAAATAAGAATTCCCGGTATAGCGAACAGAATAATAAAACTGAGGTTTAGCGGATTGAATTGCAGTATATCGGAAAATTTTTTAAAAAAATAGAAGCTATGATGATTCGATATCTCGAATTTATTTATCATAAGAAGAGTTTTTTTGCCAAGTTGTCCGGCAAATTCGACAGGGTTATTGATGATGAAATTAAGCCCGCGGTTAAACCAGAATTTAGAAACTTCAGCTGAAGAGAGTGATCCGCCCATACTTTTTTCCGCCGTTTCTTTCGAGCTGATATACAGTTTGTGATCCCATAACCCTGAATTTTCAGGAAGATGAAACATTCCGTCAGCGCCTTTGTGATTACCGATATAAAAGTTGACACCGCCGTTTGTTGTCAGCAGAACGAACTCTTTTTCGATAATAAAATTCATAATTGTAACTGGAAGAATAGTTAAGGTTGTGAAAAACGCAAGAATAATGACTCGGCATAACCCTTTTTTGTAATTTTTATCCTGAAAGAAAACCCACAGTGCCAGAAAAGGGGCGAGCATGATTGTGTCCGGTTTACCGAGAGCGGTAAGCCCCAGGGATATACCCGCGAAAACAAGATAACTTTTTTTATTCAGTTTTCTATATAAAATCAACATTAAACATGACAAATTAAGCGTAAAAATAACAACCGGTATCATCAGCAAATCACCTTCAAAACATATGAATACAGGATAGACACTCATTAAAAATGCGGCGATCAGTGCAGGGATTACGCCGGTTATATTGAGTGCGATGAAATAAATAATCAAAACATTTGCTATTCCGCAAAGCGCCTGTATGATTCTCGGCCCGGCGAGGCTTTTTGTCAGAGAATATGTAACTGCGAGAAAATATGGGTAAACAGGGCTACTGTGAAACGATGCTTTATCGGGCATGAGGTTTCCATTGTAGATCCGCATTGCCTGATCTACATAAATCTTTGAGTCAGCTACAGGATGATCGAAAAAAGGTATTCTCTTTATCTCAAAAAAATAAATGATTCTCAAAATTACAGCTATAGCAACAAATATAGACAGCCAGAAAATAGGTTTTTTAAAAAAATCTTTCATCGGTAATCGGTTTCTTTATCAAATATTTTGAGTCGGGTTTTCTTCAAAAGTTTCAGAGTTTCTCCAACCAGATAAAAAGAACCGCAGATAACCAGCAATTCTTTTGATTTCTTACTACCGTAATTATATCTTTTTAAGATCTCATATAGAGTCGGCCCGGAATAAACGGTGGTTTCGGTGGTAGCATGTTTCACACAGCATTTCGTAAGTTCAATAGCGGGTAACCGTCGCTTACTTTTCGGTTCGACACAATATATTGTATGGGCAATAGGAGCGAGCAGTCGCGTGTACGCTTCATAATCTTTATCGGAAAGTATACCGAAAACGAAAATATATTTCCAGCTTGGATACTTTTTTAAAAGTGAATCACGCAATGCAATGAATCCAGGTGGATTATGAGCTGGGTCAACTATAACCGGCGGATTATCCTGAACGAGCTGAAACCTTCCCTGAATTTTTGCTTTTTTCAGTCCTTCCATGATATATTTTTCGATCCGGTTTAATTCAATACCGGGCACTGATTTTTTGAAATATTCATAAGCGATGGTTATTGATAGGGATATGTTATCCCATTGATAATCCGTGTCGAGACGGGATGTCAAACCACTTAATTTTATGTCATCGGATATATAATCAAACGAAGACGCGTTTTTTTTATTGGCCTTTATTTTTCGCTTATCGGATAAAACAAATTTTGTGTTTTTATTGAGACAAATATTTTTAAAAATATCGATTATTTTCTTATTATTGGATGCGGTACAGAATATGGAGTTTTCTTTAATAATGCCGGCTTTGTCTCTGGCAATTTTCTCAAGTGTATTGCCCAGATACTGGCAATGATCAAGACCGACATTGGTTATGGCTGATATCAATGAATCAACAATATTGGTTGAATCGTATGATCCGCCTAATCCTGTTTCCCAAATAACGACATCGACATTTTTCCTAAGAAAATAATCGGCGGCCATTGCGGTAACCGCTTCAAAAAATGTGGGAAAAACATCTTTTTTGTTGAGTGACTCAATGGCTGGTTTGATTCTTTTTACTGTAGATATAAAATCTTCAATGCATATTATTCTGTTGTTTATTTTAAACCGTTCGCGAAGCGATATCAGGTGCGGAGAAGTGAAAACACCGACTTTGAATCCGGCTTGAGTTAAAATTGAGTTTAATATGGCGCATACCGAACCTTTTCCGTTTGTTCCGGCGATATGAATGAAAACAAGTTTTTTATGCGGATTGTTAATAGAATCGAGCAGTTGAGTTATATTAGCCAATCCAAGTTTGGTTCCATGCAAGGATAAATCATAAAGGTAAGATTCCGCTTTAAGATAATCCATTTTTTGTGTGCTAAGCTCACGCAAGAGAGCTCAAAGTGCCCAGTTCTTTTAAAGATCCTTTTCCGTTGTTTCCGGAATTGGATTCTTTAACTGGTTTTGAGTAAGCCGATTGATTTGATTCTTCAGGTTTTTTTTTATTTTTTCCCAGAAGGAATTTAAAAATGAATTCCAGCGTATCTTTCAGATCTTTTCTGTTTACGATCATATCAATAAGTCCGTGTTCCAGAAGGAATTCCGATCTCTGAAACCCATCGGGCAAATCTTGTTTTATAGTCTGCTGGATTACTCTGGGGCCGGCAAACCCGATTAATGCTTTTGGTTCGGCAATGATTATATCGCCGAGTGAAGCGAAACTTGCGGTTGTGCCTCCTGTAGTTGGATTTGTTAGAATGGAGATATAAGGCAGATTCTTTTTTCTCAATCTACCTAACGCGGCACTGGTTTTTGCCATTTGCATAAGGCTGAGAGTAGATTCCTGCATTCTTGCTCCGCCTGAAGCAGATAATATTATTACCGGCATATTATTTTCAATGGCATATTCAACTATCCTTGTGATTTTCTCTCCGACAACCGATCCCATACTTCCGCCCATGAAATCAAAATCCATTATGCCTATACAAACAGGCATAGACCCAATATTGCCATAACCAGTTATTACTGCGTCATTTAATCCGGTCTTGCTAATGGTGTCTCTCTGTCTGTCGGAATAGGGTTTTGAATCTACAAAATTAAGAGGGTCGCCTGATTTTAAATTTGAGTAAAGTTCCACAAAAGTATCTTCATCAATAAGTGAGGCGATTCTCTTACGTGATGATAACGGATAAAGGTAATTGCATTTTGGACATGTCATCAGGTTTTCTTCAAGCTGGGATTTATGAATTATTTCCTGACAACCTTTACATTTTTCCCATAATCCCTGAGGTATATCTTTCTTTTTTATAAGAATTTGCGAGTATTTCGGTTTTCCAAATAGCGACATTTTCAAAATCCCCCTATATAGTGAGAGACAATAATCATTGGGTTTACAAACTGAAAGCGTATTTTATTATAACTCTAACATTTGGTCAATGATAAAATTCACTAATGAACTTCTGCCGCAGATTTACCCAGGGTGAGAAATTGTTATTTATTCTCAAACCTGTATTGTATCTGTTCTGATTCAGAAGGTACAATCAGTTTTTCGCTTTGAGGGTCGAAAAGAGCCTCGTCTTTTTTCTCTGGTGTTTCAAGAGCGTTAGGGTCTTTGAAAAGTTTGCCCATCCATTGATTTACCGCTTCCGATACACATCCTGAACTTCCCATTGAAAGAACAAAGAATAATGCGAGAATGGATAATTTTTTTGACATATTTTGTCTCCTCCTTATATATAATTTCCGCTAATGATAATCTGTAAATCTTTTATCTGTCAACAAAATATTAGACTATCCGGTTATTACTCCGTTTATTATTTTTCCCATGAAAAATAACGTGTATAAACCTTGATTCCCGAAGGTATTTGTGCCTGATTAACATTTATTTTGCGATAAACAGACGCACTACAGCGTTTTTCTCCCAATACAATATCATTTGAGTCATAGCCGCCGTTCCGGTTGACATCCCTGATATTTTGTCCGACAACATTGATTTTGAAAGTGTTTGATCTTACAGTGACAAGATTCGCAATTTTACAGAATTGTGAAAAACTAATTCCGGGTACGTTCAGTAAATCGCTTGTTGAGGTAAATGGAGTTGTTACTGAAAGGTTTAGTATTGCTTGGGCAAGAGCTGTGTCTACTTCCGGAAGTGTCTGCAAAATATATATATCGGCGGTGTTGATGTTTATTCTGCCGAAAACAGCCGGATCGAATCCAGCGGGTTGAAATATCGCTGTATTTAATGTATTTAATGTAATTGGTGTTGATGCGTCACAGTTATCCTCGATCGAGATAAGATTTTGCGATACTGTAAATGGCAGAAGTTTATCGAAACGGTGTTTTTGTTCATCACTTACGGAAACCAGATCGCTTCTGTCATAAGATCCGTTTGCGCATAGATATAACTGGCCATTCATTGTAGCGGATATTTCCATATCGGAAGTAGTACTTGTAGCGAGGTCGAGGTGTATGCCTTTAATCTTGTGGATTTCATCTGTCTGTTTGCCGTTTATGAATATTCTGTAATTGCCGTCAGGTACATTTTCGCTTGCCGGATCGCATTTCCATGTGATTTTTGATCCAGATACAACTGTGGATGGCAAAGTAAGGTATCCGGCAGTCAATGCCCAATTGGTTTTTCTGTAATAATTTGCTCCTGCGGCGTCGTAAGTTACAAACCCTATCATATCGTTGAGGGTTTGGGTATAATTTATTGCTGAAGTGAGAGCTCCGTTCGGATCGTTGAGATGTTCGTTTTTCGGCATATCGTATATGAAAAACATATTCGGGATAAGATCATCCTTAATAGTAACGTAACTGTTTGTCGATGTGTTGGCTGATCCGGGAGTAGCAAAAAATCCCGATTCGTTTCCGGCATTGGTTGAGTTTTGCCATACCTCAGTTGTACCGATCTTGAGATCGTAATCGGGGGATATTTTTTCTCTGGAAGTGTATGGCGAAACAGCGCCTGATTGATTAAAACCGCTTATGCAGTAGTCGTTTGGGTTTGTTGGCGCTATAATATCGATAAGGTTGTTGTTCTGGTTTTTAACGGTTATAGTATCCGTGCCCGCCGTAAGTATGGAAAACGTAGCGCTGTTTGTTGTATCTATTGGAATTCTAACTGACGCGGTGCCGTCCCATGTGCCGTCAGGAGTGGTGCCGAATAGAATATCGAGAGCTTTTTCGCTGTCGGTTAATATCAGGCAATCATAGCTCACTCTTTTTGGATCCGCTGTGGCGATATATGCAGTTCCATTCAATGTTACATCTGATCCTATATGATATGTGCGGTCGTCAGCCGGGTTTGCCGGTGTTCCGTTATCTAATACGAATGTCCAGCCGGAAGTGATGGTTATACTTTTTCTGCTGATGTTTACTATTTCAATAAATTCGCCGGCGTCAATCTCTACTTTGTCGAATTTGCTCGGTATCTGCGTCGAGGACAAAGAACCATCAGCTTCATATTGAAGCGGATCCTCAAGTTCGATGGTTATGTTGCCGTCAGTTACGTTTACGCTGAACTCTTTTGAGCCTGCGGCGGGTACAGTATCAAAACCAACACCTTCGACTTTGCAGGAGATAGAATCGCTGAACGCCTCGTTCTTTGAATACACTTTTATCTTGAAAGTACCATTATCCCATGGAATCTGGAATGTTGCCGAAGCGATGTTGCTCGCGTCTGTCGATGTACCGATATAATACTGTCCTGATGGTGAGAAATTTCCGCTTTGTTTTGATACAAACGCGGCGTTTGTGCTCTGAATGATTACCCTGGCTTCCGGTAAAATCTCGTTTATCTGAATTCCTTCCGTTCCAAATACATAAGTCGAGCTGCTTTTTGATCCGTCTCCGTTTATATCAAGGTCAAGTTCGGTTTCTGAAAATGAGACGGGTACATTATCTGTATCTCTATAATCGAATATGTTTATTGAAGCGAGGCATTCTTTTACCGGATTTGCCCATGAAAGATGGTTAAACAGGTTTTCTCTGTACACATTGATTCGGGGATCATAATTTACATTTACCTTTATCGCGAATCCGTTGGGTGAATGAAATGTATCATAATATAAATCATGGTCTGCGGAATAAATGGTGAAATATGGATTTAAGGAATTGAATTCTGTTGATCCGAGTCCGGTGATTTTGTATAACTCCTCAAGTTCGCCGTATGGTTTTCCTGAATAAGTAGTGATGGCCGATGCGAGTGCTGAATTTAGCGAAGGGAGTTTATCGAAAAGGTCTTCGATATCGATTTCATTTACGGATTCGCCTTGTTGGTTTGCTTCTACAGCGTCATGCCCGCTACCTGCGGTATTGATGTTGATTTTTGCGTTTTCGTCCTGAATGAGCACAGCGTATCTGCCTATAATTGGCGATGAGGAATCATCAGGTTTTTCATGAAGGTAGATCCAACGTGAATCTTTTTTACCCGAGGCTATTTGTCCTGTAGACCTTGTTATGGTTTGAGCAACATCAACATCGGAGCCCAAAAACAGGGTAACCCAATCATCGCTGTTGTAAGAGGTGTTATCGGTGTTCCAATCGTATTTCTCAAAAGAAGCGTTCGGAGTAATGAAATCCGCATCTTGCCTCAGAACGCCGATTGCATGGCCCAACCCTGCTTTGGCAATGTATTCCGCTGAGGCTTCAGTATTTATGTTATAAGATATTTTGCTGTCTATCGACATATTTGTTACAAATGTTGCCGCCATTATCGACATAACCGCCAGAATAATTAAAGTCAAAAGAAGAGCCATTCCCCGGTGATTGGTATTTTCCCTGAAAGGAATATTCATTTTTCGCCCTCCATATTATTTATTTTCCGGTAAATCTATTACCAGATCGTATGTTTGAATGAGCCCCTTGCTTTCCAGCGCGGAAATGATTTTTTCTCTTTTTGTACCTGTTTTTCCGCTGGTATAGTTGGAGAAGCTGGCTGAGCTCAATAAATTAATCCATTCTGCAGTATCAGGTTTAACCATTTTTATTGTAAATTTCAGTTTTTTTGGCATTTTGCCTTTATTTGAGGGATCTGAAGGTTGGTAACCGATGTCGTCCGGATCATTTGAGGATACCGGATTCAGCACATTCCACTGCGGGTTTGACGGTGATCCGGGCCATGAGCTCCAGCAGATCCAGGAAGAATTTAGGTCGTTCCAGCATTCGATTGTCATATCCGCTACACAGGAGGCGATTTTGTATGCGGTTCCGGATAACAAAGTCGCGAAATTATTCTCAAAACTGAAAGTTCCCGCCGATTGTGAGTGACGCGATTTATACGATATCGTATCGTCGGTAAAATCCACATCATTGGAACCGTTGTTTTTAAGATAATAGGCGGTTTCCTGATAACCGTTTATGTCTGTCGATCCATTGTTGAAAACTTGTTTGGATACAAAATATAATGAGTTGGCAAAGACGATCATATTCATATTTTTTTCAGCGTTTATTGAAGCCGAACTCAAATCGGTGGCGATTTTATCGAGGAAAATTCTCGCGTTTTGTACCGACTCAATTTTAGCGTCGCTTGTGCTCCATGCTTTCATTGTTGTGTTGAAAATTGTGTAAAGCATGCTTACCAAAATTGTCATTATGCTCACTGCTATAAGCAATTCAAGAAGAGAAAACCCTTTTTTTGCCTTTTTCATGGTCAATCTTCCTTTGCTATAAATGAACCGTAAGATTCAATCGCTTTGCCTGTAGGTGTCGCAGGAGTTGTTGCGGTACCTCCGGCATAGCAATCTATTCTGTATATTGCTACTCTTGCGTAAAATAAATCCGCAGGGTAGTTGGCTGTATCTCCCGGTATCGGTTTGCCGCTTACATCATCTACCCTGTAAATATAAAAAAACATATTGTCATGAAACTTCTTTTGAAACTTGTATGATCCCGAAGCCACAAAAGGTGGATTTGAATCAGACATTGAGCTAAGTTCGGAAAAAATAAACTGGCTTTGGTTCTGAGCGATAAAAACATCTTCTGAATTTTTCGACGAAACCAGCCCAACCGGATATAGAGCCAGCACAGATAATATTCCAATAACCAGAATCGCAATGGCAGCGGTGATTTCAATTAAAGTAAACCCTTTTTGATTAGAGGAATTAGATAAGACAGACATTTTTATGATCCGTATCATTCCCATGGTTCACCTTTACCGTATTTGTATAAGTTAACTCTTCCAGTATTCGCTTCCACTTCCAAAGTATGGCATTTTGATTTATCTTCCTGTGAAACAGCGTCATATTTATAACCGGAAACATAATATCTGATTGGAGTTCCTACAGGCACATCGAATGAGTCTTTTGTATTTGGGAAAAATGAGTTGGACCTGACCAGATGGATATAGCATGCTGGAGTCGCTGTACCTTTGCTGTAAAATTTGATTGATCCCTGCGAAAGCAGATTTGATGCTCCGGACCCGTTTATTGTGGTTGTGGCGATAAGTACCGGTTGAGGTGGATGATAAGATTTACCGATAATAGAGCCTCCTGTATCTCCGCAATATATAGCCGCCCAGTTTTCCTGCGGTGAAATATCGACTCTATATACAGCGTTGTAGCTTATCGCGTATCTCTGCGCTAATTTTAACATTGTCGATAACCTTGTCGAGGCTGAACGCAAAGAGAGGCTTTCGCTGAAATTGGATAATGTCGGGATAGACAATGCCGCCATGATTACCATAATTGCGATCGCAATAAGAATTTCCATTAAAGTAACGCCGCGCTCTTTAGTCTTCATAGGTCTATTCCCAGTTATTAATTACGATACCGCTTGTGGTTGTGCATGAGATGTCGAATGAGTTGCGGTTGTGTGATGGAATTGAGTTGCTTCCGCCATCAGCATCGACGTAAACGGAATAAAAAGTTCCCCACGGATCGGTCAATTTTTTTACAGAACCTGTTATTTTTAAGTCTCGTGTTTTCAGCTCAATATAAGGCCCGTTCTTCTTGGTGGTGGTGAGCATATTATATAATGTTCCCGAAGAATTCAGCTCATTTTCGTTTGGTCCATAAACACCCCAGTCGGTTCGATACGCATTTAGAGCTATGCTGATTGTTTCTATCATTGCTTTCGCTTTGGCTTTTTTCCCTTCCTCTTTGACTTTTGATATGGTCGGGAAAAGAAATCCAGCGATCAGCGCGATTATCGACAGTACTGCAAGCAGTTCCAGTAATGTAAATCCCGATTCGGTTTTTCGCATATATAAGCCTCCTTTTCAGTCATTTATGTAATCGGAACTCCAGTTCGCGATGTTGTCGTTATTTTTTGTACTGCTTGGGTTGGCACTGTCCCAATCTTTATCGGACCCTTTGGATATGATATCGAAGGTAGTTGTATTGTTAAGGGATCTTCCGGTACCGGTACCGTCGAATAGGAACGGTTGTTTCCATGGATCAAGCATCTGGCCGGACGAATCGATTTCGGATTTGCTGATATCAAGGTATGGTCCGTGCCAGTGTGGGTCGTTCCAGTAAGCGCTGATTCTGTTTTTATTTTTGTCATAACCGCTTAACGCTTGAATAATTGCGGCTCGTTTATTTTTTTCAGTGCTGGTGTTTCCGAAATATTCACCGTCAGTCAGTTCTGTTGGATAAACTGCCATATCGTTTTTGTAGTTTTCAAGAGCTGTTTCCAACCGGATTATCTGTGCTTTAGCTTTTTGTGATTTTGCTTTGGCGTAATTATGAATCATTGTGGGTATGCCTATTGCGAGAAGCAGGACCATAATAGTGACTGCAGTAAGTAATTCAATTAAAGTAAACGCATGTTTGTTCTCCGGCATAGTTTTCTCCTTATAACTGTTGCAACAGTGAAATAAGAGGTAAAAACATAGCGATAACAATAAATCCGACGACAACCGCTAAAAACACAATCAAAAACGGTTCGAGCAGGGAAGTGAGTCCTTCGACGGCGGCATCGACGTCTTCATCATAATTGTCGGCGATTTTGATGAGCATTTCTGCCAGAGCACCCGTTTCTTCACCGACTTCAATCATACTTATTACCATAGGGGGAAATACTTTGCTTGTTTTTAAAGGTTCGACGATAGACTCTCCTTCACGTATGGAATCATGTACATCTTCAACAGCGCATGAAATTACTTCGTTGCCTGCGGTATCTTTAACAATGACCAGCGATTGTAAAATCGGTACACCGCTGGTTATTAAAGTTCCAAGTGTTCTTGTGAACCTTGCAATAGCTATTTTGCGTATCAGAGATCCGATTACGGGAAACGAAAGAAGTATTTTATCTACATAGAATTTTCCTTTTTTCGTCCGACGAATTACCTTGATTGCTGTAACGAATGAAATTACTGCTGCGATCGGGATATACCATTGTTTTTTGAAAATATTGCTTACTTCAATAAGAAACGATGTCATCCAGGGAAGTTTAAGATTGAGATCGAAAAACATTTCTGCGAATTTCGGTACGATAAATGTAACCAGAAACGATAATACGCCAACCGCGACCGTTATTACGAATGCAGGATAAACCATAGCCGATTTGATTCGTTTTTTAAGTTTTTCGCTTTTTTCCGCAAATTCCGCCAGTCTGTTCAACACGATTTCAAGTACACCGCCCGCTTCTCCGGCTTTAATCATGTTGACGTAAAGTTTTGAGAATATTTTAGGGAATTTCGCAAGCGATTCGGAAAACGAAGATCCGCCTTCAACTGAAAAAGTAATATCTTCCAGAGTATTTTTCAGGCATCCTGGTTTTTGCTGTTCTTTCAAAACATTGAGGCTTCGCAATAGTGGAAGCCCTGCATCGATAAGTGTCGCTAACTGTCTGGTAAATAAAGCCAAAGGAGCGCTTTTAACTCGTTTTGGGGCAAACAATTTCAGTTCCATAGAAAGAAAAGATTTTTTTGTGTTCGCGCCGCCCGGCATATTTTTAGAAGGTTTTGCCGATTTATCAATGGTTACTGTTGTCGGGAACAGTCCGTTTTCCCTTAGTTTCGCGATAGCGGTGGTGGTGTTGTCGCAATCTATTACACCTGTTACTTCTTTTCCCGACGGATTTACAGCCACATATTTAAATTTTGCCATAATAGGTACTCCTTATCATGATTCCCTTACTACTTCATCAAGGCTGGTTATGCCTTGAAATGCCTTAATTAAACCGCTTTCACGCAGTGTTTGCATACCCATTTCGGATGCTTTTGCTTTCAACATAGATTGCGGAGCTTTTTCCAAAATAAGTTCTCTTAGCGAGTCGTTTAATATAAGCAGTTCATATATACCTGTTCTTCCTTTGTAACCGGAGTTGTTGCAGTTTTTGCATCCTTTGCCGTAATATAATGTATGTCCTTCGATATCGCTCATGGAAAATCCCCACGACGCGAGCATTTCCGGAGTAGGAGTATATTTTTCTTTGCATTCATTGCATATGGTTCTCACCAAACGTTGTGCAAGTATACCTTCAAGTGATGACGTCAGCAGGAATGGTTCAATGCCCATATCGATTAATCGGGTTATGCTTCCGGGTGCGTCATTTGTGTGTAGAGTACTTAATACAAGGTGTCCTGTGAGAGATGCTTCAATGGCTATTTGAGCGGTATCCACGTCTCTTATTTCTCCAACCATGACTTTGTCTGGGTCCTGCCTTAAAATCGCTCTCAGGCACCTGGCGAAAGTCAGCCCGATACCATCTCTTATAGCGACTTGCACAACGCCTTCCAGGTCGTATTCGATAGGGTCTTCAGTGGTGATGATTTTGGAATCTACCTTATTTATATATTTTAAGCATGAGTACAGAGTTGTTGTTTTACCCGAACCTGTAGGCCCTGTAACGCAGAAAATACCGTTGGGTTTTTCTATGATCTCTATGACTTTATTTTTTATTTCTTCAGGCAATCCTATCTGATTTAAGTCAAGGGAGACATTTGTCCGGTCGAGAATACGCATAACCACGCTTTCCCCAAAAGCAGTTGGCAGAGTGGATACGCGCAGGTCGATATTTTTCCCTCCGACATTCAGTTGGATCCTTCCATCCTGAGGCAACCTTCGTTCAGCAACGTTCAGGTTGGCCAGAACCTTGATTCTCGATGTTACTGCAAGAGCGAGGTTTCTTGGAGGCGGGATCATATCGTACAAGGTTCCGTCAACGCGGTACCTTATTTTAAAATCGGTCTCAAAAGGTTCGAAATGGATATCGCTGGCTTTATCTTTTATTGCCTGTAATAGTACCAGGTTCAATAATTTTATTACCGGCGCCTCATTTACCATTTCGTTTAAGTTAGCGAGATCAAAACGGTCGATTTCACTGGCTGTTTCAAGGTCGAGTTCGCCTTCTTCATAGTTATCTATGAGGGTAGCGATAGAGTTTTCCGCGTCTTCGGGCCCGTAATATTTGTCCAGAGCGGCATCGATATCTTTAGGGTTGCTGATAGCTCCTTTTACTTCGCAATTGAGGATAAACCTGAGGTCGTCAAGGCAATTTGGGTTCAGCGGGTCGGCCATTGCGACTGTAAGTACGTTATCGAAAAAATCTATGGGTACAATACGGTACATTCTAGCCCATGAGGCGTTTATCATATTTGTTATTTGTTGCGGGATATCCAGTTGATTTAGTTTTACAACTTCCATATTGAGGTGATCGGAAATTGTATCAAGCACAATTTCCTGTTTTACGAATCCGAGATCGACAAGAATATGCGACATTAGTTTACCGGAGCGCTGTTTTTCTTCAAGCGCTTCGGCGAACTGTTCTTCGCTGAGAAATCCCTGGCTGATGAGTATTTTGCCGATAATGTGTTCCTGTGAGAAATTCACCTTATTATTATCTCCTTAGGCCCTTAATTTTGTGTAAATCCATTCCTGGTCGTTGCATTTTGTGATCATGCTTTCATATGTTATTAGCTGTTCGCTATATAATTTCAGGAGGCACGCGTCAAGTGTCTGCATACCATATTTTCCTCCGGTCTGTAGATCGGATGTAATGCGGTAAGTTTTATTTTCACGTATAAGGTTTTGGATTGATGGAGTAGAAACAAGTATCTCAAACGCCGCGATTCTTCCTTTTCCTGATGCTATCGGCAGAAGTTGTTGTGATATTATCATTTCGATACATAATGACAACTGGCTTCTTATTTGTTCCTGCTGGTTTGTCGGGAACGCGTCGATGATACGGTCGATTGTTTGTGATGCGCCTGTTGTGTGAAGAGTGGCGAACACGAGGTGTCCGGTTTCGGCGGCGGTTATAGCCGCTTCCATAGTTTCCAGATCGCGCATTTCTCCGACCAGAATTACGTCGGGATCTTGTCTTAACCCTCTTTTTATCGCTTCAGCGAAGGAAGGGACATCTACACCGACTTCACGCTGGTTTACGATACCTTTTTTGTGTGTATGGAAATATTCTATCGGGTCTTCGATGGTCAAAATATGCGCGTCGCTTTCGATATTGATCAAATCAAGCATAGCAGCAAGCGTTGAAGTTTTACCTGAACCGGTAGGTCCTGTAACGAGAATTAGACCTCTTGGTTTAAAAAGGTGGTCTTTCAGCATTGAGGAAAGCCCGATTTCCTGGAGTGTGCGTATTCTTGACGGAATAAGGCGCAGTACAAGGCCGTAACAACCTTTTTGTTTGAATACACTTACCCTGAAACGTGCCAAGTCGCCGTATGCGAAACCGAAATCGGTTCCGCCTTGTTCCTGTAGTAACTGCTGATGGGCTTCGGATGTAATGCTTTTTATGTAATTTTTAGTGTCTTCCGGTTCGAGTATGTTGGTATCGAGGCTGATTAAGTTACCGTTTATACGTAGTGTCGGCGGTTTACCTACAGTAAGGTGAATATCAGAAGCGTCTTCTTCGATAGCGATTTCGAGCAGTTCCTGTATTTCCATAAATTCCTCCGTTTATATTTTACTCATCGTATCCCTGTGTTATCCGGATAATTTCCGACAATGTGGTCATACCGCTTAATACTTTTCTTATACCGTCTTCGCGTAGTGTGCGCATTCCGAGTTCTCTGGCGCGTGCGCGTATGGCGGCGCTTGAACATTTGTTGTAGATCATATGTTGAATTTCGTCGCGCATTAATAGAATCTCAAAAATACCTTTTCTTCCTTTATATCCTGTATTACCGCAGTTGGAACAACCTGCGCCTCTATAAAAAACAATGTTTTCTGCCTGATCGACTGGTAAGTTAAGTGTTTGAAGCTCTTTCGCTGAAGGTTTATACGATTCTTTGCAGTTGGTGCATATACACCTTACAAGTCGCTGTGCGAGAATACATCTTACAGCCGATGCGACGAGAAACGGTTTTACTCCTTGATCGATTAGACGGGTTATCGCGCCGGGAGCGTCGTTTGTGTGGAGCGTGCTGAATACGAGATGTCCTGTTA
>CAYVGJ010000001.1:184431-263233 GCA_964451165.1 uncultured bacterium
GTAGTTGTTTTGCCTGAACCTGTAGGGCCGGTAATTAAGATAATCCCATTGGGTTGGCTGATAGAATTATTGAAAAGTTTTTCATCGTCGGTGAAAAAACCTAATTCACTGAGTCCAAGGCTCAATCCACCTTTATCCAGTATACGCATAACGATACTTTCGCCGTGGTTTGCCGGAAGTGTGGAAACGCGCAAATCTATAGTTTTGTTTTTACCAACCTTAACCTTGATTCTTCCATCCTGGGGCAACCTTTTTTCCGCCATATCGAGGTTAGCCATAATTTTTAAACGCGATATTACCGAACCTTGCAATCTCTTTGGAGGGCTTGGTATTTCGTGGAGAACACCATCTACTCTGTAGCGTATTCGGAAAGTACGTTCCATAGGTTCAAGATGAATATCGCTGGCTCGTTTGCGGAACGCTTCGCTTATGATTAGGTTGACCATTTTGATTACGGGGGCTTCTTCATCGCCATCGCTATCGTTTTCGCTATGAACCTGATCTGCTGAGTTTTCAGAGGATATGGTGATGTTTTCGTCCTGTATATCTTTTAGGAGCATATCAATCTTTTCTTCCTGCGCGCCATAATATTTTTCCAATGATTTCAGGATATCTTCATCGAAAGCGACAATGCCTTCTATTTCGTAACCGAGCTCAAACCGTAAACTCTCGAGGATATCCAGTGCAAGCGGGTCGGATATGGCTACCGTGAGAATATAATTTTCGAAATTAATGGGCATAATATGATATTTATAAGCTAATTCGCGAGGAACAAGCTTGATTATCTCAGGTGAAATCGGTGTTTTGTTCAGTTGGATAAATTCCATACCGAATTGGTAGGCAAGCGCTTTGGCTATTTCTACAGGTTCAGCCATACCGAGTTCAACAAGGGATTCTCTTATGGATTTGCCTGATTTCTGGCTGTGACCGATGGCTTGTTTTGCCTGATCGGCATCAATTTTTTCTATAGCTTGAAGAATGTCTAAAATAATATCGGATTTATTCATAATATGATTTCGTTTTCCCTTAAGTGCAAGTAGGAATTATTATCCTTTATAAATATCGGAATTATGAGAAATTACCTGAATTTTTGAATATGAAAAAATTATATTTTCGGAGAAGATTTTTTATACTTTAATTTTAAGTATTGGTTGAGAGGAGAAAGTAAGGTATTCCAGATTGTCTAATTTGTGGTCGAGTATAAAATATCCGCAGAATAAGCTTACAAAACCGGCGGCAAAAAAACCGTATCCGAAGGAGGAAAATCCTAAATAAAGCGTGATTAGTGTTGCGATAATATTTGTTGCAAGAAATAAAAGAGTTAAAAACAACGCTTCTTTTCTGAATTCGAAATAAAACATTATTATCACCATTAATTGAAAGAATATCAGCATAAATGCTGATAACGCGCCTATTTTAAAAATGATAAGTTGCGCCCATTGAAGTTTGGCTATCTGCATCACCTTAATTGAACAGGTAATGAGGACTAATGTAATAGAACCCTGTATTTTAAGCAGTATTGTCATACTGCGTTTGAGGTCTTGCACGATATCGTCTTTTGCGGATTCTATAGCATAGAGGGAAGCTTTTCCGGTAACCATATGATAAAAATTGCGGTATTTTTTGTAAAAACTGGTTTCCACTCTGACTAAAAAAATTGAAAGTGCAGGGACAATAGATAAATACGCGATAAAGAAGGCGCTGTCGTATATGGGGAAAGTATGGAATAATCCTTTTATATTAACTCCGTAAGGGGAAAACCAGAATATGAATTTGTCTGCCCATACAGACAAATTGATAATTATTCCTGCTAAGAATAAATCGGGGTACTCGATAAAATAGTGAAGGAAATTGAAGTCTATCGGTTTAAAGAAGTCAAATTCCTTTATGAAATTAGCCATAAGAAACACGACGATGACAAATTGCCCTGCGGAAAAGCCGGCGAGGTATCCGATCAATCCATAAACGGAACCGGCGATATGCCCGCCGGCGATACTCATAATACTTCCGATAACAAAACCGATAACAATAGTATTGTAATTTTTAGTTGCGCTTATGAATATCATAGTATTCCACAACCAGCTTATAATAACGTAAAGAGAAGTACTTACAGCTACATATTGCCAGTTTTTATCCACCTGGTAAAAGAATATTGCGCCAATAACCGCCTGGTTTATAATTGTGATAAAGTTTAATGCGATATAACAGGGGATTAAACTATTAGGTTCTTTCATGTATAACCTGTCAGCGACATAGCGTGTTGTGATCATCTGAAATATACCGGTGAATATAATTGAGAACGAAAAAATATAAATTATAGTGGTTCTGAAAAGTAGATAATCGCCGGTATTGAGTACAGGGAAACTCAAAAAACCCAGTATACCGATGCAAATGACAGAAACCAGCATTGGGCCTGATGATATAATTGCTGAATATAGATATCCTTTCATCAAACCGGTATATGTATCTTCTTTTAAAAGTTTTTGCAGCCTGAATCCGATTCCTGCCATTTTGTTTTCCTCAATATAGATATTTTTCGTAAAGGTTAAGGTATCTTGCGAACAGGTCATCCTGATTATAAAACTCGGTAACTCTTTTTATTCCGGCTTTGCTCATGGATGAATATTTATCCGGTGAGCTTAGCAAATCCAGGATTGCCTTAGCGGTTTCGTCGGGGCTTCCGACACCTGTGATAAGGCCGCTTGATCCGATAATTTTATCCTGCGGGAGCCTTCCTTCGAGCAGTTCCCTGCAAGCTCCTACATCCGATGATACAACCGGTACACCCATAGCGTTTGCTTCCAGTATTACCAGAGGTTGTGCCTCGCTTTCGCTGGTAAGTACAATAAGGTCTATTTTTTTATAATATTCTTTTACGTTTACCGGACCGGTAAATGTCATGTTGTTTTTAAGTTCGAGCATATCTCTTAAAAGGGCACACTCATGGTAATAGATTTCGTCCTCATCGGTGGGGCCCATGACAAGAATCTCGATTTCAGGGAGATATTGTGCCACTATCTTGCATGCTTTTATAAAAGTTTTTACGTCTTTTATGGGTACAACTCTGCCCACAAAACCTATAGTGAACTTTTTTTGTCCGTGATTAATTTTTCTTTCTGTCGGCGAAAAACCTTTCAGGTCAATACCGTTTGGGATAATGGACAGTTTGGATTGTTGGGCGCCGCATTGAAGCTGAAGTTTCTGGTTTTCCTCGAATAAAGTAACTATTTCACTGCACTGATGGTAACAAATCTTAGACATCAGGCTGAATGTGGAAATCCACCATTGTTTAAAGAAACTCATGGTTTTTTGAGGGCGAGCTTCTTTCGTTTTTTCGTCGTAAATCCACGATGCCTGAGCGATTTCTATTTTGCGTTCTTTAGTGTATATACCGTGTTCGGTAAGAAGTAGCGCGCTGTTATTTTTAAGTTTTGCGATAGAACCGAGCAGGCCCGCGTAACCTGTTGAAATACAGTGATAAATAGCCGCATCCGGAAGATCTGCGCGCATAACCTGTATTACTGGAAGAATGGTAAACCTGTAAGTCCAGAAATAATCGATAAACGAAATATTTAACTTAAAGAATTTATAAATGTTTGTGATAAGGTCCCAGCCGTGTTTTGAGAACAGAAGGTCATAGAGGTTGATAGTGTTGTTATCGGGGAGGAAATACTGGTATATGTCATCAAATTTGGAGATATCTCCTTGTGATGCCTGAATTACAAATGTTTCGAGCTGGCTGTATGCAACATTTTTGTTACTTATTTTGATCTTTTTTATTTCAATATCCTGATCATGGATAAAAACCTGCCTGATATCCACGACATTTTCAGGGATTTTGTATTTCATCTCTTTTATATATTCCCTGTTGGGTAAAATTATCATGAGGGAGAAGTGAATATCTTTTAAAGCAGTTATCAATTGATGTACCCAGCTTGATACACCACCGTGAATATACGGATAAGTACCTTCGAGAATTAAACAAACGTCACTTTTTCTGCTCATGCGGCTGTATCCTTGTTTAAAATTTTCTGGAGGGCGGATTTAGCTAACTCTTTTATTTGCGGGTCACGATGGCGCAGAGCGATTTTAGTTATCGGAATAATTGCCCGGTCTTCTTTCAGTAAAGAAAGTATACTGATGGATATTTTTTGAACATAAGGGTCTTCATTGAAAATATTTTTCAGGAAAATTTCCGGACCGAATACCATCAGGTTTTGCTGATCGGAATATTTTGCGCATTCAAGTATAATCCTAATCCAATGTGAATTGGATTGATCAGCAAGTTCAGGAACGTTCTGGTATTTTTTTTGAAAAACAGCGAGCAGTGTTGCTACGATTTTTTTCTTAATTTCTTCGGATTTCTCTCTCAGGAATAATCCGGTAATCTGAAGGATCATTTCGTAATCGTATTCGGGATTGAACTCGATAATCTCAAGGATTTTAAGTAATTTGCAGAACAGATTTTTTTTCTTGCGGATATTTATTATGAAACCGAGAAAATAGATCGGGTCATCGTATATGATATCGTTAATGGCTTTGATAGCGATATTTTTTTCATCTTTGTTTTTTGTTCTTATATATAATTCTATAAGGGGTATGAGAGCTCTTTTTTCTTTAAGTATTCTTAAAATATCGATGCTTAAATATCTTATTTCCATATTTTGTGAGTAAACGCGGAACAGAATTCTGTCACGCAGTTCCAAAGGGATATCCCAGTTTTCCCTCAATAACCTTTTCTGAAGGAATCTAAGTGCTACAATCTGTGCTTGGGAGTGAGTTTCTTCAGGAAACTCAAGTATGGTGAAAATTTTATTAAGGTCATTTATATCCCAGATGCGAGTCAGCGACAAAAGAGCCGTATATGAAACAACCGGTGATTTATCCATAAGAAACGCGTGTTCCAGGTAAGGAATAGCTTTTTTGATGTTCATGGAACCTATAGATTCAGCGGCGCAGGCTCTTACGTGAACGCTAATATCGTTCTCCAATGTATCGGATAGCCATTTTAAAACTTTTGAGTCCCGCAAATTACCTGCTTTAAGCGTAACTATGGTTCTGATTTTGTCGTTTTTGTGATATTTATATTTTTTGATCAGCTTATAGATCATATCTTCGGAAAAACGGTCTATGGCTGAATCGGCAAGGATTCGTGCGTTGTAATCCTCGCTGAACGCGGCGGTGTTCAATAAGATGTTCATGATCTTAAAATCTTTATATCTTGATAAACCTTCTATAATCTCGTTTCTGACGGATGGGTCTTGTTCATTGAAATAATGTTTGATCAATTTATCCCTGATTAAATTTGATTTATAATGATTTAAAAACCAGATCGCGATTTTTCGTATGACCGGTGATTGGTGATCGAGAAATTTTATTGTTTTATGCCATTTTATGTATTTATAAAATATTCCAAGAGAATGAATTGTTTCAAATAAAAGATTTTCGTCATCTGTTTGTAGAGATTTTATTATTGTGCGGACACAACTTTTTTTCCTTATCAGCTGGAATACCTTCAGGATATTTATTTTTCTTTTGTATGATGATGTTTCATAAATTCTCTCAAGATACTCTACTGCGCCGAAGATTCTTCTTTTCCCAACTTCATCGATTGCGTAATCGATTATAAAATCGTTAGTTGATTCAAGCATTTTTATAAGGATTTCTTTTTTCCCGGAGCATTCTATACTTGAGAAAGATTCTGTTGCCTCGTTTCGCAGGTGTTCGTTTGTATCTGCCATGAATAAAGAAAGAATTTCAAGCCCGTGTTTTGAGCGCATATGCTTGGCGATGTAGCGGGATAACCATATTTTGGTTATTCTGTCGTTATTATGGATTATTGAGTTGAGGAATTCTGTCGATTCGGTTGATTTTTTCGATATAAGTTCCGAAAATGCGGCGAATTTGACTGACGTATCCGGATTTGATAATAATGTCTGAATGTAATCGATGAATTCAGTTTTCATATGCCAACCAGTAATTTGTTATGTTTCTAACTGAATCCCACGGTTGTTTTATGGATTCAATAAATCTGCAGTCATCTTTTACTTTAGTTATATTTCCGATTTGAAAATTGGCTTCACATCGCCATATTCTTAATTGCCAGTTTGACGAATCCAAATTTATTGCTTTGTCGAGATAGTTTGCTGCTTCTTCGTATTCCCCAAGCTCAATTTTGATTTTGCCTGCTTCAAGAAGCACAGATATGTTTTCCGGTTTAATACGCAAAGCTTTTTCAATTGCGTTCCACGCTTGATTCAAATAAAAATCGGTTGTTGTTTTATCTGCTAAACTGGATCTTGAGAATTTGAAATATTCCTGGCTTAAAGATAAATGCAAATCGAATGATTGTGGATTCAGTAATATTTCTTCTTTTAAGGTGAGAATTCTGCGTTGAAAATTCTCGTCGATTTTTTTTAGTCCTGAAGAAGCGTGAAACCTGATTTCGGGATCGGAATCTTTTAAGGTTTGTTTAAGTAGTTTTACCGCTTCCCGGTTATCTTTCTGAGCCAATTTTTCAATAACGCTTCTTTTTAAGTCGGAATTGGATCCGATAAGGATATCAGCGAATGATTCGATATCGAGTAGTTCGCGCAGATATTCTTCCGCGCTTTTGGGCTGATTGTTGTGTTGCTCGACAACTAATTCGTCATCCAGCGATAATTCATCTGACTCAAATTCGTCAAAGCTTTTAGGTTGAGACATAATTTTTACCGCGAAAAGCACAAGTGCCGACAAGTTGCCCAGCAACGGAAAGACACTGCATAACATCCATGATATATGAAAAAAAAGTAGTCTGTATTTTTGTGCGGTAAAAAGGTAAGCGGTTGCGTTGAATAATGTTCCGGTAAGATACGCTGTTAATATGAGTTTAACAGGCTGGTTTTTAATTACACCGATCACTGTGGCTATGGTATATCCATGCAGGATAAATGAAAAAACAAGAAATAGTGAAAATAATATCAGTTTTGAAGCAGGCTTTTTCCAGAACATTTCTCAATGTTATCCTCAATCTGTTTGAGTAATATTTCTTTGTTTTCGATCAATGATGAGTGAGATCCGATAGAATAAACGAGTTCCAGAGGTTTCCCGTCGTTTATGGTATCGATACCAAGATTTTTGAAAACTGCCATGATTCTATTTATGGCAAGTTTTGCCTGTTCTTCATTTGTGGAAGTTAAAATTATCCCGAAATGGATCTCATCTTTGTACCTTGTTACGATATCCAGGAGCCGCAAGGCGTTATTAAGTGCGCCTGCAACGAATTTGAGCATATTGATACCTTTTGCGATGGGCATTTCGTCTAATCCTTTAATATAAAGCAAGACAACAGACAAAGGCATAAGGTATCTTTTAGCCCGGTAAAATTCCTGTTCGAGCCTGTGTATAAAATAATCGTAGGTGTAAATATTTAATACTTCATCGAGAATATTTTTCTTTTTTACTTCCTGGAAATACATGGCGCTTTCTATATCCGCCGAAACCCAATCCGCAAGAAGCGCGAAGATTTTTACTGATGATCCAGTGATATTGAAGAACGGCATTTTCTCAATGGTGATTGCGCCAATAATTTCGCCGTTGGTCTTTAAAAGGGGGGCGGACATAAGTGGTTCGTCGGAGTGAAGAAGGTATCCTTTGTTTGTCTCAAGAACATCTCTGACACTGTATACTTTTTTGTCTCTTACGGATTTGGCGATAATTCCCTCGTTAAAATTTATAGCGATTTTTTTTATCGGTTTTTTTGTATTTGATATTGAATCTTTAAGAAATAGAGTTTCTTCTCCATACAAGTATATAGAACATTCTTCTGCTTCAAGATATTGAGTTAGTAGATTTAAAATAGAGCGGTAAATAGATTCCAGATCAAAGGATTGAAGTTGTTTGCTGGTTTCATAAAGGTTGGCGAAGGTGGATACATCGTCGAGGATTCTGCGTTCCATTTCCTTGTTGACTTTTTTGATCAGGGTGTTTTCTTCTTCGAGTTTTTCAGCTCTGGTTTTTTCTCTGTTTAGTTCACATAGAGTATCGTTCATTTTCCGTATATACATTTGCCGGATTTCTCCAACAACCCATCCGGCGATAAAAAATATTATGGAGGTATTAGTAAAGAATATGTCGTCAGCAATAGTTTTTTTTGATATGTACATCATCATGGCAAGCATTGATGCCGATAATACAGCGGAAAAAAAACCGGCGAAAGATCCATATCTGGATGCCATAAGAAGGATTACGATAAAATATGGATGCGGGTTAATTCCGTAAAATCCCGGGTTATTGTTCCAGCCCAGATAATTTATTGTTCCCAGCAGTATTAATCCCGTAATTGTTTCTATGACAATTGTTTTTTTTGGGGTAATCATGAAACAAGTTCCCGTACTTTGTCGGATAATGTGTTAGGAGATAAAGGTTTTTGCAAAAAAGGAATATTCTCGCAAAATAATGATCTCCGTTCATTACTTAATAAATCTTTTATCCCCGTCATTATAACAGGGCATTTTTTGCGTATTGCTTTGGCGAATTTAATCATATCCACATTGGATATCATGATATCGGCTATAACGATATCAACAGCCTCCGATTTGATTGTTTTTTTTGCTTTTGCCGGGTCGGTGATGGCGATAACGGAAAAATCCTGAAATTCCAGTGTAGATTTCATTAAATCCATCATGGTTTTGTCTGTGTCTATAATCAGTACTGTTTTGTTCATTTTATACTCTTTACAAGTTGACGGCTGATATTGTTGCAGACTTTCTGTGCTACCGAGTTCAGTGATCCCTGATAAAACAGGAAACTGAGTTCTTCCCGTGTATAACTGCCTGCCCACACAACGTCGGAATTTTTCGCGCTCATTACTTTCATGTCAATCCCGACAACAGGTTTTTTTCGCAGGTCTTCTTTATATTTGAATTCGGTGGCATTGCCGATAATTACCGAATCTACTCCGAGAGTAACGGCTATTTCTTTTATTGTATGGTTGCTGAGGTAATCATTTATATCGGTTTCAGGTTTTATATTGAGTTTTGTGGTTACCGTATTAAGCGGAATAATATTGAATTTGTTTGTCGAGTATAGTTCCGTATAAAATATATGGGTCAATATTGCTCCGGCGTGAGGGTAATCGGTAAAGTTCCCGAAAGGGAGCACGGCTACATTATGTATTTCGCCGTTATTTAATGGATTACGGGAGAATTGCCTTGTATTATCGCATCCATTGTATAAAAAAAACACAAGAATGATGTAAAAAAATACAATATTTCTGAATATGATGTTTCTATCCATTACTTATCCTCCGAAAAAATCGTATTAGAAATATAATACGCTGTAAATATTTAGATAATTTATTCTGCCCGGGCCGGATGTTAAGCCGTTTTCATAATTAAACTGGTACATGGCGCCGATTTCGAAATTGTCGGTGATATCGATTCGCGTTCCTGTTTCCAGTCCATACATACCCATGTTTTTTAGGAACATATCGCGTTCGCTATCAGTACCAACAAAAGCCGTGCCATAAAAAGAAATTTTTTCGGAGATATAATGTTCGTATAGAATTCCGAACTGATGGGACCGTATTTTTGATTTATAAGATAGAATATCATTTAGTTCCTGATCGATTTTGCTGTCTTTCCAGAAATAACGGTATGTAAGAGCGATTCTCGGATCGTGGAATATGTTTAAGTCCGCGCCCGCGACAAACTGATTCGAGTATCCGCCATAGGTGGGAAGGCCGTATCTGCGGGCAGATTCGCCGAATTTGTGTTCGCTGTGTATGGCTTCGGCGACAATTTTTATGGCGGGGTTTACGTCCCAGTTCATTTGAAGCGTGAGGTTATCGGTTTTACCACCGAGTTTAACCGAACCGCGCGGATCAATTTCTTTGTCGTTCCAGGTATAATTCGCTTTAAGCATCAGGTCTTTTTTGTTATTGAAAGTTAATCCCGCATTAAAAGTGTATATATCGTCAGGACCATGATTTATCATAAACGGACCTATGTTCGCGCTTAAAAACTGGTTGAGAAAATACTCAAATTCAATCGTGCTCTCGGAGATGGTTTCGTTTATGTTTCCAAGCACAGACGGGTTTGAGTCGTGCAGGAAATATCGTGAGAAACCTGCTCTGGCAAGTAAATTATGTGCCAGATAAATCTGCGAATGACTGTATATGATTTGCGTATCTTTCTTTATCTCATCGATGAGGGTATATCCTGTTTTTATATTGAATCCGTAAATCTTTTTAAGATTCTTCACTTCCTTTTTGATCTCTTTATATCGTTCCCATGACGGATCTTTTGATTTTAGTATATCTTCATACAGCAGGAGTGATTTGTCCCATCTTCCCTTTTTCTGGAAAACAAAAGCGAGATCGGATTTCAGATCTGCGTCGGTTGGGTTTTTGTCAAGAAGCTGAGAATATATCATAACCGCTTTATCGTAATCGCCCGATTCGGTATATGATTGCGCCAGATACCGCTGGAGTTGCTGATCTTCTTTAAAATTTTGCGGGGCGGATTCGATCTTATCAATAATAGTATTATAATACCCGCATGAAGCGAGGAATCCGATATAATCCCGGAATAAATCGATATCATCAGGATCATTTTTAAGCGCGTTATTATAGTATGCCATAGATTGCGACAATTTGCTCAGTTTCTGGTAAATCCGCGCATATATCTTGGCGAGCGATTCTGTTTGTGGAATTTTTCCCAGGTTGTCAATCGCGATTCCCGCATGGCGCAACGATGCCGGTTTATCGCCTGTCATTTCATAAAGAGAACTTAGAGCGTAATGGGCATTGTAATCCTGCGGCTTAATTTTTACGTAATAATTATAAAACCGGATAGATTCTTTGAAATTGTTCAATACCCAGTAGATTTCCGCAAGCGATTTTATAACTTCGGGGTCATTAGGGTTATTTTTATATAATTCAAGGAAAATTTTCTCTGCTTTTATAAACTCGTTTCTCGCTATCAGGACAGAGCAGATTTTAAACAATATTTTGTCTTTTTCCGCGTTAGGGACAGAGGTGAGCAATTCGTTTAAAAGTTTTAATGCCTGATCGTATTGCTTTTTATCAATAAGAGCGTCTGCAAGCAATTGCCTGATTCTCTGATTGCGTGGGAATTTTGTTAGAAACTTATCGAAGAATTGCATTGCTTTTTGTGTATTTCCCGCGTCCATGTAAAGTGTGATAAGCTGGACTATCCATTCTTCTTTCGGTTCAGCTATGCTTATCAGTTTTTCATATATCACTAACGCTTCCTGTTTTTTACCCGTGGATTCGCAACACCACGCAAAAGATTCCAGCGCGTCGATATTTTTCGGATTCTTTGTGGTTATGTCTTTTAACATGCTGTAAGCGAGATCAAAATTTTTCTTTTGAATGTAAATATATGCGAGGTCAAGTTTGTATTTATCGTTATTTGGGTTGGACTTAATCAACTGTTCGCCGATGATTTCAGCTTTATCCGGCTGATTAGTATTTATGAGCGCGTAAAAAATATCTTCTTTGTATTTTATGTCTTCAGGATAAATTGCGATTAGTTTGTTTAGATAAATTATTGCTTTTTCATAATTTTGTGCCCAGGAGTAGCAGTCAGCCAGTTTTTTCTGAAGTAAAAGGTTATCCGGATCGGTGGTAATGAGTTTTTCATAAATTTCAGCCGCTTTTTTTGGCCTGCTGGTTGTTTCATAAGTTTGGGCAAGCATATGGAGTATATTTGGATCGCCGGGATATTGCTGAAGGAGTTTCTCTATAGCTTTTTCAGCGTTTTTAATATCATTGGACGCGAAATATAATTCGATAATCTTTTCATCTATGTTGATGTTGTCAGGATTTATCTTTTTTAGCCTGTGATATAGCGCGAGAGCCTCTTTATAATTCTTTTGTTTTTCGCAACAGATTGCAAAACCTTTTATGATCTCTGAATTTTTTGGATATTTAGCCATCATTTCTGTGTATATATCTTCTGCCCCTTTAAAATTATTCCAGGAAACGAAAAAAGATGCTATCGGAATCAGGAATTCAGGGTCCAAACCAAATTTGGTTTTAATTTTCGGGAGTATGGAACAGATTTCTTCCTTATTCTTTGCGGCGAATGAAACATTGATCAATTTAAACCAAAATTCTTTATTGTCTGGCTTCAGAGCGACCAGTTTCCTGCAATTATCAAGGCTTATATCGTACCGTTTAAGTAAAAAAGAAATGAAGGCGGATTTCTGAAGCAATTCAATATCGTTTGGGAATTTGTGTAACCCTGATTTAATCAGGCAGATGATTCTGTTCAGGTTTTTATCTGCTAAGTATACATTAATCAATTCGTTGTAATATTCGGGTTTATTTGGATCAATACGTAGAAGTTTTTCAGCTGTATTAATAAAATTGTTCCAGTCTCCCTTTTCTGAATATATATTTTTTAGATTGATATATATTTGTTTTTTGTATTGAGTTTGAGAAAATTCGGGTGTTTTCTCAAGCTCCAGTCGCTTTAAATAACGGGTATATTCATGTATACATTTATCCGGTTGGCGTGTCCACTGGTATAATCGTATCAAATTGGTATGTGCGTCCATATCCATTGGTTTGGCGATTAATACCTTGTTATAAAATGATTCTGCATCATCGATGTTGCCCATAATTTCGTGGATTTTTGCGCCTTGGGTTATAGCGTTAATATCATGTTTCGTTTCTATAGCGAAGTTCAGCTCTGTAAGCGCTTTATCGTACATTCTGCTTTTTTCGAATAGTCCTGCCATCTCCAGATGCGACGGGTAGATGCGTGCCGCAATAAATAGTACTAATGCGAAAAATGAAAAGACTTTCCAGAAATCAATCTTCATATACTTTGTTTTACCCTTGAAATCTTTAGAGGCATTTTTATTTTTACCACCGGTTTTTCAGGTAAAGATATAGTCAGGTTACCCTGAGAATCGGTTTTAACTTTGTACAAGACCTTGCTAAACTCGATTTCATATTCATTATATTTAACTAAATTTGAAAAAATTAATTTTGCCGGTCCGAATCCAGAAACTTCGCAATGGATAATACTATCTATAATTTTTATATTATTTGCGGCACATGTTGATTCACGCAGGTAAATTGATTCAGGGGCAGTATCCGTCAGGAAGACTTTAGCCTCGCCGGAGCCATCGAGAGAGACATAAAGAGATCCCTGATAATGTATAAAACCGATGACACCGGATGATTTCTGCATATCCGGAAACATCTTGCAGTTATCGAATCGGATTGTTCTTAGCTCACCCTTATTTGTTATCAGAAATCCGTTTTCTTCAATGCGGTAAATATCGGTAATTAACCAATCGTAGACGATATCGATGTATTTAGATGTATAAATTGGAAAATAATCCTGGGATATCACGAAATTATAGACTTCCTCAAGAGCTGAAACAGAAGCGAATCGTTCTCCGGAATAAAAATGGTAATAAATGTTTGCCGGTTTGATTCTGATGGGGGATTCTGTTCTTTTAAATGTTTCGATTACGCTTCTGAATCCATAATACGGCCCGTTCCATAAATTTGTATAAATATTTTCATTGCATGCAGCAGTATAAACTTGTATTCCGCCGTTGACTGTTTTGCATACGGGTGAAAGATACGCGTATGAATTTTTCTCTGCGTCAAAAACCGAATCGCCGCCATTGATGTTTTTTATTTTATGTTTGGCGCACAAAACAAGTGCTTCGTCTGGCGGGGAACAGTTACCTGTCCATAAAAATAGTTTTGTTTTATTTGTTTTATCGGCGACAAAATTGTTATTAATATAGTCTATGGATTCGATAATTTCTTTATGCAGCATTTTATCTTGCGGAATTGAAATGTAACCCATATTCATATTCAGGCTTTCGTATCGGCTTTCATCGAGTATTGATTTATTTTTGGAATCAAATTTGTCTGAATAAGGAGGAATAATTATGGCGGTAATTTTTCTTTTCCAGTCAAGTGGATGAGTATATCCGTGTGATGCCGGTTCAATATAGGGGATTTCATAGAGAGATTTCGCGATTGCGTTCAGGTCTTTTCTCCCTTTAATCCATGGGAGATCGTTTCCTGTCAATAATTCTCCTGTGATTATTGAAGCTGAAGTTGGGATAATGTATTTTTTAAGTATGCTGTTTATGATAATCTCCGAACATAATTTTGTGTTATCGATAAGAGATCCGTTTATAAATCCATCACCATCAATATGAGTAAAAAGAATTCTTTTTCCAAAATATGTTGTTAAATCCGGTACTGGTTGCGGACCGTCGGCTTGGAAATTTTCCGCGAAGAATAGAAACGGATTGATTCTCCATTGTTTGTTATAATTGTTTTCATTATAGTACCGTGTAAAGTTTTGTATAGCCATTGCGCCTGTTTTTGATGAAAAAATGGCACAGGATTCACTGTCGGGTATATCTATTCGTTTCAATTTGAGGTATACTTTAAGTGACGGGTCGATTTGCTTTAGCTGTGTGTAATAACTTGTTTCCATCGAGAGTTTACGTTCAAACTCGACCATTTTTTCATCTTTATAAACGGTTTCTATAAGTAGTGGATTATCTGTTTCATTTCCAATGTATTTAACACCGAATTTCTCAAATACCGATTCGATTATGGTTTCATTTGTCGGTTTATTAAGGTTATCCTCAAAAGCTCCGAACTGATCCAGGATGACAATTTTTTTACCGTGTTCAATTTGTTTGATAAGCCACGAACAATATATTTCCGGTTGTTTCATAATACTATCCTGAAACCATGTCATTATTCCGCAATATCTTTCCATCAGTTTATCTTCGGGTAGAGGCAGGTTTACATCCTGATAATCTAAAATAAACCCAAGATGGTTTAAGATTACCTCCGCGTTTTCGGCAATAACGGTTTTCTGGGCGATTTTTTCTTCGTTAGAATCGTAAAGAGCAAGTATTCTGCGTTTAATCAGATATGAATCTTGTTCATCGGGACAAATATTTCCTATGACCAGGTTAAGGAAAATTGGAATTATAGAAAGTTTAATTGTCAATTTTTTCATGGGATATTTCCTTGTATTGATCCGTAATTTTCTGTAAACATATTTCTGTTATGTACGGATAAAAGCCGTGAGCTTTGCTTATCGAGGCAATATTCGAGATTTTTTCTGAATTTGATAACTTGCAGTAATCAAGAGTAAGTATTTTTATGTTATATTTGCTGGATATTCGCTGAAGTGTTTTTACTCTTAGGGACGTTATTTCCGGATCCTGGTCAAGATAAATTTTTTTCTCGAAATCGTAGCTTGTGTATAGGTCTTCCACGAGAGCAAAATTAATGTATCCGGCGATTTTTTCAAGGAGCGGGAACCCATTATTGGAGATGATAATGATGTTTGGATAATTTCTTCTGATCTGTTCAATAAATTTGGTCATTGCTTCTACTGAGCCGGCGTATTTTCCCGGGTTTTTCCATTCGAGGAATTCAGCGGTATCGATAGTATCGAGAAAAATTCCGTCATACCCTTTTTTTAAAATATCGGGAATTATTTTGTTTATAACAAAACTTCTCCAGTGGGCTGATCGCGGATCGATATAATAATCTCCTTCCCAGTCGGGGTTGCGTTCAAGAACGAATTTTTTGCCGGCGATATCTTTCCAGTACCAGCGGAATTCTTCTGCTTCTCCTATACTCAGGTATCCGATGGCTAAAGTATTGTTATTTTTTATCTTTTTTGGGTTAGGTATATTGTCAGGATCCAGAATAGCGAGTTTCAAATCAGATTTTAATTTTGTATTATCAAAAGAGCCGTAATAGCATATCCATGGATAGTTTAATTCTGCTGATTTTTTAACGGATTTAGGGAAACAGCCCCAGCATAGACACAAAATAAATGTGGAAATACCAAGAATAAAAAATCTGCACATAAAACACCTTCTTTTAAATATTACGAGTAATTAACCTGATCCCCTGAACGGCGCAGATAATATTAGGCCGTGATCGATTAATCCAGATATATCAGTACATAAAAATTATCGGATTCTGTAGAAAAAAATTGAGATAGATTGAATAGTAAAGATAGATTGTTAAATAAATCTGAGGATTTAATCTTAATTATTAAAACCTGAATTTATGAACCGAAGCCTAATAATATTCCGCCCTGGTACACCAGAAAAGAGACAAACCATGCGAGTCCGCAAGTATAAAATATGACAAACCAGGTAAGAGATATGGATCCGGTCTCTTTCCAGATTATAACCATTGATGAAATGCAAGGTACATAAATAAGTATAAAAATCATTAAGGTATACGCTACCAGCGGATTAAAAACAGCGTCAGTGCGCAAGGAGTTTATCAGGTCTGATGTATCGTTGTTATTGCCTGATACGCTCAGTATAGTTGACATTGTACTTACAACCAACTCTTTGGCGGCAAAACCTGTAATCAGAGCGATACCTATTCTCCAGTCAAATCCCAGCGGTTTTAGTAAAGGTTCAATCATTCTGCCTAATTTGCCAGCGTAACTGTTTATTATCGTGTATGCCTGTTCTTGAGCTTCTATTTTATCTGATGCCTGATTAAATTCTTTTTCAATAAAGATATAATTCACTACATCATGATAATATTGAGGATATTCAATATTCAAAGCGTTCAACTGTGATTCTTTTAGTTTGTCCCATTTGCGGTATTCGGCGACAGTCATTATTTTGTTTATGCTGACTTTATCTTCAAAATTATCTTCGATGTTTTTAACCTTATTGTATATTTCAGAAAATGTTTTATTTGAACTTAAATCATGTGGATTAGATGAAAATATCTGAGAAACAGGTAAAACCTTTTTATAGAAATCCTGTTTAAGATCTTCTTTTTTTATCAGCAAATCCGCTTCCTGCGGATAATTTTTTGGAAACGAAGTTAAAAACCAAATCGCTATTGAGAACAACAGTATAATTGTGCCTGCTTTCTTAATATACATCCAACTTCTTTGCCATGTATGGATGAAAATAGCGTGCAGGGTTGGTATTCGGTATGGTGGCAGTTCCATGACTAACGGAGCGGAATCGCCGGGATACATAAATTTTCTTAATAATTTTATAACAATGATAGCTATAATCAATCCGATGATATAGATGGAAGCGAGAATATTCGGAGCGATTTTATCGGAAAAGAACGCGCTGGCCAAAAGTATGTATATTGGAAGTTTCGCACCGCAACTTATCAGGGGAAGAATAAGGATGGTGACTATTCTGTCTCTCTTGTTTTCGAGTATTCGAGTAGCCATGATGGCCGGTACAGTGCATCCGAATCCGATAAGCATTGGAATAAATGATTTTCCGTGAAGTCCTATTTTGTGCATGATTTTGTCTATTACGAAAGCGGCTCTTGCCATGTAACCTGTATCCTCAAGTACGGCTATAGCGATAAACAGGAGCATTATATTCGGAAGAAACACAAGAACTCCGCCGACTCCGGCGATAATACCATCAACTACAAGCGATTTCAATATTTCGTTACTAATGGCTGCTGAAGAGAAACCTCCCAGGAGCGAAAAAAAACGGTCAATCAGGTTTACTAAAGGTTCACCGATAGTGAACACAAAACTGAATGTGAGCCACATCAAGAGCAAAAATATCGGAAGCCCGATCATTCTGTTAAGGAGAACTTTATCGATCATATCGGAAAAATCGTGGCGAATTTCGGATGTAAGCCTGGTTGATTCGGAACATGCTCCGCTGATAAAACCATATCTTCTATCGGCTACGATGACTTCCGGAGAATCATGAAAAATAGAATTAAGGTGATTTATGCTTTTCTGAACTTCGTCAAAAATAAGATTATTTTTAAAAAAATCATTTACAATTTTTTTTATGTCTTCATCGTTTTCAAGAAGTTTAAGAGCTATCCATCGGGGAGGGTATTTCTTACACAACTCAGGCATTGTTGAAATTAAGTTCTGGATTTTCTGGAGTTCCTGATTCATTTCCGTTCCGTAATTGAGCAAAGGGTATATTGGTTTGGATGGTGATTGCGCCATATCGATTACTGCGTTAAGCAATTCGGTAGTACCGATTCTTTTGTCTCCCTGTGTTGCGATAATAGGAACTTTCAGGAGTTCAGATAAATAATTAATATCGATTGATAACCCTCTTGCTCCGGCAAGGTCGATTTTATTTAGCGCGATAACCATTGGAATCTGAAGTTCCAGAAATTGTGTTGTCAGATAGAGGTTTCGTTCAAGGTTTGAAGCGTCGACAACATTTATGATTACATCGGGTTTTTCTTCAAGCAGAAACCGACGTGTGACGAGTTCTTCCAAAGAATAAGCTGACAGCCCGTAAGTACCCGGCAGGTCGACAAATCTGATTTCAAATTCACGAATTGAGCAAAACCCTTCTTTTTTCTCGACAGTTACTCCCGGATAATTCCCAACATGCTGGCGTGAACCTGATAGTGAATTGAAGATGGTCGATTTGCCGGAATTAGGGTTGCCGGCGATAGCAATGACCAATTCTTTTTGTTTGCGCGTGTGTTTTTTAGATAAGCCTGAGATTTCCCTGGCAAGAATTTCTTCTGCCATGATTTTGCCGAGAGCGACTTTAGTATTTTTCAGCGAAATGAGCATTGGCCCGGCGTCTTCTTTATTAAGAATTTTTATTTCTTCGCCGGGCACAAATCCCATATCGGTAAGTCTCTGGCGCAGTCCTTTACCTCCGTTTATTCTCACAATAAGGGCCCTGGAGCCGATTTTAAAATCAGACAGTTTCCTCAGTGAGGCAGGAGAATTGGTTTCCGCTTCCATAATGGAAAAAATACCTCAATATTCATTATAAAATTAAGCCCAAACGGCACAAACTAAAATTATTGTATCAAAACAAACCGGTTAAAACTTATAATTAGTTACTTTGAATCATCTTAAAGTTCAGATGGTAAAGCGCCAACCAGTTCCTCGAAACTATCGACAGTGCTTGTTTCGCAATTAACTATCAGATCTCTATTCATTTTAATTTTCGGGAACGCGGTAGTTATATGGCGATTGGCGATAATCTTTTTTCTGTCGTTTGTCTGTGCCTGTTGCAGGAAAATATAGCCTACATGAATGTCAATAGCCATATCCACAAGTTTTCTGGCGTAAAGGTTGATGACGTCTACATGGTTTTTGCTTTTCAAAAACTCCACAGATTCTGCTAGGAGTTTTCTTGCGTCGATAAGTTTGTTTTTAAGTTCCGGATCTGTATTGCCATAATCTTTATTATCCATTTCAGCAAAATTCTTCTCCGCGATTCCGCTAAGAATACTTCCTTTCGCCGCGACAACCTGAAGCTGTGAAGTACCTTCATAAATAGTAGTGATTCTAGCGTCTCTGTAGAGGCGTTCTACAGGATAATCTCTCATGAACCCGCTTCCTCCAAGTACCTGAATAGCGTCATACGCGGCTTTAACGCACATTTCGGAACTAAAATATTTAGAGCAGGGAGTAAGGAAATCGGCTAACCTTTCAAGTTTTTTAGCATCTCTTTTAAGAGCTTTTCTTTCTTCTTCCGGAATGGATTTGTCTTCTGCTTTTCTGAGTGTACCGAGTATTTTATCGACAACAACCGCTGCATCGTATGTAAGGGCGCGCGCGGTTTCTATCTGCAACTGCATTTCAGCGAGCAGATCAGCGACTGCCGGCAACCTGTCTATGGATACGCCGAACTGTTTTCTGCTTGCGGCGTATTTTCTCGCTTCGACGAAACATTGCTGGGCAATACCAAGCGATTGGGCGGCGATACCTAATCTCGCTCCGTTCATTAGAGACATAACGTATGTGACAAGCCCTCTGCGGCGTTCTCCGATAAGAAGAGCGGGTGAATCATTGAACTGAAGTTCGCATGTTGGTGATCCATGTATGCCTAATTTATCTTCGATTCGGCGAATTTTCATGGTGTTGTCTCTCTCGTAAAGGAAAAGAGATAACCCGAGCCCGCCTTTTTCGTGTTCTTCTGATTTTGCCAGAACGAGCGAAATTTTTCCGCAACCGTTGGTAATAAATCGTTTTACACCATTAAGAACCCATGTACCGTCTTCTTTTTGAGACGCGCGAAGGCCTACGTTCTGCAAATCGCTTCCTGCGTCCGGTTCAGTTAAAGCCATTGAACCGGTAACTTCTCCTGAACTGAAACGGGGAAGGTATTGTCGCTTAACTTCTTCTGATGCAAAAGCGTTTATGGTTTCTGCGATACCCTGTAGCCCGAAGATATTCATTAAGCTCGCGTCAGCGCGCGATACGATTTCAATTGCCATGGTATATACAAGGTTTGGGAAATTGAGCCCGCCGAATCTGCGCGGTAGCGTAAATCCCATGACGTCGGCTTTGGCCAATCTTTCGATACAATCCGCAATAGCGGGCGCGTAATGAACTTCGCCGTTTTCGTATGTGCTTCCCTGTCTGTCGATAAGTTCGCTTCGCGGGAAAATAAAGTTGGCTGATATGTCTCCGAGTTCATCAAGAACTCTGTAGTAACTGTCAACGGCATCCTGAGAGTCAGAAGGAGCGAAATCGAAACTTTTTTTATCGGAAAAATCGTATTCCTGGAGTTTGGCGATTTCCTCGAGGTTTCCGTTTTTGAAATAGAACAATATATCCTGATTATCAGTAAAAAAGTTACCCATTATAAAACTCCTCTCTGACGATAAGCTTTTATCATTTTCGGTATTACATCATTGATAGTTCCCACAATTCCGTAATGGGCGATCTGGAAAATAGGCGCGTCCGGATCTTTATTTATGGCGATGATTTTGCCCGATTCGGCCATTCCCGCAATGTGTTGTACCGCGCCGGAAATTCCGCATGCGATGTATAGTTTTGGTCGAACGGTAGTTCCAGTCTGGCCGATCTGGTAATCGTGGTCTACGTAACCGCTGTCAACTGCCGCGCGTGACGCTCCGATCTCACCGCCCAGAGTGTAGGCGAGTTCAGATACCAGCTTGAAGTTATCTTTACTGCCGATTCCGGCTCCACCCGCCACAATAATGTGGGCGCCTTTCAGGTTAATTGTTTTTTCACGGACTTCTTTTTTCAGGGTTTTTATAGAGAACAAATCTTCAGTAAGTTCGGTTTTGAATTCTACCATTGAAGCGCTATTTTTGCCGTTAAGTACCGGCATTTGCATAACTCCTTCACGGACGGTAGCCATCTGAGGCCTTGTTTTTGGGTTTACGATAGTCGCGATGATGTTTCCACCGAATGCCGGCCTTATCTGGTACAATAAATTGGAATATTGTTCGCCTCTGGCTGAATAATCACCAATTTTCAGGTCGGTGCAGTCGGCGGTGAGCCCGACTTTCAGCGCGGATGCCACTCTCGGGGCAAGGTCTCTTCCGACAATTGTCGCTCCGAACAGGAATATCTGCGGTTCGTATTTTTTCGCCAGATCGATCAATACTTTGGTATACGCGAGAGTATTGTATTCTTCGAGTTTAGGGCTCTGTACAAAATAAATTTTATCTATGCCGTATGCCGCTATTTGTGTGTTAATATCAGTCAGTTTGTTGCCGACAACTACACCGGCGACACCAACATCAAGCTGATTCGCGAGGTCTTTTCCTTTGCCGAGCAGTTCCAGTGAAGTATCATTAATTTTATTATTTTCGTGCTGGATAAATACCCACACTTCCGATTTTGTATTACTGGTAACCATAATTAACTCCGATATTTTCAGTTTTAAATTTTTTAATCCAATATATGATTATCAATAAGTTCAAGAACCAGTGAACTTATTCCTTCGTCAGTAGCGGATATTTTCTTATGTTCTTTGCTTGTGAGCACAACACTTTCGATCTGTTTTACCCATGTCGGTGATCCCGCGAGTCCGCAGAGCGATTCATCCATCCCTATTTTTTCAAGGTTCCATTCCTCAATAGCTGAGTTGATTGACGCTAATTTCTGTTTTGCAAGTTTTTCCGCTTCTTCTTTGGATACTCCTGATGCGGAAAATTTCATTGCGAGTTCAGAGCAAGTAGACGCGTTTTTGTGAAGCTGAATTTTTTTCGCGCTGGCAGGGCGGGGAAACGCGTTTGAGACTGAACAGCATGTAAGAAGTGCGGGAAGAGTGCTTTGCTGAATGGCAAAACCGTTTTCAATGATTCGTTTTACTTCAACATGTTTGTCAGACATTGAAATTATGTCTTCGACATAAGTAATTTGTGGTAACCCCAGTTTTTCCGCTACTTGCGGGCCTACCTGAGCGGTATCGCCGTCTATGGCTTGGCGTCCGCATAAGATCATTGTAAATCCTTTAATTTTTGCGATAGCTTTGCTAAGAACCATAGATGTGGCGAGAGTATCTGAACCGGCAAATCTTCTGTCGGTCAGAAGAATGCAATTATCCACACCGCGATATAACCCCTGGCGCAGTATTTCGTTTGCGGCCGGAGGGCCCATGGTTAACAGAGTTACTTTTCCGCCATACTGGTCCTTCATTCTGAGAGCGAGTTCCATTGCGTAGATATCATCAGGGTTGAATATTGCCGGCAGCGCCGCTCTGTTTACGGTGCCGTCTTCTTTCATGGCTTTTCCGGTTACTCTTTTTGTATCCGGAACCTGTTTTGCTAAGACAATGTAATTCTTTTCCATTTTTTCACCTTGTTTTACTGAATGTTATAATTAAAAAAACTACAATATTCCATATTTTATTGGTTGTTTTATCGGAGCGAAAAATTATAACAAACAAGCGGTTTGAGTCAAGAAAAATGTTATTCGAAATCACATAAAATCATTTAGGATGGCCGATATTAAACAATTTAACATGTTTTAAAGATGGTATTTTTTTTCTAACCGACCGGACAAGGTCCAAATCAATTTGAGCATAGACAATAGCCGGGGCGGTATCGGATGCCTGAGCAATTACTGTACCCCACGGATCGATAACAGCGGAGTGTCCATAGCTTGAGTTGCCGTCGTATTTGGAGCCGAACTGGTTTGGAGCGATAATAAACATACCGTTTTCAATAGCCCGGGCGCGAAGAAGTACCTGCCAGTGATCTTTTCCGGTGTGCATGGCAAAGTTTGATGGTACGAATGCTATGTTGCATCCCATTAACGCGAGATTGCGGTATAATTCAGGGAACCTCAGATCGTAGCATATTGTCATACCGATTGATCCGAAATCTGTTTTTATTAAAACCGGCTGGTCGCCGGCAACTACGTAAGAGGATTCATTAAATTCGGGCGAATCACCAAGCCCGACATCAAAAAGATGCATTTTTCGGTAAATCCCGATAAAGTCACCTTTATTATTGATAAATATTGAGGTATTGTAATTCTTTTCCCCAATTTCAGCCTTTTCGGGGATGCTCCCGGCAAGTATGTATGTGGATGTATCGGCGGCAAGTTTTGCTATCGTTTTTATTTCAAATGAATCTAATTTAAAAGACACTTTCTTGTGTTTGCCGATATATAGAAAATTTTCGGGCAAAAGGATAATATCAGCTTTATTGTCTGTGCACTCGATGATCATATCCGATGCGGTTTTGAGGTTATCCCTGATGTTATCTTGTGTATTCATTTGGATAAGCGCTACTTTAAACATAAAAAACCTTTTTTAAATGTTAAAAAATTTTTTAATTGATTTTATAGACAGATTAGTTATATAATAACCAACTTTAATAAAAAAAAGCAAAATTTTTATAAAAAGAGGAGATATTTATTATGTCTATGTTATGCGAGATATGCGGGAAAGGTCCTCATGCGGGAAGATCCATTGCGCGGCGCGGTATGGCGAAGAAAAAAGGCGGTGTCGGTAAAAATATAACCGGTGTTACAAAAAGAAGGTTTCTTCCGAATTTGCAGAACGTAAAAATGCTGGTAAACGGGGCAACAAGAAGGGCGAGGGTTTGCACTTCCTGTATAAGATCGGGAAAAGTAGTGAGATAAAACTCACAATAATATATTTAAAAAAATCGCACATGTAAAATAGTGCGGTTTTTTTTTGCCTTAATGTGGTTTATCAAATATTTATAATCCATTCAAAAAAACAGCCTTTTTCGTCGGACGATATTATATGGTGTGCTCCACATCTCCGGTATCCGTTACTATAAGAATGACTATTTTTTTTTATTTTCCAAATTTTTAACGCGATTTATCCTTTGTTTCAATAATTTATTGAATCTACCTGTTTTCTGAAAATATAAATTGATATTGCTGAATTAGTATCTCCATTCTGAAGTTTTCAATCACACATTGGTTTGTTTAAGGCAAATCTCCTCATTATGAAATACTAATATAATGCTTTTCAAAATTCCTAAATTATTATCAGGATATAGTGAAACAAAAAAAGGCGGTTATTGTCATATCTATTATAAAAGAAAATCAAAAAATGTAAAACTATAAGGAGTTTGATATGAGAATAACGATCCTTGTTGTGATTGTGTATATAGTATTACATTTAGAGTCAATAACGTATTCAGAAGAAAGAGCGATGTGGGTTTGGGGGATGTCAACAGACATTGTTCTTGAGAAACACCCGAATGACAGAACGGATTTATTCAGTTTTGTTGCAGCACCGCATGGTAACCAGAATGCGCGAATCTCAACTCTTTTTATGTCGATAGATCCATATCTGATCGAGGCATTTCCCGATAAAGTCAGGGAATTTATCGGTGATGCTCACAGCAGAGGACTTATTGTTCATTTTCTTACAGGAGACAAAGAGTGGTCGTTCACAGTAAATAATCCGAATACAGGTGAACCGTATAATAAGCCGGCATTGGATATTATAACCCTGATAAAAAATTATAATTCTGCGTCCGGAGAATATGAACAATTCGACGGTATTCAATTTGATATCGAACCATATACGATTTCTTCTTCAGATAGAATAATTAATCCGGAGACGGGAACGCCTTATGTTTGGGATAATGATATTGCTATTATCTGGGACCAATATATAGAATGCCTGAATATGCTTAAAAATAAAATCAATGAACCAAATAATGATGGCAGTATAAATAACCGATTAATATTGGGAGCGGCTATTCCACGCTGGTATAGCGATAACGAAACGTCCGTTCCTAATCATCCACAGATTCAGGATATAGTCGATTATATCGCGATTATGAACTATGATGTACGCAGTTCGGCTCCTGATGGAGTGAGAACTGAAATTGAGTATGCGGATCTGAAGGGATATGAAAAATCAGTATATGTTGGTTATGAAACTATAGAAGTAACATGGAGGGAACTAACGGAAGTTATTGATAATGGAGTATTAATAGATAAAAATTATTATTATAATCTGCAAACATCTTATTGGGCATTTGGTAATAATGAACTGGAGTCAATGATTGCCGCTACTGAAAATAGATATGGCGGGAATCCCGGTTTTTTGGGGCATGCGGTTCATTATTATGAGGATATACGCAATTGTGAGTATTCGTATAGAAACCTTGGGTTGATGAAAACTAATCACGCTCCGGTTTGTTATGTTATCTCTCCATGCGGAGGAGAAACTCTTAGCGGGATAAAGAAACTGGTATATAAAATAACAGATTCTGATAACGATGATGTAAACAGTGAGATATTAATCAGTACCGATGGCATAGACTGGTTTGATTTATTCAGCATAATTCCCGAACGTGACCCGGTTATGTTGTCTGATGGAGTATATGAGCTGGATATATCCGATTTGCCGGAAGGTAATTATAAGATTCGGATTAATGCATTAGAAAAATATAAATCGCTTTTTGGATTCGATGAATCGGATGATTATTTTCAAATTGCTGTTTCAAAAGATGATGTATACGCTCCTGTAAGGTCTGCGGATGCCTTGGTTGGTATTGTTTCTCCTGTGGAGAGGAGTGATTTATATTCAGGGTATGGGCCTTGTAGTGTTTTTGTTCAGTGGGATGGTTTCATCGATCCGGAAATTGAATCGGATACGAGTGGAATCAAAGGTTATTTTTATTCGTTTTCTGATGAGGTATCTACCGCAAAATTCACAAAAGCCAAATGCGCGTATATACATTCTCAGCCCGGTAAACAAACTTGTTTTGTCTGGGCGGTAGATAAAAGCGGTAATATATCTGCTCCGCTGACAAAGCCGATAACGGTCTATGGTGATATTGACAAAGACGGGATTATCGATAAGGCTGATAAGGACGTTGATGGTGATGGAATTCCTAATGATGAAGAAAGAGTTTGTTATACCGATCCTAATAGAGCGCTGAGTTATCCGAAAAAAAGTTTTCTTGATGTGTATGAATTTGATGATGGCAATTTGATAAATTCTTTTTCCAGCGGTTATAATTTAATACGACTTAAAGGGTATACACCCGAATACCCGAATTCGGGACGATTTTATACAAGCGACAAAAATTTATATTACGGTTGGATTTATCCTGTCCCACCAATTCATTTGCGAATAAACAATGTATTGCGTAACAAAGCGTTTTCTGTTCAAATGTGGATTAAACCTGATAATTATTTGAATTCCAACAATTATTATGTTCCGCTGGTGTTTATTGGCGATGTAAATTATGGGATATCATTGTTCCTTCAGCATAGATTAACAAAGTACCTTCAGTTGCGAATATATAACGGGGGGAATTCAAACATATCGAAATATTCCGGTATAAATATTCCAAACGCACAAATATTTGACGGGAATTGGCATCATGTAGTGTTTTCATATAATAGATACGATAAATGCGTAAAACTGTATATTGATGGAAAACTTGCGGGAACAAAAAGAAATGTATTTATTGATGAATCCATAGAGAATTTGTCTCTAATCAGATTTTTTGACGCCCGCAGCGCTTATGATTTCAAATACGCGTATTATAAGAGGCTGATTGAAAATAGCGCGCAACTTGCGTTTATCGGAAAGGCTGGTCTGAATATTTGGAATTTGGAAGAAGACGATGAGAATGCTGATAAAAACAGTAATAATAAATGCCGGTATATAGGTGGAGTTGACGATATTAGGATATCAAACCATACTGTCTATCCATCCGAGTTAGGGTGGTATATTTATCCATTGTCATCAAAAACAGATTCTGATTGCGATGGTATTTCGGACCTTAAAGAAAATGTGTTCTATAGAACCGACAGGTTGAATCCGGATACCGATGGCGATACATTAAATGATGGATATGAAACAAATATCGGAACATCTCCTGATAATTCCGATACGGACAATGACGGGTTGAATGACGGCGAGGAAAAAGTATCAATCAACACTGATCCGCTAAATCCGGATACCGATGGCGATAAAATGAAAGACGGTGATGAATCGAGTTTCGGCAGTGACCCTTTTGATCCACAATCGTTATTTAAGGTTATATCAATAAAAAATTCAGATAGCAATGGAGTTACATTAATATGGACGGATTTTTCCGGAAATTGCGAAAATTATTCGGTTTTGATTGATAACGATGGTTTTTCGGCTCCACATAATATAACGCCAATACAGGTTGATAATCCACAGCCCGAACTTATTAAAGGCAATATATTATCATGGACCGATACTGAAAACCGCAATATCTTATCTAAAAGATATAAAATAGTTTATGTACCTGAAGACTAAAGATCAACGAAGAATAATGTCCGTTAATTTTATATCGGGATGATGGTACCGGTTGCGCTTTATGGTAGATTTTGCGAATTGGATTGCTTTCTCCGGGCACCAGTGAAGGCAAGCCATGCATTGCTCGCATTTATGCAACCATACAGGTTTTTTCTCTTTCAATTCAATATTTGATGCCGGGCAAACTTTTTTGCATATACCGCATCCGTTGCAATTTTCTGTGACCCAGAATTTTTTATCCGATAATTTAACGTGTGAAGCAAAAAGAGGGTAAAATATACCTGACAGTATCCAGTTTGTTAATGGAAATCCTATCTCCAGAAATTCTTTTTCATCTTTGATTATTGCGGATATATGATTTATCATCATTTTTTCATTATCGAAACTTTTTTTCTGTGTTTGCGGTGAGCATATATCGTAAAGGGGCACATAATTTCCCGGCATTTGAATTTTGAAACCTGAGTTCAGATGTGTTCCGGTTTTTCGTAACAAATCTCTCAACTGTACCAGAGTTTTACCTGTTGATCCTCCGCAGGTTGCCACGGCGAAAAAATATTTCGGTTTAATAATCGGTTTAAAATTTTTTATAAATTCAACAACAATTAAAGGAAGCCCCCAGGCATAAACAGGAAATACAATACCGAATCTATCGGCGGATATGTCATATTTCTTATTTATTGTCAGTATAGAGATAAGTTCAGTGTTTCCCAGTTCATTGGCAAGGTCTCTCGCGACTTTAAGCGAGTTACCTGTCGCGGAAAAATAAAAAATAGCGGTTTTCATATTTGTTCCTTCCGGGTAAATTTATTGAATAATTATTTTTGGAAAATATCAAAAAAAAAAGTAAATGTAAATAAATATAAATTGGAATTGAGAATAAAAAATAATCGATCCAATTGAAATTTTATTTTTTTACGGATAGAGAAAAAAAGGGGTATATTAAAAAATTAATTTGATTGCGTTGATTTTTATTGTCGTATAAAATAAGTTAATTTTTGTAATTTTCGATTTCTATCGGTTTTATCAAACAGGAGTATTTATGAAAAGGAACCTGTATATAATATTAATTTGTGTGATCATCGGAATATGTATTACTTCAGGTGTTTTGTTTATCTATTTACGAATTCAAAAAGAAAAACGTGTTGTAGTAGTGTACCTGAAAAAAGATAAAAAGATTTCGCAAATAATTTTGAGGGATTTTGAGAAAGAGAATAATCTTAAGGTCATTGAAGTTTATGCGAAAGATGTAAAACACAAAAAAGGAATTGTTGGTAAGCTGATTTCCGATCGCGGGAATCCTCACGCCGATGTTTTTTGGACAGATGATATCGAGTCCGCGGTTAAACTGAAGAACAGGGGAGTGTCGCAAAGTTATATTTCGCTTAATTCTGTCGGAATTCCGTCATTTTTTAAGGATCCGCAGGGTTATTGGTCGGGTTTTTCCGCAAGGGCAAAAGTGATTCTTGTGAACAAAAAAGTTCAGGATAAACCTAAATCCGTGACAGCATTGACCGAACCGGTATGGAGACAGCGTTGCGTTATTCCAAACCCGGTTTTGCCTTCCACGCATATGCAATTTGCGGCGCTTTTCGATTTTTTCGGAGAAGAAAGGTTTAATTATTTTCTAAGCGGTATGAGAAACAACCTTGTTGCAGTATTATCCAGTGAACAGCTTTGCGCGGATAAAGTCGCTTCGGGTGAAATGGATTTTACTATCGTGGACAATGATATCGGCATAAGCAGTATCATGCAGGGTAAACCGATACAAATGGTATACCCTGACCAGCAGGCCAGTCAGATGGGGTGTCTTCTCATACCAAATATTGTGGTTTTGATAAAAAATTCACCTCATCAGGCAAATGGGAAAAAACTGATCGATTATTTGCTTTCAAAAGAAACCGAACAGAAACTATCTTTTTCTGATTTTGCTCTTATTCCTCTGCATGAAGGTGTTCCCACTCCAAATTACATACCTTCAATCGATAAACTGCACGTTATGCGTATTGACCTTTCAACAATCGCGCAAAAAATGAATCAATCATCTCAAATTATTGAAGACTGGATGAAACAAGAACCGCAGGAATAATCTGTGCCATAATTTGGATATTAATCGCCGGTAAATATTTCCATAAACCAAAATAGAGTAGCCGTTTATTTCGCTGATATTGTGTATCATGATTCTGAAAATGTAATGTGATATAATCTTATATTCTTGTTAATCAATACAATAAAAATATTACATATATAATTTAAAATATGTATTAAGAAAAAATAAAAAAATGAAATAACGGATAAAATATAATTGACACATTACCAAGTGTGTTATAAATTAAAACATTAGGAACAATGTTCATAGATCAAAATATAGAGCTCATAAATGCATATTAAGAAAAAATACTTATTTGCAATAAACTATTTATTAATTAACTCCGTAAATATAACATAAAGTAATTATTATTCTAAAACGGATTATAAAAGATTGGTTTTATGCTAATGAAACCTTTTGCAAACAAATTGTTCATACTCATCATAGGTCTTATAATAATATCTGTATGTGTAATATATGTTATAACTAAGGGTACCGCAAGGCAGATAACGGAAAACGCCTCTTTTTATGATTCTTGCGAGCTAACTCATTCGATAGTGGCTAAATGCCATTTTGATCCGCATGAGATAAATGTGGGGTATATGATAGATTATTTTCCATCGAATTTAATAATGAAAATAATGGATAATGATCTTGTTCTTAAAGAGAAATTAAATGTTTACAGAAAAAAAATCCGTTTCTATCCTTTTTCATCTCAGGAAGAATTGCTTTATCATTTGAATTCCGGAGATATATGTTGTGCGGTTTTGGATGGTATAGGGACTCTAATTTCCGCTTCTCAAAATGATGTGGTTGTTCCATCGTTTTCGCAATATGGATTTGAAGGCGTGATAGCTAATAAAACACAATTAAATAAACGGTTGCGAAAAACGAGGGTAGGTTATTGTCCGGGTACGGTGGATCAATATGTTCTTTCAAGAGCGGTTTCTGTTATGGGTATAGATGGCGAGAATATCAGGTGGATTGATATATCAAATGATAAGGCTATCGAGTTGTTAAAGAGCGGACAGATAGAAATGGTTACCCTCAAAGAACCATATCTTACATATGAGTCTATGAGTAATGATGATTTAAAGATTATCTATAAACAGTTTACAAGCGGCTACCTCTTTTTTTCAAAGAGATTTTATGATAGAAACTTATCTTCTGTGTACCATATATTGAGTGCCCATATCCGGGCAATACAATATTTACGCGATGATAGCGGGAACCTGTTTCCCGTTGTTAATACCCTTAAAGAGAATATCGAAAAAGTATTGAATAAAAAGATAACGTTGAGTGTGGATCAAATTCATTTTTTAGCTGTGAATGATATACTTGGTATTGGTAACTGTCCGTTGATTGATGAGAAAACCTTTTCTATAGGTAGTCAAATGCATAAAATATACTTGTTTTTGTACGCGAATCGGCTGATTGATCCAGATATATCCTGGGATAAAATAAAATCCTGTTTTAATTCAGAAAGCCTGAAGTACATTTTATCCAGAGAAACAGAGTTTGACCTCAACAAATATATTTATTCAAGGGATAAGCTACATGATGGAAAAATTTAGTCGAATCAAAGACAGGTTCCCCTTTTTCATCAGTATAAGATTAAAAATAATTGTTTATTTCTGTTTGCTTTTTTTCCCCGCGATTATTATTTTAAAGATTATTGATTTGTACGGATTGCCGATAGTTCATTTCAATGGGGAATTCCATAACCTGCATGCGAATATAATGCAGAGTATAACAACACTTGCTGATAACAAAAAAGCGATTCTTGAGGCATGGTTGAGAGAACGCAAGGATGATTTTATTTACCTCTCCACTAACCGTGAAGTTCAAGAATTTTTAGCCGATATGGCAAATTCAGGTGTGGTAGATGGATCTGCCGGCAAAAATTTATCTAAAAATGAAGATGCTGGTAAAAAATATGCGAAGTTCTATGATTTTATAAGCACGTATCAAAAAAAGGCGGGAATATTCTGTCAAAAAATTAGTCTGGTTTCCATACCGCAATGGCGTACAATCATATCAACTGATGAATCGGAAATAGATACTTTTGTGATGGATAAAAAAAAGGATTATAATGAAAATATTTTATCAAAAGATATTTATTTTAATATAAATAGGAATAAATCTTGCTCAAATAAATTTAATATAGAATTTTATTCATATATTGATCCTCATGGAAAATTTGAAAGCGGCAGAAGGAAGAATGAACGTTTTTTGTTTATTCTTACCGTTAATACTGATTGGATTGTTAATAATGTGTTTTATGATTCGGGGATACTTGGTAAATCAGGTGAGATATTTATTGTCGATAGAAAGAGGCAGGTTTTTGGACAATTCAATAAAGATGAGGGTTCTTCTCCTGAAGCCATTTTGAATATGCGCCCTATAGTTATGGCTTTGGACGGGGAAGAAGCTTTAACGGTATCGATAGATCACAAAAGGTCGAAATGCCTTGCGGCTTCAAGATATATACACATTTTACCAAATGCTGGTTTGGGATTGGTCTTTAAATCTGATTTCGATGAGATTTTTTCACCGATAAAAAAAAGCATGATTTTTGCAATCATAAGTTTAGGTTCGTTCATGTTATTGATGCTCATAATAACCTATGTGATGGCAAGTAAGGTGACTATGCCTTTAAAAGAATTAAGCGTTGCCGCAGAGAAAGTTGAGGCGGGTGACCTGAATGTTCGCGTTAAGGTGGAGTCAAATGATGAAGTGGGTGTTCTGGGCAACTCTTTTAATTCAATGGTTACAAAACTTCGAAACTGGTATAGCGAACTGGACGATAAAATAAGGGAAAGGACATGTTTGCTCGAAAAAGCTAATGACGATTTGCAGAATGAAATCAAGGAAAGACAAAAACTCCTTTTTATGAAGGAAAATTTAAATATAATATTACAAACGTTTCTTAAAACAGAAAATTCCAGTGATATATATTTTAAATTGCCGGAAGTAATATCAGAAAAAATGATGTTTCCTATTGTGGCGATAGGAATTTTTGACGTGATAAAAAATGAAATTTCCTGGAAAGGTTCTGTTGGATTTTCAGATGGTTCGGATAACAGTGAATTTCTAAAGCGTGATAGTATAATAGTTGATGAAGTTTTCAGAAAAGGGGAATCGTTTATTTATATCAATACAGATAAATTGGTTGTGGATAAAAAATCTTTCATGTCAAAGATGGATATAAAAACGTGTATATGTATCCCGTTGAAAGCGAAAGAGAAAATTACAGGTGTTTTGGTTCTTGCGGATGATAACCAAAGAACCGATGCCGGATCTTTTATTAGTGTTTTAGAAGTTATTGCAAATCACCTTGCGCAGGAAATTGAACGCAAACAAATAGAAACGGAACTGATATATAAGAATACCGAACTGGAATCGTTTGTGTATTCAATATCTCATGATTTGAGAAGTCCAATGATTTCGATGGAAGGATTTTTAAATAATCTTGTTATGGAGAACAAAGATATTTTTTCCAAAAAATCTAATCATATTATCGAAAGGGTATTGGCGAATCTGAGAACAATGGAAATTCTTATAACCGATCTGGTTGATTTATCACGGGTTGGTAGAATTTCGGGTATAAAATCAAGAGTAAATATGGCGTCATTTCTTGAAGAGATCAAGTGGGGGTACATTGAGGATTTGAAAAAAAATAATATTCAATTCGAAATTTTTGTGCCGAATGATTTATATTTGTTTGCCGATGAGAAGCAATTATACCAGATAATGGACAATTTAATATCAAATGCTATTAAATATATGGGAAAGAATACATCTCCCGCGATAAATATAATATGTAAATATACCGAAAATGATAAAATCCGGATTTGTGTAAAGGACAATGGAATTGGGATTGACCCTAAGTATCATTCAAAAATTTTTGAGATATTTCAGCGATTAGATGCCAGCGCGACCAACGGCTGTGGATCAGGAATAGGTTTGACATTGGTGAAAAAGATTGTTGATGAGAATGGATGGAAATTATGGGTAAATTCGCAACTCCATGAAGGTTCTGAATTTTGGATTGAATTGCCAAGAAAAGGTAAGGATGATTTCTATGCGTGTCCGTCCGATAACGATATTGCTTGTTGAAGACAATATGGATCATATTGAATTGACTGTTACAGCCTTGCGTAACAATGGGCTAATAAATAAAATCAATATTGTTACCGATGGGCAGGAAGCGCTTGATTATCTTTATGGCAATAATAAATACAGCGACCGAAATGAGTATCCGTATCCTGAACTCATATTGCTTGATATAAAATTGCCAAAGGTTGACGGGTTTGAGGTTCTGAAAACTTTAAAAAACGATTCTGAATTGCGGAAAATACCGGTGGTTATTCTCACTACATCCGATAATGATAAAGACATAACATGCGCATATATGAATGGTGCCAACAGCTATATTTCTAAACCCGTTAATTTTGATGAGTTTCATAAAAAAATAAACGATCTGAAAATATACTGGGTGCTGACCAATACTCTTCCACGAACATAGGTTTTTGTGGATGTATATTTATGAGGAGATTTTATGCCTGATAAAAAAGAGATTTTGATAGTTGAAGACAATCCGGATCATGCGGAACTTGCTTCTATTGCTTTAAAGCGAAGTGAGGAAGATTACGAAATAAGTATCGCCAAATCTGTCCAGGAAGCTTTAGATATATTTCCCAAGAAACAATTCAGCACTATTCTTCTTGATTATTCCCTTAAAGGTGATACCGGAATGACTTTTCTTGAGAAAGTGAAGAGAGAGAATAATGATTTGCCTGTTATAGTGGTTACAGGTTTGGGAAGCGAGAAAATCGCTGTTGAGGCAATGAAAATGGGAGCGTATGATTATATAGTAAAGTCTTTGGGGTATTTGGAGATGCTTCCTATTTCTGTTGAGAAATCCACGAATTATTATGAAAATCTTCTCAAACGTAAACAGGCGGAGGCGCAAATTCAGGAAAACATCAGGTTAAATGAAATACTGCTCGATAGTTTGCCGCACCCGGCAATGCTGATGGATAAAACAAAAAGTGTTCTTGCTGCCAATAAAAAAGCTAAAGAATTAGGCGTTGATATAGGTTCGCCATGCTGGAAAAGTATGTTCTTGTTTAGTGCTTGCGACAATGATTCGATACCATCCTGTGATCCTTGTTATTTCGAAAAGGCACTTGAAGATAATAAACCTTATATTTTACCAGAAAGCATAATAGCCGGCAGAATATGGGAAACTCACTGGATACCGCTTGGAAACGATAAGATTCTGGTTTACCGCGTGGATATAACAAAACGTAAAAAAGAACTCGATCTCCTTGACCAGACGAATAAATGTTTTCTGAATTTCGGTATTGACCCTCAAGTAAATATAAAAAAAATAATTACAATGGCAGGAACAATTTTCGGCGGTTTGTTTTCGATTTATATAAAAGATAGTAAATCATTGATTTCAATAGAAGAGGATTGGAAGTTCCCGGAAGGTTTTGGAAGGACATTTAAAAAGGAAGAGATTGCGTGTTTTGATATCCTGAAATATTCCGACGATAAAGCGATTTTTAGAAAAGATCTGGATAAGTTGGATTCTTATCGGGATAATCCTTTGATTTTGAATAATAATATTAAATCGTACATAGGATCGCCTGTAAGGTTTCACCATAACACTATAGGAGCAATGTGCATTTTTTTCGATAAAAACATTGATATTGAAACAAACGAACTGAACGTATTGTCGATATTATCCCGTGCCTTGGGGATAGAAGAGGAACGTAAAGATTCCGAAGAAAAAGTGAAACAGGCGGCGGAAGAATGGGAATCCACTTTCCAGTCTATTACCGACATGGTTTCAATACATGATACTGATTTTAATATAATCAGGGTTAATAAATTTTATGCGGATATGTTAAAGAAAAAACCCGAAGAACTGATCGGGAAAAAATGTTACGAACTGTTCCATGGTGCCAAATGCCCCCCGCCGGGTTGCCCGCATAAGCAGACAGTGGAATTGAAAAAACCCGTCAGGTCTGAATTTTACGAATCGCATCTTGATATTCATGTTGAGGCATCTACTTCCCCGATATTTGACGAGAGAGGGGAAGTCACATCTTATATTCATATCGCTAAAGATGTAACAGAACGCAAAAAAATGGAGGAAGACCTTTTCAGGACAAAGAAATTGGAATCCATCGGTATTCTTGCGGGCGGTATTGCTCATGACTTTAACAATCTGCTTACAGGTATACTCGGCTATGTTTCCATGGCGAAAGAATATGCGTCACCCGATGTGAATATTTTAAATATGCTTAAAGAGGCCGAAAAAGCGTCTGTTCGGGCAAAAGATTTGAGCCAGCAGTTGTTGACTTTCTCAAAAGGCGGTGCTCCTATAAAGAAAACAGCTTCTATTGGAGATCTCGTGATGGATTCCATAAAGTTTGTGTTGCGCGGCACAAAAAATTCATGTGAATTCAATATACCTGATGATTTGTGGAGCGTAGATGTAGATGAGAGCCAAATAAACCAGGTGCTGAATAATATAACTATAAATGCCTGTCAGGCAATGCCTAATGGTGGTAAAATCGTTGTTGGCTGTGAAAATGTGGAAATCAAACACAAAGACGCCATTGGCCTCAAACAAGGATTGTATGTGAAAATATCAATAAAAGATTTTGGTATTGGTATGCCGGATGAAAATATTGAAAAGATTTTCGATCCATATTTTACTACAAAGGACGAAGGGAGCGGATTGGGACTGGCAACATGTTATTCTATAATAAAAAGGCATAACGGCAAAATAACAGTGGAATCTAAATTAGGAGAAGGTTCTGTATTCTGTATATACATACCGGTATTGAAAAAAGAACCTTATAAATGCAAAGAATCTGTTCTTCAGGCTAACGGCAAAAAAGAGCTCAGAAAAGGCAGGATTTTAATCATGGATGATGAGACAATGATAAGAAACCTTCTTTCTGAAATGCTCAGATATAGTGGATTTGAAGTAGTCGCGTCAAAAGATGGAGCAGAAGCGATAGAGCTTTATAAAAAGGCGATAGAAGCAGAACAAACATTTGACGCAGTTGTTATGGATTTGACTGTGCCTGGAGGAATGGGTGGCAGGGAAGCTATGGAAATCATCAAAAAGATTGACAGCAATGCCAAGGTAATTGTTTCCAGCGGTTACTCAAACGATCCGATAATGGGCAATTATAAAAAGTATGGTTTCAGCGGTGTTATTGAAAAACCATATAAGGTTGATCAGCTTATAAGCGTACTTCAGACAATTCTTTATTAATCATTCTATAACAGATATTTTATAGATTCTTCCTCTTGTTTCTTCTCTTGGGTGCGATAGATTGTTTGGGCCTCCTCCCTGATCGGTAAACGAAGTTATTTCACCTTGCGATGTGTACCCATCGTTCAATATCACAAAATTTCCCGCGGTTGAATACGATGCAGCAAAGATTGTATAAATTATCCCCGGCCGGCTTTTCCATTGGATAATCACATCTCCGGCAGAAGGTTCAACAGCTATTGAAATCGCGGTTAAATATGATTGGGTATCTTTAGGATCAGTTCCGGCAAGGATCTCTTCGTAATCATTGAACTTATCGTTATCGGAATTTTGATTCAGCGGATCCGTGAGATGAGTATATATTTCATCTCCGTCAGATAACCCGTCGTTATCTGTATCGGCATCGAACTGGTCGGTTCCATATGTCCATTCTACTTCATTTATGACACCGTCAATATCGTCGTCGCCGGAAGGATTTTTCCTGAATTCCATAGATGGTTTTGTTCCATCGTATACAAAATATCCTGTAGCGGAAGATAGCGAACCTGAATTGAAGTTTATTCGTACGCCGGCTGAACCGGACGCATTTTCGATACCTGTGGTAGCGGAATTCCCGTAAGCGACAATTGGAGATGATATTCCCGACAATGTTGCGAATTGAAACTCTATCGATGAATCAATTTCGTGCAAAATAAGCTGAAAACTTACCCGGCTTAAACTATTTGCGGCAAAACCTACGTTATTCCAGTAAATTACAAGGTTTCTTGCTGGGGCAGATCCTGTTACGCATGCGTATATTGCTCCGCCGGCTGTTTTTAAGTCATCCCAGAACGGTGCGATGTAATTGTTCGGTTCACGAATATCGGGAATATTATCGTTGGAATTGTCGGTTGAATAATCGTTGAAAGTCAAATAACCGTTGGTACTTACTTTAATATTCTGGTAAATGTTACCGAAGAATTTAAAATTAAACCCGATTGGGATCTGGATACTGTTATCGTCACCTGTCAATGAGAGAAGATTTGAACTGTTCACAATCGATCTAAGGTTATATGGAGCTTGAGTAAAACCTGGTTCGTTATGAGCAAACCAGACGGAGGAGTTGTTTATATCCTGAACCGAAAAATAAACTTTTTCATCCGTATAATTTTTCACATTTACCCATGCTTCACCATCATTAAATTGTATGGTAATCGTGTTTGTACCGGCTCCGCTTAAGATGGTTCCTTTCACTGCCGGGTCAACAAAATAAGCTGAACCGGAAACCTGAACCAGGCACGAGAAATTGTTAATAGTGTTTAGAAGATAACCGTCATGGGACCACAGTTGAAGCTTCAATAATGATGTGTATCCGCAATAAGCGTCGGATGGTTTTTGAACAACAAGTTTGGCATAAACCGGTATAGGATCTATATCATCATTTATCCCGTCATTGTCGGTATCGGATTTAAGCGGATTTGTGACAAACCCATCAGTTCCCGGATAAATCTCTTCACCATCGGTGAGGTTGTCCGCGTCAGTATCCGGGTGAGTGGGATCGGTTGAATATACGTGTACTTCGATACCGTCGGAAATAAGATCGCAATCGGTGTCGCGGGTTTGGGGATCAGTAGAAAAAATCAGTTCGTCGAAATTTGAAAGCGTGTCGTTATCCGGATCGCCGTTTTTGCCGTCGCTATTATATTCGGATAATGGATCCAATGAGTGGTCAATTTCCCACTTATCGGGTAAGCTGTCTGAGTCGGTATCGGAATTGAGCGGATCCGTTTTGTGGGTATTGATTTCTTCAGAGTTTGTTAATCCGTCGTTATCCTCATCTGCCGATGGATCAAGAAAACGTGCTTCAGCGTACTTTTTTGTCGAGATCAATATGGTTGTATTTTCATTCACTGAATTGTTGTTGTACGAATATTGGATACCTTTGGACGCATCACCATTCTCAACGCCCACAGTAGCGCTTGAGCCATGTGCGTAATTGCCTGTTCCATTGGTAAGTTTCTTATATGAAAACTGGATGATATTGCTTTTTTCATAAATTATGGTGTCAAAAGTAAGTTGCGCAGTGACATCGAGAAAGAAAGGAATTTCTTTCCAGCGTGTATGAAATGTTTTTCCGGCGTTGGAGTTGTTTGTGAAATACAATATTGTCCCATCGGTAGCGTCGAGGTCATCCCAGAAGGGAGCGATAATATTATTTGGAGACGAAGAATTAGGTATATTTGTGTTTAAATATATTTTATCGTAAGGAATATTTTTTTCGAAAGTCAGAAATCCATTGGAATGAATATTGACGTATTGATAATTTATTCCATAGAATTCAAATGGAAATCCTATAGAAATGTCATTTACGAACATATCTACTTCACCGATCATTCCTGTATTTGAGAATCTGTCGTCAGGTTGATTTGATGGAATATGGTTTATCTGATAAGGTGAATTTTTCGAGAAGCATGTTATGTTCAGGCCGGCGGAATCGGATGCCCAAATATCGATATTGGCTTGAGAAGAACATAAGGTTTTTATTAATACTTCTCCTCCTGTCGTTTGTATAACAACAGATTGAGTGCCGGCACCTGTAATTATTGATCCTTTTTGAGCCGTCGTGTCAAAAACAGCAGGTGAGGAACAATGCAATGAAAACTGAATTCCGTCTTTTTCTATAAGATTTCCGTTCAGATCTCTTATGGAAACAGATACAGGAATTTCCCCTCCAGGTAAAGAAGCTTTAGTGATATCTATATCAACATAACATGCAGAAGCTATAAAATCGGTATTATCAGGTATTCCATCGTTATCCGAATCTATGGAGCAAGGGTTTGTATAAAATTTGTCTGTGCCGGGAGTAATCTCTTCCGTATCTGAAATAGAGTCGTTGTCGGTATCTGCGTTGTATGGATCTGTAATATATCCATCATAGCCGTATATAATTTCTTCAGTGTCATAAATGCCGTCGTTATCACTGTCAGTTTCGTTGTTTTGAGCATCAATATTTGTGTTCAAAAATATCATAAGGAAAAGGAAAGGAAAAATTTTTCGCAATGTTCTTAACCTCTCTTCTTTGAATTATCTTTTAATAAATATATAACCTATATATCTGATTCCGTCAAATCAAGGGTGATGCGGATTACAGAATATTGTCCGACGATAATTTTATAAAAAATTTTACATAAGCAATGTAAATCTATATTGCGCAAACTATTTTTATATGTTATAAATTATATGGATTTAAAAACACCTTTACAAAATTCGTGGGAAGAAAATAATGGCTAAAACAGTCATGCAAATCATGTTTTTTTCTGCTATCCTCAAGTTATTGCTATTCAAATACTTATCCTTAAGATACATTTGTGAGAAAATCAAAAAAAATAATATAAAATTTAATGCGGAGGCTTCCTAAAATGTCAACAAAATGTTCGAGATGTTGTTTTTCAAGTGCCCTGCTATTCCCGAAATCCTTTTTATTTATGTTTGTTTTTATCTTTTTTTTCTCGATTGGTTTGTCTCTTTATGCTGAAGACCTTATAGTTAACAGCGGAAATAGCGGTACAACAGGGTATTCGATAAATACCAGTTACTACGCGGTATCGCAGGTTTCGGGATCCGCATCTGCTGGTACAACAACTATTAATGTTGCAACGGTAACCGGATTTGTCGCGGGACAGGATATACTTATTTTAACTATGCAGGGAAACACTGTCGGACAATATGAATTGAACAAGATATCTTCGATTTCTTCCTCAACATTAACGCTGGAGTCTGCTCTTTCAAATACTTATACTACAACCGCCCAGATTATTGCCTTTAAGACATACGATAATGTAACTATCGAAAATAGCGGAGTTTTGACTTGTGATGCGTGGGACGGTTCAAAAGGCGGTGTATTGTTTATAAATGCTTCAAATCTTACTGTTGATTCAACAAGTTTCATTGATGTATCTGAAAAAGGATTTTTGGGAAGTACCGGGGCGATATCTTCACCGGCAAGCAAAGGAGCGGATACCAGCAATTCAGCATACGGTGGCGGTGGTGGAGCGTATGGTGGTGATGGTAGCGACGGGTACACCACAATAGCCGGTGGGGCGGGTTACGGGCTGTTTTATTCCCCTGTGTGTATGGGGTCTGCCGGCGGAAGAAATAGCAATCGGAATAAAAATGGCGGTAAGGGTGGTGGAATTATTTTCATTAAATTAACCGGAACTGCCACAATCGACGGTACTATACAGAGTAACGGGCAGAATTCCCCTGATTCATATTCATACAACGGTGGCGGTGGCGCCGGTGGCTCGATTTTTATTATCGCAAATTCTGTATCAGGAGTAAATGCATCCTCTTTTATAAGGGCAAATGGTGGATCGAATAATGGAAGTTCTTATTGTGGCGGTGGCGGTGGCGGTGGCAGAATAGCGGTTTTAACTGATTCTGCTTCATATAATTATCCGGGGTTGGTATCGGCTTATGGTGGTTTGGGATATAATGGTATGTATGGTGGTGCCGGTACATTTTATCTTAAGGAAGGGACTGATGAAAAACTGCGGATTGAAAATACAACTTATATCTGTGATTACACACAACTCAACGACAATGGGCAAAATGTAGATATCAATGTTTTATATATACATACCGCAAAAGTTAATTATGCGGCTTTTGAGGGATGCAATACTCTTGAAATACGAAACTGTGACCAGTCTATTTCACCATCCGCTGCGACTGTTTTTGACAGTATTAGTTTTAGCGTCCTTCTTGAGGTCGGTGCAAAGAATTTAACTTTAGGCTCAACAGTAAATGTGAACCATATAACAGTAGCAGGGTTGGATTCTACAAATAAAGCTGTATTAAATTTGTCAGCCGGAGTGACCGTAAATACTTCAGTAAACCTTAATGGGTTTACCACTTTGAACAACAGTACAAATTTTGTATCGCCTGCTGTCGCTTATCTTACAAATAACGATAACGATATTACCAATAATTCCACAAAAACTTTACGTATGGCAAATTTGAATTTGGGTGAAAGCAGTGCTGTCGTAAATAACGGAATTATTGAAGTGACGGGTAATGTTTTTACTATCGGAAACGGGAGTTCTTATGATGGAACAGGTACATTTGATCCGAATGATACTGACAATAACCTTACTGTGGAATCCGGCGGTAGTTTTATTTCAAAAAGATCCGATGCGTTCAAAATGAATAGCGTTCTGGTTAAAACTGGAGCCTCGTTCACTCATACAAATAATACTACTTCGGAAAGTTATAAACTTAATTTTGACTGTACGGGAGATTTTACCATTGAATCAGGGGTTACTATAAATCTTACCGGATCGGGATATAACAGTGGATATGGAACAGGCAAAGGGAACAATGGTTCATATAGTTCAGGTTGCCCTCATCGGTATACCTCTTATCCTTATTATAGTTATACAGGAGGAGGCGGTGCAGCGTATGGCGGAAACGGTTCAAACGCGAATGGTGGGACTGGAGGTACTTCATATTATGGATCGGTAGTGAATCCGATCAATATTGGTTCCGGAGGAGGGATAGGATATTACACATATAGAGGGACCAGTTATTATGATTGTTATCAGGTTACTACATATTATGGCGGAGCCGGTGGAGGTACGTTTATTGCCAATGTCGGCGGTACATTTACTCTTAACGGTTCAATTCTGGCTGATGGCGGTGACGGCAACACCGGAACAGGCAATGCCGGCGGTGGTGGTGGCTCCGGTGGTTCGATAAATATTACCGCAGGTTCATTTACCGCAGGTTCAGGTACGGTTATTTCCGCAAACGGTGGAAAACGAACAGGTAGTGGTTATGGCGGTGGCGGAGGTGGTGGAAGGATTGCGATAAAAGCTTCCACATCATATAATTATGAAGGTACAATGTCGGCATACGGAAATGATGGTTTTAACGGATACGGCGGCGCTGGAACGATATATTTAAGAAAAGGCGCACAGGAAGAAGTTTATGTAAAAAATACAACAAATGCCGCGAGAGCTCTGACTTATATAACAAATACAGCCGAAGATTCCGGAAATTTTACGAATGTTGTTTTATATGATATCCAATATGTTTCATTAAATTTAACCAATCTGCTGACAAAATGCGAAACTATGCAGATAATTGATTCTGTAACGAATATTTCACTCAATAATGAATGCACAATAAATACATTAAATATAGACGCTACTTCATCGACTGCATCGCGAAGAACAACAATTACCTCAGCCTTTCCTTTGTATATGACTGATGCCACAGTTGTCGGAAAAACAACCAGCATACATGGCGAACTGTCTTTACCTGTGTTAACCAGACTTGGCGGAACACTTACCTTAAACGGATATACAACCTTATATAATTACGGTTATATTAATTTACTGGTTAAGAATAATACTGACAATGATATTTACAATTATTCCACCGGTAGAATAGAGTTTCCGTCACTTACATTAAAATCAGGTGAGATATTTGAGGAATACGGAGTTTTTTCCGTGCAGGATTCAAATCTAACAATTGATTCCGGCTCAACATTCAACATTGATGCTGCCGATACGATGACATTCAATAATGTAGTAATAAAGGGCACAGTTGCCGGCAAAAATGCGTCTGCTTCGGAAAATCCGTTCAAAATTCATTTTGTTTGCCTTGGGAATTTTACGATGGATTCGACCGGGTCAATTAATGTCAGCGGGAAAGGGTATTCGTATGATCAAGGGCCCGGCAAAGGAGCAACTACGGCTACTACTTCTTATGGCGGTGGCGGCGGTGCGTATGGTGGTGATGGCAGTGATGGATATTATGTTACCGATAGTGGTGGAAATATGTACGGATCGTTGACTGATCCAAGAGAACCCGGTTCAGGTGGTGGCAGTAGCGGAGCGTCTTATGGTGGTGCGGGTGGAGGAGCTGTTGTAATAGAAGTACCAAATGGAACATTGACATTGAACGGGCCGATTCAGGCTAATGGAGGAACACCAACATCAGGTGCGGGACGAAACGGAGGTGGCGGTTCCGGCGGGTGTGTGAATCTGCGGGCATTGAATATGGCGGGCACTTGTACTATTCAAGTGTTAGGTGGGGCAAGATACAGCACTTCTTATTATGGTGGTGGCGGCGGCGGCGGAAGAATAGCCATAGTTTGCGCAAATGAATCGACCTTTACGTTTAACTGCAGTTATTACGGTGCTGATGGGTACAACACGATGTATGGCGGTGCAGGTACATATTATACAAAAATAGGCGGTGTGGAAAAGTTGTATGTAACCGGTTCAGCAATAGCAAACCGTGATTATACAGTTATTAATGATTTAAATGTGGAAAATGATGAGATAAATCTGGCATTATTCTCTGCTTCACAAGCCAATGTTAAAATCGCGGCTGTGGCAAGCTGTAATCAGTTTGATGTTACAAATTCTGACATGGATTTTACGGAAATAACTCATCCTCTTAATATACCTTTGATGAATATTGTTGTGGACTCCGCATTATCTAACCGCAGAGTAAAAATAAACGATAAGATTAATATTACTGATGTATCTCTTGATGGGTATAATACAACAAAACATGCCGAACTCGAACTCCTTGCGGGGGCAACAATATCGGGGTCACTTGTGCAAGCGGGTAACTCATATGTTGAAAACAATTCGGTGATTAATCTTCCCACAACATATACATTTACCGGTTCAGACAATGATTTAACGAATAATTCAACCGGGGAAATCATACTCCCGACTCTTGTGATCAACTCAAATTCCTATGTAATAAACGCGGGTATAATTTCTCCTGTTGATGAGGATTTAACTCTTAATGGCGGAACCTATGATTTGGCGAAATCAACTACGGATACATATACCGATATCTGGATAAAATCCGGCGGATTATTGACTCATCAGCAGAACACTACTGATGATGTAAAAATTAACATAGCCTGTGCTAACCTTCAAATTGACAGCGGCGGTACCATGGATGCCTCTGCCAAAGGATACCCATGCGATCAGGGGCCTGGCAAAGGAGCGGCTACGGCGACTTCCACATATGGCGGAGGCGGAGGCGCTTACGGTGGTAAGGGAAGCCCTGGGTATAGCAATGTTTCAGGAGGTACCGAGTACGGATCGTTGATTAATCCTGTTGACTATGGTTCCGGAGGAGGTTCAAATACGGGAGGTAGCTATAGGGGTGGTTCCGGCGGCGGTATAATATTTTTGAATGTCTCAGGTACAATAACCTTAAACGGTATAATGAAATGTGATGGAGAAAAGGCTCCAAATGGATCGAGTCCATATTGCGGTGGTGGCGGTGCGGGAGGAACAATCAGAATTAACACTGATATATTTACCGGAACAGGAACAATACAGGCAAATGGCGGCGATAACTTTGGGACCAGTTATTATGGAGGAGGCGGTAGTGGAGGCCGAATCGCTGTAACTTGCAATACGAACACATTCGGCAGTAATTTTTACGCAACCGGTTCATATGGATATAGCAGTTATGGAGCCGCAGGCACGATTTATTTTAATGTAAATAACGTTAAGTCCATATATATCAAGAATAACTATAATAGTGCAAGAGAAACCACTATTATTCAGAATAACGATGAGGTTCCGTCAGCGATTGAGTTGCTTTCGATAAAGGGAGCAGAAGTAGATTTGCAGAAAAATTCTCTTTCTGTAAATAATGTGGAGATTGTCGGTAATAATTCAGCGGCTCGGGGAACACTATATGTACCGGCGGGAGTAACCATAAATACACAGATTTCCTTAAACGGATACACCACATTAAATAATTATACAATAATCAATCTGCCTAATAATTTTCTCATAACCGGAGCGGATAATATAATCAACAATTATGCCGGCGGTAGAATTGTTTTTGCGTCAATGAATTTTGGGAATACAGCCGTACAAAATGACGGTGTGATTGAAATTCAGGATAAAATTTTGCGCATAAACAACGGGAGCACATATTATAATGACAAACAATTGACAACCAACGGTGTTGCTGATCCCGATTATGATCTAATTGTTGAGTCGGGCGGTACTTATGTAAGCGAAACAGCAAATACCATATATTTTAAAAATGTAAACGTTAAAAATGGCGGCAGGCTTTTACATAAAGTTAACACAGATACAGTAGAGTATACATTAAATATAAATTGTTCTCAGGATTTTCTAATGGAAGGGTTAATAGACACAACCGGAGCGGGTTATGCCCCGGCTTCTACCGGAGGTTCCGATGGTGTCGGGCCGGGAGCAGGTATAGGAACAACAAATACAAGTTACGGAGGGTCAGGCGCGGGACATGGAGGGGATGGAAGCGACGCATATTCTCTTATTCCGGGTGGGGTATCCTGTGATTCTCTTGTTAATCCAACCGAATTAGGGTCAAGCGGTGGTAATACATACCATGCGTCATATAAAGGTTCCTCCGGTGGTGGCGCCGTACTTCTTAATGTGGCTGGAACTATGACAATTAACGGCAACATAAAGGTTAATGCGGATAATGTAGCTAATAGGACAGGCAATATTTGTGGCGGTGGTGGCGCTGGAGGATCGGTTAATATTCATGCTTCGACTATAACCGGAACCAATGTTAGCGCCGTTATCGAAGCAAAAGGTGGAAGCAGGGTTGGAACATATTATGGCGGTGGTGGTGCCGGAGGAAGAGTCGCTCTGATTTGTACAACCTATACTTATCCGGGCAAATTCGATACCGCTGGTGGAAGCGGTTACTATAAATTCGGTGCGGCAGGTACTGTTTATGTTGAGGACAGTTCATCAAAACATATTCTTATGTATGGCAATACAACCGCAGGGAGCATGGATACAACAATTATCGATGGAACTGTTCCTCCGGCGGATATAAACACATATACAGTGAGTTCGGCAAATCTTATACTGAATAAATTGAATACTTGCCAGACAATGACAATAATCAATTCGGAAGTAAACATAAATACTCCTGATGAATGTACAATCAATACCGCTTCGGTTACAGTTAATAGTTCGTTAAGTCCACGAAGGACGGTTTTGTTCCCTAACACGAGAATCCGCAATTTATCTGTTCAGGGTTACAGTACAACGAGGCATGCGGAAATCGAACTTAGAGATGGCTCTAAAATACTTGATCTACTGGAAATAAACGGGTATACAGGTTTATTTAATTATACGGATTTAAACCTTCCCGGTAAAACTGTTGAACCTAAATATGTCCTGACCGGATCGGATAACGATATTATCAATTATCCTGAAGGCGAATTGATTATCCCTGATTTTATTGTTTCCCAGAGTTCGGTTGTTCAGAATTTCGGTTCGATTTTACCTGTTGATACCAATCTGACCATAGAATCCGGCGGTACATATGATCTTGCTAAAAATGTGACCGAAAATTACAGCAATGTAGTGGTAAGTGGAACTCTTACGCATACGGCGAATTCGGATTCTGAAAATTATAAAATAAAAATAAATTGCACAAATTTTACTGTTAATTCAGGTGGTATTATCGACGTTTCCGGCAAAGGATATACCGCCGGTAATGGGCCTGGTGCAGGAGCTAATACAAGCAACTCTGGTTACGGTGGCGGAGGCGGTGCGTATGGCGCAAGTGGAACTCTCGGTTTCAGCAATGTTGCCGCTGGGCAACCTTATGGATCGATAAAAAATCCGTTGGAGTTAGGTTCGGCAGGTGGATCAAATACTTATAGAGGATTCCTTGGCGGATCTGGAGGCGGAGCGGTAAGGATTATTGCGACATCATTTATAAACAACGGAACAATCAAATCAAATGGTAATAATTCCGTAACAGCAACTACATATAATGGTGGTGCCGGATCAGGTGGTTCTATAAATATAGATACCGGTTCATTTGGAGGTACAGGAAGTTTTCAAGTTATAGGCGGGCATAATCAGAACACAGGTTATTATGGTGGAGGCGGTTCCGGTGGAAGAATATCGGTTAAATGTGATTCTTCAACTTTTGCAGGATCGTATGACGCATCGGGAAATTTTGGGTATAATAATATCTATGCTCCTCCGGGTACGGTTTATGTGCGGATAAACGGAGTAGAAAGTCTGTATCTTGAAAACAAGTTTTCGTCAATCGCAAATAGCATTTACATATATCTTGACGAAGGTTCAGAACTAATGACGCTTGAACTTTTGCGGATTGTCAATGCCTGGGTTAGAATAAACAAGCTCACAGGCCTGAATAATGTTTTTATGCAGGGTAATAATAGTAATTTTGACGCTATTCTGGAGTTGCCTTCCGGAGTGGTTGACGTTTCGAATCTGGTTACTCTCAATGGATACACCGTGATAAAAAATTACGTGAATATCAACCGTATGGAATTATATAATCATTACAACGATATATACAACTATTCTTCCGGCAGTATTACTGTCCCGACACTCAATATGGGAAACTATTCCTTATTTGAAAGTTACGGGAATTTTAATATTGAAGATAAAAATCTTATTATTGGTTCATATAGTACGTATACTGTAACCGGGAAAGACACACTTGAGTTCGCCAATATCACAATTCGCAATAATGGGCTGATGACTCATCTGCCAAATACAACCCAGGAATTGTCGAAAATTGATATACACTGTACAGGAAACTTTACAATAGATTCCGGCGGTAAAATTGATGTGAGCGCAAAAGGTTATTATACTCCCAGAGTTTCAGGTGCGAATGGAAGCGGTCCGGGTGCAGGAACTGGAACTACTAATGTTAATTCTGGCGGTGGTGGCGGCGGATATGGTGGGTGTGGAAGCAACGGGCGCAATTACAGCGGGACAGGCGGAGTTGGCGGTATGAGTTATGGCTCAATCGATAATCCGATCGATCTTGGGTCGAGTGGTGGTAATACGACAACATATTACGGCGGTTCAGGCGGCGGCGCTGTAATAATTGATATCGACGGTACATTTACATTGAATGGTTATATCTATGCTAACGGTGAGAATTCTGTTGTAAGCGATTACCGCGGTGGTGCCGGATCCGGTGGTTCAGTAAATATAACCGCGGATACTTTCGCCGGTACAGTGAGCGGTGTAAAGATAAGCGCTATCGGTGGATATAATTACGGTACTTCGTATTATGGTGGTGGCGGTTCAGGGGGAAGAGTCGCTATTAAATGCAATACGTATACTTGTGTCGGAACCATTGACGCTTACGGGCAATATGGATATGGAAGTGGAACGTATTATGGTGGCGCGGGGACAGTTTATACAAAAATAGGTTCTCAGGAAAAATTAGATATAGTTAATACAGCCAATTCAGGTTATTACGCGTCAAAAACACCTCTTGATCAGGGCAGCTCAACGCTTTCGATAAATAATTTAAATTTAAAATATGCATATACCGAACTCGTAAATATGAATTCAATAGAAAATGTAAGCGCATTGAATTCAAAAGCTGTATTTGATCCTGTAATTCCTTATACGATAAACAATATTTCAATACAGAGAAACGCGAATGCTTATGGGTCTACTGTTATAGGCGAAAACATTGTTGTAGAGAGTATTGATATGATTGGCAATTCGTCTTATAAACCGGATCTCACTGTAGAAAATGGCGCAACAATAGCTACCAGACTTGACCTTAAAGGATATACACAGGTTCTGAATTACGGTATAATTGACCTTTTGACAAAATCAAGTGTCGATAACGATATTTATAATTATCCATCAGGTATTATGAATGTTGATAACCTGAATTTATCGACGAATTCATATTTTCAATATAGTGGTACAATAACGATTTTAGATACTTCCACTATGAATATGGATGCCGGCAGTACATTTATGTCAGATACATTAAATCAGTTGTGTTTCGGATCCGTATGGATTAAGAATACGGCCTTGATGAGCCATATGGCTAATGGTTCCGCTAAAACCGCTATTTTGAATATTGCTACGACCGGAGATTTTACAATAGATTCCGGCGGCAAGGTTGATGTATCCGGCAAAGGATATGTCGGTGGAGAGGGAACTGGTAAAGGAGCAAATGCTCCTACAGGAAACCAGTATGGCGGTGGAGGTGCCGGGTATGGCGGCGCGGGTGGTGTCGGCTATAGCAATATCGCCGGTGGTATAACCTATGGCGATCGGTTGAATCCGATGGATCTTGGATCAGGAGGCGGCACAGGATACGCCAGTTCGACTCCGTATACCGGTGGTGCAGGTGGAGGAGTTGTTCGCCTTAATGTCAGCGGTAATCTGACGGTCAATGGTATCATTTACGCTAATGGTAATCCATCAAGCGCACTTGGTGGTACGAATGTTTGTGGCGGAGGCGGATCCGGAGGTAGCATATATATCAATACAAATGGATTTGCGGGTACGGCTACAACCAACGCTATTCAGGCAAACGGAGCGAACAATTATACTTCATACAGCACATCATATAGAGGCGGTGGCGGCGGTGGAGGAAGAGTGTATATTGGGTACCAAACATTGTCATACAATAAGGGTGTTCAGGCAAACGGCGGATCGGGGTATAATAACGTAAAAGGCGTTACGGGAACAGTTGAAATATCGGTTGACCCGGCTGGGACAATTCCGATGTCAGCTAATCCGGCTCAGCTGATTGCCAACAGCAATCAGATCACTGTTGTAACTGCAGGTCCTGTTAAAGACGCTATTACAAATACTGTTCCTGATGGCACAGAGATTACTGTATCTGCCAGCGAAGGTTCAATAGTAGATGTAACCGATACAAATCCGAACATCGATGGGATCCAGCTTCAAACTGTGAGCGGTAACGTTACGTTTTCAGTTAAAGCCGATATCGGAGTCAACGAAGGGACAATCATCGCTGAAACCGATTCAGTTAACGGTACTGCTCATGGTACTTTGAATATACCTGTGGTTATAGGAATACCGGCTGGCACATTTGTGCTTAATGCCGATCCTGCGCAGATAGTCGCTGACGGCAATTCGACAACAACAATAAACAGCCAGCCGATCAAAGACGCTTACGGCAACATAATTCATGCGGGAGCTTATGTTACGATAAGCACAAGTTTAGGTACTATAACAACAGCAGATGCAAACACAACAATTTCAGGACGCCAGGTTGTTGTAGGAACCGATGGCACAATTACATTTACAGTAAAAACAACAACTACATCAGGTACAGCCAATGTAACTGCCACAACTTCAGGAATAAGCGGTAACGCAAGCGGATCTGTACCGGTGGAGATGGTTCCCGGGGCATTATCGAAACTTGTCGCGATACTTCCCGGTGAAACATTCAGTAAAACTTCAGGAACCGGAAAAACGGGTACTCCTTCCGCGCATACTGCCGGTTCAGCTTATACGGTTAAAGTTTATGCGGTTGATGTTAATTATAATATAATAAAAACCTTAACCGATTTGATCGAACTGGAATCATCTCAGGAATTCGCTCAGGTTAACCCTGTTCAGCAAGCTTTTCCCGGCAATAATTCGACAGATAGAATAGAGTTTAGCGTTACAGAATATATATCCGGGACAAATATATCATTAACAATTAAAGATTTAACCAATTCTTCCTACGATACCGTATCAAGCAATTACAATATAGTATCGGCAACAGCGAAGAAACTTCAAATCATATTGCCCGGTGAAACAGCATATCCCGGTTCTGTTAACGGCAAGACAGGCAGTGCATTAAATCAACGGTCGGGAATACCGTTTTATATTTATATTAATATAGTAGATCAGTATTTTAATAAAGTTACCGGCAGAACCGATAAGTTAACAATAACTTCAAATGGTTCGGGAGCGGTTTTGCCTGCGCCTAATCTTGTTAACGGTTCGGCGTATGTTGAGGTTGCGGAATATCAGGTTGGATCCGGCCGCATGTTATCCGCATCGGTATCAGATTCGCAGATAACTTCAGCTCAAAGCGCTTTGTTCGGCGTGTTTTATACGTTGCCGGAGATTATATCTATATCTCCCAATGAATGTAAACCAGGCATTAGTAAAGTAGTAACCGTTTCCGGCACGGATTTTGTCAATGGTACGACAATAGAGGTTCTTGGAGGCGGGATTGATGTTACAAATGTGGTATTCAATAATAGCACCAGTTTAAGTGTGACTCTGTATGTCTACCCGACAGCTACTCTTGGCGAGAGAGATGTAAAGGTAATCAATCCGGAAGGTTCTGAAGATATTGGAGGAAGCCTCTTTATCATAGCAGATAACGATTTCCCCGCTTTTTCCAATATTACAGCACCAAAAGGTGCAACTGCCGGTGACCAAGTTACCATTGAATTCGATTCCAGCGAGCTTCTCGCTTCTAACCCGACGGTAACTCTTGATGGGAATCAATGTACTTTTCAGTCGGAAACCGATTCTCATTATATTTATAAATATGATGTTATCGGTACTGAAAACAGTGGTTATGCGGATATTCTGATTCAAGGAACAGATTTTGTCGGAAACACCGGTTATGGAATGGTTAAAATACTGCTTGATTTCAATGATCCGGTAATTGCCAACTCAAAAATTGATCCGTTGGTAATTTCTCCAAACAACGATTTCAAAAATGATTCGGCTGTAATATCGTTTTCTATTACCGATGAAAGCAATGAATTTGATATAAAAGTGATTATAAAAAGCGGTATTACAACTATAAAAACCCTCTGGGACGGATCAGTCAGCGGAAAATATTTTTATAAAATCTGGGATGGAAAAGACCAGCTCGGCAATTATGTACCTAACGGAAATTATATCGTTGAGGTATCGATAACCGATCCGGCAGGCAACTCTATCGCTGGAAATATTGGCACCGTAACAGTGAATTATTCAGCTGATATTCAGCCATATATAGTTTTTAAAGAAGAAGTTCAGTTTGCTACAATAACAAACGAGGTTATCAATCTTCCGATCACTGTGATTAATAATGGACAGAATGTTCACGGCCTGACGTTGCTTGATGTAATAAACAACGATAATACTGTCCAGATAGATTTCGTTGATGATCCGCTGGATATAACTCTGGATCCAACGCAGGAACAAATAATTGCCCTTAATGTCGACTCAACCGTTGCGGCTAAAGACCGTGTAGATATTCAATTGAGGTTAACTAATGAACAACCCGCTCAGATTGACTATTCATATATGCGGATATATATGAATCCGGTACCTAAACCTGATCTTGTTGTGACTGTTCAGGATATAACTATCGTTCCGGGTAATCCCGATGTCGGGGTAAATACACAGATTAAAGTAAAAATAAGAAATGTCGGCAACGATAATGCATCCAATATACCTGTCAGTTTCACAAGTTTCGGTAACGCGATAGGTAGTGGTACAATAGTTATACCTTCTCTTGCCGCCGGAGCGGATGTAACAATAACCAATAATGTTACGTTTACTGCTGATGGCGCGAAAGTTATCGAAGTCAGTATTGACAGTAACAACCTCATCTCAGAACTTGATGAATTCAACAATCAGGCGACAAAAATCCTGTTTGTCGGGCAGAATCCTCTTATGTCCGGTGGAATCAGAGTATTGTTCCAGGCGCCAACGACTGCCGCGAAGGGAAGTATGATAAATATAACGGGAAGAGCTGATTACGCGTTATTGATAAATGGAGAACCGAATTACGATTATCCCGTAAAAGGCGGTACCATCAATTTGCAGGTAAAAACAGTTGAAGGCACAATAGTTATGACACAAAGTGGCTGGTTTACCGACAGAGAAGGTAACTTTGAGCTCAATTTTGAGTTGCCCGATGTAGTGTATCCGTATAATTACGCGATAGTAAAGATAATTGTAACCGACCATACATATATCGGGTATTCGCAGGCGGCGATTTATGTTTATCAGCAGGGGCAGAATATAGCTGAGAATTATGATTCAGCCGACATTGATGGTGACGGTATATTGAATTTTGAGGATAACGATATGGATGGCGACGGAATACCGAACGGTATCGATTCGGATATGGATGGCGACGGAATACCTAATACCGATGACCCGGTTATTGGCGGGCCGGTAGCCGGCGATCCGGATATAGATGGTGATGGAGTACCCAATTATTACGATGACGATATAGACGGAGATGGAATATCCAATTCAGCCGACAGTACACCTTATGGGGGAGGTTCTTCGTATGCTTCAGGTTCCGGCGGTGGATTCGGCAGTGGAAGCGGATCGGGTATATCATCGTCGGCATCTTCCACAGGTTCATATACTGTTCCATACAGTGGATTTGGTAATATCAGTATTCCTTCAGGCGGAAAAATTTATACAGGTACTGGTGAAAGCACAACTGGATATCAGGGTGATCCAATTATTCTCAATGATTCTTCCTTTGATGCTTATATTCATTCAAGAGATATAATTTTCAGCAATGATAATCCTGAGCTTGGCGAGGAAATAAATATTGTTTCGGTTGTTTGGGCGGATGGTTTCGGTACGGTGGAAAATATACCTGTATCGGTGTTTGAGGTATATCCCGCAATTATGGAAACACAGATTGGGCAAACTCAATTTATACCGCAATTATCAGCGGGTTCAAATTATTCAATATTAACATCATGGCAGAGCTTTTACGAAGGACTCTATATTATTGAAGTGAGGTTGAGCCCTGATTTCACCGATATAAACGCCATCAATAACAAAGCGACACGTGCCATAGTTGTTGGCGAACTCAACCAGCTTCTTGATGTAGTTATCGATCTTCCTCTTGCGGGAATGACGTTTACGTCTCTGAAAGATACCATTGAAGTTAAATTCGAGGTCTGGAACGGATTTACAATGTTGACTCCTGATGATCTTGATACTCTTGTTCTGAAGTTTTCAGGATCTATGGCGATGGTAAATGATATAGTTGTTATTCAGAATGGAGAAATGAAGAACGCCGAGTTTAACCCGTTAAATAATGTGTTTACGGTAAGAATTCCAGCTCCATTACCGGTTGGAGAGAGTCAAAACGGTTTGTATCCAGCAAGTATAGGTGTAATTGCGCAATTGTTAAATCAGGATGAGGTTTTAAACGGATCGGATGAGGAAAATGTAAATCTTACTACCGGTGCGCAGCCTCCTTCTTCTCTTACCCTTTTTGCGACAAGTTACGGTGTACAGCTTACATGGCCGCAGGTAGAAGGAATCACATCCTATGCCATATACAGGGGAAATCAGGAAATAGCAAGGGTAATCTCAACAGATATAAATGGTACTTACACATATATAGATTATAATGTGGTTCGTGAATCGACCTATGAGTATTTTGTGACATCTGTTGATCCGTTAACCAATAAAGACGGTATAATTACATCACCGGTTAAAACAATAACTGTTCCGTCACGAAGAAGAAGATAAATTAAATAATATAAGGAGGAACCTCAAATGTATCTAAAAAAATTCAAAACACCTTTAGTTGTGGTTTTGATGCTGGTTTTCTGGGTGCTAGCCTCTAAGGTTTATTCAATGCCTGTTATGGAGGGTACATTTGGATCAAAAGGAGAAACAGGAATATGGTTTGATACCAGTTTCGATCGATCGTCGCCGAGTTGTCTGACATCGCTACCGGGAATAAATTTTGCCGGTGCCGGGTCCGGCACGGCGGTGGCGCAGGTTCATGAACTTGATTTTGCGGTATCCACAAACAGTTCATCAGGAGGATATTTTATTACGGAATCCGCTTTTGCTTCGGTAATAAACCTTGAAGTCACGCCCGAATATACCGACAGTTCACCCGTTCAAACCGGAAATCCTTATATTATACAGCGCTATACAATTACAAATAATTCGTCATCAACCGTTACAGGTGTCTGGTTAATGAGTTATTTGAACGCGGATTTATTCAGGGCAAATGACAACGGACAAAGAGTAGGTTTATTAAACGATGAAAAAACAATTGTGGATATATTGAATGAATCAAGCATAAATAATTTGTCTATCCATCAATTTCAGGATGACGGTACGGAAATATTTTTTCACGCTGCAATGTTTTATAACCATTCTTACCATGGAGCGGATCGGTATATGGTTAAAGGCCCGGGTACAATAAGCGGAGGAGGCGATGCAGTGTATGACGAGATATATCTTAATGGAGCGGAAAACTTTGATCTTGCTCAGGAACTATATGCTTCAGGTATTCCGCTTGAATTAATGGTTCCCAGTGAATACGCTGAAGCTTTAGCTTTCAATATCGGATCACTCAATCCGGGTGAAAGTGCTGATGTGGTTGTGGCATTATCGACAGAAAGAGGAAATTTCGCGGAAGATTATCTTAGAAGTCTTTATTCGCAGAATTTCGCTGTTCCTGAACCAATGACAATATATCTTCTGGCAATGCCTTTTTTGGGGTTGATTTTGCGAAAATTAAGAAAATAGTCGCATAATGATTATATAAAATAAAACAAGCCAAAAGGTTCTATTAATCTCCCCGACTTCCTTTCAACGTTTATAGACAAAAACGTATCTAATATACTTTATTGTATCTCTTATTTGTTAATGGTATATTTGAAAAAGGAAATTATATACAATAAATCATAATATCAAACTCAGACTGGTATCGTAGGATGTCTTTTAAGAAGATTTTTTCTGCCATAATTTTAGTTTTTGCAGTTTTTGTAATGGATAGAGTTTATTGTTTTGATGAAGATAATCAAACCACGGATAATCCCCTTCTTGAGGAAGCAAAAAAACTTTATTTGAACGGTGATATTGCTCAAGCCGCCATATCTTTTTATGAAGTGCAGAATCAATCTTATGTTACTCCTGTTCAGAGATCGATTGCTCAGGAACAGTTCAATTCGTGTGTTGAGTTGCTACGGTCTAATCCTGAACAAACAGAACGGTTTGGGGATATTGTTGCTCTCCAGAAAGAAGATTTTAAGATACAATTTTTATTACAGACGTACGCTTCAATTCTTGAGTTTCAGGGAAAAGTGGATGCGTCGTTGAGTGTTTATCGCCGGATTTATAATAGATGGCCGGGCGCTTCACAAAAATATATGCTGGGCCGTAAATTGGAACATTACGGTATGTACGCGGAGGCGTTTGAGCTTTATCAGGATTTGCTAAACGATCCGCGCTATCGGATAATTGTTCTTCGCCAGATACTTGAAGGCGCCCAGTATTCCAGCGAAAATACAAAATCTGTCGATGAAATTATTAAAACATATTACAATGATATCATATACAATTATGATTTAATAAATATACTTGTATCCGTTTATGTTTCACAAAACAGGTATCGGGAAGCTCTTGAACTTGCTTGTGAGATGGTGTCGAGGTATCCCAATACGGTGGATTTTGTAGTAAATAAATTTGCGCCGCTTTATAAAGAAGGTAAACTTGACAAAGATTTGATTGATTCCGTGCTATCTGTAAAAAACGGTGAGGATCAAAAATTTTTATTCGTTAAGATTCTCGCTGTTTCCGGAGATATGGATACGGCATTATCGGAATTGAATGGTTTATCGTCTCCGAAAGCTCTGGAATACAAAGCAGATTTACTTTTTTCTTCAGCAATGTTAAATCAGGCGAAAGAAATATATCTGCAACTGATAAAAAAACAGCCTCAAGATAGCCTGTGGTTTTACCGGCTTGCCGAAATTTCATTGAAAGCCGGTGATAAGGAATCCGCTGTTCAATATTTTAAGACATATCTGGGTTTCTCGGAAAATATGAATTTCAATACTTATTTCCAGGTGGGAAAGGTTCTTGAACAATCCGGTATGAACGAATTGGCGAAGAGTTTTTATGCCGGAGGAAAAAAGTTTGCCAGCGAAAATACATATGCGCAAATAGAGCTCATACGATATTATATCGGAGATAAAAACTATAAACTTGCGGCAATGGAAATAATGGAATCCCAGAAACAACCGCGAATGTCAACATCAAATCTGATACTTACCATGAAGTATATGCTTGCTTCCGGCTCGGAATTTGAATTGTTAACCGATGAACTTATTTCTGCAATAAGGGTAGAGGAGAAATCCAATGGATCGAATGAGGAACTCTCGAATTTGTTTTATTGCGCTCATGTATTTGCTAATGAGGCATACAAAACAGATTTTGCGGTTGAGTTCTTTAAGAAATATTATAGTTTGATGTCCGCAAATCCGGAAAGTGATATAAGGTTGATGGAGTTTGTAAAAAAACTTGAGACCGCTAATTGCCCGGATAAAATAAACGAAGTACTTTCACTTGTTCCGCCTAACTCGCAATATTATCCTCGCGCGCTCCATAAACGAGCGCAGATTTTGCTTGATAAGGGTGATGCCTCTGGATGTTTGGAAATACTCAAATCCGATATGTCCGTTAAAGACGATTTGCTGAAAGCTCAAGCATTATTCAAAATTGGTCAATTGGATCAGGCTTACAAATTATTGACTTCTTTTCCCGTACATGTCTCCGCGGTACAATTATTGAAAGGTGATATAGCTTTAAGCAGAAAACAGTATGATCTTGCTATCCAAAATTACGCGAAAATCGGGAATTCGTCCGACGAATTATATATGGTTGCGAGATACAGAACCGGCATGGCATTTTTGTTTGAGCAAAAGTTCAAAGAGGCTCAATCTGTTTTTGATAAACTCGCGGATTCGAATTTATATTCAAAAGAAGCGGGTGATGCGATCAAGATACGAAAAATTATGGCGTTAATGACTCAGAATAAAGATATTCTTAGAAAATGGTCGGAATCTGAATTTTCTGTGTTTAAAGGTGATTATAGTTACGCTGTGAAACAGTATAAAGAGCTGATTGAGGCAACCGGAACCGCTGTTTATTCTCCTGATTTGCGAATCAGGTTGTATGAAATATATCTTATGTCAGGCAACAAACAACTGGCGCTTGTGCAACTTGATGAGATAACAGCTTTATTTCCCGATTCATCTTTCGCTTCGGGGGCAATGCGTTACTCTATAGCGCTTCAGGCGGAACTGAATGCCGGGTTCAATAAAGAGCAGGCATACATAAAACTGCTGGAAAAATATCCTGATTCCATAGACGCTGATATAGTTAGAGGTGAACTTGAAAAGATGAAATCAGACAAAATTACGGAAAAACAGATGTAATGAAGAAAACAGTTATAAAAGTTTTTTGTTTAATATTTATTGTGAACCCTATATTTTGTTATGGAGAAATTTTAGTTCCGATGGATGATTCGCAGGCGGATCATCTAAAAGCATATGGCCTTGCATATTGGGCGCTTGAGCCCGCGCAGGGGATAAAGGTTAAATGGCTGCTCAATTATCGGGCGGGATCTTTTTTGTTCGAGGATAATCCATCCATAATTTCCAGAGCGAATATTATGGGTGTAACTTATCAGATAGTATCACCGTCTGATGTGAAAAATATCGAATCGGAAATATCCAATAATAATATGGATATAGTGCCGCTCGAAAAAGCGCCCAGGATTGCCGTATATTCACCGCCGACCGCTCAGCCCTGGGACGACGCTGTGGTGCTTGTGCTAAATTACGCGGAGATACCGTTTACGAAAGTATGGGACAGGGAAGTTTTGTCCGGTGACTTATCAAAATACGATTGGCTTCACCTGCATCACGAGGATTTTACCGGACAGCTTGGCAAATTCTATTCGATGTATCGTAACGCTCCATGGTACGTACTTATGCAGGATCGCAATATGCAAATGGCTAAAGAGTTCGGTTTTGATACAATACCGCGATTGAAGGCGGCAGTTGCGTTAAAAATAAAGGAGTATGTGGTTAACGGCGGGTTTCTTTTTGCCATGTGTGCCGCAACCGATACGCTCGATATAGCTCTTTCTGCTCAAAATGTGGATATTGTACCTGCGGAAATAGATGGAACCCCAATTGGTCCGGATGCGCAAAACAAGCTTGATTTCAATCAATGTTTTGCTTTTGAGAAATTCAATATTGTTTTTCGGCCTGAGATATACGAGTATTCCGATATTGATGTCAGCCAGGAAAACTTCAAAAACGCTCATGATAAGGAAGATTTTACTCTATTTGAGTTCGCGGCAAAATATGATCCGATTCCAACAATGCTCACACAATCTCATCGCAGAACGATAAAAGGGTTTCTTGGACAAACAACCTGTTTTCAAAAATCAAAAACCAAAGACCGGGTTATTGTTCTCGCTGAAGTTAAAGGAGAAAACAAATCAAAATACATTCATGGTACTGTTGGAAGAGGGACATTCGCTTTCTATGGAGGTCATGACCCGGAAGATTACGCTCATGAAGTCGGCGAGGCGCCGACAAATCTTATTTTTTACAAAAATTCTCCCGGATACCGCTTGATTCTCAATAATGTTCTTTTTCCCGCGGCAAAAAAAGAAAAACTTAAAACCTGATTATTTATCTACGCTTATCGAATTTTTTTCAAGAAAGGTCCCGATTAATTTATCATCGCCTAATATATGGTCCAGCAACCAGTGAACAAGATGATTATGTGTTTTATGCGCCAAAATGTCACTATATCCATCCGATTTAATTTCTTTTTTTAATGATTTAACATATTCAATGAATAAGGAATGTTTCAATTTGTGTGTTTCCAGCTCCGGATAACCAATTTGAATCATCAGCTCTTCTTCTGAAGCAAGGTGCTGGATACAATATTTATCAAGAAAATGAACGATGTTGGCGATCTCATCTTTTCCGCATCCTCGTGATATTTGTTTCGCGAGCTTGTTTATTGATTCAAAAAGGCTTAAGTGCTGGTTGTCTATTACTTTAACGCCGATTAGAAATCTTTTTGCATAATTGTTCATTGAAATTCCTCTTTCATATTAACTATATCGGTACCATAAAATATGCGTTTAGCATTGGAATAGTTTTTTGTAACTTTTTGAACCGTATTATTCTACCGGGCATTCTAATTATCAGCGATGACTTTTGATAGCAATTTTGATATCAATTATGATAAATTACTCATAATGATAAATAAATTTAAAGGAGAATTATATGGATGGTAATTCCGGTCAGAATCTTGGTGAATTTTCAACGGATGTTAAGAGCACTATAGCTAAAGTTGAAAAAGCTCAAAAGATAATGGAATCAGAAATTTCAAAAGTTATTGTAGGGCAGAAAAAAATTGTAAATGAGCTCTTATGGGCGCTTTTTTGCGGAGGTCATGTATTGCTTGAGGGAGTACCTGGTCTTGCCAAAACATTGTTGATAAAAACCATATCGCGTGTGCTTCATCTTCATTTCCAGCGAATACAGTTTACACCCGATTTAATGCCGGCCGATATAACAGGTACCGATGTTATAGTTGAGAATCCGCAAACAAACCGCAAAGAGTTCAAATTCATAAAAGGACCGATATTTGCCAACATTATTTTAGCTGATGAGATAAACAGAACACCGCCGAAAACACAGGCGGCTCTTCTTCAGGCGATGCAGGAATATGAAGTTACCGCTCAGGGAAACACACATAAACTTGAGAAACCTTTTTTTGTTCTTGCTACACAAAACCCGATTGAGCAGGAAGGGACATATCCGCTTCCTGAAGCTCAGCTTGACAGGTTTATGATGAACGTAATAATAAATTATCCCGATGCCGACGAGGAAATGGAAGTAGTCAGGCGAACAACATCCGCGCTTGATTCTGATGTAAAGCCGGTTTTGAATAAGGAAGATATTTTGTTCTTACAGGATCTTGTAAGAAAAGTACCTGTTAGCGAAGAAGTTATCCGGTACGCGGTATCTATTGTGCGGCTGTCCCGGCCGGATAATAAGAATTCTCCGGATTATGTTAAGAAATATGTACAATGGGGTGCCGGGCCACGGGCTTGCCAGTATCTTGTTATCGGAGGTAAAGCAAGGGCGATTTTGTCCGGCAGGTACGCGGTGTCATTTGATGATATTCAGGTACTGGCTCCTTTAGTTTTGCGTCACAGGCTGATACTGAATTTTCAGGCGGAAGCCGAAGGTGTAAATACTGAAGGTATAATCGAAAAACTCATCAATTCCATGAGGAATTTTGATCTTGAGAAAGTATCTTGATCCAGCAGTCCTTGCGCAATTGCAGGGACTGGAACTTAAAGCAAAACTTGTTGTCGAGGGTAATCTATCGGGTATGCATAAAAGCCCTTTTAAAGGGTTTAGCGTAGAATTTGCCGAACATAAATCGTATTTTCCCGGTGATGATATCCGGTATATTGACTGGAAATTGTATGGCAAATCCGAGAAGTTTTTTATCAAGCAATATGAGGAAGACACCAATCTAAAAAGTTATCTGCTTCTTGATACAAGCAAATCAATGGGGTTTCCTGAAAAATCGCAGACCAAACTCGAATATTCTATTTTCCTGACTGTAGCGATGAGTTATCTGATGCTTTCCCAGCGCGATTCAGTGGGCCTTTTGACATTTAATGATTCTATTTGCGATTATATACCGCCCAGAAACGAGATGTCGCATTTACACTATATAGTTGATATTCTTGAGAAGATAAAGCCTGCAAATAAGACATCAATAAGCCATTCATTGAAATATCTCGCTTCCAAAATCAAGAGAAGAGGATTGATCATTCTTATATCCGATCTGGTAGATGACCAGGAAAATGTTTTAAAACATCTTGCTTATCTTCGCAAAATGAAACATGAGATAATTGTATTTCATATAATGCATCCGGATGAAGTCAATATCCCTTATCACGGTACAGTAAAATTCAAAAATATGGAAAATCACGGAGAAATTACCGCCATACCCGACCGTATAAGGAATAACTATTCGAAAAACCTGCAAAATTTTATAAATACTTATCAGCAGAATTGTTGGCAGGAAAAAATCGATTACCATAGAATAATAACCAGCGTTCCTGTAGAAAAAGCTATATTGAATTATATTGCAGGAAGGAAAAAAGTTTAATGTATTTTCTGAACTTATGGTACTTATGGTTTTTGCCGGCACTTGCGATTCCCTTCCTTCTGAATATACTGAAAAACAGAAAAATTAAGCATATTGAATTTCCTTATTATGAATTGCTTTTTAATTCAAAAATAAAGAACCTGGCTCATTTTAAAATAGTTAATTACCTTCTTCTTTTTTTGAGGTTATCCATAATTGCTGTTATTATTTTTTTTATGGCAAGGCCTGTTTTTGTTACAAAATATGCTGATGGAAAGGTTATCGAGGATATACCGACAGTATTTATTATTGATAATTCACAGAGTATGTCATACTTGAACGGATCGATATCCCTTTTAAATAGCGCTTTGGTTTTGGCGGAGAAATCAATATTATCATTGAACAAAAATATTTCCTGCGCATTAATTTATATGAATCGGTACGGAAATGTTGAGATAATGGAATCATATTCCAATCCGGAAAAACTTCTGAATGTGTTGCGCAATCTAAAGGTGCAGAACCATAAATTCGATGTTGCGCAGTCGATCCAGATGGCGGTTTCATATCTCCAGGCTGTCAAATCATCAGCAGGTAAAATAGTCGTTTTAACCGATAATCAAAAGCATAACTGGTATGAGTTCCAAAAACCGTCCGTAGATAAAAAAATTAATATTAATTTCATATATCCAAAGGGGATATCCATTAAAACCGCCGGAATCGTGGGGTTCAAGTTTCCGCAAAGGCTTCCGCTAAGAGGTGATAAAAGTTTTGTAGCGGTTACATTAAAAAATTTTTCCGATGTTGAATGGGAGAACGTAAATTTAAAATTTTTCATGGAAGATGAGCTTATGGATAAAACATCCGTTACCTTGAAACCCGGGCAGGTATTGGATCATATATTTTATTACCGTTGTGATCAGTCAAAAAAATTTTTAAAGGGTATTGTAAAATTTGAATGTCCGGATTTCTCAATAGATAATAATATCTGTATTGTATTTCCATCATACTATCCTGACGATATTTATTTAATTGGTGACAATCAAATGAATTTATTTTTGAAATATGGATTATTAACATATATAAAAGATCCGGGTTCATTTATTAACGAATGTGGAATTGATTCATTAGGTTCTATAAAAAGTGGAGTTATAATATTCAACAACTATATTGATTCAGAAACAAGTGCTATTCAACTTAAAAATTTTGTTGCGGGAGGCAATTGCGCGGTGGTTTTTTACACATCCGTTAAGGATGATAAAAATTCCCGTCAGATTGCTGTAGCCGGATGTGATATGGAAAACCCGCTTTTTCATCCATACAAACAAATGGGTGGCGGTGTGTTTTCGCAGATACAGTTTGAGGCGGGAAAATCTGAGCGGCTGTTTCCAGAATTGGAGCAGAGATCAGTTCTCATGAAATCGGCTGATGGTATACCGTTTTTGGAAGAGATATCTCTGGGTAAAGGAAAAATATTTGTGTTTTATGCGGATTCTTCGGGTGAATTATCGAATTTTGTGAAAACAGGCGTATTCGTTCCGCTGTTGCATAGGATAATGGATCGGATTATTACATTGCGGAATGGAGATATACAATATTATAACCGCGATATGAGTATGGGATTAGACTTATCATCGGATTCGCGCTTTAGCATCCAATGGATCACACCATCGAATCAGGTTTTTTCTCCCGACAGTGTTTTTATTAGCGGATGTTACAGGATAGACAATCTCCCGTTTGATAATCCGGGGTTCTATACCCTGAAAAACGGCTCGGGTGAAAAAATATTCGCCTGCAATATCTCCGCTTATGAGGGGGACATGACATTTATTGATGAAAATGAGTTAACCAATATTTTCGCAGATAATAAAGTATCGTTTTCTAATTTGCTTGAGAACTCAAATAATGTGTTAACTCAAAATGCTCAGGGATCGGCTATATTTATTTTTATTTGTTTATTGTTGTGTATAGTTGAACTTCTGATCGCGAATCTTGCGGGGTAATTTATGTGGTTATGGTTTTTATTTGGATTTATTGCGTTAATTGCCTCCGCGCTTTATTTTATTGCGCGAAAGAGGGTTGCGTTCAAAAGTTATCTTATCATGAATGTTTTGCGCATAATATTTATCGGGATACTTATATGGCTTATAACAAATCCGGTTTTTGTGTTTAAGCGGACTGTAACAAGAATGAAAAAAGTTTATTTTCTTGTAGACAGCTCTGCAAGCATGAATATCAAAGATATTTCCGTCGAAGGAAAATCAAGAATAGACTCTGTTAATGATATAATTTCCGGCGATTTGAAAAAAAAGTTGAAAAAAAGAAATATTGAAGCTGAAATAATAGAAATCGGTGATTATCCCGTGAAAAATAACAGCGGTAGGGTTACAGCGTCATTAAATGAGAGCAAGATTATCTCGAATCTAAAGGATTTTTTCGCGCGTTTTAATGATCCTGACCCTGCGCGGATTTTCCTTGTTTCCGATGGGCAGGATACGGAGTCCGTATCGGCTGATTCTATTGATTATCCATATCCGGTATATACTGTCGGTTGCGGTAACCCGAATAAGCAGAAGGATGTTATGATTGAATCTATTGATGCTCCATCGATATCCGAGCTTGAGCAGGAGGTGCAATTCAAACTAAAAATTCAGAAAAGCGGTTTTCCTTCAAATCTGCCTGTTACCGTGAAAATGATTGATGAGAGTGGAAATACTCTGGAGGAAAAGAAATCGGATGGGGTGGATTTTAATTTTTCATACATCCCAAAAAAGGTTGGGCTTGAGAGTTTCCGGTTTGAAGTTTCAACTGATGGATTATCCGAACCGTTTCTTGCAAATAATATTGTGGAGACAGGTTTGCTTGTGCGCAAAAATTTCATAAGGATAATGGTTTTGGGGGTTCCTTCGTGGGATTTAGGATTTTTTATCCGGTCGATAAACGGTATAAAAAATGTCAGGTTATCTATTTACAATATTGTCGGTACTAAAAAAGGCGAAATATTTTCCATGAATTCCAAATCGTTTGAAAATATAAGCGATGTAATGAAATCGCTTCCTCACCAAGATATGATTGTTTTAAGCGATGTTTCAGCCGATATGTTTGCTACGGATGATTTAAATGAGTTAGTAAATTTTGTCAGAAAAAAGGGTGGCGGGTTAATGGTTTTTGGCGGTAGCCGGACATTGGGATCCGGAAACTGGCAGAATACTTGTCTGAGGGATATTATCCCCGTGGAATTGATTGACAATGATTTTATGGCGGTATCCGTTTTGGTTAATGCCGATAAAACTGTGGTTTCGGATCCGGTTTTGTCGGGAATTATTGGGAAAAATGATTTCAGCCGGCAACCTCCTCTGTATGGTTTGAACGTAGTTCATAAAATAAAACCGGCGGCCCGGCTTATTCTTGAAGGGAAAACTGAGCAGGGCGGGAAAGTCCCGGTTTTTGCCATGATGAATTGCGGGGCAGGCAAAACCGCTCTTTTTTGCGCGAGAAATTTCTATAAATGGAGTACACAGGAAAAAAATAACTTTTCAGGCCAGGATTTTTTATCGGTTTTTTTTAAAAACATGATTGGTTATCTTGCCGCATCCGATGAAGAATCATACATATCCATTAACATACCCGGTATAAATTATATTCTTGGCGAAAAAATACCTGTTGAAGTAACGGTGCTTGACAGGACATATTCACCGGCTAAAGGATCGCAAGTTAAAGGGAGCGCGGTATCTGCCGATGGAAAAACGGTCTCTATTGATTTTCTTCCTGTCGCGGGTGAACCGGCAACGTTTCATTCCTCTTTTCTTGCGCCTGAAGCAGGGAAGTATTCAATCAAGATTCAGGCAACGAGTTCATCGCGAGATATATTAAATGCCAGGTCGGATATTATAGTCCACAATCCGGTAGTTGAGTTTAAATATATTGAGGCAAATTGGGATTTGCTTGAGAAAATCGCGAAAAAATCGGGCGGCAAATTTCTTGATTTGGATTCATTTAAATCAAATGTTGATGGCATAAGGTCAAAATCTGTGAATGAAAAATTATCTATAACAAAGCTTGTTATTGATTATCCGTTTGTTCTTTTGTTTCTTATCGGAATAATTACTTTGGAATGGTTTTTAAGAATAAAGAATGGGTTAAGCTGATGGGGACATTTTATAAGAGAAGTATAATGATTGTATTTTGTGTTATGGCTATTTCTATTGGTGCGTCAGGCGAGGATAAACAGGTTTACGATTTTCAGATCGCTCGTGTCCATTATGATGGTGGTGGCGATTGGTACAGCAATCCGACATCTCTGCCGAACCTGCTCAGGGCTTTGAAAGAGAGAATCGGTCTGAATGTACCTGAAAAGGATGTGGAGATTACTATAGATGACCAGGATATTGGCAAGTATCCGATGATTTATATGACAGGGCACGGGAACATAAGTTTTTCTTCATCGCAGATTGAGGTATTGAGAAAATATTTTCTCAACGGCGGTTTTCTCTGGGCGGATGATAATTACGGGATGGATCAGTCATTTCGAAGAGAAATAAAAAAACTTTTCCCTGAATCGGATATGGTAGAACTTCCGTTCAGTCATAGAATTTATGATTTTTTCTATAAGTTTCCAAATGGATTGCCTAAGATACACGAGCACGATGGCAAACCGCCGCAGGGTTTTGGGGTATTCGTTAATGGCAGGATGGTAATTTTTTATACTTACGAAACCGATATTGGGGATGGTTTAGAGAGTCCGGAAGTGCACAATGATTCACCGGAAAAACGTGAACAGGCTCTGCAAATGGCCATAAATATTGTGTTGTATTGCCTGAATAATTAAAAAAGGATGCGAAGCATCTGTAGAAAAAGTTTTTGTTTCTTTTTTCAAAAAGAAAAATGTCTTTAAATTTATAAAAAGAACAATATAGTAAAGAAACTACTTTTTAAAAACCAGAATTACCGCTAAAATAATAAGTACAAATCCGGCGATATAGTTCCATTTGAGCCCTTCTTTCAAATAGAAAACTGAAAACAGCGAAAAAACCAGAAGAGATATAACTTCCTGCATAGTCTTTAGTTGGGCGGCGGTAAAGTATGAGTGCCCAATGCGGTTGGCAGGTACCTGGAAACAGTATTCAACAAAAGCTATCAGCCAGCTTATAAGGATAACTTTCCATAACAGAGTGGATTTGAATTTAAGGTGACCGTACCAAGCGATTGTCATGAAAATATTTGAAATGGTAAGGAGTATAATAGTAGGCATTTTGCCCTCCTAAAAAGATTTATAAAGTTCAAACAAATAAGATGGATATTATAATCAAACGGAATAATTTATATAAATAAAAAATTACCTGTATAAAATTTTTAAATGTTATTGATGTTTTTTTAATAAGCAAGCAAAGAAGCAAATATTGTTCCTTTAAAAAAGTTTCCTCTTATAAAATTCCAATTTATTCTCCATAAGTAGGGCGCAATAAAAAATTGCACCCGCAAAAAAAAGATTCATATTGTGTAACATATTAATAATAAATCAATTATAAGAATAATAAGATAGTAGGGGGAAAATATTGCAACATAATGGGGCATAAAATGCCTGAGAGTCAATAATATGTATAATATCTATAAAACAATATATAGTAATATGATATGAAAATATATACACATAATGGAGATAGTTGGCACATCTATTGCGGTAAATATTGCCCGGGCAAAAAAACGGGAGGGATAATATGATAAATTATTATGAGGTACTCCAGATAAACAATAAGGCGGATCAGGCAATAATAAGGGCGGCTTACAGGGCATTGATGAAAGAACTCTGCAATCATCCTGATCATGGGGGGGATGTACGTGAAGCGCAGAAAATAAACGAGGCGTATGAAAATCTTATCGATCCGCAAAAAAGAAAATTATTTGATCAGCGGTTAAGAAGATGGACCGGAGTCCAAGAGGATAATAGCGGGTACCATTTTGTCATAAGATGCGCCGATTGCTCGACATTAAACCGAGTTGATCTTGAGATGCTTGACAAAATAAAAAATATACGGTGCGGAAAATGTGGTGAATCGTTAAAAATCGCCAAGGCGGATAGTGATTCGCATGAAACAAATAATGACAGGCATGTCATGAACCTGGTAAGAAATCTTGAGGGAAATAACTGGCGGGTTGTGAATTCCGGTGGGAATTATGATTATAAGATTAAAAGCGATTTTTTTCTGAAGAATTATATTTATGTGAAAAAAGTTGGAAAAATTACTCCAAATAATATTGAGGAGATTCTGGAATCGTTTAAGAGTACTTTCTCGCGTCACCTTACACCTGTCGGACATTATTTTGTATTGGTTGCCGATAATATCGAATATATATCATATATAATAGAGACGATAAAAAGGTATAGTGAGCAGATGAGCGGTTGGTCGTACGGAATAATCATTCCGGTTGATTTGTCGAGGAAACAGGTTTTTATGTCGCATGTAAACTTAAACAGGCATCCTGCCGATATAATAAAACTGAGAAGTTATTTGTTCAATTGATAAATAGATAAATTAACGGCACACGGACATAAATATATGCGCAGAATAGTTATAGAGAAAGTCGAAGAAGGAATGATATTGGGAAAAGCGCTTCTTAAATCCGATGGGAAAATTTTGCTTGGACAAGGATGTAAATTATCTGCCCGCATAATATCACGATTGTCGGAATGGGGATTTGAGTCTATCGTTGTTGAGGGTGACCCGCAATCTGCTGATGAGATTATTGAATCCGCAGGAATAAATAATCAGAATATGTCTATGGACGAAATTTTCGTGCAGATAGATAATATGTTTTCTAAAGTTGATGATGATGAAATAATGATGAAATTAAAAAATGGATTAAAATTTCACATATCAAGAAAATATACGGCAAATGACACTGAAAGAGAAGAAAGAGTTTAAGAAAATAGTAAGTAAGATCGAGAGTCTGCCGACTTTACCTCATGTTGTAAACAAGTTGAGCAAAATTCTTGATAACCCTATGGTTTCCGCGGAAGAAGTGAACAGGGTGATTTCCGCGGATCAGGTTCTTACTGCAAAAATACTTAAGCTTGTCAATTCTGCGTTTTACGGGTTTCCCGGCCAGATAAGCACAGTTACTCACGCGATAGTTATTCTTGGGTTTACAGCGGTTAAGAGTGTTGCGATTTCCGCTTCCGTTTTCGATATGTTTCCGATGAAAGGAACAGAGAATCTTTTCGATCGCCAGAAGTTCTGGCAACATTCCATTGGGACTGCTGTTATCTCCAAATTACTTGCGAAAGTGATAGGGTATCAGGAAGAGGAAGTTGCGTTTGTCGCCGGGCTTTTACATGATATTGGAAAAGTTATTCTCGACAGGTACTTCAACGATGTTCTCCAGCAAATTATGGAAGAAATCGCCAGTGATGGGATATCGTTTTATGAAAGCGAATTGCGTATTATGGACTGTAACCATCAGAATATCGGGTTGTGGCTGGCGGAAAAATGGAATCTTCCTGCGGAATTACGGGAATCGATATCTTATCATCATAATCCCGAGAAAGCGGGAGTCGGCTTTAAACTTGCCAGCATTGCGCATATAGCCGATGTTTTTGCGCGCGCAAAATGTATTGGTAATGGCGGCGATATACTGGTACCGAAAATATCCCATGACGCATGGAATCTGTTTAATCTGGATGAGACTGCTATAGCTTATCTGATGGATGAGATTGATGTGGAAATAGAAAAAGCCGAAATTTTCTTCTCCATGACGCAAAAATAATATTTTCAGTCACCGATAAGCCTGTCCAAATCCTTCATATATTTATTTATTAACGAACATATTACGCCAATACCGCACACAAGGTTATCAAGAAACATTACCGGTATAAAAAGAATGGTTTTCCAAAACGATAATTCTTTTATTGTGTATTTATAAAATGGATAGTTCAATTTTACGTATAGAAAAATAAAAAAAACCGACATGAAAACAAACCATATCGAAAATGGGCAAAGAATAATAATGCCCGATATAATTCCAGCGAGAATTGTGCTTATCGCAAACGAGTTTTGGGCGTTGGCGATACCGCTTTTGGCAATGTCCGCCAGAGATTGATTATAATTAAGAGCCAGCTTGATGTAACCGAAAGAGCGGAGAAAATCGTTTTTGACTAAACTGACTAAATTAAATTTTTTTAAATGAATCACATCGATATTCTTGTCCAGTAAAATCTTTATTCCTTGCGAGTATAAACGGAATCCGAAATCGATATCGCTTCCGCCGGTTTTAATATTGAATTTCGGATCAAAATAACCGCTTTTATCCCAGACATCTTTTCTGATTGCACCTATAGCGGTAAAAAACCAGTTTACGTATTCAGGTGAAGTTAGGTACGTGAAACGAATCCACATGTTCTTATAATTCGAGAACACATCCGGATTAGGATGTGTTTTGCTATATAATCCTATAACGCATTGGCATTGATCGTCTTGAAAATGAGCTGAGATTTTACTGAGTGTATCTCCTTTAAGGACTATATCGGAGTCAATAAACAAAATGATTTCGCCGGTGGCTTTATTTGCTCCTTCATTTCTCGCCGCGGCGAGCCCCTTGTTTGTATTAAAATTTATCAATGTATTGATGGGAAAATTATTTATAATTTCAGCTGTATTATCGGTGGAACCATCGTTTACGATTATAACCTCAAAATCCTTGAAAGAGCTCATATATATTGAGGCAAGTGACCGCTCAAGATATTTTTGCGCATTATAAACCGGTATTACTATAGATAGTCGTGGCATGGTATTATCTTTTGTTGTTGTGATTATTGTATTCTTTATCAGATTTGTTTAATTTGTATAATCTCAGAATCGGATTGTTAAATAAATATGGGCCTGTCGGTTTTTTTGTTTCGTGAACGAGTTGGTGATTATACATTATTTTTAAATAAAAATCTGTTTTGTTCGGATAATCCTGCGGATTCTCTATATAACCGCTATATTCAAAACTGCTTAGAAGTATATAATCTATATTGAATTTCATTACGAAATTATAATCAAGCTCCTTTGCTCTAACAATTTTTATATTATCCGAAAACTCAGGATAATATCCTGAAACCGGCCAATTGACAAATATTTTTGTGTTGGAAGGTATATTTTTTTCAATCCAGTTTCTCATTAAGTCTCTGGTATCGGGTTTGAGGCTGGTAACGATTCTTAAAGTTTTTATTTCCGGATAATAAAGAAGGATAATAAATAGAACAGCTATCAGTATATTCCGGTTGACTTTCGTTTTTTTATATATAAATTCAAAAAATTTGGCGGCAAAAATAACCGCGAACAATATGTAAAATGGGAATAAAGGCAGAATATACCTATCTGGGGCGGGAAAAATCTTGTAGATATGTTCTACCGCAACATAATATGGCAACAAAGACGATATCATTATAAGGTATAGTTTATTAATCCGTAAAAACGCAAATAATATCCCGGCGATTATAAACATAAACAGGATCCATCCGGTTGCAGGTAGAATGGATTTTATGAAATAAAAAACGTAATAATAATCTATTCCGGATACGGTTAGTCCCATATGCCCTTCTTTTAATAAATGGTTTTGCTCAAAAAAGAGTGAATCTATGAGATATTTCCATTCATTGTTGATAAACAAAGGCAGAAAGCCTGATGCGAAACCGCATATATTGCCGCATATAAAACACAGCCATCTTTTGATCTGGAAAAATGATTTCACTTTGTAATCCTGATTTAAAGAATAAAACAAATGAGCGCACAAAAAAGAAAAATATAAAAATAGGCCGTTATATTTCGCGCAAATCGCGATGGAAATAGATAACCCGCAGAAAAAATAATCTTTTTCACGATTGTGAGTATAGAGGTTAAGTATACATATCATGGAAATTATAAACATGAATGTGAGAAGTATATCCGGCGTACCGTATTTTGAGCTGATTACATGAAGAGGGCTTACAGCTATTAATGCGCAACAAAGCAAGGCGAATTCAAATCCGAGGAAAAATCGCGCGAGAAAATAAACCGCGATTATTGTGAAGGAGCCGATGAGAACACTCGTTAATCTTAAAGCGAGACAGGAATATGTTTTCTGCAGGTTTTGGGGAATCCCGTGCCAGCAAGAATAAATTTTAAGTGAAAGATACGATATCGTTTTCAGGAGTGGCGGGTGATTGTATCTGCCGATCGCGAAGTTTCCGTTAAGAAAATTTTCAACGGTTTGGGTGGCTATTTTTTCGTCGAAATGATACTGAGCCGGCAATCCGAAATCGAAATTATCGAATCGCAGGAAAAAGGAAAAAAGAAAAACAATAAAAATTAAAGATGGCCTAATGCTTTTTTTGTCTAACATTTACGTTAAAATAAAGTTCATGTGTATTGTGTCGATTTTAAAATTAATATTCTTGTTTTATTATGCTACAATGTTACATAAATTTTTATTATGAGTCAATTACGGTCTGTTATGCTAAAATCTGATCAATAAAAAGTCATTATTTTAAAAGATGCTTGACTCCGAAATTGATATTGATTAAATTGTATCGTGTAAAAAATTATCCCAGTTTAAATTTGGATTTATCGAGAGGAAATTATGGCTGAACCGATAAATGATAAAAATATGAATAAACCGGCCGGCGATTCCCGATCTTTAACGCCGGATGAAACCGGTGGCGGGTTTGTGCCGGAAACAAGTTTCTGGAAACAATTGAAAGATCTCTATGCACGGTACAAATCACAAATCGGGCTGGCGGTTTTGGTCATTTATGTGATTACCCTTGCTATAGCCACAATAATCGAGATTCTTGAACATTGAAAATAACCATTGAATATAAATAAAATAAGGAGCTTTATGGTATGTTGACGTATTTGCGAAAGAAAATGAAGATAATTTTCATAATCATTCTGCTTGGAATTATCCCTGCCTTTACGTTCTGGGGAGTCGGAAACATCTTTCGTAGCGCAAAAAAACAGGTTATGGGCGAGATTTATAACCGGAAAATAAATGCCAATGAATATAATAGCGCGTATATGGCGGTATACTGGGATGCTCAGCTTACCGGCAGGCAGCTTACCGGCGAACAGCTCAATGACCTTGCTTGGAACAGGCTCATACTCCTTGAGGAATCGAGAAAATACGGTATAGATATAAGTGATGATGAAGTAGCCCGCAGGATTGCCCAGCTTTTCTCCAGAAACGGAAAATTTGACGAAGCGTTTTATTTCGATTTATTATCCCGAAACGGCATATCGCCTTCAGCTTACGAAACTCAGACAAAATATTCGCTAATGATAGAAAAACTGCGCGACCTTATTCTCGATGGCGTAAAACTTAACGATAACGAGGTTTATGAACAGTACCTGGCAGATAACCAGAAACTTAGTGTGGAATATATCCTTTTCGCTTACAGGGATTTGCTTGCGCAAATCAACTTTAAGGAAGAAGACCTGATCGCTTATTATAACGAACATAAAGATGATTACAAGCGTCCTGCTGAAGTAAATACTTCATATGTGGGAGTGAAAACGGAAGATTATCTCAAGGGGATCAAGGTTAGCGACGAAGACGTGAAAACCTATTATGACGAGCATAAAGATGAGTTTAAGCAGGAACATCAGGTTCAGGCAAGACATATTTTATTTAAAACTCCTGAAAAAATGACTGAAAAAGAAAACGAGGCGATTGTTGCCAAAGCAAAAGATGTGCTCGCGAAAGTAAAAGCGGGTGAGGATTTCGCGGAACTCGCGAAGAAGTATTCGGAATGCCCTTCAGCTTCCAAAGGAGGCGATCTCGGCTTTTTCGGTAAAGGAGCGATGGTTAAACCGTTTGAGGATGCGGCATTGAAACTCAAAAAAGGTGAAGTTTGCCCGGATCTTGTAAAAACTCAGTTCGGATACCATATAATTAAAGTCGAGGATGTAAAAGAAGAAAAAGAAAAGAGTTTTGATGAAGTAAAATCGGAGATAATCAATAAACTTACCAAAGAGCAGGCTGAATCGAAAGCGAGAGAAGTTATTGAAGAAATATATTATAAAAGTGAAGATCTTGAGAATATGAAAAAAGCCGCAAAAGAATTCGGTGTGGAAGTAAAAGAAACAGGGTTTTTCTCCAATTCATATATTCCCGGAGTAGGCAATTCAAATGATTATTATGAACAGGCGTTTAAACTGGACCTCTTTAAAGTAAGTGAAATAATACCTACCGATGATGGATTTTATTTGTTTTCTACGATAGAAAAGCGAACCGGAGCAATACCTGAATTCGCTCAGGTTAAAGCTCAGGTTGAGATTGATTATAAGAATAATAAAGCAAAAGAGTTGGCTGAAAAGCAAGCGCAGGAAGCCATAGATAAAATAAAGAAGATCATGGATTCACAGAAAAAATCGTTTGCCGACGCGGCAAAAGAAGCCGGATTTGATGTGAAAATGTCTCAGCCGTTTACAAAAATGGCTCCTGATTCCAATATGGGTTATTCGCAGGAACTCGGAGATAAATTATTTGAGCTAAAAGAGAATGAAATCAGCAAACCTTTGGAGTCAACGTCTGGTGTAATCATAGCAAGAGCGGTTAAGTATGATACTCCATCTATGGCTGATTTCGAAAAATCGCGCGGAGAACAGGAAGCCAAACTGAATATGCAGAAAAAGTATATGTGTTTCCAGGAATGGTTCAATATGGTCAAGAAAGATGCGAAATTGATTGACCTGACCAAATACGCTCAGGGTACAGCTCCTGCATCTGAGGAAGAACAGGCTCCGGCGGATGAACCGCACGAACAATATCCGATAGAGGAATAAAGATTATTTCCTTTTTTCGGATAAAAGAGACATTACTTCGTTCATAAACTGGGTTACGTCTTTAAACTGGCGATAAACGGAGGCGAACCTCACGAAAGCGACTTCGTCAAGTTCATGAAGCCTTTCCATAAGTTGTTCACCGATTTCTTTGGTGGAAATTTCCCGAACGTTTTTGTTTTCGATATAACGTTCGATTTCGTCAGTAATGGATTCGATTTTTTCAAGGCTGATGGGGCGTTTTTCACATGCTTTCATCAATCCGTTTAATATTTTCTGGCGTTCGAACGGTTCTCTTGTACCGTCTTTTTTGATTACCTGGATATTTGGCCGCTCGAGAGTCTCGTATGTAGTAAATCTGCGCTGGCAGTTGAGGCATTCTCGTCTGCGGCGAATGGCTCTTCCTTCTTGTGATATTCTGGAATCGACTACTCGATCTTCCATAAAAGAACAAAACGGACAACGCACGGGTAACCTCTTTCTGAAAAAAGTGTGATATTTTGTTAAAAAATCTTTTAAAGAAATCAATAATAATGTAAATTCTACGTACAACGATAAAACAAAAACTTTTTTATATTGTATCAATATTCTTATTATGCACAACAAAATTTGGCTTTTTTTAATTATTTTGATTTTTTTATCTATTGATTCGCTTGCCGGAGATATAATAGACCGCAAAGCTGTTGATCATATTGTAGCCGTTAAAAATAATGTTCTCGGATTAAAAAGTTACAGGTATAAACTTACAAATAAGTTTATGAAGAAGAAACTTATAACTGACGAAATGGTCTATAGTTATGAAAAACCTCTAAATATCAGGATCGAATGGTTATCCCCGCGTTCAAAACGCGGACAGCTTGCAGTTTACTCGGATAACGTGATGAAAGCGGCTTTTTCGTGGATGCCTTTTGTAATTGAGGTGAATCCGGATTCCGATTTGGGAAAAGGCGGGTATGAGTATCCGATTTACCGTTCGACTGTGGGTGATCTATTGACTCAGACTGTTGATGATTTCAAAAGGCTTATTAGCGCCAGAGTGATTGAGGAAAACGCGCAATATGTATTATATGAGCTTGCAAACGATAAAAACAGGGCGAATGTTAAAATAGACAAGGTAAAACAGGTTCCTATCTATATCGAACAATTTGATTTGAAAGGAAATCTCGTTAACGCGGGTTATTTTAAGGATTTCGAAGTAGACGTGAAGTTCCCTAAAGATTATTTTAAATTATAAAAGGAAAATTATGGAATTGGAAATACAGGGGTATTTTCTTCTTATCCCGTTCACAATTAATTTTTTGTTGGCGTTGATACTTTATTCGCGGGGTGAAAGAGCGTATGTGAAAATAAACAGGTCATTTGCCATGTGGGTATTGACTATTTGTTTCTGGGATATGCAGCTTATTGCCCAGACATCCACCATGCCGGAAAAAATGCTCAGGGTTTTATATCAGATATCGCTGGCGGGCCAGTGGGTAATGCCTTCCGCGTTTTTGTATTTTGTGTTTTGTTTTACTCATGAGAAAATTACATTACGTAAAAGGTTATGGATTTGTGTCCCCGCGTTTTTTTTCTTGTTTTTAGTGATTCTTGACGTATTGGGATTCGGAACAGTCATTGATGCCATACGTGTCAATTCTTACGGTAATATGGGGCGCAGTGTTGTTTACGAGATGTATTCATTTTTAGCATGGCTGATTTATTTTATCATTTATATTTTTTGGGGGACAATTCTGTTTGCCGGGCATATCAAGCGGACAACAGTTGCTTTTTATGAAAGCAGTTTGTTAAGTTTGTGGCACCAGTCAGAGTTCTTATTATCATCGGGAGCGGTTTTAATTTTTATTTTTGGATTGACTGTGGATATAATAATCCCTATATTTAAACCGCTGGTTTTTCCGGTATCGGGGATAACAACGCTGATTATGGTGGTGTTAATGAGTTATCTATTGTTTAAAGTCGAAAAATAAAAGGTTTATGATATGGAATTTTTTATAAGTTCGAATGAAAAATATTATTTGTTGAAAGTAAAAGGGGAAATGATTGGAGCGGATTGTGCACAGGTATCGAACCAATTTATAAATACGGTTAAGGAATTGGGAAAACCTGTAATTATGGATTTATCTGAAGTTGAGTATATAGACAGCAGGGGATTGGGAATAATAGTGTTTTTATATACTCACGTGAAGAAAAAAGGAGAACGATTTTTACTTTCCGGTGTCAGCAGGGAGATAATGAAAATACTGAAAGTTACCGCTCTTGATACTATCCTTGGAATTTACCCTGATATAGAATCAATTGTGAATAATGAGTTATGAAACAAAAACATCTATTATTAATAGTTCTTACAGGATTGATACTATTTTTTTATGGGCTCGGATCCCGTGATTTCTGGGGAACAACTGAAGCAAGAGTCGGCGAGATTGTTCGTGAAATGCTGGAGAAAAACGATTGGGTTATACCTCATTTGAATGGGCAACCGCGTTTGACAAAACCTCCTCTATATTTCTGGAGCACAGCTTTACTTGCAGGATTGCTAAACGACTCGCAGGTGAATGAGCTGATAGCAAGAATTCCATCAGCGTTTTGCGCTGTTTGGGTTTTGGTCATTACTTATTTGATCGCTCAAAAAATATATAATTCGAAAACGGGGCTGATTTCGGTTTTTATTCTCGCTACAAACATACTCTTTTTCTGGTGGGCTCGGCAAGCCGCTATTGATATGATGATGGTAATGTTTTCGTCGGCATCGGTCTTGTTTTTTGCTTACGGATTGTATTCGCAAGGAAAGAAAAAGGATGTTTGTTACCTTCTCATGCATGCTAATTTTGGTCTGGGTATGCTGACAAAAGGCCCTGTGGCGGTTATAGTTCCGGTATTAGGGATGATAACGTACCTTATTTTGGAAAAACGGATGGCCGAGTTGAAACGTATGTGTTGGGGCAAAGGGTTAATCATTTTTATTCTTATACTTTTGCCATGGGGATTCATGGTGATAAAAAGGTATCCTGCCGCTCTGACTATTTTTTATAACGAGACATTTAATCGTTATACCGATGCATTTGATCATAACCGGCCGTTTTATTATTATTTTGTGAGTGCTCCATTATACCTTTTGCCATGGGCTCTGGCGTTGCCGTTTATTATACGTCGAATGATAAAGTATAAAGAATGGAATTTGTATAATTTCCCGGTATCTTTTTTTGTCCCGGCTTTCATATTCTTATCAATATCGGGTTCGAAAAGGTCTTACTACCTTTTGCCGTTATTTCCGTTTGCCGTTATGGCAATAGGATATTACCTGTCG
>CAYVGJ010000001.1:263333-266060 GCA_964451165.1 uncultured bacterium
TGCAAAAAAAGGATTTTTTAAGGATGAATTCTGTCAATGCCGAGGTGATATTGGAATATCCGGATTTTACCAAATCAAATAATGATATGGTTCTCATTACGCGGGCGAAAAGATAGGAGAAAGAAAATTGGATGTGAAACAGGTTGATTTATCAGTAGTAATTCCAGTATATAATGAGGAAGATAATATTCTGCCGTTGCTTGAAGAGATATCCGCTGTTTTATCGAAAATGGGCATGATATCCGAAATTCTTGCTGTAAACGACGGAAGTACCGATTTGACATTGGATAAACTTAATTCTGCAAGGAAAAAATACAGCAATTTGCGTATATTGAATTTGCGCAGGAACAATGGTCTTTCCGCGGCTATAGATGCGGGTTTTAAAAACGCGTATGGAAACATAATCGTAATTATTGATGCGGATTTGCAGAACGATCCGGCTGATATACCGAAACTTGTGTCTCTGATAGGTGAAAACGATGTTGTTTGCGGCTGGCGAAAAAACAGGATAGACCCATTGAAGAAAAGGGTATCCTCAAAGGTAGCCAATTTTGTGAGAAATCTGCTCACCAGCGAGGATGTGCATGATACGTGTTGCGGGCTGAAAGCTTTCAAGCGCGAAAGTGTAATAAATTTTAAAATGTATAATGGATTACACCGTTTTTTGCCTACACTGCTGAAGATGGAAGGTTATAAGATAGCCGAAATACCTGTTAACCATCGTCCCCGAATAATGGGAAAATCAAAATATAATATTGGAAACAGGGTTTTTAAATCCACATATGACCTGATCGCTGTACGCTGGATGAAAAAAAGATGGATGAGATATCGGGAGGATATAATTAATGATTGATATACCGTTAAATAAATTTATGTTAATATTGGGCTTCATCGGGCAAACGGTATTTTTTTCACGGTTTGTGATTCAATGGATAGTATCGGAGATAAAAAAAGAAAGTGTAATCCCTATGATATTCTGGTATCTAAGTATTACCGGAAGTATTATACTTCTTGTTTACTCTATATATAGAAAAGATCCTGTTTTTATTGTAGGGCAAAGTGTTGGATTTGTTGTATATATAAGGAATATTTTTCTTGTTCGCGGTAAAACCAGGAGTATGAAAACAAAAAGCGATTAACGCGATAATTTATATCAATCAACGAAGAAAGTGCAAAAACGGAGGCAAAAATGAAAAAATATTATGCAATTTTATTCTTAATCGGTTTGGCACTCAGCATAACCAGTTGTGGGAAAAAGGAAAAAGAAGCAAAAAAAGCTGGGGAACAACCTGTTCAGGAACAGGTAACACCACAGGGAGAAAAAGCCGCTGCGCCAGAAACAGCATTGCCTGAAGCACAACCTTCCAAACCTCAGGAGATACCTGAACTCGGTGTAGCCGCTGATTTTACTCTTCCAAAACTCGACGGGACTAATCTTAGCCTTAAAGATCTCAAAGGAAAAGTTGTCATTCTCGATTTCTGGGCAACATGGTGCCCGCCATGCAGAAAAATGATCCCTGAATTGCAAAACCTATATAACAAGTATAAAGATCAGGGACTCGAGGTTGTCGGATTGTCACTTGATGAGGGAACTCCGGATAACGTAAAAAGTTTTGTCGAAAACACAAAGATTACATACCCGATTGTTCTCGGTAATCGCGAAGTCAGCAAAGCATACGGTCAGATAAACGCTATTCCGACAACATTTATTATTGACAAAAATGGAGTAATACGTGACAAACATATAGGGTATCAAGGCGAACAGGAAATGGAAGAAATTATAAAACCGTTGCTTGGAAACTAAGCGTTAAATCTGATTAAAATAGTTACTTGATACAGAAAAATAGTATAATAATAGGAACAAAATAAAGAATCCTTAAATGGGAGATTTTTGTCTATAGAACAAATAAAGGCAGAAAGACAATTAAATAAAAATTAGATTTATTATATTTTTTAAAAACCGGATTTATTAAAGGGGGGATTTAATATAATTTGGCCGATTTGCTAAAATTCAAAAATATGGTATACTTATAATGAACGTCGTAAAACAAGATAGTTGCCTATGAATATAAATGTTAATGAAACAAATGACGATCGTTATACTATTCTTTCGGACGAGGATCTGATATTGCTCGCCAAAGATAGTGATTATGAGGCTTTTGATACATTTCATCAGCGGTATTTGAAAAAAATACTCAATTACGTAAACCGTATGATATGTGATTATCAGAAAGCTGAAGAAATAACACAGGAAACATTTTTGCAGGTTTACAGAAACCTGGATCGCTTTGTTCCTTGCGGAAAAGTATCCTCATGGGTATTCAAAATAGCCACTAATCTGACCAAAAATGAGTTGCGGGCTCAAAAACGCAAAAACATTTTCGGTCTGTCTCTATATAAAAAGATTATTTCTGACGATCAGGAAACGGAACTTATCGAAGTTATCCCTGATAAGACGGATAAACCCGATAATATCGCCCAGCATAAAGAGTTATCTGAAATACTCGAATCCGCGATCAAATCGCTTCCCAAGAAATATCGTGAAGTTATGCTAATCTGCGAGGTGTATGGCTACACTTATCAGGAAGCCAGTGAGATACTGGCTTGCAGTAAAGCCAATATCGGCATAAGATTATGCAGGGCCCGCAGGAAAATGCAAAAAATATTGGCTTCCATGAACGGACGCCTTCCTCATATTCTGGATATTGCCGAGCGCAAAGCCTGATT
>CAYVGJ010000001.1:266160-310360 GCA_964451165.1 uncultured bacterium
TTGTATAGAATTAAATCGGTTTTTGTATCCTATTTTGTTGATGTGGAAACTATAAAGAAAATTCCAAAGTTTAATTTCATCAACCTTATTATAATCAATAATGAATTACAAAATGTTAATATAACTATCAAATAAATCGTGTTTAAAATCTGTATATCTATAAAAAAGATATATTTAAAAACATATATAGTATATAATTACACTGTAATATAATAACTCATAATATAAAAGGAGATTCAGTATGAAGCAAACGATGGTTGTATTAGCCTTTGTAAATCTGATTCTAATTTCTAACTTGTGTGGGGCTGATTATGTAATAACGAAAATCTCTCAGGGTACAACCGGAAATCATCATGTTCATATAAATAATAATTCTGAAGCTGTATGGTCTGGTTCTGATGGAACTTATCAGCAGGTTTATTACTGGAATGGTACAACAATAACAAAGATTGATGTGAATTCAGATAATGGATATTTTACATATCCAACGATAAGTGATGATGGAGATATCGCATGGGATTCACGACATGGGAGTATATATGAAATTGAGTATTATAACGCATCAACACATGTTGTTCAAACGCTGGTTAGCTCAAATATAAATAAATCCAATCCATGTCTGGACTTGAATGATAATGTAGCATGGTATGGTTATAATAACAATGATTTTCAACTTAATTACAGAACATCTGATGGAACGATATCTCAACTTGCTAATGGACAGCATCCGGAGACAAACAACCAAGGTGATCTTGTATGGTGGGGAAGTAGCTCTGGAATCTATTACCGTGATGTAACTACAGGACTAATAACAACCATTTCATCATCTGGCCAATTTCCAGATATAAATAACAACAACGAAATTGCATGGACCGACAATGGGGATATTTTGGTATACGACAAGACAACAGGCTTTACTGTAAACATAACTGAAGCAGAATTGTCATATGAGAACAATCGTTATCCAAACCTTAATAATAATGGTGATATTGTTTGGATTGGAGAGAGCTCCTTATATTTTTATGAAAAAGCAACAGGCCTTATTGAGAAAATTGCTGATAATATTAGCTGGTATTCCCAACCGCAAATTAATGACAGTGGCGATATTGCATGGAGAGGAACAGATGATGAAATATATATCGCGAGTCGGTCAAATACAGTTCCTGAACCAATAACCATGATCTTGATACTGATAAGTATATGTGGTCTGGTGATAAAAAGAAGAAAATGATATAAAATAATATTTTCTTGATTAAAAGATTATAGAATAAATAGAACATAATAAAATATAAATATTTGTTATACAATATGATCCCGGTCTTTTGTAGGCTGGGATCATTTTTTTATAAAAATAATTATTATTAGGGTAAAAAATCTTTTTGTAAATAAAAGTGCGCCCAGCAGGATTCGAACCTGCAACCTACGGATTCGTAGTCCGGCACTCTATCCAATTGAGCCATGGGCGCACATAAAAAACGAAGGAAAAATGAATCTTAAAAAAACGTGTTTATATTATATTTTTATTTTAAAAATATCAACTACAAATTTATTGCAAAGCCTATCAAATATTACGTTTGTATATATCATATATTAAATTAAGGTGTTTCAGCTTGTAATCATTTTTCCAGAAATAGTTTTCCTGCAGGATACTGTTGAGCCATTCGGGCACATCCATGCCGTTGGGAATAACTATCAGTTCGGGTGGTTTAGCCGCGAAATCCGATTTGATCTCGGCAGTTGCTCCTGGCATATCTATAAAAAACGGATTGAAATAACGCGATGGCGCAAGTCTGTTTGAGTAATACATGATCTGATTGTTCGGTTCCCCGCTGTTTGTGCCTCTGCCGAAAACATAGATGTAGTTTCCCGGCGATGTGTTTTTCTCAATCCATTTTCCGAACGATTTTGGTTCGTTGGGAATCTTATAAAAAATTCTGTTCAGCGAAGTTTTCACGATCGCCGCATACGGTATGGCGGTTATATATATGAATAACAGCAAACAAAACGCTGGTTTGCGAGCCACTGTATCATCGGCAAACAATTTTTTTAACAAGAAATCGATTCCTATTGCGCTAATTATTGCCAGAGAAGGCATAATCTGTTTTAGTTGATGTCCGTAATAATAGCCCGATATATTTGTGCCGGCGAAATCGAATAAAAACCATATTATGAGCCCTCCGAATGGAATACACGATTCTGATATCCGTTTTCTTTGATAAAAAAACAAAAATATAAACGGGCAAAACATTACAAGCCGGGATCCCTGCCAGACTTGAAAAAAACCGAATAATCTTTGAAATGGAGACAGGTTTAACGATGTTTTTCCGCTTTCCAGAAGAATAAGCCAGACGTTTTTCCAGTAATCCGCCAGTGATACTTTATATAGATAAATCGGTGTAATCACAACAGCGGTTGCTACGGCAAACCCGGCCAACAGCAGAATCAGCCCGCAGAAAACCCATTTGCGCGGTTTTAGCGAAATATAGAAAATTGTTATTCCCGCAAGAGAAAACAGTGCTGTCTGTTTAAATGACGTCGCAAACCCCATGGCAATACCAGCGCATAAGATGTAAAACATCTTAAAAGGTATTCGCCGGCTGACGGAATTGAGCAGAATAAAATAAAGTGCCAGAGAGGTGAATGTTATCATAAATGATTCTGTTTCCGCCGGAATATGACTGTCGAGCAGGCGCCATGACATGGCGATTCCAAATAGTGACATCGCGAATATAGCTGTTCTTTTGCCGGCTAATATTTTTGTAGATAAATAAATGAGAATCGAGGCAAAAACCAGCGAAACCCCGGCAACTGTTCGTACAACAATCACATTATCTGCGAAATATTCGGCAAAAAAGAAAATTAAAAATATTCCGGGCGGTTTATTGTCCAGAGCGCCGATGTACGGCGGTATGCCGAAATCTTTCCATACCCTTGCGATATAGCTCCATGTGCCTTCATCGGTTCCCATATTTAAATTAAAAGCTGATATAGCTATGAACATAGCGATTAGTATTGTTTCGATAAAAACATTAAAACTTATTTTGTAAAAATTATCCGTAATTTTGCTCATTAAATTTACCTCAACTGAAAAAAAGATCGGCATTTAGTAATTTTATTTAATTAAGTTAAAACGTTTTCTCACACCTGATGGAAAGAAGCGAGTTCCTTTCTTTTATTTTATTGTTATGTAAACACCGGTACAATGCCCTTCGTGACCCGACAAGCACAACCAGTTTTTTAGCTCTGGTTACTCCGGTATAAAGCAGGTTTTTCTGCAACATCATATAATGTTCCTGAGCCAGAGGTATTATTACCGCCGGGTACTCGCTCCCTTGTGATTTGTGAACGGATATTGCATATGCCGGGTTTATGTCCTCAAGCCAGGCCCGTTCGTAGGGTATTTCCCTTCCTTCAAAGTTTAAAGTCAGTATACCTGATTCTTCATCAATATCTGTAATGAATCCGATATCGCCGTTAAAAACTTCAAGGTCATAATTGTTTTTTATCTGCATTATTTTATCACCTTGCTTATAGGTGAAACCGCCGTAAGATAATTGTTTTTTATTATGGTTGAGCAGATCCTGCAAAACTGAATTAAGGTTCTCGACTCCGACTATACCTTTGCGCATTGGTGAAATTACCTGAATATCATGAATGGGATTCAGACCGAATTTTTCGGGTATCCTGTTTTTTACAAGTATTTTTATCAGGTCCAGTATTTCCTCAGGATTATCTTTCTGGATGAAAAAAAAGTCTGTCGCGTTTGGAGTGAGTATCGGTTCTTCGCTGTTGTTTATTCGGTGAGCGTTTAAGACAATCAAACTGTCATGAGCCTGTCGGTAAATTTTTTTCAGCACGATTTTAGGTATTATATCTAAAGACACCAAATTCTGCAAAACCGCTCCGGGGCCTACTGATGGAAGCTGATCGGCGTCTCCGACAAGTATAAGCCGTGTTCCATCTTTTATCGCCTGCAGAAGGTTATACATAATAAAAATGTCGACCATTGATACTTCATCTACAATAAGGTTATAAGTATCTATCGGAAATGTGGTGTTTCGCAGAAAAGTCTCTTTTGCCGGAATGTATTCGAGCAGGCGGTGAATGGTAGACGCTTCATAACCGGTTGTCTCCTGCATTCGTTTTGCCGCTCTGCCTGTTGGCGCGCATAGTTGGAACCCCTGATTTGATTTGCGCAGGAGTTCAAGGATAAGTTTAACGATAGTTGTTTTGCCGGTACCCGGGCCTCCGGTTATCAGGATTATCTGGTGGTTGATAATCTCAGGCAGGTTTTTTTTTAACTCATCGTCGATTTGGATTTTGAGTTTAGATGCCGTCTCAGCCAATGATTTTTCATCAATTTTTACAGGGTATTTTGCTTTGCCGTTTATCATTCGCGCGAGTTTTTGGGCGGCATAAAATTCGTACTCAAATAAGGTTTTGAGGTATATCGGTTTATCATCATATTCCTGTTGTATTATTATTTTTTCATGCGACGCCATGTCATCGATTACCGGTTCAATCACATTTACCGGAAGCTGGAGTTCATGCGCGATTTTTTCTGTGAGTTTATTATATGGTGTGTATACATCGCCTTCTTCTGAAAAATCGTGGAGGTAATAATAAACCGCCGCCTCGATTCTTTCTGGTGAAGAAGGTGATTTGCCTGCTTTTAATGCGATTTCGTCGGCTTTATGAAACCCGATTCCGCGCAGTTCGTAGGCGAGTCGGTACGGATTATTTTCAATAATCTTTACTGAGTTTTCTTTATATTTATTGAATATTCTCAGTGTTAACGATTGGCTTAATCCTATATCGTTTAATGTAATTAGAATGTGGCGGGTATCTTTGTGTTTATTCCATCCCTCGACGATCATTTTAATCCGTTTTTTTCCGATTCCTTCAACTTCCTTGAGTCTGCCGGGAACCGAATCGATGATTTCCAGAGTTTTTTCACCAAAGGTATCGACGATCCGTTTAGCCATTTCAGCACCGATACCGCCGATTAAACCAGATCCCAAAAACCGCTCGATGCCTTCTCTGGACGACGGAGTGCATTCCTGACAGCTTTTCAGGTGAATCTGAGGGCCGAACCGCGGATTATATTCCCATTTACCTGTAATGACAACAAACTGTCCTTCAACCGCGTTGGGCACAAAACCCACAACGGTATAAGGTTCTATTTTGCCTTCCTCGATGAACCTTGCAACGATATAATTATTTTCCGGATTCCTGAAAACAATCCGGCTGAAAGCCCCTTTCATTGTTACAGGCAGGTCGGATTGTTTATGAGCGGATAAGTCGTGATTGATATCCATTATTTTTTAATATATTTACCGATAAGTAATTTAAGTTTGTTATACGATTCCATTGAGATTTTATCCGGGTTTGTGAGTATCGCGCTTTTTAATGCTGAAGAGCATGAACAATGGTTATCGTTTTGCAGGTTCTGGATAACTTTACGGAGAACTTTCTTCGCGTTCTGGACGTTTTTTGTCAGATACTCAATTATCTGGTCAACCGTGACATGATCGTGTGATTCGTGCCAGCAGTCATAATCGGTAACCAGAGCCATGGTTGCGTAACAAATCTCTGCTTCTCTTGCCAGTTTTGCTTCAATAAGGTTAGTCATGCCGATAATATCCATACCCCAACTGCGGTAAAGTTTCGATTCGGCTTTTGTCGAGAAAGCAGGTCCTTCCATATTGACATAAGTACCGCCTTTATGTACCGATAAATCAAGACTGGATGCGGATTCAAACAAAGCGTCGGCTATTACAGGGCAAACCGGATCGGCAAAACTTATATGCGCCACGATTCCATCACCGAAAAAGGTTGAGATTCTACCTCTGTTAGTCCTGTCTATAAACTGATCCGGTATAACTATATCCATCGGATGTATATTCTCTTTCAAACTTCCGACTGCGCTGACAGATACAATCTTATCAACACCGAGTGTTTTAAAACCGTAAATATTTGCCCGGTAATTTATTTCAGTAGGAAGAATCGTATGTCCTTCTCCATGGCGGGGAAGAAAAACTACTCCGACACCGTCTAATTCACCTATTATGTAATTGCCGGAAGGAGAACCAAAAGGAGTTTCGAGTTTTTCCCTGTGGACATTATGAATTCCTTCTATGTCATATAAACCGCTACCGCCGATAATTCCGATTTTTCCGGCCATTACTTTTTCTCCTTGTCTTTAAAAAATGTTATTAAGTTTAATATTAAGCGAGGTTTTTATCTTATCATACAGTGATTACACGTGAAAGAAAAAATCCGCGCCAAAAAGGTGACGAATATTTTTTTATAATTTGATTGATATGGATCTTACTTTATAATAGATTTTATAAATACCCCTAAAATTTCTGAGGACAATTATGGAAAATGAAGAATTAGATGACCTTAGAGTATTTGGTTTAAATCAAACTGGATTGAGAAAAACTCTCATCAATTACGATGAATTCCATTTTGAGGAAAAAGAATTGGTTTCAATAGAGGACTGTTTTGAGTATAAAAACAAACCTTCCATCACATGGATAAACATAGATGGTTTATATGAAACCGAATTGGTTGAAAAATTAGGAAGATATTTTGATTTACATCCCCTTACTCTGGAAGATATATCATCCTCGGATCAGCGCCCGAAAGTCGAGGATTTTACAAATTACATTTTCATTATTTTAAAAATGCTTTATTTTGATGGGGAAACCAACAAAACCGTTTCCGAACAGCTTTGTATAGTGGTTACTCAAAACATATTGATTACTTTTCAGGAAAAACCCGGAGATATATTCGATCTGATAAGAAATAAACTGAAAAACAATAAAGGCAGAATCAGGAAAATGGCATCTGATTACCTTGCGTATTCACTTATTGATGCTATTGTGGACAATTATTTTGTGATCCTTGAGAAAATAGGGGAGAAAATAGATTTTCTTGAGGAAGAACTTATAACAAACCCGACACAAAATACCTTGATCGACATTTATGAATTGAAAAGAGAAGTATTGTATTTATTGAAATCGGTTTGGCCATTGCGAACGATTCTCACGAATCTTGAAAAAGAAGGGTCGCCCATAATAAATGATTCTACAAGAATCTTTTTTAAAGATGTGTATGATCATACAATTCAGGTGATAGATTCGATAGAGCAGTACAGGGAATCCCTTGCGGAAATGCTCAATATTTATGTATCCAGTTTGGGAAATAAAACCAATACGGTTATGAAAATCCTTACTATTTTTGCCACGGTTCTTATGCCGCTAAATGTAATTACCGGTTTTTACGGCATGAATTTCGAGTTTATGCCCGGGTTGCATAACCATTGGGGATTTTTCGGAGTCGTTGTTTTAATGGTAATTGCAAGTACGGGCATGCTCTATTTATTCAAAAAGAAAAACTGGATTTAATTTTTTCCAAAGAAAAAAATAGCTTTTTTTTTTAATTGTACTAAAATATATCATTTCTATATTGATTCGGGAAATATATCCTGAAAAAGATATGAGGCAGTAAACCGTTTTAATAATATTTTTATCAAATTTAATTGAAATCAAAGTAATTAAGACGGTGTGTAAAATAAATACAACCAAGGAATAATATATGGACGTAGGCGATTTGCCAAGTCTTGAAGATCCTCCAGGTAGTAAGAACCTGAAAGACCAGCTTTTTCGAGCTAAATTCAATGAATTTATATTAGCTTTTTTGGATTTTTTAAAGAATCTTGAATATTATAAGTATTATTGTAGATTTAAGATCCCCCCATTAAGTATTTTTATCGAAATTTCCGGCAACTTTACTTTAATAACTATAAAATGTTTCAGAACAATTATTAATTTCTTATTTTCCAATCCAATAATTAATCAATATCGAAATCTGTTTCTGTTTATATTCCATAGCTTTTTTTCCAATAAATTTATAGCCAAATTATCACTACTATTCTCACGTTCAAATAATTTTATTTATCTCTGGATATTATTCAAAATCAACAAGGAGTCGGTTCCCATGTGAGCATAATATAGGTTTGGTCTTTTTTTTACTTAAATACACGGAAAATTAAACAAAAGGATAATATATGGATACAATTTTGATAAAACCGCAATTTCTAGAACCCGTAAAACTTAAGCGTGGTGATCTGATAAAACTTACCGTGCAGGACGCTGATACATTTCGCAGGCATTATTCCCTGCTTGATTGCCCTCCCTCGGATCTGAGCTTTTCCATGATGTATACATGGGATTTCTCATTAAATATAAGATGGAGCATTATCAACGATAATTTATGTGTTTTCGCCGATTGCGATGATGCATCTGTTGTTATCGGTCCTCCTCTGCCAGGTAAAAAAATAGAGGATACCGTCGCGGCTTGTTTTGATATTATGCGAAATCGGAACGAGCAACTCGGGAAAACAGGCAGGATGGGAATTTACAGTATTCCTGAAGAACTTAAACCTGTTTACGAATCTATCCCCGGATATAAACTTGAGTTTCAGGGACAAGATTATATTTATACTTCGGAAAATCTAATTAACCTGCCTGGAAAAGAACTGAAGAAAAAAAGAAACCTGGTAAACTTTTTTGAGAAAAATTTCAATTATAATGTCTGCTCATATAACCCTTCCGAACATAAAGAAGGTTGCCTTGATCTCCTGAGACGATGGAAGGAAAAGAAATCCGAAAAAATCGATCCGGATATAAGGCATAAATTTGAAACTGAGTGCATAACAGCTCAAAACACGGTTATTTTCGCTGATATACTTGGTTTAAAAGGGATTGTTGTTACAGTAGACGGTCAAATTGAAGCATTTACATTCGGCGATCCGCTAAGCCGTAATACCGCCAATATCCTTATAGAGAAAACCAACCTTGAGATAAAAGGTTTGGCGCAGTTTATATACAGGGAATTTGTTCAACGGTGCTGGAGCGGTTTTGAACTTATCAATTCCGGTGATGACTGGGGAATAGAGTATCTCGCCTTAACCAAATTGAGTTATCAACCGGTAAAAATCGCGAAAAGTTATACTTTATTCGAAGCATAATTTTGTTTTAAACAAAATAAAAAAGGGGAGGTAAGTCGTTACCTCCTTTTTTTTATTTGCTGAATTTTATTGATTTAATCTGGTGCTTTATTTTTTATCTTTTAAATTATTCGGAAATAACTGTTTAATAAACAACCCAACAATGGACATTGTAAGAAAAATATTGACATTATAAATATCACGGGTATATAATGTTTTTATTAAACATCAGGAGAAGAATGTATTATGAATCTGAAAATTAAAGACATTGTTGATTTGCTTCAGGTATCCGAAAAAACCATATACCGATGGATAAAGGACAAGAAGATACCGGCATATAAGATAAATCATCAGTACAGGTTTAATAAGACTGAGATACATGATTGGATACTCAAGAATAAGATTCAGGTTTCCGGCAAGATATTTGATCTATCTTCTACCCCGAAGGCTGTAAACCTTTTGGATCACCTTCGTGAAGGCGGTGTATACTATAATATTGAAGGCGAGGATGTTTCCGAGGTTATAAAAAACGCGATTTATACGATATCAACTCCTCCTGAAGCGGATAAGGATACAATTGTAACATCGCTTCTTCAGCGTGAAGAGATGATGCCGACTGCTATCGGTAAAGGGATAGCGATTCCCCATCCGAGAAACCCCATAATAACCGATATAGACAAAGAGAGCATTTCAATTTGTTTTTTGCGAAACAAAATTGATTACAGCGCTCTTGATTGTATGCCTGTTGAGACAATTTTTATTATTTTGAGCGCAACTCCACAGCGTCATCTTGAAACCTTATCCAAAATTTCTTTTATGTGCCAGCAGGATGATTTTATAGATTTATTGCGGGAACAGGCTCCCAGAAAAAAGATATACGATTATATCCAGGCAAAAGAACTCGAATGGAAGAGTAGATAGGCGTATTCATGAACGATTTTATTCTTGCGTTGTTTGTTCTGTTTGCCGGCGGTGTGCTGGTGCCTTTTTCTGCAAACCGTTATAAATCTGTATTTTTTGCTGGATTCGTTTTTGCTGGATCGCTTTTTGTGCTTAAATTTGCCTTTCGAGCTCTTTTTGCTGCACAGGTACCGGAAAAGTTTTTTCTTATGCCATACCCGATAGGCGAGATAAGATTTTCCTGTGATCCGATGTCGGCTTTTTTTCTGGTTGTGATTGCTTTGGGCTCAATATTTTCTTCTGTTTATGCCGTGGGTTATTTAAAGCCGTATGAAGGCAAAGATAATCTATCTGCTCACTATTTTTTGTTTTCACTGCTGATTATTTCAATGTTTTTGGTTGTAACCGTTCAGAACGTGATAGCGTTTTTGATTGTGTGGGAGATAATGTCGGTTTCGTCGTTTTTTCTGGTTGCATTTGAATATGAGAAAAATGAAGTTGTTCTGGCGGGATTGAAGTATCTCATTACAATGAATATTGGTTTGATTTTCATATTGATTGGGTTTGTTGTTTTATCCGTAAAAAGCGCGAGTTTTGATTTTGAAGCGTTCAGGAACATAGGGTTGTCCCGCAAATGGACTGATTTGATTTTTGTTTTATTTTTCATCGGCTTCGGAACGAAGGCGGGGTTTGTACCTTTTCATACTTGGCTCCCCCATGCACATCCCGCCGCTCCAAGCCATGTTTCTGCGATAATGTCGGCGGTTATGATAAAAACGGGTATTTATGGAATATTGCGTTCAGTTACTTTTTTTCAGAATGTATCTGTTGAAATACCGTATTTAGTTATTTTTATATCGGTATTGACGTGTGTGTTGGGAATTATGAACGCATCCGCGCAAAAGGAAGCGAAAAAGCTTCTGGCGTATTCCAGTGTGGAAAATATTGGAATTATCGGATTGGGAATCGGGTTTGGAATTCTCGGCAATTTTCTCGGAAACAAGTTTATAACAATATTCGGATACATGGGAGCGTTTGCGCATATAATAAACCATTCGTTCTTCAAATCACTTTTGTTTTTTTGCGTCGGTTCGGTGTATCAGAAAACGCATACTTTAAATATGGAGAAACTTGGCGGGTTAATAAAACGTATGCCGTTAAACTCCATGTTTTTTCTTGTGGGATCGGTTGCGATATGCGCGTTTCCGTTATTTAACGGTTTTATAAGCGAGATAATGATTTATTTATCAGCGTTGTCGGTTATTCAGTCGAAATCACCTTTATCTTTTGCGGTTGCGATTATGAGTATTTCGTCGCTGGCATTTACCGGTGCGATTGCCATGATATGTTTTAGCAAAATTTTTGGGATTATGTTTCTCGGTGAACCAAGAGAAAGTTTGCCTGAAGATATCGGCGATCCGTCAAAACCTATGTTGTTAGCTGAATCGGTACTTGCGCTTATTTGTCTGGCGATAGGCCTTGTGCCGCAAATGCTGATTTATTTTGTTCAGCCGGTGGTACAGATCTTTTTATCTGATAATACTTATACGGATTTCGGGATTTATTTTAAGTTTATGAATAAGATTTCATTATTTTTTCTTGTTTTTTGCGCAATTTTCGCGTTGCTCTTTTTTGTGAGAGCAATATTTCTCAGGGGGAAGAAGGTATCGTCATACAAAACATGGGGATGCGGATACCAGTCATCATCGGCAAAGATTCAATACACAGGATCATCTTATTCGGATTTTTTTATGCGTATAACAAAACCGTTTATTAAGATTGATGAGAAACAATATTATCCGCGTGGTTTGTTTCCAAAGAAGGGCAATTACCATTCGGTTTTCAAAGATATGGTTGATTATTATGTGGTTTATCCATTAGTTAAATTAGTCAGGCGAACATTGGATTTGTTCGGTTGGATTCAAAGCGGCAATACCCAGCGCTACATTCTATATGGTTTGGTTTTTCTGGTTCTGGCAATAATATGGGTTTTATGGTGGTGATATGATTAAAGTATTGAATATTTTATTTTTATTCGCGGTTCCTTTTTTATTCACCGGCATAATAACCCGTGTAAAATCTTTAGCCGCCGGAAGAAAAGGTCCTTCTTTATTACAGCATTATTATGATTTTTTCAAACTGATGAAAAAGGGAGAGGTTATCAGTCGCACAACATCGCTTATTTTCAGGATATCACCATTAATAGGTTTATCCACAACAATTTTCGCGGGATTATTCGTTCCGGTTTTCGGTCATAAATCCATATTTGGATTTCAGGGCGATTTTATTCTGGTGGCATATCTTTTTGGTCTTGGAAAATTCTTTTCGCTGATCGGATCTTTGGAGACTGCAAGCAGTTTTGAAGGGATGGGATGTGCGCGGGAATCTACGTTTTCCGCTCTTGCTGAACCGGGTTTTTTTATGATAATCGCTTCTCTTGCGTTTCTGGGGAAAACTATGTCGTTCAGCTCAATTCTTGCCAATTCATATATTAACCCTGAACTTTCGGGTATGATTGTTTTATTGGGAGTCTCAGCTTTATTTATTATGATTCTTGTTGAAGGATGCAGAATTCCGGTTGATGATCCGAACACTCATCTTGAGCTTACAATGGTGCATGAGGTTATGGTTTTAGATAATTCAGGGCCGGATTTCGGGTTTATTCTATATTCTAACGCGCTTAAAATGCTTATTTTTGCATCTATTCTCGCGAATCTGATTATTCCTCCGGGTGGCAATTTATGGTTCTCGATGTTGGTTTTCATGGTTCTGGTGGCTTGTGTTGCAGTATGTGTGGGAATAATTGAGTCGGTTATAGCAAGGTTCAGGATGTCCCATGTGCCACAATTTATATTTCTCATTACTTCCATAGGGTTTATTGTGGTTGCGTGCATGATTTTATTTAATTTTGGAGAGATCAGATGAAAAATATTATTATTGTTTTGTTCGGGTTGACAATGATCCATGTAGCATCAACCAGCAGGATAGAAGCATATGTAAAGACATTGGCTTTGCAGGGCGCTCTTCTTTTTACAATGGTTATTGTAGATAATCTGAATCATTTCAGCTTGAACTTCTTGTTTCTGATCGTTGAGACATTAGGGTTTAAAACAATAATAATTCCATGGTTTCTGATGAAAATAATCAGGAAAAACGAGATTTATAGGGAAATAGAACCATCCATACCGTCATTCTGGTCGATGGTCATAGCCAGCCTGATATTTACTTTTGGGTTGACGCTTGCTTATGTTTCCATATTATTTGCGCAGGATGTTAAACCTCTGTATTTTGGTATTTCAATATCAACTATGATTACAGGTTTGTTCATAATTATGAGCCGCAAAAAAATTATTACCCATATTATGGGTTACATGATGTTCGAAAACGGGATTTTCCTTTTTACATTGTCGTTAATAAATGAAATGCCGCTTATTGTGAATCTCGGTGTTCTGCTTGATGTTTTTATAGGTATTTACCTGTTCGGGTTGTTTTTTAATAAAATTCAGTCTACTTATGAGAAAACTCATATCGATACTTTAACTTATCTTAAGGATTAAACAGACATGATCCCGTTACTATTTTTATATCCGGTAATTACAAGCGTAATTTTGTTTTTTATCAAATCCAAACCGCTCAATATTGCGGTTTTATTTGGTTATTCGGTTTTGCATCTGATTTGTTCGGTTTGGTTATTTGTTTCTCCGTCTGGTTATTCGGCATATTTTAAAGTGGACAGCCTGAATATACTTTTTCTTATCCTTCTTGCGGTCGTGTTTTTCGGTGTTTCAATCTACAATATCCAGTTCTCAAGGAATTCTCAGGAAATACCGCAACGCCATACTCGTTATACAATATGTTTTCTTCTGTTTATATGTTCAATGACAGGAGCGATACTCAGTACCAATATCGGATTGTTCTGGGTATTTATTGAGGCGACCACATTGACAAGTGCTCCGCTGATATTTTTTGACCGTACGAAATCGTCGTTGGAAGCAGCGTGGAAATATATTTTTATCTGTTCAATAGGTATTTCGCTTGCCTTTGTAGGGATAATCCTTATTTCTATGGGATCAACATCACTTAATTCGCTTTTTTTTGCAGATTTATACAATAACAGCACGAAACTCAATCCATTCTGGCTGAAGCTGGCGTTTCCGTTCATCCTAATAGGTTTCGGCACAAAAATGGGGTTGGCTCCCGTTCACGCTTGGTTGCCGGACGCTCACTCGGAGGCTCCGTCTCCGGTATCGGCGATGTTATCCGGTGCGTTGCTGAATTGCGCTATGCTCGGTATTATCCGGATTTACAAACTCATGGAAACTTCAGGCCTCATTTTTTACGGGAAAACGCTTTTATTAGTAATGGGGTTTACATCAATGCTGGTAAGCGCGGTTTATATAATTAAAATAAAAAATTATAAACGGATGCTTGCGTATTCATCTATTGAAAATATGGGAATTATTTCTATTGCCATTTCTATCGGCGGCGCAGGTTTGTTTGCGGCGATGCTTCATATCTTCGCGCATTCTCTCGCGAAAGCGGCTTTTTTCTTAACTTCCGGTAACATTATTCACCGCTTCAAGACAAAAGAGATCGATAATGTTCACGGCCTTCTGGCAAACGATAAGGTCACCGCCTGGATCTGGGTACTTTGTTTCTTATGTATAACGGGGTTTCCGCCGTTTCCGATGTTTTTGTCGAAATTCTTTATAATAAAAGAGATGTATTCTTCGGGCAACTTTATTGTTCTTGCTCTTTTTATTTTGTTTTTAACGGTTATCATGGCGGGAATGAGTGTTGCCGTATTCAAAATGTTTTTTTCTGTTGAGCATCACCATCACAAGCAGATACCGGAAAAAAGTATTTTTGATCTGTGTGGGTATTTGCCTCAGTGCGTGTTTATTTTGATTTTGCTGGTTACCGGAATTTATATGCCCGGGCTGATAAACAGGTTGATTTTGTACTCATCAAAATTCTAAAAAGGTTGCTTATAATGAAATGGGTAGTTACAAAAAACAATAAACCGTTGGAAATTAAAAATATACCTGAGCTCAGCATAAGGGATTTCAGGCAAGATATAATCGCGTTAGCGAAACAAAAAATGAGGGTTGTTTCTTTCTTCGGGTTAAGAAAAGATAATGCTGTTACAATTTACTGCGTAATGGCTGACGATGAAACATCAAGATTGTTTGTGGCGTCATCCAAACTTAATTTGAATACGACATACGATTCGATTTCCCAATCTGTTCCGGCGTTCAGCATGTTTGAGCGGGAGTTCTATGAGGAATTCGGTATATTGCCGGAAAACCATCCGTGGTTAAAACCAGTGCGTTATTCCGCGGGACGATTTGATAAATCGGCAAAGATCGAAGAATATCCTTTTTTTACAATGGATGGTGAGGAGATTCATCAAGTGGCGGTAGGGCCTGTTCATGCGGGTATAATCGAACCGGGTCATTTCAGGTTTATGTGTTGCGGTGAAAACATATGCCATCTTGAAATACAGCTCGGATACCAGCACAGGGACATAGAATCGCTTATCCTTAAGCGTAATGATTTTAACAAAAAAAAGTTCAATATGCATCTTGCTGAATCGATAGCGGGCGATACTTCTATCGGGCATGCGTTGGCGTATGCGGGTGCTGTTGAGGCATTGTCAAATTGTGTGGTTTCGCGCAGGGCTGAATCGATTCGCGCGATTGCTCTTGAACTTGAGAGAATCGGCATACATATCGGTGATCTCGGCGCTATATCAAACGATATAGGTTACCTAATGGGCAACGCTGTTTTCGGGGCGACGCGGACTCTGGCGATAAACTCAATGCTTGCCATATGCGGAAGCAGGTTTGGGAGAGGGTTAATCAAAGTCGGTGGAGTTGCCTTTGATATTGATACGGAGTTGATGAAATCATTATCAAAAACATTCAGGAAAATAGATCATGACGTAACTTTGATGGGTGAAACCATGTTATCTCAGGCGACTGTTTTATCAAGGCTGGAAACCACAGGTATTGTGGATAAACATACCGCTTCAGAGATAGGTATGGCGGGGCTTTCCGCGAGAGCTTCCGGGTACTCTATCGATGTGCGAGCCGATCACCCTTTTGGGATATATAAATATTACCCGATATATAAAACGTCTATCGATAACGGTGACGTTTTTGCCCGGACTTATCTGCGGTATGTGGAGATTGGCAACTCAATAAAATTTATATTTGAACAATTTGATAATTTACCGGAAAACAATACTCCCTTATTAAACGCGACAGGTGAATTTGCCGGAGATAGTTTTGTTGTTTCCCTTGTGGAAGGTTGGAGAGGTGAAATCGCTCATTGCGCCATAACCGATGCCGACGGCAACCTGATCCGATATAAAATAAAGGATCCGTCGTTCAACAATTGGTTTGCGCTCGCGCTTGCAGTAAGGAACAATGGAATATCTGATTTTCCACTATGCAATAAAAGTTTTAATTTATCATACTGCGGTTTTGATTTATAAGAAAGGCAATAAAATGTTTGATCTTTTAAAAGTGAGGATAAATCAGGGTAATCAGGCAATACCTGATATAAAACGAGCTGTAATAAACCCTATGTTCAGGGGATTGCCTGAAATCACCGCCGAATCTTGTGATAAATCAATAGAAGAAATATGTCCTGTCGGTGCTTTAAGTTCAAGTCCTTTATCTATCGATATGGGAAAATGTATTTTCTGTGCCGATTGTGAAAGGGCATGCGGTAAAGGCGAGATTAAATTTACCAATTTTCATAAAACTTCAGCTACTTCGCGTGAAACACTGATTGTTGATATGCATACGAATGCGCAATCGTATGAAAAAACCGCGATTCAGGCGAGAAAAGATATTAAAAAATTGTTTGGGCGTTCTCTTAAATTGCGGTCTGTATCCGCGGGAGGCTGTAACGGGTGTGAAATGGAGTTGAACGCCTGTTCCAACGTGAATTTTGATATGGGACGGTTTGGCATAGATGTTGTTGCTTCACCTCGACACGCTGACGGAATTATAATAACGGGCCCAATAACGGAAAATATGGTTTACGCGCTTAACGATAGCTATTTAGCTGTTCCGCATCCGAAAATAATTATCGTAGTGGGAAGCTGTGCCATAAGCGGTGGGAAGTTTGCCGGTTCACCTGCAATAAACAGGGAATTTCTGAAAAACCATAAAATCGATTTATATATTCCCGGTTGTCCGGTGCATCCGCTTACCGTTATAAACGGTATTTTGAATTTTATCGGAAGATGATTATTCCAAATATCTAAGCCAGTTGAATTTATCTTCAGTTCTGCCCTGTATAATATCAAAATACATTTCCTGAACTTTTCTTGTGATTTCTCCGCGGCTACCGTTACCGATAGTTATATTATCGATTTTCGTTACCGGAGTAATCTCTGCGGCAGTACCTGTAAGAAAAACTTCGTCGGATATATATAATGATTCTCTCGGAAGAATATGCTGTTCTATGCGTATACCGAGTTCTCTTGCTATGACGAAAATACAATGGCGCGTGATTCCCGGTAAAATAGAGCATGTTGTAGGCGGAGTATATATGACGCCGTTTTTAACCATGAACACATTTTCGCCGGACCCTTCGGATACAAAACCTGAATGATCGAGAGCTATTCCTTCGTCGAACCCGTTTTTAATTGCCTCAATTTTTATAAGTTGCGAGTTCATATAATTCGCGGCTACTTTTGCCATGAACGGAAAAGTATTTGGTGCGGCCCTGTGCCATGAAGCGATTCTACAGCTTATACCTGTTTCCAGCGCTTCTTCGCCCAGGTATCTGCCCCAATCCCAAGCGGATATACATACATTAACCGGACAGTTGAACGGATTTATCCCCAAGTTACCATACCCGCGGAAGGCAAATGGGCGTATATAGGCTTCATCGAGATTATTAATTTTCAGAAGGTCAATAGTAGCCTGTTCAATTTCTTCCTGAGCAAATGGGATATCCATATAATAAATTTTGCATGAATCATATAATCGCTTATAATGATCGCTCATGCGGAACAAAACGGACCCTTTTGGTGTTTTGTAGCATCGTATGGAATCAAACGCGCAAGATCCGTAATGGATAACATGCGATAAGATATGAATTTTAGCGTCGTCCCAGTTTACAAATTTCCCGTCAATCCAGATTTTGTCCGCTTTAAATGCCATTTTGTAACTCCCTTCTTATATAAAAAATGAAAAAAAGCATGGTTTGTTTTTAAAACTAAAATATTATACAAAATCAATTTGAAATGGTCAAGAATCTGATTCTTTATCCAGAATTTTTCCTATAATAAGTGAATTCTTTCCGTATTTTGAGCGGATTTTATCTATTGATTCATATAACTTGTTCTGATTTTTTGTGTTGCCTTCATCAAAAAGTCCGAATTGTTTTTCCTCGGTAATCACAAGTTTAGAGGCAGTTACACCAATCAGCCTTACTTTTTGAACCAAACTGACTTTATTTAAAAGTTGTTTTGCGTAATCGAAAATAAGGTTGTCCAGATTAACGGCATTTTCAAAAGATACGCATCTCGATATCGTATTGAAGTCAGAGTACCTGACTTTCAGAGTAATACATTTGCTCCAGAACCCGTGTTTGCGCAGGCTTGTTCCTACTTCCTGCGATAGTTGGGCAAGAGTGGCGAGAATGATATCTTTGTCGTTTATGTCAGAATCGAAAGTTGTCTCTTTTCCCATTGATTTGGTTTCGGATTCAGTAGTCACAGGGCGGTCGTCGATGCCACGGCTCAGATAAAAGAGGCTTTTTCCGAAATTTCCGAGTTCGCGTGTCAAAAATTCTATCGATAATCGCTGAATATCCGCTACAGTGTTCAACCCTCGTTTTTTGAGTAATTGAGCTGATTTTTCACCGACACCGTATAACTTTTCCACTTTCAGGCTTTTCAAAAAATCTTTTTCTTTACCGGGAGTTACAACTACCAAACCATCTGGTTTTTTCAAATCGGAAGCGATCTTAGCCACAAATTTGTTTGAAGCGATACCAACTGAAGCGGTTAGTCCTGTTTTTTCTTTGATCCTGTTTTTGATAAGTTTACCTAATTCAAACTTGTCTTCAGGGATATTCGGGCATCCGGTTAAATCAAGATAAGCTTCGTCGATAGATGCTACCTCAAATAAAGGTGTGAAACTCTCAAAGATATCCACAAGCTCTTTTGAATATCTGGAATACAGTTTGCCATGTACAGACACAAAAATTCCTTTTGGGCATAATCTTTGCGCTTCAGAGACAGGCATCGCCGACCTGACACCGAATTTTCTTGCTTCATAACTTGCCGAAGATACAACACCTCTATGTCCGGGCAATGCCCCCACAATCACAGGTTTACCAATCAGCTCAGGATTTTCGAGCTGTTCAACCGATGCGAAAAAAGCATCCATATCCACATGGGCGATACATCTGAAATTTTGATCTTTTTGCAGTTCCATTTTATCTCTGAAAATTAGAAGAAAATGTTATATCGATCAGTTCAATTTTATTCAGGCAAGGTAAGATATAATTTTATACGCGAGTTTCGCGGCATAAAAAGATGACGCGTTGTCGTTTTCTTCCGGAGCAAGTTCAACCAGATCCGCGCCGATAACTTTTTTGCCTGAACAAGACAGTTTATCGAGAAATTCTATTATTTCATACCAATAGATTCCTCCCGGCTCCGGTGTGCCGGTTGCCCTGACTTCACTGATGTCGACAGCGTCTATATCAAATGTGAAATAAACATGGTTGCTGAGGCTGGATATTGCCTCGTCCATCCAGTCTTTGTTTTTACGCAGTTTATATGCGAAAAACATGTTCAGGTTATGTTTATCTATCAATTCATGTTCCTCTTCAGACAAACTCCTGATGCCGGCGGAACAAAAAGGGATGTTCATTTCGAATATCCTGCGCATTACACTGGCGTGTGACCACAATTTATCTTCATACTCGTATCTCAAATCGGCGTGAGCGTCAAAATGCAGTACACTTAAATCAGGATATTTTTTTACCGCTCCTTTAACAATGGGAGCGGAAATAGAATGCTCACCGCCGAGAAAAAGAGGGAACTTATTTTCGGATAAAATCTCCAAGCATTTGTTTTCAAGCTCATTTGCGGTGATATCCCAAATATTGTTTGTTCCTATAGGTTCGTCGGTAAAGATGCCTATCAGGCTGGAGTTTCTGCGGAGTTTCTCATCCCAGAATTCCACTTGCCATGAAGCCTCGATTATGGCATCGGGCCCATTGTGTGTGCCTTTACCGTAAGATGTGCTGGCCTCAAATGGGACAGGGACAACAACTACTCGCGAGCTATCTTTTCGGGTCAATTCATCAGGCAATCCTAAAAACCCGTGAAGTTCCTGCATATTATACTCCTAAAATTCAGGATATAAACTTATAGAATAAATACCGCCGCGGCAACGACAGTTGTCCATAACCCTTTTTTATCGCCGATGGCTGTCTGGGTTATGTTGGTCGTTTTAATGATTTTACCGCTGGCTTTGTATTCCATTTTTCGTTCATCCCAGGCTTTATCGGGATCGAAATCGATGCCAAGGGTAGTTGCCAGCATAGCGGCCGCGAGATCTTCGGCATAATCGCCTGCGACGTTTTCTTTTTCGCCGAATGAATGATGTTCGGATAAGTATCCGTATTGTTCTTTATCTTTAGGTAAGGCAAGGCCTATTGATGATGCGATTAGACGGTTAGGCTCATTGGTGGCGCATCTTGCCATAACGCAGAATACTATTTCTCCGGGATTGAGCATTTCCAACCCTTTTTCCTTAGGGATAATTTTGCAGTATGGCGGATATATGCTTGATACGGTAACCAGATTACATTTTTCTACGCCGGCCTGTCTCAAAGCCAACTCAAAACTGCTGAGATATTCTTTATGTTTTCCGACACCCTTTGTTAAAAACATATATCTTGGTACCATAGGAATTCTTTTTACTGGCGTCATTGTTTTTACCTCTTCGACTATCTGTTTATTGTTATCTGTTTCAAAAATTTCATTATCAAATAATTGCGCAAAATTTCGATTACCGCTCATTTTTTTAAGCCATCAATTTTAAGAAAATTTATGAATAAATTTTAAAACAGATAAGATACTAAATTTTTTCTTTTTTGAAAACCTAAAAATTAATAAAATTATAATTTTTACTTAATCTATTATTTTTTGGAATATAGATGATTGAATATAATTTATTTTTGTTTTCGGATAGTCTAATATATTGGCATTGAATATGGAGGTGATATATGTTTATTTTGTGGGAAGATTTCAGGGCGATTCTTGAGCGGGACCCTGCGGTTAGGGGATTTTGGGGAATGCTTGAGGTGATTTTAAGCTATTCCGGATTTCATGCAATAATAAGCCACAGGATTTGTCATTTTTTACATACCAGATTGAGGTTACCTCTTATACCGAGGTTGTTATCGCAGTTGTGCCGGTTTATAACCGGAATAGAGATTCATCCTGGCGCTCAAATTGGAAGGGGATTTTTTATTGATCACGGAATGGGAGTGGTTATTGGGGAAACGACCATAATAGGTAATTACGTAACTCTCTTTCAGGGAGTGACTTTAGGCGGAACAGGCAAAGAAATGGGCAAACGTCACCCAACTTTAAAAAACCATATTGTTGTGGGAGCCGGTGCGAAGGTGCTTGGCAACATTATAATCGGCAATAAAGTCAATATCGGTGCCGGATCGGTTGTAATTAAATCGGTACCTGATAATTGTACTGTCGTTGGTGTGCCTGGTGTGATTGTGCGCCGTGAAGGAGAAAAAGTACCTGAAATCAGCCTTGATCATGCGAATCTGCCTGATCCGATAGCGGCCCGGTTACAGATGATTCAGTCTGAAATAGATTGTATTGAGGATCACATCAAATGTTATAATGAATTATGTAAATTCCGAAAAATAAACAGGGAACTGATCAAAAAGGAAGTCGATGAATTGAAAAAAGATGAAACCGATACGAATTTATCTGCTGAAGAAGATATTGACAAAAATAAGTGAAAGTCTTACACTATATCTTTTTTCAATACAATCGGAATAAAATATAGTTTGCAATATGAATAAAAATACACGATTTGATTCAGGCTCCATCGGTTTGGTACACACCAAATATTTTACTTTTGCCAATCCGCCTGATGAATTAGAACTGGAATGCGGCAAGAAACTCGGCCCTATTACAGTAGCATACGAAACTTACGGTAAACTTTCCGAAAAAAAAGATAACGCGATACTGATTCTGCACGCGTTATCCGGTGATGCCCATGCTGCCGGATATCATACTGCCAACGACAAACAACCCGGTTGGTGGGATAACATGATCGGTCCCGGCAAAGCATTTGATACGGATAAGTATTTTATTATCTGCTCAAATTTTTTAGGGGGATGCAAAGGTACTACCGGTTCAATAACCGTCGATAAGAATACGGGCAGAAATTATGGGTTGAGTTTCCCTATGATTACTATAGCCGATATGGTCAAGGTTCAGAAAAAACTCATGGATTATCTTGGAGTGCAATCACTTCTTTCTCTTGCCGGCGGTTCAATGGGTGGAATGCAGGGTCTTGAATGGATAATAGAGTATCCTGATTTTGTCAAATCGGCGATGATTATCGCTTCAACAAGCAGGTTATCTCCACAGGCTATTGCATTTAACGAAGTTGGGAGAAACGCCATTACAACCGATCCCAATTGGCACAATGGCGATTATTATGGAAAAAGTATACCTCGCCACGGGTTGGCTATCGCGAGGATGATCGGTCATATAACTTATCTATCCGATATATCTATGCACGCCAAATTCGGGCGAAGGCTCCGCGAAAGAGAAGCTTACGGATACGATTTTTCATCGGAATTTGAGGTGGAAACATATTTACATCATCAAGGCGATAAGTTTGTTGAGCGTTTTGATGCCAATACATATCTCTATCTGACAAAAACGATGGATTATTTTGATCTGGCAAGCAAATTCGGATCATTAAATTCGGCTTTTGAGAATGTTACTTCCAAAGTTCTGGTGATGTCGTTTACTTCAGACTGGCTGTTTCCTCCGTATCAATCGAAAGAAATTGTTAAATCGCTTATGAATAACGATAAAGATGTGTCATATGTTGAAATTACGTCGAGTTATGGGCATGATGCGTTTTTATTGGAAGCCGAGCATCTTACAAAAATAGTAACAAATTTTTTAGATAATTTGAAGGTTGATAAAAATGGCAAGAAAAATTGAAAGCCTTGTTTTTCACGCCGATTATGAAAAAATAATCTCTATTGTGGAACAGGATAGTAAAGTTCTTGATCTTGGATGCGGAACAGGTGAACTGTTGTTCCGTTTGATTCGCAATAAGAATGTCAAAGGGCGAGGAGTGGAAATCGATCAGGCCAATATATTGAAGTGTATTGGCAAAGGGTTATCTGTATTTCAGGGTAACATTGATGAGGGGTTGAAAGAATATCAGGATAAATCATATGATTACGTTATCTTAAATCAGACACTTCAGGTAACTCATAAACCTCAATTCGTCCTTAAAGAAATGCTCAGGGTCGGCAGAAAAGCTATTGTGAGTTTTCCTAATTTTGCGTATTGGAAAATACGCGCGCAACTTTTTTTCCACGGCACAATGCCAAAAACAGAGACACTTCCCTTTGAATGGTACGAGACACCCAACATAAAATTGGTTACGATAAAAGATTTTCGTAAATTCTGCAAAGATAACAAAATAAAAATCCTACAGGAAATTTTTATTGGGGATAATGAAAAAACGTTAAGATCAGTATGTTTGGCGAATATATTGTCTTCGGAAGGTCTTTTTGTTATAACCGATAGTTGCGCAACCGATTAAAAACTCAACCAATATATTAGCCGGGTGAATTTGCCCATAGCCATAAGGAATCCGATTGTTATAAGAATAACTCCTGCTATTATCGTTAATGGATGAATAAACCGTGTCAGTTTCTTGTTAACCGATAAAAACCATCCGATTGCCAGGGCGGATATAAAAAACGGTATTCCCAACCCAAGAGAGTACATCGTAAGCAAAATGATGCCCCTTGTCATTTGTGAACTTGAGCTGGCGATAACCAGAACCGATCCCAGAATCGGGCCTACACAGGGTGTCCATCCGGCGGCAAAAGCGAGGCCTATAACAAATGCTCCAAGTATTCCGAAAGGTTTTTTAGCGATATGGAACTTTTTTTCCTGTGACAGAAAATCAATTTTCAACACGCCGATAAGGAAAAAACCGAGCAGAATAATTATTACTCCTCCTATGCGTGCGATCATATCCTTGTACTCTGATAATATCTGTCCGATAAATGACGCGGAAGCACCAAGAGCAATGAATACCGCTGAAAACCCCAATATAAACGATAACGAGTTAAAAACCACACGTTTTATCATCTCTCCGGATTTGATCCCTGATTGAAGTTCCTTAAGAGAAAACCCTGTAACAAACGCGACATAAGAAGGAATTAACGGCAATACGCAAGGCGATAAAAACGATAATAACCCGGCTGCGAAAGCTACCCATAGAGTAATATTTTGATCAGCATGCATTTGAATATCCCCCAACATTTTAAATAATTAATTTTTAAGGTTGATACTTCCTCTGACAAATTAAGTGCATACTTTTAATTGTTACTGGATGCTATTGTAAATGTTTATTGGTTGCCAGCGGTATTCTTTGACTTGTTTATTAGAAACAGAGGGATATTTCGGGAATATCGTTAATGTAAGAATATTGTAATTCAACAGCGCAAATTGGGCAATTTAATTTTGATTCTGTTTTTGAATCAGTCGATATATCAAGATTACTTTTGCATACAGGGCAGACAAGTTCAATAAAATGATTATTACCTGCATGTACACTTTGTTTAATATAGCTATGTATTGATTGATCAATGATTTCTTGGTTTTGAACCATTTCTTCAATGAAGGAAATGTTTTCAATGCTTCCTATGAATACCGCCGATAACATTAGATTATTTTTATGGTAAATCTGTTTGAAAATTTTCTTGTCGGTATCAATATATTCTATTACATCGCAATTTTTCAGTGCGGATACAGGATTTCCCATTATTATAAATGGATAAGCTTTTGTCTTTCCTCTGATGGATTGTACCGCGCAATAAGTTTTCTCGTGTCCGAGGATATTTGTTGCGGCTGTAATACCTTGTAGCCACGCCCGGCGCCAGCCTATTGAAAACTCGGGATATTCATCCATGCAGATGCATACGTCTCCTGCCGCGTATATATCAGGATACTCTGTGCGCATGTGATAATCGACACATATTTTTGAATCGAGTCCAAGAAAATCAAGATTTGGTTCAAGCGGTCCATTTATTATAGCTAAATCGGCATCGATTATTTTCCCGTTAGATAACTCTATAGCCTTAAGTTGGTTATGATGAGGTATGAAATTTATTATCTCAGTATTAAGGATGAACTCCACATCATCAAGTAAGTTATTAATGAATCCGGTTCCTTTTTCGTTCAAATAATCCTGAAATAACCTTTTATTTTTAAGAATCACGGTAATTTTCGAATCAAGCGATCTTAAAGCCCGTATAATCTCAAAAAGATGAATGTTATCGCCGACGATCACTGATTTTTTCACTTTGCCGTTAAACGACATTAGTGTATTTGTATCTTTTATGGAATTTAAGGTAAAAATACCCGATATTTTCTTTAAATCAGTGTTCAGTTTTGTTTCAGCTCCGGTAGCTATCAGGAGTTTATCATAGGCGATGGATTCACCGGTTTGCAGAAGAACCGATTTGCCAGCGGTATCGATTTTCATAACCTGTTTGCCCATATGTATCTGAAGGTGGTTATCCGGAGTTTGCATATCTGGAGGATACATTTGCGGCAAGCTTATTTTTCCCGCCAGATAATCGGCAAGATAAACCTTGTAATAAGTCGGGGTTTGTTCATTTGTAATAATTATAATATTACTGTCTGGAGAGTATTTCCTGATTGTTTTGCATGCCCAATGTGAAGCTACTCCATATCCGATAATAACAATATTCATCTATTCCCCTCTCTGCTGAAACAATATAATTTATCGGAATTGTTTTTTAGCGGTATATTTTTTTTTACTTTTTTTTAAAAAACCATTATGTATTTATTTGAGCAAGTAATATAAACCTAAAAAGAAAGGTACGGAAAATATTGACGCGATATAGCTATAAAAAACAGTTGTTCCGATAAGTTTATAGTCTGCTTCTTCATTTCTGGCTATCAAAGGTAAAGTCGCTGATGATGGAACACATGCTTCCAGAACCAGAAGAACAGCAATTTCATGAGGTATTGGCAATAATATTACAACAGCGATTACAATAACTGGGATAACAATAAGTTTCAAAATAGAAATTTTTGTTATGGTTAATTTACATGCAGGAACTTCGGCCCGGGAATTTATGAAGATTATTCCCCCGGTTACTATCATTACCAGTGGAACAGTAATTTTGCCGAGCATCTCCATGCTGGTTAACAAAGTTTCCGGCATAAATCTATTTAATCCGGTAAACACAATTATAAGCGATACCAGAACAGCAATCACAGGATTATTAAGAATTGAGCGCCATGTGAATGTAAGATTGCTTTTTCTTTTTAAAACGTGAGGGCTTACGCTGAAAAGAAGAGCCGAAAATGGTATATTGAAAGTAAATAAATACAGGAAAATTTTACTTCGTTCCGGTTCAGGAAACAAAACGGATATTATTGGAAGTGGAATATAAACCGCGTTTTGAAAAGTAATAAGTAACTTGAATTCTCCTGTTTCCTTTACTTTTTTGTCTATCGCGAGGTATATCGAGGCTACAAAATAACCCAGCGCCAGAATTGCTACACAGGATATAGGAAGCCATATGAGATCCTGGATATTCTCTATGGATGTGTTTTTTATAATATGAGTAAAAATGTAACATGGAAATGTAATTTCAATGACTAATTTGCTTAAAGTCAAAAGACAACATTCGCGAATCAACCCGCGGGATAATCCCCAGAATCCCACAAGGCCTATCAGGGTTATTTGGATCATTAAAGATAACGTTTTTTCGAAAATCAAAAATGGATTCAAGGCAGACTCTTATTTATTATTTAATCTATGATATTCCGATTCTACATGGTTTCTATGTTGCTCTTCTTCTTTGGCTAAAAAAGCAAACAGGTTTTTTACATGTTCCATTTTCGTTTTTTGGCTGAGAAGTGAATAGAATTGGCACGATGCTTTCTCTCGTTCGAGAGCGAGCTCAAGGATATCATTGACATTAGCGTCTTCTTTTATTGTGTGCCGTTTTTCGATATATTCATTGTTGAGAAGCGTTATTTCCTGGGTATTAATAGATTGTATTATTTCATCCATACTATGGGTGGAAATAAACCTTAACTTTTGAAGATGGGTTTCTTCTTCATTCATTAGCATAGTGAGCAGGTTTTTGCTTTCCTGATCTGCAACTTTGTTTATAGCGTTCTGATAAAAATCCCTGCTTTCTTCCTCAAATGTGATTGCGCTTTTTATTACCATTTCAAGAAGCATGTCTTTAATTATTAAGGATGCTTTAATATTTTTCATGATATATTTTCTCCTCATCAAAATATAATCATTTATACCTGAAAATGATTATCTATTCAATTATTTTCAAAAAAAATAAATATGGTATTGCCGGTAAATAGTTATCAAAAACATAACCAAAGCTTTTATATTTGTATATCAAAAAATATAAAAAGCCGGCATAAGAATCAAATCAAATGCCGGCTTTTTTATATACTTAAATCAAAAGATTATATCGATTCTTGAAGTAATCTTTGGGCACGGATATTTTTATCAACACCAGTATTAATAAGCGGTTTAGGCCCTTCTACTGGTGTACCGCCATTTAGCGCGGGGCTAAATCCAATCAGATCACCGCCTAATATGTTGCCGCTTATATGTACTTCCTGTGTATCGGAACCGGAAATCAATACTCCGGACCCTATTGTTGTTCCGTCGTGAATAACCAGTTTATTGTCGCTGGAATTCTCTATTCGAACACCTTCTCCGATAACGACATTTTTACCGATAAAAATATTGGTTCCTGTGATGGTTACATCAGAATTGATTATTGTGCCTTCACCGATAGGTATTTCGGGCGAGATATATGTGTTTGGCGAAACCACGATTTGTATACCTTGTTCAGATAATGCCTGGAGTATTTCTTTCTGTTCATTTTCGTTTATTACCTGAATTCTGTTGAATTCATCAACACGGACTTTAAATGAAGCGAGCCTTACTTCGTCCATAGATTTTCTTTTGAGCATTTCATTTGCGCGTAATTTCAGGTACCTTATAATTCCTTCACCGACAAACCCGCGCATTACCGGATCGTTTTCCAGCGATTTAATTGCCTGAACATAAGTTGCCGGAAGAGAAACAATACCTTTTTGTGCTCGTTCTTCTTCTGTCATTTTATATACGTTCTGGGAAATGGGTTCTCTTGGTTTTAATCCTGATTTAATTCCCATTAATCCAGCGTGAATCATTGCGGCAAACTGCAGGTGAGCTGTTCCCATGGGATCAGGCATACGGAACTCAATTCGGGGAGCGCCTTTTGAGCCTTCAGGCCAACCGGGTATTCTAACCATAGCTGATCTGTTTTTTGGGCCCCATACAGGTAGAATGGGTGCTTCAAAACCAGGAACAAGCCTTTCGTATGAATTCGGGTTTTGGTTTGTAAGGGGCATTATGCCGGCGGCGTGTTGTAATATACCTTCTACGTAAGATTCAGCTATTGGAGATAATTTTGTAGGTGTTTCTTTTGCTGGAGCGAACGCGTTTTCGCCGGTAGAAATGCGTTTTAATGATTGATGAACATGCATACCGCTTCCGTTTTGATCAGGAAACACTTTGGCGTTAAACAAAGCGATTAATCCATGCCTTTTGGCGGCGCGTTTCACTATTTCTTTATAGATCATGATGTTGTCTGCCATATCCATTGCCGTATCGTGATCCATAGGTATTTCATACTGGCTTGGCGCAACTTCATGATGCGCGTATTTTATTCTTACGCCTATGCTTTCTGCGCCGCGAATAATATCCTGAACGGTTTTAAGTACATTTTTGTTTCCGCCGGAGAACACATCGTAATATTTGTTCTGGTCAACAAGGCTTCCGTCAGGATTAAGCAGGAAAAATTCCGGTTCCGGAGCGAGAACCGGGATAAATCCCATTTCAAGAGCTTCCTCAAGAGCTTTTTTGAGCAGTTGCCTTGGATCTGAGCGGAACGGTTTCCCGTTTGGCATCAGTATATCCGCATAAACAAAAGCTTCTTTAGGTGAACCATCCTGCCAGTTGAGGATTCTCAGCGAATTTGGTTGAAGCCGTGCCGTCATTCCTGTGGATACATCTGTATCCCCGAAATCTTTAATCAATTCTGCGGGAATAGCTACACCGTCGCTGAACGGGCCGGTTTTTCTGAAATCTGTGGATGGTACCGAGAAAAATTTAAGTTCGCCTGACATATCTGTTACAGCAATATTGACTTTTTCAATACCTTCCTTTTCAAGTAATTCAAAAGCTTCGGAATTGTTATTTGGACGTTCGATTTTTTCTCTGAAATTATAATTGTCTTTCGTCTTTATTTCTCTTGGTACGTTTTCCTCAGGTTTCATCGGAACAGCCCAAATGGCTCCGATAGTAGGTTGCCCATTTTCAGGCACGAATACACGCATAGTGCTTGGTTCAAGGCGCGAAACCATGTCGCTTTTTGATATGTAACCGAATCCGGCGATGGATGATCCATCGAAAGACAATCCATCTTTAAGCAAAGATGCTATCTCACCCACTGGAGCGTATACTCCACGAATCCTTCCTTCCGGATCCATAAATTTGACTTCAACGAAGTCCACATTATTTTCGCTGATTACCTTGAGCACGTCATCAGCTGATTCAACCCTGCCGATATCCTGTAATTCACCGAGTTCATAGTAGCTTCTTCTCAATATAAATTCCATTAAATCGTTGCCGAAAATTTCTTTTGCCAGGGTACCTTCGTTTAGCCAGCGTATTGCCTGGGGCAAGCTTGTCGGCAGAGAACCAACACCCAGCGCTTTTCTTTCCTCATCAGTCATATGGTAAATATTACCGCCGGCCGGATCTGTTGAAGTAATGGGTCGTCTGACCTGGAGGTTGTCTTCTATACCTTTTAAACCCGCGGCAAGCATAGCGGCAAACGCAAGATGTGTATTCCCGTACGGATCCGGTGTTCTGTATTCGATTCGAGCTTGTTTTGTACTCGTCCAACCGGGTATGCGGACTGATGCGGTACGGTTTTTAGCGCCCCATGCGACTGCAGTAGGCGCTTCATATCCGGGAACCAATCTGCGATATGAATTCTGTGTCTGATTAGTGAGAGCCGCTATTTCAGGGCCATATTTCAGTAACCCTTCGATATAAGATTTTGCCATATTGGATAACCCCATTCCGAGCGGATCGGAAGGATCTGAGAACATATTCACACCTGTAATATTGTTTTTTAATGATTGGTGAACATGCATACCGCTTCCATTCTGATCAGGGAAAACTTTTGCCTGAAAAGTGGCTTTTAAACCATATTTATTAGCTACTCTTCCGATGATAAGTTTGAAAAGCATTGTGCTGTCGGCGACTTCAAGAGCCGTTCCCACACCGACAGGGATCTCATATTGTGAATTGGCGACTTCATGATGAACATACCTGGCGTCAATGCCGACGCTTTGAATTGCTCTAAGAATCTCCTGAAGAGCGTTCTGCATATCTTCACCCAATCCGCCTATTTCAGTATAATAACCTTTATCGTCGTATTTGGTACCATCGGCTTTAAGGAGGAAAAATTCCGGTTCCGGAGCCATTAAAGGTGTGGCATTTAAAAGAGAATTAGCTTTCTGTTCCATATTTTTGAGCATGTTTCTGTAGTCGGTTGGCAGAGGTTTTCCGTTCTCGTCCAATATATCGACAAACAGGTATGCTTCTTTCTTTGACCCGTCGCCAAAATCAAGGATTCGCAGTGATGAAATATCGGGAAGCGCCCTGAAATCGATTGTATCCCGGGTTGTAGGCAGAAGTTTTCTTACTTCTTCCCGCATATTTATACCGGTTTTAAGTACATCGCCTTTCTTCAATTCCCGCAAGGAAACTTTTTCGAAAAGGAGATGTCCCTGGTGATCGGTGATGGCGAATCTGACTTCGGTAATACCATTTTTTTCCAGCATCTGGATAAGTTCTTTTTGATTTCTTGGTATGGTTCTCTGGCTATATTCCGGTATAGGATATGTAAGCTTTTGAGTCGGATTGTCTTCAAGTTTCATAGTATTTGCCCAAATTTCGGCATGATTTCGTGAACCGTTTTGTCCCTGATAAATGCTTAGTGAAGAAGGTTCGACTCGCAAAGACATATCACTTTTCGATACAGTGCTGAATCCAGGTATGGAAGATCCATCGAAACCGACTCCGTCTTCAAGCATACCTTTGGTAAACTCTACCGGAGCGAGAACACTATGGGTTTTGCCTTCCGGATCGAGAAACTTAATTTCAACAAACTCGACCTGATACTTATCGATATTTTTCGCGACATCTTCAATGTTATTTACTTTACCGATATCGAATTTAACATCTTTTAATCCTCTTCCTCTGATTATAAGGAAATTGATTACGTCCTGGGGAAGGAACGATTTCACAAAATCGCTTGCCTCAAGGTTGTCAATAGCTTCGTCCATACTGGTGGGCAAAGAGGTAATTCCCGCTTTTTTGCGTTCTTCGGCATTCATTTTATAGATGTTAGTTTCAACAGGTTTTCTTGGAGTCATTTTCTTTTCTATACCGTCAATTCCAGCCATAATCATTGCCGCGAAAGTCAGATGTGATGTTCCCATCGGATCAGGGCAACGGTATTCGATTCTTGCCGCTCCTTTTGCTTCGTCAGGAAAACCAGGGATTCTAACCAGAGCGGATCTGTTGCGTTTGCCCCAGGCTATAGCTGTTGGAGCTTCAAATCCGGGTGTGAGCCTCATATAGGAATTCGGATGCTGGTTGGTTAGCGCGGCTATTTCATGAGCATGTCTCATAAGCCCTTCGGAATACTGTTTAGCGACCAGCGATAACCGCATATCGTCGTTACGGTCGAAGAATAAATTATCGCCGGTTTCCGTGCTTCTCAGCGATTGGTGCACGTGCATACCGCTTCCGTTTATATTCTGACGGACTTTAGCTTTGAAACTCGATTTCAGGCCGTTTTTCTCAGCGGATCTGCGAACGATATCTTTATAAATCATGATTGTATCAGCCATCCATAACGCGTCGTTGCTGTACTTCATCGGGATTTCATATTGACCGCCGGGTACTTCATGATGAGCGTACCTGACATTCATACCGATACTTTCGGACGCGATCATAATGCCTTGAAGTGTATTGCGGATATTTTCGGAAACACCTTCAAGATCATAATAGTAATCTTTGGTGTCTGCAGGATTGCCATTTTTATCGAGCAGGAAAAATTCCGGTTCCGGCGCTACAGTAGGTACGAACCCTTTATTTTTTGCTTTATCTATAACTTTTTTCAATACATTTCTGAAATCGCCTTCATATGGTTTTCCATTTTCAGTAACCAGGTTGATATACATTATCGCTTCGGGAGTTGTTCCATCGCTCCAGTCAAGTACTCTTAGAGTGGTTGGATCTGGAACAGCTTTTAGTTTTGCTTTTGATTTAATTGAGGGCAAAAGCAAAGAGATATCCGAAGGTACTGAAATTCCTTTGTTCCAAACATCGCCTTTTTTAAGGTCGGATAAAGAGACGGATACATATTTCAGGTGTCCTGTACTGTCTACAATAGCGAATCTGGCGCTTTTTATTCCTTTTTCTTCCATTATACGAATGACATCTTCTTTTGTTTGCGCCTGTGGAGGTTCTTCCCTGAAATTAATTTGTTCTGTTAACTTGTGGGGCTGATTTTCATCAGGGCTTTTGGGAACTGCCCATATTGAAGCTCTGATAGGTTTGCCTGGTTCTGCACGGTAAACCTTGAGCCTTGTCGGATCAAGCGATGCAACCATATCGCTCTGATAAATGTAGCCGAAACCCCTTATTGATGAACCGTCAAAAGGTATGCCATTTTCCAAAAGGTCGTTTATTTCTCCGATAGGCGCCATAACTCCGCGTACTTTGCCTTGTGGATCGATGAATTTAATTTCTACCATTTGCACATTATATTTTTTCAGTACTTTAGCGGCATCATCGACGGTATTAATCTGCCCGATATCAATTACGTTTTGGACCTGAGTTTCAGCAAACTCGAATTGTCCTTTTACTCCGGTTAATGATTGATCGAGTTTCAGTTTTATCGCTTTTAAAAAGTACATGTTTTCGGCCTGAAATTTATCCATTATTTTTGTATATGCGGGAAACTGTTCTTTTACAAGATTTATGGCTTTCTTGAACTGTTCTTCATCGTTCATTCCGACCATAGATATTTCTTTTGGGTCTATAAGTGGTGTTCCTGCGAGGTTAAACATAACACCGAGTGTTTTTTTGCCGAGTTCCTGATCCATACCGTAACTCTGGTATCGTTCCAGTTTGCGCAACATTACAAAAAATTGAGTAACAGCGAATTTTGATTCTTCTATTTCTTTTTGCGACATTTCAAGTGTATTCATTGCGCGGATAATATGGGGTTGAAGAACATTGAATAAAAATCCCTGTTCTATTTGCGCAAACAGCAATCCTGTGCTTCTCAGTGAGTTAATATCCAGCATGACAAGATTAGCTTTTTCGTCTATCGATGTCATGGCATTGGTTTGGAATCCGAGTTGAAACCATAATTTGTCGTCTACCCATGGATATTGATTTCTCAGAAGTTCGGTTATTGAGGAAACAAGTGTACCATAATATGCAAGAAACACTTCGAGATATTCTTTGTTATTACCCTTTTTTTCAATGGCCTGGAGTCTTGCTTCAACTGCTTTGTTAGGCACGTTTCGTCCGATATCTTTTATGACTTCCATTAAATCTGCTCGTTTGGATATACGATTCAGGCTTTTTTGAGTCATGCTGAACATATATCTGCCTGATTTACCCAGTTGGACTTTGGCTAACGGTATATCTTCGCTCAGGTTGTCGGCGAATTTCGGAGCGGTCTGAAGGACATGTTTGTAAGTTGATAATGGCAATATTTCCTGCACGATTTGGTCTTCAACAACATAATCTAACGGTACATGCATATTGGGAAGAATGTTTCTTGAACTTAAATCAAGTTGATTGTAGTATGCGAAAACAACTGTTGTATTATCAATTTTAACTCTGGCAAATATTACAGAACCGATTTTGCGTACTTCTTTAAGTGAAACTTCAGGAGCGTTTTTGACTTGCCAGTCAGTGAGTATTGTATTTGCTCTGTTTAGTGCTTCTTTTATTCCATCTTTGAAGAAATTAACATCGGTTCTGGCGAGTTCTGAAACGGTGTTGCCAACAAAGTTTGCCCTAAAAATTTTACCGAGTTCCCTTTTTCTCTGTTCATTAACTATTGGCGTATCTGCCATCCACGATGCAAGAGCTAACGATTGTGCTGCGGCTTTATTAAAGAGTTCTTCAGCCATATTTTTGCCGGTTAAAAGTTCAAGGTAATTGCTTGTTTCCGGCATACTGTTGGCTCGTGGTGTTACTACCTGATAACCAATTCCTTTTTCTTTTAGTTTATCAGTTAATCCCGAGGTATGGAACCCGCCGGCAACTAAAATGGCGGTGTCTGTTTTCTGGTTTTCCATTAGTTTGAGAAGGTTGCTTATCATTGCTTCATCTCTTTGCTGAGCTGAAAAATAGAATTGCGACAACAGTTCAACACTTTTATCCAAGAGTTCGGGGTTCTTTTCATATGAAGCAGGCATATTGAGTTTTTCTGAAGTTTTATCAAGATAAGAATATAGATTTTGAGCGATGAAATAATCCGGATACTTTTTTAAAAACGCGATGTCTTCCTGAGATAATTCAAGTGTAAAGAAATGGTTTAAAATTGAAGCCGCTTTTGAGAAACGGGCGCATTCTTTCTGCTCATCGGATACGAGCATTTTATCCGCGATATAATCCTCGAGTTGTTTGCATTCTTTAATAAGCTCGCCATAATGGAGCCCGTCTATGGTTTTTAAGTAAGCTACGTAATTTTTAAAATCAGCGAATTCAGTGAGGTTAAGTTTAAGGCCGGCTGATAATTTTTCAATATAATCATAGTATTCCAGTTGTGAGATTCGGTTGATTTTAGCGTAAAAATCTTTCTCTATAAATTCTTTTTGTTTAGCGGCGGGTAAAACGTATTTTATTTTTGCGTAGACCTGTTCGAATTCCATTTGAGCTTTATCCGGATCGAACTTTTTCTCGAGTTCAAGGCAATTGAGGTAAATATTAAAATGGGTAAGTGGTTTTGTATCGATCCCTTCTTTATTCGCGTTGTCTCTAAGGTATTGTACATATGGTAGGACATTATCCTGGTTTTCATTTATTTCAAAAAGGCTTAATTTTTTCTGGAACTCTTTGAATGAGTCTGTATAAAGTAAATCTCCCAAAAGCATTAGCTGGCCTTTAAGAGAATCCACAAGATCCGATGCGTCTTTCTTTTGATCAAGAAGAGAAATATATGCTGTTAAATTCTGTTTATAAAGCTGGGCGTCGTCAATACCCCAAATAACGACCGGTTTATCATTATTGATGGCAAAATACTCAGTTCCTGTAATAATACCCTTTTTTAAAAACATATCTGACACTTTAATCCTCACATTCTTTAATGGGAAACTCTGATAAGCTGACGTGTCAATTTTATCGGCGACACCCTCCATTCCGATCAGCGTGACTTCATCTTTTTCCTTTAAATACTCGAGTAAAGAGGCGATATTTTTTTGGATATTGTAAATACAATGTGCATCCTGAATATGAATGATTTTCTTTTTTGTTGAGCCCTTATAAGACTCTTTCGTGATGCCAAGGTTTGGGGGGATTGTAATGCTTATATTTTTACTTGAAGGTGTACTGCACAGGGCCGATTCAATCTGAAAACAAAACAAAACCAGTGAAAAAACAGCCGTAAGTCTTTTCTTTGAAAACATGAATTTGCCTCCCATATATAATTTTTAATTTATTTCATATGCGATATTATAGCATTAATCAGGCATGAATACCATCGCAAATATATTTCATAATTGAACTGATTTGCAAACATATATAGAAAATATTAGTCATGTGGATATTGCCCGATAAGTTATGTTTGCCTGTTGTTGGATGTGAAAAAAACTATAGCTTTTATTTGAAATGGATTTTGATCGATTCAAGATTACAGTGTGAATAAAAATAAAGGCGGATATAAACTTGATCGATATTGGAAAAATCTAATTATTAAGAAAATATTGGAAGTGTCCCGTTGAACTTTAACGAAAGGATACAACCATGAAGTTAATCAGATTTAGTTGTATGATATTGTTTTTGCTGTTTTTCACTAAAAGCTCATTTTCCCAGTATAGAAAATACGAGGAAACCAGAGTGCTTCCATTGGAACCGGATAAATCAATAACTGAGAAAATGGTGATTGAAGGGAAACCTGTTCTTATTGAGAAAAAAGAGGTTATTGTGCAGAATGATCCGGCGGCTATTGTGGAAAAGAAATATTATATTTTGAGAAATGAGCCTGTTATTGAAGAAGATAAAGGATTCATAAAAAACACGGTAGATTTTTTAGGCAATACTCTCGCTTTTCCGTTTGAGTTTGTTGGCGGAGCAGTTAAAACGGTCTTTTAATATCTCTCGAAAATAAAAAAGGCGAATACTATAAAAGGGTATTCGCCTTTTTTATTAGCCGGTAATATTCTTATCACAAATAAATATGTCTTGACAGAATTCCGAGAGCTTTACCTTGAAAAAGAGAATTATCGGGTATTTCATAACGGCATGCATGGGTGTCGATAACTATAAATTTACCGTTTTTTAACGGATAAATGTTATCATAAGAGTTTCGAACGATAAATTTTCGTGTGCCTCTATCTGTTTCTACTTCCCAAGAGAGATGGTCGCCTTTTTCCTCAAGAAATACGATTTTTTTGATTACAGGAACAAAATATCGTTTATCGAGTTTAAGGAGTATTAAGTATTTTGTGTTTTGCGGGAACTCATCGAGGTCTTTAATTATTCCGATTTCCGGTTCATCTTCTGTAGAAGCGTTTTTTAAAGAAATATATTTGTTTGTCTGGTTTAACGGGTATGAGCGAAACACCTTTACATGCGGATAAATTATCCCGTTGGTTTTTAGCTGGAGAGTATCTCCATCTGTAATAGAAAACTCCGAATTTTCAGGTGATATATAATTTATCCTGTGTTGTTCCATACAAACCTCTATAAATTATTCATATCAAAATTAGATTTTAGTTTGAACAGATCCGATTGAATGCGTACAAACTTACTGTAATATCCGTTTTGAATTTTTATAAGTTCTTTTGGTGGTCCGAATTCTTTCAGAATACCGTTTTTTATCACGATAACCTTATCTACGTTCATGATTGTAGATAACCTGTGAGCGATAATGAATGTGGTTCTGTTTTTTATCAGATCCGAGAGTGCGTTTTGAATTAATCGTTCCGATGCGGCATCGATGGATGATGTAGCCTCGTCCATAACAAGTATCCGCGGGTTGCGAAGAACTACACGGGCGATGGAGAGCCGCTGGCGTTCGCCACCGCTTAGCCCGGCTCCGCGTTCGCCTATGCGGGTATCGTAACCGTCGGGCATATGTACGATAAAATCATGGGCATTGGCGATTTTTGCCGCTTGAATTATCTCATCCATATTCGCGTTAGGTTTCGCGTAAGCTATATTTTGCGCAATTGTTCCACGGAACAGGTACGGGTCCTGCAATACAACACCGATCTGGTTGCGCAAATCTGTTTTGTCGATGAGGGTGATGTCGGTATCATCTATAAATATTTGGCCGGAGGTCGGTTCATAAAACCTGCAGATCAGATTCGCGATCGTGGTTTTGCCTGATCCGCTATGGCCGATTATGCCGACTTTTTCGCCCGGATTGATCGCAAACGATATATCCTGAAGTACAGGCAGGTATCTCACGTATCCGAAAAAGACGTTTTTAAATTCGATTTTTCCATTTATGTTATTCAGGTGAATAAAATCTTTATCTTCTTCGGATTCTTCTTCCTCGTCGAGAATCTCAAAAATCCTGTGGGCGGCTGTAAGAACCTGTGTTGCCCATTGGCTTAGTTGAGCTAACGACGACAATGGTCCGTAAAACATCCCCAGGTAACTCAAAAATGCGATAAGTGTGCCGAGGCTGATATGATATTTTGCGTCGTCGATCAGCACGAAATGCCCGCCGACATACCATACAAGTATACCTCCTAAACTGAACATCATCGACATTATTGGGAAAAAAGTCGACCATGACTGATTGATGGCTAAAGCATCCTGCATGAGCTGATTGTTTCTTGATTTGAATTCATTGATTTCCCGTTGTTCCTGCGCGAATGCTTTTACTACTCTTATTCCCGATAAACTTCCGCTTAAAAAACTGTTTATCCGCCATCTGCTGAACCAATAACGGTTGCAATACCCGATAATGTGTTTCCAGTACATTCTTGTTGCGACCATAACCAGCGGGCCCGGAATCAACACAAATAACCCGAGTCTCCAGTTCATTGAGAATAACACCGTGCCTATACCAAAAATTAGGACGATATTAAGCAAAAATCCTTGTGATATGTTGGAGATGAAACTCTGCAATACTTCCGTATCTGCGGATACTCTGCTCATCAGCCCGCCGACCTGTTTGCGGTCGAAAAAGTCGATGGATAACCGTTGAAGTTTGTTAAACAATTTCGCCCGCAGATCGAATACAAATCTGTTTCCGACTCTTGTGTTTATGCGGTTATTTACCACGGTGATCACGATTCGGGCAAGTTGAATGCCCAGCAATGCGATAACCAACTGCATAAGCCACATCGGGTGCTGGGCGTTGGGGCCGAGTACATCATCGACTAAAGTTCTTGTCAGGTATGGTGGTGTCAGGTCGATGGTTACTCCAATAAGCAGTAAAATAAACATAACTATACACGATTTCATGTATGGAGTTGCCATTTGAATAAGCCTGGTGGCGGTTTTGCGTTTGGCGGTCTGGGAAATATCGGTTTTTTTGGACCGGGCCAATTTTTCTTCTTCGGCGGCGATCCATTCATCCAGAATAACCGATTTAAGTTCAGGGTTGCGGAGCATATCATTGATTATTTTTACCGCCAGCGAAAATTTGTCTGCCTGTGAATTGGTGTAGTGGACTGTTTCAAAAAAGGTTCCGTCACTGGATACTTCAAGTACTTGTCCACCGACAAGATTGTGGGATTTTATTTCGGTAATGTTGTTCAGATCGAACCTGTTAAGTTCTCGCGGCGTGGATGAATTGCTATAAACCAGAAGTTTTCTATCGGCAACAATAACCCATTGTTTTCCGTATCCTCCATCTGTATCGATATCGGATGATAACGAAAGATCTATTTTATCGCTGGCGATATTGTTTTCTTTAAGAAGCTCAATTATATTTTTAGGCAAAGTTTCTCGTATGGACATAAAAATACCTTAAAATTGAGACGAAATCATTAGTATAATATTTTACACCGATATAATGAAATTTTCAATATTGCCTGAAATACAGTTCAGCAAAATATTTAAAAAAATCAAACTGAATATTATATTGAATTATCAAAAAAGATTAATAAAATAAGTGGGCACATTCGATATAGATCATAATATTTATAATTATTTTTTATGTAAAGGTTAAAATGCGGGGATATTTTTTAGGATTAATTATTACATTTATAATTGCCGGAAATATTTTTTGTCTTGATGAGTTTGTTGCGCGAGATATAAAGAATTATGTCGAAGCCGGTAAACAAGATTATAAGAATAAAAAATATAATAGCGCAGTTGCTAATTTCAAAAAAGCTTATGATCTTAGCCCGGATTCACCGGAACTCAAATACAATTTATCCAGGGCATACATCGGGCAGGCGGTTGAAAAAAAAGACAAAGGCGATGTTGAATCCGCCAGGAAATTGCTCAAAGACGCGATAAATCTTGTAGATAATATGGTTGACGCGCGGGTGTTTTTAGCGTCCATTTATTTAAATGAGGGGGATTACGTATCCTCAAAAGGCGAACTTGAGATAGCGAAAATATACGACGCGGATAATCCGGCGATTTATATTATGCTCGGTGAAATATATTTTCAGCAGGGTGATCCGGCGAACGCTATAAAATACTGGGATAACTCCATTACCAATCCGTCAAACAATATTTCATTGAGCAAAAAATTAGCCCGCGCAAAAAGAGAATGGATTATCCAGAAAAATTTTGTGTCCAAAACATCTCATCCGTTCAGATTAATGTACGGTAAAAATTATGCGGGATTCGCCGATAGGGTGCTTAAGATACTCAAATCAGCTTATGCGGATATTGGTCAGAAACTCGATTATTATCCTCTCAATGAAGTAATTGTGATTATATATGAAGCCGATGAATTTTTTGAGGCTACATCGGCTAAAGGACCTGTCGCGAGTTTATATGACGGTAAAATACGTATCAGGTTATCCCCGAAACTAAATAATGACCAGTACCTGAAAAGTATAGTTTACCACGAGTATACTCATGTACTTGTAAGGTACCTTACAAATGACAACTGTCCGTTCTGGCTAAATGAGGGGCTCGCACAGGTATTTTCCGAACCGGTTACGAAATTGGATCTTACTACCGTATCGAATCTTGAACTGGAAAGCGATCTGTTTAGTCTAAAATTACTGGAAAATTTTGAAGGTGATAATAAATGGATCGATTATGATATCGGTCTTAATAAATCTATACGTCTTGCTTATATTAAATCATTGATAAGCACAAGTTATATTTTAAAAAATTATGGTTTGGAAAGTTGCATAGATATCCTAAATGATCTTAAACATAAAAAATCAATAGACAATTGTGTTAAAAAAAGATTGAATATATCGATAAATGAATTAGATGTAAGAGTCCAGAAACGGATCAGCGAAGTTAAAGATAAACTTATTGCTCAACTGGAAAACAGCAGGAGTATTAAAAAAGAAGACAAGGTTAAATGAAAATAAAGTTGCCGGTTTTTATAGCAGTACTCAATTGTGTTTTTAGTTTATACGGTCAGGATATAAAGTCACCGGCTAAAACAAGCGTAGCTGTTTTTCAGTTTTTAAGTGAATCCAAAAATTCCGCGAAGGAGGTTCTGGATTATTCTCTCAGGGAAAAACTTGCGTCGGTTCTTTTTACTTCAAATAAATTTCAGGTTGTGGGGTTGAATATAATTAACGACCGTATTATGAAAAGGAACCTTGATGTCAGGACAAACCTGAACAATCCGCGTATAATTCAGTATATAGGCGGATTGGTTGAGGCGCAGGTGCTTGTTGTAAACGATTACAGCATAGTAAATGATCAGATTATAATCACGACAAAAGTTTTGGATGCCACTGAAGGCGGAATTATCCGGTCGTACAGGATGAGCGGGAAACTTAATAATATAGATGCTGTTTTAAACCGGATAGCTGTTCAGCTTGAAACCGATACGCAAATATGGAAACAGATGGGCAAACTCGAAAATACCTCTTCAATGGCTCATCATTTAGGCAAACTTGTCGCTCAGACTGAATCGGTTATAAAAAACGAGGACAGAAAAAAGGCTGACAGGAAGAAAATCGACTGGAAAAGGTATCTTAATTACATTTTTAACGCGCGAATATATTTTGCGAAACATTTAACGCAGGAACTCTATTATTTGTTTAGCAATTCTCAGAATAAATCCTTCTTGCAGAGTTGTGCCGGTTGGGCGTTTTTTTTAATCGGTGAGAAATATTATAATACACATGATTATGAAAAATCGGAAAAAAACTTCGAGTACGCTTTGCGGTTTTTGCCTAAAGATGAGAAAATTATGCTTAAACTCGCCGATTTCTATTTTGAGCAAGGCAATTCCGATAAATCCGTCAAAATTTATACGCGATGTATTGGCACGTATCCTGAAAGTGTGGACGCTTATGTAGGAATTACCAGAGTTTTCCTTAGCCAGAACTCGTACCTGATGGCGATTTATTTCGCCGGCCAGGGATTATCTATAAATCCGGAAATAAAGGATCTGTACCTGCTATTGGCTACCGCATATGCTATGAGCGATAAATATGACAAGGCAATAGCCACACTTCAGGTCGGATTAAAAAAATTCCCGGATGATCAGGAACTGAATAAAATTCTGTCTTATTGTTATACCCAGATTGGAAACGAATATATCCCTCAGGATAAAATTCAACCGATAATCGAAGAAAGAAAATAAGTTCAGTAGGATAAATTGCTGAAAAACTTTTTGTTCAGATTACGAGACGACACCAGATTCAACCGGTTCCCTCTTTTTTTGTGGGTATCATCGTTTTTTATTTGCGGATTGTTCTGGGGTGATTTCGTATCTGCCCGGATACTGGCGGTTGTCTGTGTGGTTTTGATTTTCGCGTTAATTTTTTTATTTTTATTCTGTTCGAAAAAATACCTTTTTTTTGCCGGGTTGGTTTGTGTGATATCTTTCGTATCCGGCGTAATCAGGCTGAATATCCATGATGCGAAACTGAATTTACTGGGAAATGTTCTTTTGCCTTATACCAATTCAAAAAAAACAATAGAATTAAAAGGGCGTGTTGTAAGTTTTCCACAAATTAAAGATGATAAAACCAAAAGAGCAAAATTTTATTTTTCTTCATATTCACCTGTAAAAGCGAAATTTGCTGTTCATATGACTATTGAGGAAGAATCATTTGTCCCTCGATTTGGTGATCAGATAAGCATGGAGGCGAGATTATACCTGCCTTCGCGATACAGGTTAAACAGAACTATAACCTATCGTGAGTATTTATATTTTCACGGGATATCTTTCATAGCAAAAACGGATTCAGGTAAATGTGCGTTGATAGCGCGCAGAGGTTTTTTTTCTTTTTTGAATACTGCCCGGCAAAAGATGCTCGATAACCTGAATGCCGGTGATAACATATCTGAGGAATCGCAGTATGTGAAGGCTATGGTTTTTGGGGAAAGGCTGAATCTTGCTTACTACATGGTCAACAGGTTATCGGAGTTGGGGATGATCCATATTCTTGTTGTATCGGGATTGCATGTAGGGTGTCTCGCGTTTGTTCTGGTAACTTTTTTTCAGTTTTTGGGATTGAAAAAGCGGTATGCCGAATTGTTACTTGTTCCGGTACTGTTATTTTATCTGTTTCTTGTCGGGTTTGGCGTATCGATAGTAAGGGCGGTACTGACGGTATTTTTTTATATATTTGCCGGATTATTAAACCGTGAGCGCAAACCAGAGTATGCCATACTTTTTGCGGGATTGCTCCAGCTTATATTTATACCGAGATTGATATATGATGCCGGGTTTCAGTATTCGTATCTTGCGGTAATGGCGTTGATTTTTGTGTATCCGGTTCTGGCGCGGGATGTGTCGAAACGGGGGGTTCTCGCGCGATACGCTGTTACTTCACTGGCTGTTTGGATGGTTATATCGCCGTTTTCCGCGTACAGGCAGGGTGTATTTTACGCGTTTGGGTTTGTATCGGGCGCGCTGGTGGTGTTTATTGCTGATGTTGTGGTAATTGCGGGTATGTTTGCATCGGTTGCGGGGTTTGTGTCGGGTTTTCTGGCGCAGTCGATTAATTATTTCAATGTGGTTATGATAAATCTGATATTGTTTTTGTCGGATTTGTTTTATGAGAAAATTCCGATCCGTTTTTATTTCGCTCAGATAAATTATATTTTCCTTATTCTTTATCTGATTTTGATAGGGTGGATTTTGTTGTATATTCCCAACAAAAGGTTACAGGTTATTCTTATTTCATTGTTGTTTCTGGGGATAGTTGCTGTTGGAATAATTCTTTAATAAAAAACAGGATGCGAAGCATCTATAGAAAAAGTTTTTGTTTCTTTTTTCAAAAAGAAAGAAGTTTTTTGTTTTGTCAATAATATGCCGTTAATGTTCCTAATAAAATTAAGATAGGTTGAATAAAATTGTGGAAAAAATTTTTTTTGTTTGATATTATATTGCAAAATTTTAGTTTTTGGAAAATCATATCTTTTGTGCGCCCGTAGCTCAGCTGGATAGAGCAACGGACTTCTAATCCGTAGGTCATAGGTTCGAATCCTATCGGGCGTA
>CAYVGJ010000002.1:0-85684 GCA_964451165.1 uncultured bacterium
GATAATGTTATGGAATTCGATTGGCCGGCGGACGATTATACAGTTATACGATTGGTTAACCAACCTGCCGGAAAGGATACAATACAAATCATGGATGATAAATCCCAGATGAAGATTTATATGACATTAAAATCATCCTGGGGAAACTATAAAGTTGCAGATGACGTTGATAAAAGTACTATATATGAATACTCAAATGATGGTACAAATTTCTTTAGAAAAGGTTATGTTGATGAAAACAAAAACGCAATAAGAGAAGCAGGTGAAAATAAACTGGAATCTGTGGCGGTTTATGACTGTGAAGGCGAGGTTATTTCTGTAACAGGATATCAGCCGGATGGTACAACAATGCAGTTTATCCAGGAATATAATGTACCTCAGCAGGATTGGACAAAAACAAGAAACATAAATAGCCCGACAGCAAGAGATACTATTATGGTATCGGATAATGAAGGGCGATTTATGGTTATTCAGACAACAAAAGATACCATTCTCAACGGTACACCTGAAGCGAATGTAATTATCGAAAGTACTATATTTGAGTATGTCGGTTTAATCAGATGGGGATATGTGGATTCAAATAAAAATATGGTGAGAGATTCCGGTGAAAATCTGCTTAGCAACAAAGTTGTATATGATGCTAATGGTAATGTCACTGAAGCTACATATTTTGATGATGACGGAACAACTGTATCAAGAGTTGATAAATATAACGACGAATTTGGAACTTACCATGCAGGATATGTAACTACAACATTATTTAATTATCCGTCAGCGGGTAAAAAAGTGAAACAATTATCGGATCCGGACGGTAACCTGATAAAGAAAAGAGAATATGACATAAATGGTACCGCTACATATATAATATACACGTATCCGAGTTCTACTGCCCGTCGTGGATGGATAGATCATAATAATGATGGTATTTATAATGCCGGAGTTGATCAATCTGAATCAAGTACTGCGTTTAACGTCAACGGAGATGTAATTTCGGATACCGCATTCTTCCGTTCCGGAACCTATGTCGGTGATGCCGAAAGAATCACAACATATAACTCAAATGGTACTATGGAAGTTAGATTGAATCGGACACCTACGGAAGGTGCCGCAGATGGAGATTATGTTATATACTATTATGATATCGACCAGAAACTTTACAGGTTTGACCATAATGACATCAGCAGGGATAGAGTTTATGAGGATTATTACTCCAATGGTATTAAATATAAAAGTATAGTAAGAATACGGAGTACGGGTCAAATAGAATCGGAAACAAATTATAACTCTCAAACACTGCCTAATGGTTACACAAGAGTAACACAGGAAAATGGTACTGTTCAGGTATTTGATACTAACAGCAGGCTCGTTGAACAGACAGATCCGCGCAAGGTTGTAACTATATATGATTATTGGGCAAACGGAAATGTTAGGTATATTCAGGATACTTTAGGAAATATGATTCAATATACTAAAGACGATAATTCAGAGTATAATTCGGCTACAGCATATAATGTGCCAATAACAACTTATGATTTCAGATATTATATTGGCAGAGGATCTGATTGGGAACTGGTTGAAACAAAGTATTATGCAGATGGCCTTGTTGTTGAGCGTGATTATGAAACCGGCAATATACTCATGGTTAAACGGTATGAACGTGATACTAATGGTAATCTGAAAACAGAGATGATCGTTTATCAGCATAATAATGAAAACAATACTATAACAGAAATGAACTGGCCGGTAACCAACTGGAGAGCTGTCCGTACACCTGGATTGAATGCCAGCGATCCTGATACCGTAATGATCGTCGACAACCAAAACCGTGTATGTGGATATATGGAAGTTACAAAGAATCAGAGCTATAAGAATCCAGCATATATCCAGAAGAGCATTGTTTATACTTATGATGCAAATGGGCGGCAAATTGGCTACGTTGACACCAATGAAAACGGAATCTGGGATAGTGCTACGGAAACCACTCAGTACAGCATAAGAGAAACATGGAGTGCTGATACTACGAAAGAAGTTACCCGAATACTTAATCCGGCTGGAGATAGAATTGAAATCAGAGATGGCAAATATAACGGTAGATTACGTGCTGAGATGGTATTAATAGGAACAGGAGTCGATTATAATACTGCCGCGAATGTCTCAACAAGTTTTGTTTATGTATATGATACCGCCGGAACATGGGTAAAATATACTGATGTAAATAAAAATGGTAAATATGACAGCGGTATAGACACCACAACAGGTATCACCGGTAAACCTGATTATAGAACGCATAATGGCGGTTTGATTGAGCTTTATGACAACGATGGCAACCTGTTATCGCAAACTTACGGTAGCGGTGATATAGATGATTATCTAAGAGATAATGAGGGAATTGTTCAGGGAACACGCCAAACTAATCATGATGGTTCTATAATGGAATATGATAATAGTGGAATACTTACTAATGTAACTACATACGAAGGAAATCACTATTATGATTATTCACAATATGGTTATCCGCAAAGACAGTATTTGGAATATAACTCCAATGGTGCGTACGTTGGCGTTATAAACCATAATGATGCTAACGGCAACCTGCTTAGCCAGACCGATAATGACGGTGATATATTCTATAATATCAATGCATCCGGTGGCAGAATATTCAATATTAAAGATAATGGTAAAACTATGCTTAGATTTGATGCCGGTGATGGATATGCGGATGCAATAATAAGCGTAACATCCGGTGTAGCTGATTATAAAACTTTTCATTCTACAGGTTATGCTAATGTGATAGTTAAGAAACAAGCTTATTTTGCTTCACCAACTCCGGAATCCATTGTTTTAAGATTGTCTGACAATGGAACGTTCATAAGCCAGACAAGCGCGAGTGGTGGTATACTTGCGAATTTGGCTGATGGTAGCCAGTTACAACAGTATCGTGAAGAAGCTAATAACTGTATGGTATATTATAACGCCGCTGACAGTACATGGTATTACTTCTTTACTGTTTTTGCGTCAAACATGGTTCAAAAATCCGGTGGTACTGTGGTTACTCTAACAAATAATGGTACTACACCTACCAATGTAGTAAGTTATACCAATGCTTATTACTGGACTGAAGGTTCGGAAACAGTTGTTCGATGGAACGGTATGAACAGGTATTTCTCAAGTACAGGTACATTATTGAGAACAAAGTTTATCGATGGTTCAGGCACATTAACAAGAACAATAACTTACGGAGCTAATCTTGGTAGCAATGTATACCAGATTAATTCAATTACCGAGCAGGATGGTTCAAGCTTTACCATAAATAGAAGTGGCGGATCAATTGTAGATTATAGTATTGTTGTTGCCAATAATGCCAGTATCACAATGGATTCAACAGGTAAACTTAGGAATGTAACCGATCATGGGCATGTTCAAAACTATGACGCGAACGGCGCTTTAACTTCTATAACAAACGCTAACGGATTGGTTATGACCTATACCGCTCAGGGATCTGATACGAAAATAACCAGAAGTGATGGAGTTGTTCAGGTTCTTGATTCTAATGGTTATGTGAAATCAATTACCGATAATGGTGTTGTTGCTAACTATTATAGAACAGCCGGAAAGATCAGCAGTGTTAGGATTACAGATCCGGTTAATGGCGAAAGGTATTATGAAATATTCAACAATAAACATCTTAGATTATCTACGCTAACTGAACCATCAGGAAGATTAACCGAGTATTATTATGATTCTAATGGTTACCTGGACAAATACATTATTACTGAAAATGGTGTATCTTATGAATATTGGTTCTTCTTCTTCAATAATGGTACGGAAATTATCCATGCATCGTATCTGATGACTATAACATATCTGAACCATTACACCATAACATATACAAGAGACGCTACATATCCGTATCGTGTATTGAGCAGAAGCCTTGCCTTAACTTTAAAAATAGGTAGTGCGACAAGCACGGTATACATTAATTTCTTCGGATCTTCGAAAATTATTGGAACAAATGATTTCGAAGAAGGAGATATGAAAGAAATTAATGGAACACGGTTTGGCGGTACGGAATCAGCAATGAAACAACCGTAATTAAGTTTGATTCAACAAAAGGGCCGATTTTAATTTGGAAATCGGCCCTTTTTTTTGTGCAATAATTTGGTCAAATCAATCTTGCCATTTTATTTGTAATCAGATATTATCTATTTTCTCTGCTAATTCATTATTTATTATAAAGGGGGTTAATAAATGTATAAATTTGAAGAATACAAACCGTTGAGTCTACCTGAGTGCCCGTTGATAAAACAAGGCAAAGTAAGAGATATTTACAAGATAGATGACAACCATATTTTGATGGTAGCAACCGACAGGATATCGGCATTCGACCATATTTTACCTAATCCGATTCCAAAAAAAGGAATAATATTATCAAAAATATCATGTTTCTGGTTCGATTATTTCAAAGATACTATATCGAATCATATTGTTGAAACCGATTTTGATAAATTTCCCGGTTTCCTTCAGCCATATAAAAGTATATTGTGGGGTAGAAGCATTATTGTCAGGAAAACAAATGTTTTCCCGATAGAATGTGTTGTCAGGGGATATCTTGCCGGATCAGGCTATAAAGATTATATACAAAATGGATCCGTATGTGGAATTAAATTGCCTACCGGATTACAGAAAGGATCGAAATTACCCACACCGATATTTACTCCGGCAACAAAAGCTGAAGAAGGGCATGATGAGAATATTAACGAGAAACAAACTGTAAATATTGTCGGTAGAGATAATTTCAATTATCTTCGCGAGACAAGTATAAAAATTTATGAGCAAGCGCAGAACTACGCGTTAAAAAGCGGTATTATAATTGCTGATACTAAATTTGAGTTCGGGTGGATTGACGATAAAATCATTTTAATCGATGAAATATTAACCCCTGATTCTTCAAGATTCTGGCCTGTTCAGGATTATGCTGTTGGAAAAGAACAGGCAAGTTTTGATAAACAATTTGTCAGGGATTATCTGGAATCGATTCACTGGGATAAAAATCCTCCTGTTCCTGAATTGCCGGATTATATTATCAATAAAACATTTCAGAAGTATATCGAAGCATATAGCCGGTTAACAGGTAAACAGGATATACCTATTGAATAACAAATAAGTTTTATATTTTCTTTGATTTAAAATAAAAAAAACGGTATTATTTTAACCTCAAATTTGAAACGGAGTCTAAAAACAAAAATTGGTAACTGAATATGAGTTTAAGTAAGGAAAAAATTAGGAATTTCTCGATAATAGCACATATCGATCATGGTAAATCTACGCTTGCTGACAGGTTGCTTCTTTATACAAATACAATCACAGACCGTGAGTTCCGTGATCAGATTCTTGATGATATGGATCTGGAACGGGAACGCGGCATAACCATCAAGGCTCACGCTATCCGCCTTATTTATAAGGCAAACGATGGCGAAGAATATATACTCAATCTGATAGATACGCCCGGACACGTTGACTTTACATATGAGGTGTCAAGAAGCCTTGCCGCGTGTGAAGGTGCGTTGTTATTGATAGACGCTTCACAGGGTGTTGAAGCGCAAACTGTTGCGAATGTCCATCTCGCTTTGGAAAATAATCTCGAAATTATACCCATCATAAACAAAATAGACCTGCCTATAGCGAGAGTGCCGGAAGTTAAACGGCAACTTGAGGATGTTATAGGTTTGCCGGGTGATGAAGCGATTTCTGTCAGCGCAAAAACAGGATTAGGTGTAGCTGATGTGCTGGAAACTATTGTAAAAAAAATTCCGCCGCCAAAAAAATATTTTGAGGATAATAGGCTCAGAGCCCTTATCTTTGATTCGGTTTACGATAATTATCGCGGAGTGATTGTTTATATAAGAATATTTTCGGGAATGATCCGAAAAAATATGACAATCAGGATGATGAGCAGTAATAAAGTCTATGATGTAATTGAGGTAGGGACGTTTAAACTAAAAAGTGTTCCTGTCGATTATCTGTGTGAGGGAGAAGTAGGGTATGTTATTGCAAATATCAAAACTCCGCAAGATATAAATATCGGTGATACTATAACTGATGATAAAATGGCGGCTGATTCAGCACTTCCGGGATTCAAAAAAGTTCATCCGATGGTTTTTTGCGGTATGTATCCTGTAGATACCAATGATTACGAACTGTTAAAAGACGCATTGGATAAACTTAAATTAAATGACAGTTCTTTCTATTATGAACCGGAAACGTCTGTTGCTCTCGGGTTTGGTTTTAGATGTGGGTTTCTGGGGTTGCTTCATATGGAAATTATTATGGAACGGCTTCAGCGTGAATACGAAATCGATCTTGTTTCAACATCCCCGAGCGTAGTTTACAGGCTTATGATGACTGACGGGGAGATAATTGAAATAGATAACCCTACAAAATTTCCCAGCCCCACTGAAATCGAGGAAATAGAAGAACCTTATATCTTTGTAAGGATAATTACTCCAAATGAATATATCGGAAATATCATGCAGCTTGCCAGAGACCGGAGGGGCGAATGCAAAAATACAGAAACTCTTGATGCGGAAAGAGTGTTGTTAACTTTTGATATGCCTCTCGCTGAAGTTGTTATAGATTTCTATGACAGGCTGAAATCGTTAACTCGCGGATATGGTTCCATGGATTATGAGATAACCGGATACAAACCTTCCGATGTCGTTAAGGTAGACATGATGGTTAACGGGGAAATAGTGGATGCGTTTTCATTTATCGTGTATAAAGAAAAAGCACATGAAAAAGGAAGACAAGTAGCGGAGAAATTAAAACAAGTTATACCTCGGCATCTTTTTCAAATTGCCATACAGGCATCAATCGGCGGTAAAATTATCGCCCGCGAAACAATTTCAGCGATGAAAAAAGACGTAACCGCGAAATGTTATGGCGGTGATATTACCCGGAAACGGAAATTGTGGGAGAAGCAAAAAGAAGGCAAAAAAAGAATGAAACAAATCGGAAAAGTCAGTATTCCGCAAAATGCTTTTTTAAGTGTTCTTAAAATGGATTAACATAGAAAAGGTGTTAGATGAATTTGTTTAAATGGATGAAATTAAGAAGATATAAAAAACATGCCAGAGCTAACTTAAAGGAAATAAAAAAGATACTGGATAAAAATTCATCAAAGATTGATCCGAAACAGATAGATAGTATTAATCTGGAATTAACTGAATTGAAGGATTTTATAAAACAATGTCGCGAACCTCAGCAACTTGAAGACCGATTCATCGATTTTTCTAACCGTACAGATAAAGTTTTGAGAATATACAAAAAATCAGTATTTCGTGAATATGCTGAAGCAATTATAACTGCGGTAATTCTCGCGTTGCTGATACGAAATTTTGTGGTTCAGGCTTTTAAAATACCGACTGGGTCCATGCAACCTACTTTGCATGGAGCCAATTATTATGGTATTGGCGATAGGATCCTTGTAAATAAATTTATTTATGGTGCGAAAACACCTACAGGAATACTTTTTACCGATATCAAAATACCGTATTACACGTTTCATGAACTCAGAAAACCTCAGCGCGGTGATGTTGTTGTTTTCTCTACAGAAGATATAGCGCTTTTAGATGAGGATGAACGCAAGAAAGATTTTATTAAGCGATTGATAGGGTTACCGGGAGATAAGATAGAAATATTAGGGTTGCGACGGGAAATGTTGTTTGTTCAGTGTGAGTTTTGCGGTGAAATAAAACATATCGTAAATCCGATAAAAATTTATAAACCAAATGGAGAAATATATATACAGGGTGAATGCGCAACCTGCAGGAGAATTCTTACTAATGGCCCGATAGGTCCGAAAGAAGGAGTAGTCCTTGTAAACGATAAGGTTCTTGATAAACCTGATATTTTTAAACGGATCCCATATCTTAACGAAGGTCCTTTTGGAGGCAGGTTTAAATCAATTTATGTTCCTGAGAATTCATATTTTGTTTTAGGAGATAATAGTCCGAGCAGTAAGGACAGCAGGTTCTGGGGATACGTTCCGTCGAAAAATCTCAAAGGTCTCGCGTTTATGATATACTGGCCGTTACAGCGTCTTGGTTTAATTAAGTAATAAAATATAGTGAAAAATAAGTAGATATATTTAGGTATGAAAATAATCGCAAAAATACTTATCATAATTTTATGCAGTATTATTTTCTCTATCTTCATACGAGGATTTTTCCCATATGAGTCAGAAGATTACAATTCTGTTAAAATGATTTATGGTGACGCAAAAAAACCTTTTGTATACCGAACGTTTTTGCCATCTCTAACAAGATTTACTGTTAATCTTATACCAGGAGAGATAAGGAAAACGGTTTTAGAAAAATTGCCAATGACTAAAATAAACTCATTGCTTGTAGCAAAAAAAATGGATTGTAAATTCATTTTTGAGTATTCGTTTTTATCAATATATATTTATATATGTTTGCTTGGGTTTGTAGTTTCATTTAATTATTTATTTAAAAGTATTTATGATACCGATATAGTTTTCAGATATTTGGTGATAATAGTATCATTATTGGGATTGCCTACCTTTTTTTATTGGGAACAACTATATGATTTTGCAACGTTATTTTTATTTACTCTTGGATTGGGATTGATGCGAAATCAAAAATGGTTTAGTTTTATTGTTGTGTATATATTATCGTTATTTAACAAAGAAACTACTATTCTTCTAACCCTAATATTTTCGATATATTTTTATGGTCGGATAATAACAAGAAAAAAATATATTTCTTTATTGATAGGTCAGGTATTGTTGTTTTTGTTCATAAAATTATTATTGTATTTGATATACTATAATAATCCTGGCAGTGTTGTTGAGTTCCATCTATTAAGCGTAAATATTAAATTATTGTTAGATAAATATCAATTATCAGTTTATTTATTTACTATTTTTATAATGTTGATTTTGTTTTACCAATGGAATGCTAAACCGTTGTTTCTCCGTTATAGTATGGTTATCATAATACCGCTGTTTTTGTTAGCTTTACCTTTCGGAATAATTTATGAAATGAGGGCATTTTATGAAATATACCCCATTTTTATCCTACTGATTGCACATACATTTGCGCTTACAGTTAATGTTAAGTTTAGTGTAATTGAGGAGAAATAAATATCATTTTATATAAAAGGTCATTAGAAATACAGTGATATAATTGTCTGATTTGATATGGGATACATATGATTAACTTATTAAAAAATATTTCAAATTGACAATATAAAGTAAAGAATTTACCATATTGCATTGAATTTGTAAATGCAGAATAAATAAGTTATAATGGGCGGTTAGCTCAGCTGGATAGAGCGTTGGTCTCCGGAACCAGAGGTCATGGGTTCGAATCCCGTACCGCCCACTCTTGTATCAATGTAGCGAGTATAATGGATTATAGCAAAGCTATAATACGGAATAAAATCTACAGGGATAAAATAAAATTCTACCTTTTAACCAAAAAACATATACAAGAAAATCCGAGAAATAAATATAAAAATAAAGACGGTTCAGGAACTATTTTTGCTAAAATAATCTCATTATCCTCCCTATCTGATTGCCAGACAATCCCAAAGTCGCTTACATCTGGAAAGAGGTCTTCATAATCATTTTTTGTAAGCCTTAAAACTGTACTACCGTCATAAAAAAATATCTCATAATCTGTATCAGATTTAATTACGTTTGAAGTTAATCCTTCCCAAACAACATAGTTATTAAATATTTTTGGCGCTAATTCTAAATAATCATTATTAGTCAATTGGGATATTGAAATACCATTATAATAAAATATTTCTGACTCATCTCCGTCTGAACCAAGCCAAGTAATATGATTATTATTACTAATTTGTGGAAAAGTATCGTTCATTTCATTATTTGTTAATTGCATAACTGTTGAACCGTTATAATAAAATATTTCTGTATCATCACCATTAACATCATATCCCTGCCATACTATATTATTGTTAGTATTAATTCGAGGGTAATAATCATATGTATTATTATCAGTTATCTTATTAATTGAAATTCCATTATAATAAAATATTTCTGTGTCATAATCATCTTCTGGCGTTTGCCCCCACCATACAATATTATCACCGTTTATAACTGGTTCATGACCAGTCCAAGAATTATCTGTCAATTGGGTAATTTTTGAACCATTATAATAAAATATAGCACGATTTGCTTCCCATACAATATTATTTCCGCTTATTTTAACTGAGCTGTTATAATATGTATTATTGGAAATATTTGTTGTCGTCATTCCATTATATAGATATACCTGTCCTGCACTGTATACGATATTATTACCAGATACATCATAACTATTTATTGTTATATTATTATTAGTTAATTGAATAATGCTATGATCTCGATAAGTAAATATATTTGTATCATTTATCCAGTAAATATTATCATTAAAAATGCGTGGATTTATATCATTGGAATTGTTATCAGTTATTCTAATTATTTCTATTTCTGCTTTTATAAAGGATATTTTGCAAAACAGTATTAACAAAATAATAAACAGAGTAATTTGTTTTTTCATAATTAGTCTCCTTGTTATTTTAAGAATAATACAATACTAATAAAATGTGTAAGAAAAAGCAATAAAAATATATAAAATGAAATATAAATGTAATGTAATATCTCTTATGATAAGCATAAGTAATGAAAAAAGAATTGTATATTTATTCTTGTAACCTATGGTTACACTAATCGTGTAATGGAATCGATAGATTCAATCAGATTAGGAAGAATGGAGACGTCATGTTTTTTTCTCGCGACAAACTCTATAGCTTCTCCGAACCCAAAACCGCATAAACACAAATACGCTATAACCACTGATGGGGATCTTCCAACTCCGGCGTTGCAAGATACCAAAATAGTATGACGGGCTATATTATCTTTTATGAATTGTACAGCATCGAGTAGCTGATCTATCGGGATAGGATTCATATCTCGTATAGCTATTTTCTTATCGAGAATTTGGCTCTTTGGCGGTATATCTCTTTCTTCCGCGACATTAAGCCTGGCGGTAATAATATCGTCGGGAGACTGAGCATCCGAAAAGGATCCTATATATAACCGTGAGAGTATTTCTTTCATGTGAGTCCTCAATAAAAAAGATTTTATTCAGTATATTGCAATAATGAAAATCTGATATGGTGGTAATTTAAAATATCTTTTATAAGAATAGAGAAATTTTTTTTGAATAAGTTGAAAATAAATGAAGCGAATTTTGGTTGTCTAAAAAGAAAAAGCCTGTCAAATTTATTTGACAGGCTTTTTAAATATGGCGGGGACGACGAGGCTCGAACTCGCAACTTCTGCCGTGACAGGGCAGTGCTCTAACCGGATTGAACTACGTCCCCGCAGAAAACTTTATATTAGTAATGGTGGGCGGTACAAGGATCGAACTTGTGACCCCATGCTTGTAAGGCATGTGCTCTCCCAGCTGAGCTAACCGCCCGACATAAAATATATCAGAGAACTAAAACTCAATTCTGATGCATTAAACGCACATATGTTAAGTAAACTTTTAAATTATGTCAATAGAAATTTATTGAGTTTAGCTAAAATTTTATCGGTATTTTCATAAATAAAATCACATTCCGGCAGAGAATGAATAAATTTTTTGCCGTAATTTTTTGTCATCACTCTTTTGTCTAAAATAATAACCGCTCCGCGATCTGTTTTCGTCCGGATTAACCTTCCGAATCCCTGTCTGAATTTTACTACCGCAAGCGGAACAATATAATCAACAAAAGGGTTGCCGCCTTTATTTTTTATATACTCAACTCTTGCCTCAACTACAGGGTCTGTTGGTACCCGGAAGGGAAGACGGCTTAATATCACGCATTCAAGTGATTTTCCTTTTACATCAACACCTTCCCAGAAACTATCTGTTCCGAACAAAACACTGCTTCTATCTTTTCTAAATCGGTCAAGCAGATTATGACGCGGTTCATCCCCTTGCATAAGAAAATTAAAATTATTTTTCTTAAGTTTACCGGAAACCTGTCTATAACAGTTACGCAGAGATAGAAACGAAGTAAATAAAACAAAGGTACCGCCAAGAGTGATCCGCAATATTTCCGTAATTATATCGGACGATAATGTATCGAAAGATTTGTTATCGGGTTCAGGTATATCTTCAGGCACGGCAATCAGAACCTGTTTTTTATAATCAAACGGAGACGGTATAAGATTGCTCGAAAAACGATCTTTCTCCAGTTTGGCTAATCCTAATCTATGTGAAATAAAATCAAAGTTTCCTTCAGTAGTTAGTGTGGCTGAAGTAAGTATCAAAGTCGGAAACCTGTTTAAAATATAATCATAAATTTTGTCATCAACGTGGATTGGGGCCGAATTTAAATGGATTCTACCTTTTTTTGATTTTTCTATCCATCTAACGTCGATAGATTCTTCTTGTGACGAATTCAAAACCCAATCCATCTCATAAATCTGGCGTTCAATCCGTGTACGCATTGCGCTGAGTTCGGTTAACTCGTTGGAAATATTGAAATTTTTATATTCCGCAAACCGGGATAACTCATCAATAAAACTTTTCATCAGTTTAAAGTATTCTTTTGATTCCTGACGCAATATTGCCAGAGGGTCTCTGACATATTCGTGCCAGTTTTTGATCGAATTTCTATCTTCAGGTATTCTCCACTTATTTTCCTGTGATTTATCGCCTACAATTTCATCGAAAAAAGATTTGAAGAAGTAAAAAAAATTCTTCGCGTGATTCTCCACAACTTTCTTTCGTTCTATAAATTCCATAAAAATTTTATGGTTTAGTTCAGTTAACTCTTTCGATTGAGGTAAAGAATTAAGTTTTTTAGCGAGAAGTACCCATAATCCTTTCTCTTTGTTGCCTGAAACATGGTATAATCTATTTATAGTGCGCAATAACCCAATTTCGGTGATCCGTATGCCGAAATACGAGGTCGCGACATCTTCGATATGATGAGCCTCATCAAGAACAACCCTTCTAAATGGAGGTAATATGCCTATATCGCTTGTAAACCCGGCCTCTTTTTTTATGGCTATGTCAGCAAAGAACAGGTGATGGTTTGCGATAAGAATATCGGACTCATTCGCTTTTCTTCTCGCTTTGGTTACAAAGCAATCGCGAAATAACGCGCATCTCGCCCTCAGGCAGGATTCAGTATCGGATGAAACCTTTTCCCATAGATCTTCATCCGGTACAAAATTAAGATCGGACAGACTCCCGTCATCGGTTTTATCAGCCCATTTACTCAATTGTGTAAGTTCTTCGTATTGATTTTGTTCTATTTGAGTTTCCGGTGATTGAAGGATCATGTTGAGTTTTCGTTTACATATATAATTCTGTCTTCCTTTTACAAGGCATATCCTAAATTTATCGGGCAATATTTTCTGCAAATCAGGTATATCTTTGTATACAAGTTGTTCCTGCAAATTGATCGTATTTGTGGATATGATGCACCTTTCTTTGTTTGCGATTGCCCATTTGATTACCGGAAGAAGGTATGCCATGCTCTTTCCGGTACCGGTACCTGCTTCAATGAGAACAACTTTTGACTTGTTTAATGATTCACACACATGAGTTAACATATCCACTTGTTGAGGGCGATACTCATAACCGGCAAAAGATTTACTGAACAATCCATCGGGTTCTATTAACGCGGCGAGAGAAGCGGAATCAAGGTAATTCAATTCAGTTTTCTTAGCGGGAAAAACAATTACATAACAGCGGGTTACGTTGTTATCTATTATATATGATCCGGCACCTTTTTGCCCCAATAGAGAAGAAATATCCAGATCTGCGGATGAAGGTGTCAGATCATCATTTGGATGGTTATGTATAATAACTTCGCTTTGTTGCACTGCGTTTAAAATAGCGGGAACTTCGGATTGATTTCCACGAGCATATATTTTTACAGTATCAACTATGCCGTCATTGTTAATTGAACCGACAAAAAAAATCTCATTTCCTGAAGCCGCAGAAATAGCGTTTCTCAGAAAAAAAATAGTCTCTTCAGAAAACAGATCATCAGGATTTAGCCTGATTTTTTCATGAAGGTGGTCAAGGTTACTCATTAAAAAAGTGAATTATTCGTTAGGGCAATTTCCGTTTTTTTTTGCATCACAACAACTGGCGCATGAATCTGAAGTTTTTGATGGTTTCTCTTTTGTTTTGTAATCTGTGCAATAAAAGCCGGACCCTTTAAAAATTATTCCGGCACCCAATCCAATGAGCCTTTTCACTTTTCCATCACATTGAGGGCAATTGGTTAAATGCTGTTCTGTGATTGATTGAAACTTTTCGAATTTATATCCGCAATCCTGACATTCGTAATCATAAGTAGGCATAATTATCCTCCAAAATAGTTATCATATTAACAAAAAAAATATTCGATTAAAAATACGGGAAAAGGTTTAATATTATAAAATAATTTAATAAAAAATCAATCAAATTATTTATAATAAATTTATTATGAACAAAATAAACTCTATTTGATCAAACCAAAATGTTATTGTGATATTGACATTTGGAGTTTAAAGAGGTAATATTTTTATAGAAACTAATAAAAATCAGAGGTGTGATATGAAAAAATTTTTGTTTGTCGCGTTAATTTCCTCTTTTGCTCTTTGTGTGCATGCTGATATGTTAAAACTGAAAAATGGTAGAGAATTGGAAGGCAAAATTGTCGAAGAAACTGATGACCACATCAAAATTAATCTCGGTGTCGGTATAGTCGGTTTTGATAAATCTCAGGTTGAGACGATTGAGAAAACAGATAAAGCAGAGGCAAAAGAACTTGATGAACGTCTTGAGAAAATTAGAGAAGAAGCAAGCCAGGTTTCTCAATCGAACGATAAAGCATATCAGACCTATGATAACCGAACCGAGATGATGCAGCAATCATCTATAAGCAATCAGAACCAGCAGGATGATTTGCGCGCACGCCGTGAGGAAATTCTGAAAAAACGAAGGGAACAACTCGAACAGCTAAGGAAACAAAGAGAAGAGGCAATTATTAGCCGAATGAATAAATCGGATAAGAGTTCATCTGCGTCTATTCCTCAGCCGCCTAATCCGGAAGGAATGAATCCTCCAATGCCACAAACAATACAGAATGATCCCAATAATAATCAGGTTAATAATAACAATAACCAGCAAAAACAAGAGAATGACGATAATAAATCGAGCAGATTCGGTAAATCAAGATCCTCGTTCGGAGACGATCGCGAAAACAATTCACGGTTTAAAAGATCGTCGCGAAAATCGATATTTGATAAGGATGATGACTCAGACAATCAGCAGAATAATCAAGGTTTATCTTCTCAATCATCTTCTGCTAAAGATGAATCCAATAAAAGGTCAAGAATCCATCGTCTGGGAAAAAGAAAAGGATCCGGTTTCAATAGTGACGAGGAAAATTAATCTATTTTTGAGGTTTCAGCCACTAATTCTATTTCAACAAGAGCACCTTTCGGCAAAGCTGTAACTTCAACACATGATCTTGCCGGAGGTTTTGATTGGAAATATTCTGCATATACTGTGTTAATATTTGAAAACTGGGATATATCTCTCACATAGAGTGTGGTTTTTATTACATTTTCCATCGATAATCCGAATGATTCCAATATATTCCTAATATTCTCCAATATTTTTTTTGTTTGGGCGGTATGCTTATTTTCACCGGTTGCCTCAGGAGCAATTTGACCGGATAAAAAAATAAGATTTCCCGTTTTAACCGCTAATGAATACGGTCCTGCAGGAGCAGGAGCTTTATCGGAATATAAAATTTCACTCATTTTTATCTCCTTTATTTTTAAAATAACAGTCAATACTTTAATTATCAAATAAAAAATCAGGAATTAAAATATAAAAATAAATGTCCGATATTATTTGTATGACAACAAATAACAAATTTAATTCAATATCAGAAACAATTGATCGTATTCTACCCAAACTGGAAGCGGGTTCTCATTATTTATCGGAACTTATAGATAACATAGATCAGCTTGGTATCGATGACGGCGCGAAAATCCAGTATCAGGAAAATTATCTATTAATCGCAAACCAGATAATGAGAGATTCCGAAGATATATCAAGAACCTGCGATCAATATCTTACCAAGATGAATTACATCGAGGAAAAAGTTTCCGAAAGTTCGCAGGAAATAGAAGAAGTTATTCTTTCCGCTGATCAACTAAACGAATTCAACATAGAAAATACAAAAAAAATATCGGAACTTGAAAAATTTTCCATACAAATAAAAAAAATGGGTGAATCGGTTATTAATATATCGAAAAAGACAAATCTAATAGCCTTTAATGTAGCTATTGAAGTATCGCATACTGAAGATGAGGGTAAAGGGTTTGCTGTTCTTGCTGATGAAATACGGCATTTGGCGGATTCATCCGCTTCTTCCGCGGAAGATATAAACAACTTAATAAATGGATTCCAGAATAGTATAAAAAAAATAATAAAAGAAATTCATAAAACAGCTGAAATTATAACCGGTGAACTTAAGAAGGTTAAAAATAGTATTCTCACCTTTAATACGATTCATGAAAAACTTAAATTCCTGTTTCAAGGAGGCGGAAAAATAAAAAATATAAGTAGAGATGTTCTTGGCGGCTCAAGAGACGTTAAATATGGTTCGGAATGGGCATTCGCGATAAAAAATCAACTAAGTTCAAAAAAGGCACAGCTTTTTAATCTTATCAAAAAACAGCTTCAATTATATTCAGATACGATTCTTTTTGGAGAATATATAAAATTAAATATATCTGAAGTAACTGAAAAAGAAGTGGTAGACAACGTTAACCATTTTACGGAAATGTGCTCTATTATACGATCAAAATCAGAAGAAATCGAGAGAATAGTAGAACATATATTCTATCATCTTAATATTCTGGGTACATCATGCAATCAATTTAAAAGCGGTGTATCTATTGTTTTGAAAAAAATATCCGAAATAAACTCCATATCGAAAAACGATGAAGAACAACTTCAAGGGTTACAAGATATATTGCAACAAGATTTTACAGAACTAAAAAACATTGCTAACAAAATACAGGACAATCTGACAAAAAATTCCGATTTGTTAAACAATTTTCATAAACTGAGCACAGGTTCATGGAATATCGCTCATATTGTCGATTCATTAATCAATCATACAACTATGACAAAAATGTTAGGGTTTAATGTAGCTCTTGAAGCGTCAAGGCTTGATGAGCTTTGCGCGGATTATGATGATTTAATAAAAGATATGAGGGAATTATCCGACAGGTCAGGACAAGCCGCAGGTGAAATAAAAGGAATTATGACCCAGATAGATTATTTGATTTTTCAAATTCTGGGAAGAATTAACGAAACGATATTTTCAAGCGGGCAGATTGTACAGAAAGTAAAAAGGATAATAAAAAATCTTTCAATTATCGGAAAGAACATAGATTCATCTTATGATAGCATTATTGAAATCTGCATTTTTTCCGGAACTATATGGAAGGGGATTGAGGAAGCGGAAAAAGAATTAAATAAGATTGAGTTGCAACGCGAAACTTTTGAGAATAAAAACACACCGCTAAAAGTTGCTCAACAAAATATCCATTTGAGTCTTGATGATATTAGTGAACCGCTGAATTTTCTATCCACATATGTAAAAAACGATAATTTCTTTCTGAATTCTGATGAATAATGTTGATAAAAACCATTTACCTGAAGATATTCGTGAAAAAATAGATCTCGTTAAAAACGATAAGAACGAGCTGGTAGAAATTTATGTCAAATTTTCTCCGTCGCTTGAGTTTCCGTCAATTAAAGCGGCGGAGTTTATCGTTGGGATAGGTAATTTTATTGATTCAGTTCCTTCTCTTTTTTCCGAATCACAAAATGAGAACATTTATGAATATATGTTCTTTTATTCCATACCGATTGGTAATAGAAAAAATATTGAAAATGAGATTTATTCCAGGTTTTTCAATGACTCGGAAATAGAGACGTTGGATATTTATTTTCTGACTGAAGAAATTCATGAAGTTATAGATCCAAATAATGAATCCAACCAGCAGTTAAAAACAAAAACAATTTATGTTGATGTTGATAAACTTAATAAAACAACAAATCTGATGGGTGAATTAAATATTTGTACCACAAGGTTTAAAGAATTATACGGTAAGTTTCAGAACATAAAAACGATTAAGGAACTTTCCCTTTATAGCAAACAACTTGAAGCTGTAACAAGACAACTTGAAGAGATAACCATGCATTTAAATAAAAACTCCATTTATATGCAAATGGTGTCATTGGAAACTGTTATTTCCAAATTAAAAAGAATCGTAAGAAATTATTGTAGAGAAACAAATAAAAAAATAAAAATTAAAACAATCAATGCAAACATTCAAATAGATAAGAGAATTATTGATAAACTAAGCGAACCGATGATACATATAATAAGAAATGCCATGGATCATGGAATTGAGTATCCTGATATTCGCATAAAGAAAGGCAAACCGGACGAAGGGACTATAACTATATCCGGGTTGAATCGTGGAGGAAAAGCAATCATTGAAATAACTGATGATGGCAAAGGGATTGATCATGAGATAATTCGCGCTGCTTGTCTGATAAAAGGTATCTATCCGGAAAACATTATACCAGACATGTCAAAAGACGAACTGCTTCAGGCACTTTTTTTCCCTGGTTTCAGTACTGCTGAAAATGTGACAGATATATCAGGCAGAGGTATAGGTTTGGATGTAGTTAAAAATGCCATTCTTCAAATGAATGGGAAAATATATCTTAATTCTGAAATAGATAAATTTACAAAAGTGACTTTATCTTTACCGGAAACATTATCTTTGGTAAAAACAATTTTTGTGGAAGATTCGGGTGAAACATTCGCATTACCCGCAAAATGTATTGAGCGAATTGTGGAATTGGATCCCGATAAATTAATATATGAGGACAACCAGATATTTTTTAAATATAAAATATTGAAAATACCAGTTTATGCGATTTCAAAATTGTTTAAAGAACAAACCGGAAGCTCAAATTATGGAAAAAAAGTCGGACTTATCGCAAAAAAAGATAAAGACCTTATAATTCTTCAAGCTGAACGCCTGATAGAAATACGTGATGCCATGGTTAAATCTTTCGGATTTTATATGGGAGATATTCCGGGTTTTAGCGGCGGAATCATATCTTCCGATGGGAAAATTATCTTTTTAATAGATACCGACAATCTCGATGAGAGGATAAATGAATATACGCAATGATGATTTTTTCAATACTTTTATTATGGAAACGAAATCGCATCTTGAATCGATGGAAAATAATCTTCTTGAGCTTGATCACGCCGATTCAAAACAAAATTTACTTCAGGAAATATATAGGTCAGCTCATACAATAAAAGGTTCTTCTTCAATAATAAAATGCGATATTATCAAGGATATCGTTCATAATATAGAGAATATAATTCAAGTCTTTATAAACAGCAAATCATATATTGATACTGAATCTGTCGATCATATACTACTGAGTTGTGATCTAATAAATAATATACTGGAAGATCTTGATAATATAAGCGATTACGAAAATAAAAAGAAAATTATCTGTAAAGACCTTGATAATATCTTTGTAAAAATAAACAATTCGCAATTGAAAAATATTTCACCCGATGAAACATCAAAAAATATAAATCAGAAAAAAAGAAAACTAAAGAATTATCTCATATTCAAAACGGGAGGGAATTTGTATACTGTTCCATTGTTTTTTATACGTGAGATATTAAGTGAAATAAGTATTAAACCGATAAATTTTCTTGAAGAATACATACTTGGTTTAATAAATTACCATGGAGAAATTATACCTGTAATAGATATCAATAGAAGGTTTAATTTATTTTCAAATGTTACAAAAAAAATAACAGATGAGAAAAAAGTAATTATATTCATGTTGAAAGACATGTTGCTGGGTATAAGAATTGATAATCCGACAAGGATTTTTGCACCTGAAAAATTATCTTTTGAAAAAGAAGATAATATAATATTTCGATCTTTTTGTGATTCAAGATATTGTATTGGCAATGAAATTGTTCATTCAGTAAATATAAATATTCTTTTTACTAGAGACAATTCTTTATCATAATGGAGTTTAATAATGAGTAATATACGGGTATTGGTTGTTGATGATTCTGAATTTGTGCTAAATAAATTGAATGAGATTCTGGAAAAAGCGGGTTTTAATGTTGTCGGATTGGCAAAAAACGGTATTGATGCCCTTAGACTATATAAAGAACTTAAACCGGATATTGTCACTCTCGATATCAATATGCCGGACATGGATGGTTTGGCAACGCTTAAATTTTTAAAGCAAATGGATAATACCGCAAAAGTAATAATGTGTACTTCTATAAGTACAAAACAAAAAGTGATTGAAGCGCTCCAGGCCGGGGCCAAAAACTTCATTGCCAAACCTTTTGTTCCTGAAAAAGTAGTGGCAGTTATAACTAAGACTGCTTTTGTGTGATCAATCCGAAATATTCATCGTTTTGTTTTGTATGTTTTAACTTGATAAAAGTTAATAATAACCTTAGAATTACTGCATTTTAAACATAATAGAGGAGAGCGATGAGTTCTATTATTCTTCTTATCTGTACGTTTGTGTGTTATCTTATCGCATATCATACTTATGGAAAATTTATTGCGAAAAAAATATTTGAGATATCCGTAAAAAAGATCACACCTGCACATGAATTCCGCGATGATATCGATTATGTACCTACTCGAAATTCAATTGTTTTCGGCCATCATTTTGCCTCGATTGCCGGTACAGGCCCGATTGTCGGCCCGGCGATAGCTCTCATATGGGGATGGGTGCCTGCTGTAATATGGATAATTTTAGGATCGATTGTGATGGGTGCTGTTCATGATTTCGGTACTCTTATGCTTTCATTGAGATATAAAGGCGAATCTGTGGGTGAAATCTCAAAACAATTGATTAGTAATAGGGTTAGGCTTCTTTTTCTACTGGTAATTTTCTTTACGGTCTGGATAGTTATCGCGGTTTTTTGTCTTGTTATGGCTGTTCTTTTTGATTTATTCCCTCAGGCGGTAATTCCAATTTGGGGGCAAATTCCGATAGCCGTATTTGTCGGTACCTTGATTCATCGACGTTCAAAATACGCAAAAGTAATAACTTTTTTGTCTGTCATTGCCATGTATACATTGATTTTTATGGGAAGCTGTTTTCCAATTAAAATGCCGGAAGTATTTCATCTTTCCCCACTTACTTTATGGACCATAATATTGCTTGTTTATTGTTATATTGTGTCAATTATACCGGTATGGCAATTGTTGCAACCAAGAGATTTTATTAATGCGTGGCAACTCTTTATAATGTTGGGGTTATTGGTAATAGGAATATTTTTTTCGAAAGCTGATATTGTAGCTCCAGCGTTTAATATTAATAATTCGTCAGCTCCTCCGATAATCCCTTTTTTGTTTGTCACAGTCGCGTGCGGAGCAATATCGGGATTTCATAGCCTTGTTAGTTCCGGTACAACTGCCAAACAATTATCAAAGGAGTCCGATGCGATAAACGTGGGGTTTGGCGGAATGTTGGTTGAAGGGATAATGGCTATTATTGTGATAATCGCTATTTCAGCCGGTCTGGGCATATATTTAAAAACTGAAGACGGGAGTATCTTGCGTGGATTACCTGCCTGGTCTCATTTCTATACAAACTGGGATTCTATTCAGGGATTGGGACCAATGGTTAACGCCTTTGTCAAGGGAGGAGCTAATCTCTTAAACAGTATCGGTATACCGCTGAAGTTAGGGTTTACCGTAATTGGAGTTTTTGTGGCGTCTTTTGCGGGAACAACTCTGGATACGGCTACCAGAATTCAACGCTATATTATTTCTGAATTTGCTTCATCCACAAAAATTGATTTTTTAAAGAACAGGTATTCCTCTACTGCAGTTGCCGTTTTATCTGCGGCGGTTCTCGCTTTATCGCAGGGGGGAGGAAAAGGAGGGCTTATTCTATGGCCATTGTTTGGAACATCAAATCAGCTTCTTGCCGGATTATCCTTGCTTGTGGTTACGGTATTCCTTGTAAAAAATCGAAAAAGAACTATTTATACATTGGTTCCAATGGTATTAATTATTATTTTTACCGGTTGGGCGATGATTTATAATATCTTTTCATTTTATGAAACAAAACAATGGTATCTTCTATTTTTGGGGTGTTCTATTTTACTTCTTGAAATATGGATGATATCCGAGACGCTTTTTATCTGCTTAAAAACATATTCTTCAAATAATAGTTTGCCGGTGAATAAATGGGAAACAGGAAAAACTTTTTCGGAATAAATCTCCGGAATAATTTTACCGACCTTCAGAAAAAAGAATCGGTTTATGATATTTTTCTAAGAAGGCGAAGTGTTCGGAATTTTTCTTCAAGACCTATAGAATCAAAGATTTTGAGAAGACTCCTTGAAATCGTCCGAAGATCGCCCAGTGCGGTAAATAAACAGCCATATTTCTTTTATGTCATAAGCGGAAAACAAAAAGAAAAATTTAATCAGGTATTTTTTAAGAAAGGTTTTTATAACGCTCCTGTGGTTATTGCCGGATGCGCATTAGAAAATGATTCGTGGGTTAGAAAATCGGATAACAGAAAATTCGCGTGGGTAGATGTTATAATCGCTTTGACAGAATTGATTATGGCCGCTACCTCGGAAGGTATAGGTACCTGCTGGGTAGCTTCATTTGATCTGGATAAAGCAAAAGAAATTTTATCTTTACCGGAGAATATGGAGATAGTCAGCCTTGTTGTTTTAGGTTATCCGCTAAAACCGCTAACCATTTACAGGTATAAAAAGCGGAAAAAATTGAAAGATATATGCGTGATAAATCAACAACCCGTCATATCCTGAACAAAACCTTTGTTTAAACCGTATCTGCGCATACAGGAGAACGCTTGCATAAATTCATCCTCATTTATCTTGCGATTGATTTCAGGATAATCTATGGATTTCCATGTAGGGAAATATTGATTCATTAAACTGATATACGGCATTATATCTATTTCTTCCGCTAAAAAGCGCAAATTATCTTTGACTTCATCAATAAGGCCCGGCAAAACAAGTAACCTCACAATCAAGCCGGAAACAGCAATATCATTTTTATCCAGAACAAGTTCTCCAACCTGCCGCGCCATTTCTTTTATGGATTTTCTCACATTTTCGACATAGTTGTTCACTTTGGAATATTTTTTCGCGGATTCATTTGTGGAATATCGCATATCAGGAAGATATATATCCACGATGCCATCGAGAAGCCGCATTGCACATTCTGTCTCAAAAGATGATGTGTTGTATACGATAGGGATTGTAAGCCCTTTTTTTTGAGCGACATTTAACGATGCTATTATTTGCGGTATATAGTGAGAAGGTGTAACCAGATTTATGTTGTGACATTGTTGGTTTTGTAAATCAATCATTAAATCAGCAAGTTTCTCAAAAGGTATTTCTGATCCGACATTTCCCTGGCTGATAGGATAATTCTGGCAATAAACGCATTTCATCGTACAACCGGAAAAGAAAATTGTACCCGATCCATTAATACCTGAGATTGGTGGTTCCTCTCCAAAATGAGCGAACGCCGATGAAACTTTTGGAAAAAAACCGCCCTTACATATCCCTTTTTTGCCATCTATTCTATTGATAGAGCAATTATTAGGGCAGAGGGTGCACTTTTCGAGTATTTTAAATCCTTCATTTATTTTATCATCCCATTGAGACGAGGTTAATTCTAAATATCTACTCATTAAGTTCTTCTTCTACCTCTTGGGAATTTTTAATTATTGTTGCCATATCTGCGGGCAGGGGAGAAATAAAATTGATTCGCTTTGTGGTTTCAGGGTGTATAAATTCCAGCTCTGCGGAATGCAAAGCGCATCTATCGCATCCGGGGATTCTTTTTTTATCTCTTACATAAAACGGTTCACCGAGAATCGGACATCCGATTTTTACAAGTTGAAGCCGTATTTGATGTGTTCTTCCCGTTTCGGGAGCTAATTCAAGTAGCGCTTTATCTTTAAAACTTTCAATGACTTTATATCGGGTTACAGCTTCTTTGCCTTCTTTAGTTTCCTGTCCATACAAAACTGTTCTTTTGCCCTTTTGGTCTCTTGTTATTGTTCCGATTAATCGCCCTTTTTTTTCTCGGGGAACATTTTTTACTATCGCGAGGTATCTTTTTTTAATTTTGTGATGCTCAAATTGTTTCTGAAGAATACGTTGTGCTTCCTTTGATTTTGCGAAAACCAGCAAACCAGACGTTTCTTTATCAAGCCTTTGTACGACACCTATATATCCCTGCCTTTTATTTTTTGATTTCCAAAAATATCTGATTAATTCCACTACGGAAGGTTCTTGTGAATCTTTTACAGGTTGAGAAAGCAAACCGCTCATCTTATCTATTACAATAATTGAGTTATCTTCAAAAATTACATTTATTTTTTCTTTTAATGGGATATTTTTTTTGTTATATTTAAAATTCATTTTGACATCTCTTCGGAAAAATTTTAAGTTTATTATTTATTAGCAATTTATATCTTTATCATTTTAAAACCGACGATAAGAAAATTCAATCTATTTATTATTAAATATAATTGTTCTTATGGAGATAATATTTCTTATGGAAGAAAAGACGCGTTATATTCTGGATTATGTCGGTTTAGAGGATTATTTCAAGCGTGTCGCCTCAAATAACAATTCAATAAAAAAAGAATCGGAAAAAGATCCCGGTTCGGAATTAGAATATAACCTGAAAGAATGTATCTGTTCAATCCTTTCATCAGAAGAGAAATATAGATTTCTGATAAAACATGTTAACGATATAACCTTTAAAAAAGATATCATCGGTTTCAGTTCCCAGAATTTGATCCAGGAAATCACAAAAGATATAATGTTGTCAAATTCAAAAAATTATCCTGAAAAAGATATCCTTAAAAATACTGTTGAAGAAAATATCCGCCAAATACTTGAATCGGAGGAAAAATATAAATTTTTGATAGATCATATAGGTGAAATTATTTTTATATGTAATAAAGATTATAATTTCACTTTTCTTAATCCACAATGGAATAAGATGCTTGGCTATTATCCCGGTAGCGGATTGGGAAAATGTCTTTTTGACTTTGTTCATGAAGAAGATTTTATGCTTGTCAAAGAAAAACTGCAGAGATTATTTACCCAATCGTCAAAGGTAATTAATCTTGAATACCGGCTAAAAGATTTTGACGGTAACTGGAAACATCATTTAATGACCGGTACGCCTATTCGCAACAGTGATGGCGAAGTCGTTGAGTTTTTGGGAGTATCCAGAGATATAACCGATAGAAAACTGCTTCAGATGAAAGTACGTGATTTCAATGAACAGCTCGAAAAGAAAGTCAGGGAACGCACAAGCGAAATTAATCTCGCTTATCAGGAACTCGAAAAAGTAAATACCAAACTTATTCAATCTGAAAAGATGGCTGTTGTCGGTGAATTATGTAGCGGAGTCGCTCATGAGTTCAATAATCTAATTGGGATAATGCATGCTTATGCTGAATTTACACGAAGCCAACCAACGGAAAAAAATATAAATAAGTTTATCGATGCTGTACTTATATCATCACGGCGCGCAAAAACTATTATTCAGAGTTTACTTAGTTTCGCGAGAAGAGTTGAACCGTTAAAAGAACTCGCGAATATCAATATTATTGTTGATGAAGTCCTTCTTCTTCTGGAAACCGATTTCAGAAAAGAAAATATATCTGTAATAAAAGATTTTGATCAGAATATAACTAACGCTGTATTTGATATTGGTCAGATTGAACAGGTATTATTAAATTTGCTTGTTAACGCTAAACACGCTCTTCATGACAAAAAGAATCCGGATGGCAAAAAAATTATTATAAACACGCGCAATATCGAAAATAAAATAGTAATTAAAGTATCCGATAATGGCATTGGTATAAAAAAGTGTCATCTTGACAAAATATTCCAGCCTTTTTTCAGCACAAAAGGAGCTCATGGAAAAAATAAGATACCCGGCGCAGGGCTTGGATTATCTGTTTCATTTGGAATTATCGAAAACCATCAGGGATTACTTGAAGTAGATAGCGAAGAAAATTTAGGTACTACTTTTACGATTACACTTCCAAAAGAAGTTACCGAGCAAAATATGCCTGTTGCCATTCAGAGAAATGTTGAGCAATCAAATGACAAAAATTCAAGTCTGGTTTCTCATCCGCAGTATAAAAAATCGGCTTCAATTTTGGTGGTTGACGATGAAGAATATCTCAGAAACGCGTTATGTGATATTCTCTCTACTGAAGGATATAACCTGGTTCCGGCCGAAGATGGGGAAACAGCCATAAATTTATTCAACAACAGTCATTTTGATTTGATTCTAATGGATATAATGATGCCGGGATTAAATGGTTTTGAAACCATAAAATTCCTAAAAAGCATAAAGCCTGAAGTCAAAATCATTATATTATCCGGGTCATCTCATTACTATACAAAGAACACATTTACGGAAATCAACGTGCAGGGAGTAATTTTCAAACCTTTTGAGCTGGACAAACTTCTTACCATGATCAGTAATGTCCTTGGCGAATAATAAACCAATTTTTTGATATCTAATAATAGATTATTCTAATATTTTCCTGTTGTAAAAACATATGTATTACTCCACGATGTATTTCGTTTCCAGTCGGCAATAATTTTCACTCGCCAGTAGTATTTGTGTGATTCTTGAAAACCCTTGCATATAAGAAAATTTTTATCACGATTTTTCACTGTACTAACAATTTTTGTAAAATCTTTATTTTCAGATATTTGAAAAAAATATTTTTCATTATCGCTCATTTTATTCCAATGAAAAGTAATTTCTAATGGACTGAGTCTTTTCTGGTTATCAAGCGGATATATTAATGCTGTCTTTAAAAAACAGGTTTGCTGAAAATATATAACGGAAAGATAAATTATGAAAATTAATGTAATTATTATAGTTGACCGGTAAATCGTGTTTTTCCCTGAAACAGAATTAATGTAATTAAAATTTATTTTATTAAAGACAAATCTTCTTTTTTTACACCATACCAACATTGAAATAACTAAACCAATTCCAAGAAGACATAAAAAAATATGTATTTTCGACGAAGAGTAATAAAAATTTATTATGCCGTTCGTTTCATTCGGAAAAAATCCGACAAATCCAGGTGTTGCGCGATAGGTATTCAATCGCCCGATATCTTTGGAGAATGCATTCCACATGGGATAATAAATTGTTTTCGCGACTATAAATTGAGGTTTTTCTGAAATATATTTTAAGGTATGCGCATACCATTTTGAATCAATCGGAGTTAATTCTGTCCGGGAAAAATCCGTTTGAACACTTTTTTGTGCGATAATTAGCAAATCCTCAATAGATTTTTCATTTAAAGATATGATCTTTTTTACCGATAATCCCCACAATGTTCTATTTGAATAAATATTGCCGTTTCTCGCTACAAAATCCTTGAATTTATTGAAATACAATTGTTTGTTAGTCTCGGATTCAGGGAAATTCAATAAAATAATCGAAGAAACATAATCAGGGTTCAGTAATGAATCGAATTTGTCCGCAACTCTGATCAAATGTGAAATAATATCGCCTTTTTTTATAAAAATTTTCAACCAGATTTTATTTAGGTAATACCATGTGTTTTCATTGCAATATACCAGTACAGGTTTATTTTTTGGTATAAAAAATAACGATGAATCACGGGTAACCTTACCAAGACAAAAAAAGTTGCCGGAGGATAATTGGTCGTATAGTAACGGATTGATTTTAGAATTATAACTCTGTTCAAAAACCGTGTACTTAATTCCAAGAAGATCAAGCAATGATGGTGTATTTGCTATATTGTTCCTGATATCATTGATTAGCCATGCGAGATTGCTTCCCACAAAATTATCAAGCCCGGTAGCATTATTAAGATAAAAACAATCGGCAAACGACCTGTATAGAGCATCCTCATTAAAAATTATTCTTGGGAGGATATTTGTATTTTTCGCTTTTTTAATGGAGGAGAACATATTTTCCAATTCATCGGATTTGGACCGGATAGGTATATCAATTAATTTGATTGTGGTTTGATAACGTTCATACAACGGGATAATTAAAAGAATTAATAAAAATAAAAATAGAATAGATCCAAATGACTTACAAAAAAATCCATTTATTTTTTTCAGAAGATAAAAATTCCGGTAAAAAATATTTAGCGCGAAACTAACAAGTTGTTCGAACAATATACCTGAAAAAACAGCGCATAAAAGTTCAACTATAAGTATTGCCCGTATATTTTGAAAAGAATGCATCGAAGGCAAAAACTTAATCCATTGTATATCATCTGTTCCCAAAAAAAGGAGGGTTCCCCAAATGAACAAAAATATTAAATAAAAATCCCGGAATTTTCGGGCTTTCAGCAAAAACAACAAAAAACCCGAAAGGGAAAAGATAGTAAAAATACAATAACGTTTAATGCTGGAATTATCCGACCATCTTAATCCCTTGTCAGTACTATTGTTAGAAAGAAGAACACTGTTTTCCCGGGTGTTATCGAGTAATTGTCCTGATAAAAGGGTGTTAAAAAAATCTTTTACTGAAAGAGAATGGTAGATTGAACTCCCGGACCTTTCCACAGGAGAAACATATCTATATTCATTATTTAAAAGGATAAATGGAATTAACCAGAATGATGTCAGGAGAAGAGTTATAATTGCGGCCAAAAATAGTTTTTTAATAAAAATAAAGAAATTAAACCATTTGTACCATATAATAAAAAAAATCAGATATAAAGGTATTATATAGGCTGTCTGTAAAGTAAAAACGGCATGTCCCAAGACAATGCAAAATAACGATATGGTGAAAACAATAAATGTTCGCGCCTGATTTTGATTATTTGCCAATCTGTGCAACGAACCCAGAACAACAGGTAAAAAAACGGTTCCCAATAATTGGGTATGGACTCCAAGCGACAAATATGCGTCAATCGTATGCCCGCAACTGCTTATTGGAAATAAACAAAATATGCTTATTATGCCGGATTTAAGTTTTGTAAACTCAAATGATCTCGCAAAATAAAATACGGACAGCGGATAGATCGAAAATAATAAAACAACCATCAAATTATGAATAAAATAAACGGATAGATATTTAAAGCTTATTATGTGAACGAGCGCTACGATAAGATAAAAAAGCGGTTGATAAAAACACAATAACGGTGTACCCAACCCTTTGGAGAAACAACTGAATATCCCCTGCCCATCTTCCAATGATCTGACAAGATTCATTTCGTTGGAATAATGCCAAAATGTGTCGCCGGCAGAAATATATTTGTATTGAAAAACGTTAATTAGTGATAAAAAAGAAAATGAAATAGAAAAAATTAAACATAGTATACCGATTCTATTTTGATTTTTTAATGATAGCATAATATGAAATCTATTTGTCTATTTAAAATCATTAAATCCTAATGGACAGTACCCATGCCGATATATATTTTTTGAACCCGCATAATATATAATATTTTTTCGAAACAATTTACAACATTCGCATCTTGAATCAAATCCAATACCTGATAATTCAACGGTTATTTGCTGGGCCGCGGATTGTTTTATCTCAATATTAGATGAAGAAGGGTAATTCTTTTTGTGAGAATTCGCAAAAAGATCCTCAATTAGTTTCTTCAGATGCGGTTCTTTAAAAATACATTTTATTATACACAGTATAAAATTATTTTCTTCTTTTATATACTCAATATCAAACTGAAAGAACTCTTTAACCCTGATTAGTTTTTTATTAATCTCTTCAAGGCGGTTCTGAGCAATTCTTTCGTGTACTAGATCGCTTGATTCAACCAATAATTTTGTGAAGAAATCTTTTGCCTCATCAAGATAACCGTTTTGGATAGCTATTTCAGCGGCTTTGATTTGTTGATGGGAAAACATCCTTATTCGTTCCAGTTAATAATTGTGTTGCCATCTTTATAATGCGCTCTGAGAATACATATACCAAGTTTATCATATATCCGGTTTATATCACAATATTCTTCCGGGCGGCAACACAATACACCTATCGATACAGGGTTATGGGATCGGTTAAAATCAAGATTATACATATCGGATTTTATTTTTTCCGATATTTCGCAAGCGTCTTTATCATCTTTATCAAATAACGCTACAGTAACCTGGTCAACACCATATTTTGCGATTAAATCGAGCCCGCTTATGTATGATTTTGTTACCGTAATCAAATTTTCTACAAGCTGATGGGCCACCTGATCCCCAAAAGATCTATGAAAATCCTTAAACCTGTCTATATCTATAAGAATGATGGAAATATTTTCATTTTTTTTCTTTGCGCGTTCAAATTCACGATAAAGGCGAGCGCTAAATGCATTGAATTTAAGAATACCTGTATCTTTATCAATTTCTGTAAGCTCTATGTTTTCTGTGGTCAATTTGCATTGATATAAAGCTATTGAAATAAACTGAGCCATCATTTCAACAAAGGACAATTCTTCTCTGGAAAAAGGTTCATCGGATGTACGATGGCAAATCAGGTACCCGTAAATTTTGGCATGAGAATAAATCCTTGTGCTGAGAGCGGATGTAAAATCAATTTCAAGTTTCAGATCATCATATTCACCAGTTCCCGGTAATACATTATTAGCCATTATACTTTCACCGCCACGGAGCATTTTAGCTATAATTCCCGTACCGTTAAGTCTCTGGAAATGGTTCATAAACATCTGACTTAAGCCAATAGAAGATCTTACCTTAAGATATTCTGTTGAAGGATCTGTAAGAAGGACGGCAACCGATTTTGATTTTATGTTGTGATATATAATCTCTATTACATTATGAAGAATCTTTTCTAAAGGATATCCATACGTTATATCTGAATTGATTTTTTTTATTAATTCAATAAAATCCATAGATGTTTTTACATTTAGATCCACATCGATTATCCCATTTAAATCTTTACGGATTAATAATCTAAATTATTCTGTATCTCTTTCAGGAAACTTTTATCATATTCACATACAACACGCCTGAATTCTTCTTCGAGCTCTTCATCTATTTCATCTTCGTCATCTTCAAAATAATCTTCTTCAAGGAATTCGCCATCTTCCTCTTCCGGTTTGTAAATTAAGGTCATCATGCATAAAATAGCATTATATCCATTGGCTGACAGAAATTCCCTGATCTCGGAAAATTTATCTGAATTTTCTATTATTTTCTTAAAAAATTCTTCCAATTCCATAATCCGTTTTTTCATCAAATCATCAAATTCCATTAAAACCTCCAGGTTTCAATATGAAACGCGTCCTAAATTTAAACTAAAACCATTATATTTTTTATAATTAAATAATTCAAACTATTTTTTTTACAAGTTGATTTTTATTATATATCTGGCACTATAAGTGAGATCAATTTTAACTCAATAAGTTTACGATATGTTTTTTATTTTGTTTTCTTGGAATTATTTTTAAAATATATATAATTTAAAATTCAATAATCAACATAAATAGATTAAATACAGCTACATTTTACTAATTATTAGTTGGTTATAATAATCAACCCGCTTGATTTTTCTCAAATTGTGATAAATAATTAGATTGTGGCTTAATAAAGAAGAATAAATACTATGACTTATGGTGTTCCGGAATATTACGAATTTAATGAAGTTGAAAGGTTGCGCAGATTATCTGTTACGGATGAATTGACCGGCCTTTTAAACAGGCGCTATTTCTTTAACCGGTTAGCTCAGGAAATAAGCAAGGCAAAAAGAAATAATCGGCCGTTTTCTCTTTTGATTCTTGATGTCGATCACTTCAAGGATATTAACGATACCTACGGGCATCTGGAAGGCGATGAAGTACTGAGAGTCATCTCAAAAGTCCTTTTACGCAGTGTACGCGATATGGATGTTGTTACACGCTATGCCGGTGATGAATTTATTGCTATTTTGCCGGAAGCTGATAAAAAAGATGCTTATCCCGTTGCGGTTAGAATTCTTGACGAAACAAAAAAACTTATATTCAAAAATCCGAAAGGATCGTCCACTTTCAATGTAGGTGTTTCCGTTGGTATATCTACATTTCCGGAAGACGGTGAAACAGCTACAGAATTAATTGAAAGAGCTGATCATGGTTTATATACGGCAAAAAAAGCGGGTAGGAACAGAGTCTGTTTTTGTGAAGAATACGAAGAAAACGAACCTTTGCCAGAAATTGTGTTTGAAGGGAAAATCCATAATTTCATAGGCCGTGCTGAAGAAATAAAAAGTCTGCTAAATACATATCAGGCCGCTCATGATAGCAAAGTGCAGGTTGTGTTTGTCACCGGTGAAGCAGGAGTAGGTAAAACACGTCTAATTCATGAATTCAGCAAATCGATAAGTAAAGAAAACGTATATTTTCTACATGGCACTTGTTTTGACACTAAAATACCTATGCCGTATCAACCTTTCAGGGAAGCATTGGCGGGGTTTATAGAAAGAGACGAGTATTATGGATATTCCATATTGAGAACGCTACCGGAATCAGCGAAAATAGAAATCATAAAAATTATTCCCGGTTTGGATACAAAAAGATTAGGCATAACTTCTAATATGAGCCTTGATCCTGTTCAGGACGAATATCGTCTATTCGATGGCATTTACCAGATCTTTAAAAGAATATCGGAAAAAGGGCCTGTTGTGCTTCTCCTTGATGATATTCACTGGGCAGATACCGCTTCGCTTGAAATGTTTTCTTATCTGGTTAGAAACGCAAAGTCAGACAGAATAATGATTTGTCTTACATATCGCCCAGAGGAAATAATAGATGGCAATGTTGAAAAAGGATATCTCGCCAGTACAATTCATAAATTGGGACGGATCCAAAAACTCGACAGGATTGTACTGCAACCTTTATCAAAAGATAACGTAATTGACATATTGAATAACTCATTTAAACCTTATACCTGTCCGAAAGAGCTTATCGATGTGGTTTTTAAAGAAACTGAAGGCAACCCTTTCTTCGTTGAGGAATTGCTGAAATCATTATTTGAGAATAAGATTATCGAATTCAAAGAAAAAAAGATTATTTTGAAAGCAAAAGAAAATATTAATCTTCCATCCTCAATTCGTGACCTTGTACTGGATAGGATCGACAGGCTTCCCGAAGAAGTACAGGAACTCTTAAGGATTGCCGCTACCATCGGACAAGAGTTTACCTTAAAACTATTATCAATAATTACAGATAAAAATGAAGGCCATATACAGGATATTCTCGATAGTGGAATGGATGCGAACATTATAAAGGAAGATTATTCTGCGAGCGAAGAAAAATTCTCGTTTACTCATTGCAAAATGAGAGAAGTTCTTTATTATAGCCTCAGAGAAAGCAAACGAGAACGTCTTCACCTTAAAATCGCCCAGGGGCTTGAAAAACTATATTTCAATAATTTAGAGAAACATTATGAAAACCTTGCTCAACATTACTATCTTAGCAGAAACAATGAAAAAGCCTTCACATATATAATGCTTTGTGCGCAAAAAGCTATGGAATCTTACGCTACTTATGAGTCAATTTCGTATTTTACGAAAAACGTAAATATCTATGAAAATTTTAGTACTGATTTAAAACAAAATTTCAAAGCTAAATATACAGTAATCACGCTTGCGCTTGGAAAACTTCATAATATTATCGGAGAATACGATAAAGCGCTCCATTGGTTGCACATCGCCAAGCAAGCCGATGATTCTTCATATGAAGTTTATCTTAATTTAGGTGAAGTTTACGTAAAAAGAGGTGAATACGAAAAAGCTCTCGAACATTTTAAAACAGCTCTATGCAAAACCAATATGGATAACGCTCTGGCAAATATAGAAACGAATATGTCGTATGTATATTTCAGGATAAGTAATTTTAATGATTCGGAGTTATACGCCAAACAGGCAATAAAACGCCTTGAAGACAAAAATATATCGCTTGTATCGGCGGAAGCATATAAAAATCTCGGTACCGTTTATTACGCAAAAGGGATGTTTTCTCAAGCGATTAACTTTTATTCCAAAAGCCTTGAAATATCATTACAGCTAAACGACAAAAGGGCAATCGCGAACTCATATAACAATATAGGCAGTGTTTATTATAGAAAAGGAGATTACGTAAACGCACTCGAACATCTTCAGAATTGTCTCGGAATAAGAGAAGAAATAGGAGATAAATCCGGTATTGTTTATTCATATAATAATATAGGCAATATCTATTACAACCGGGGTGAATATGAGAATGCCGAGAAATATTATCTACTTTGTTTGAATATAAGCAACGAAATAGGGGAGCTTGCCGCCATAACCGCATCATATAATAACCTTGGGAATGTCTATCTTGCTAAAGAGGATTTTGATTCTGCCTCAAGCCATTATTCAAAAAGCCTGGAAATCAGTGAGAAAATCGGTGAGAAATCAAGTATTGCACGAGCATATACCGGATTAGGCAATGTTTTTTTCAATAAAAACCAGTTTAAAAAGGGATATGAATTCTATAAAAATTGTTATGAAGTACGAAAACAAATCGGTGATAAATCCGGAATGGCATTTGCAAGTATTCATATGGCGTTTACGGCGATTTCTCTCGGTAATTTTGTTCTGGCGGAAAATCATTTTATCGAAAGCGGCAAACTGAAAGAAGAAATCGGCGATTTTGAAGGGAACTTAACCATAGCAAACCAGCTTGTTCGGTTATATCTGTTTCTCGACGATTTTAAAAAAGCGAGAATATTACTTGACGATACCTTAGAGAAAGCCCAGAAACTTGAATCTTATGAAAATCTTGCTGAAATATGGGGGCTGTATTCGTTATTGTATATTGCCGTATCCGATAACGAAATGGCTAAAAAATCAATCCATTCCATGGAAAAATTCGCTCAATCTTTTAAATTCGCTATACCTGTATCGAATTTTATCAGTTTTGTAAAAGGGCGGTTTGCCATATTCTGTAATCAGTATAAAAAAGCGTTACCTTTACTTGAAAGCTCATTAAAATATAGAAGAATAAAAAACAGCGATCTTGAATACGGTCAAATAATGATTGATTACGCATTGGCGCTCATACAGCTGAAACGATTTGACGAAGCTGTTGAGAAACTTCAAATCGCGGAAAAATTCTCAAAAAAAATATCTATGAAAAATGTTCTCAAAAAAATAGACGAACTCAAACAGTTGATTAAGAAATCCACTACTGATAAAATGAATCCAAATCAGGAAGAAATCGCCTGATTTTATATTATAATTCGAATTTCGAACACTCCCGGATTGAATCTCATAATAAGGTACATTTTCCGCTGGACGATCAAGGCTAAATCGTATATTATTTTAGCACTTAAAGTATTTGATAAATATACTAACTGAAGGAAAAACTAATACAAATGTATGGCGGGTCTTTTTAGAACAGGAAATCATGGGTTTTGTCATATACCGCCCATTATTTATATCAACAGGAGTAATTATGCAGGATTTAACGGATAAATATTATAATATACAACAGGCGAGCGAAATTATTGGTGTTAAACCCCATGTACTTCGATTCTGGGAATCTGAATTTTCAGAACTGAAACCTAAAAAAAGCCAAACCGGACGCAGGATTTATCAGAAAAGAGACATAGCAATCATTTTTAAAATTAAACAGCTTCTTTATGACGAGGGTTTTACTATCCAGGGTGCAAAACAAAAGATAAAATCAGGCAATAAAAACGAATCAAATGTTTTGCCTGGAAATAATATTTCCAAAATAAACACAAACGAGTTTCTCGCAAATTTGAGGGATTCCATAACCGATCTGAATACACAGATAAAAGCTGAAATAAAAAATATGGAATGAATTAATCATTCTTATTCTAATTTATGATATGAGGCATGTTCGGAAAATAATCAGTTTCTTCTTATTATTATGTTGAGTTAAAAAAAAATTTAATTAGTGTGTTGTAAAATCGATTCAATTTGTGTTTTCCATATATCAATAAATATATGAATTAATAACCGTAATATTAACCTGATTGAGGCTTTTTTCATTTGACTTAAAAAGTATATTTCTGCTATTTTAACAGGGATTGTATAAAAGTCATGTATAATTAGACATTTGGTATTGCATAAACTGTCAATTAATAAATCAAAAAGTGTGTACTTTTTGATGGGATTATTAAGGATATACTGGAATATATAGGGAAGCTGAACAAGCTCAAAATTAAGATGTCGGGGCGTAGCGCAGCCCGGGAGCGCACCTGAATGGGGTTCAGGTGGTCGGAGGTTCAAATCCTCTCGCCCCGACCATTAGTCTGGAAAAAATTATGAAAACAATACAAATTGGATTAATCGGATTAGGTACCGTAGGTACCGGAGTGGTAAAGACCATTACCCAGAATAAGGAACTCTTGGAATCCAGAATTGGTGCACCAATAAATTTAAAATATGTCGCGGATATTGACATAAACCGACAGCGCGATATTCAGATAAATAAAGATATAATGGTTTCTGACGGCAACATAATTGTTAACGATCCTGATATAGATATCGTGATTGAGCTTGTCGGTGGATGCGGAATCGCGAAACAATTCATATTGGGTGCTCTCGCCAATGGGAAATCGGTTGTTACAGCCAATAAAGCTCTTCTTGCCGAATGTGGTGAGGAAGTTTTCGAGCGTGTCAAAACAAGCAGAGGAATCATAGGTTTTGAAGCAAGCGTAGCAGGCGGCATACCTGTTATAAAAGCTTTGAGAGAAGGTCTTTCCGCGAATAATATATTGAATATTTACGGGATCATTAATGGTACCGCGAATTACATATTAACGAAAATGACCAGGGATAAAGTCTCTTTCGCAGAAGCTTTGAAAGAAGCGCAAAAACTTGGATACGCGGAAGCAGATCCTACTTTTGATGTTGAAGGTATCGATTCAGCTCATAAATTATTGCTGCTCGGATCTATTGCCTCAGGCTGTTTTTTTTCAATGAATGATGTGGTTACGGAAGGAATAACCAAAATTACCGATCTGGATATCAAATACGCGGCGGAATTCGGGTATGTGATCAAACTTCTGGCAATATATAAGTATTGCGAGGGTAAAGTTGAACTTAGGGTGCATCCTACGCTTATTCCAAAGGAAAACCTTCTTGCTTCGGTTATGGATTCTTATAACGCTGTTTTTGTTAAAGGAGATATTGTCGGTAACAATATGTATTATGGAAGAGGCGCCGGGCAACTCCCTACTGCCAGTGCGGTAATGGCTGATGTTGTTGATATAGCAAGAGGAATCGCGGGTAACTCTCTACTTAAGAGAAATGATTTCCATTTCAAAAAAGGGGGGATTGCCGTTAAAAATATTATGGATATCGAAACAAGGTATTATATGCGGTTTCAGGTTACCGATCAACCTGGAGTCCTTGCTCAGATTTCAGGTATTCTGGGGAAACGGCAGATAAGCATATCTGATGTTTATCAGAAAGAACGCAGGGTCGGAGATGTTGTACCTTTGATAATGATAACCCATCATGCACGGGAAAAAGATGTGCGCGAAGCGTTGGTGGAAATAGACAAACTTGATGTAATTAAAGAGAAGACATTATATATACGTATGGAAGATTGATGAACGAGGGATAGGGAAGTGAAATATGTAGTTTGCGTTTGTGATGGTATGGCGGATTATCCCCTTGAAAATCTAAACAGAATGACTCCTCTTCAGTTTTCCAGAACCACAAATATGGATGAAATCGCGGCGAATGGGAGATGCGGGCTTGCCAGGACCATTCCACACGGAATGGTTTCCGGATGTGATGTTGCAAATTTATCAATATTAGGGTATAATCCTAAAAAGTATTATTGTGGCAGGGCCCCGTTTGAAGCCGCAAGCATGAACATTGATTTAAAACCTGGGCAGGTTGTTTTCAGATGCAATCTGGTTACTATAGCTGAAGATATTATGGTCGATTACAGTGCAGGGCATATATCTACAGTAGAGGCTAAAGTTTTAATAGAATCGTTAAACGATAGAATCGGAATTGAAGGCGTAAGGTTTTATCCCGGTCTTGGGTATAGGCATATTATGCTGGTAGAAGAAAAAATGATTCACAAAAACCTGCATCAGCTAAAATGTATGCCTCCGCATGATATCGTAGGAGAGAATATCACTTCAAGTTTGCCTACCGGGTCCGGCTCCGATTTTTTGTGCGGTATAATGGAAAAAGCGGCGCAGATTCTTGAACGCCATGATATTAACCAGATAAAAGTTGATCTTAACGAAAGCCCTGCGAACGCAATATGGTTATGGGGTGAAGGTACAAAACCTGAATTACCTTTGTTTATTGATAAATATAATTTGAAAGGCGCAATGATATCCGCGGTAGACCTGTTAAAAGGAATAGCTAAATTCGCCGGTCTGGAAGTAATTAAAGTGCCTGGCGCTACAGGATATTTCGATACAAATTATGAAGCGAAAGCAAAATACGCGATCGAAGCTGTTGAAAATCAAGATTTTGTATTTGTGCATGTAGAAGCGCCTGACGAAGCGGGGCACACAGGAGCTTTGAAAGAAAAAATCCGCGCGATAGAAAAGTTCGACGAAGATGTTGTCGGGTATATTCTCGATAAGCTGTCACGGTCGGATGTCCCGTGGCGAATTATGATTCTATCTGATCACGCGACACCGGTTTGTGTAAAAAAACATGTTGGTGATCCCGTGCCTTTTGCTATTATGGGATATGGCATAGAGCGTGACAATGTTATAGAGTTTAATGAGAAATCTGTCAAAAAAGGCGCCTATGGATTGCAGGATGGATATAATTTAATGTCAATTTTTATGGCAAAATAAAATAGGAGTCAATAATACTATATGGCACTCATAGTTCAAAAATTCGGAGGTTCATCAGTCGCTGATTCAGAAAAAATAATGAATGTAGCGAGAAGGGCTGTAGAGACAAAACGGCAAGGCAATAATGTAGTAGTTGTCGTATCCGCAATGGGAAAAACTACAGATGGTCTTATCAATACGGCAAAACAAATTACGAAAAGACCGTCGGATAGGGAAATGGATATGCTTATATCCACAGGAGAACAAATATCCGTTGCTCTACTGGCTATGGCTATTCAGGAACTAAAAGAAGACGCAATTTCCTTAACAGGCGCTCAAGTAGGCATTATGACGGACAATGTTCACACAAAAGCCCGTATTCTGGAAATTAAAGCCGAAAAAATGCAGGAAGAACTTGCCAGAAACCGAATTGTGGTTGTTGCGGGGTTTCAGGGAATAAACATTAAAAACGATATTACTACTCTTGGCCGTGGCGGATCAGATACAACCGCCGTAGCGTTAGCGGCTGTGCTAAAAGCTGATTTGTGTGAAATTTATACGGATGTGGACGGAGTTTATACTTGCGATCCGAGAATCGTTCCTGCAGCAAAAAAAATGAAAGAAATTACATACGAGGAAATGCTCGAAATGGCGAGTCTCGGAGCAAAAGTATTGCAAATACGCTCTGTGGAATTCGCAAATAAATATAATGTACCTTTATGTGTGAGATCAAGTTTTAATAATTCAGAAGGAACTTTTATCGTTAAGGAGACAAACGATATGGAACAGCCTGTTATAAGAGGAGTTACCGTAAACACGACTGAAGCGAAAATAACACTTTCACATTTACCCGATCATCCGGGCATTGCGGCAAAACTCTTCAAAAAAGTAGCGGATCACAATATAAATATAGATATGATTGTTCAAAACGTTGCCGAAGAAGGATATACAGATATATCTTTTACAATGGAGCGAAATGATATTTACAGAATTGAACCGATACTGGATGAATTAACAAAAGAAGTTGGTGCGGCTGGAATTCATAAAGATGAAAATATTGCCAAAATTTCAGTTGTGGGTATCGGAATGCGATCACATTCTGGTGTAGCGGCAAGAATGTTTTCCGCTTTAGCAAGGGCAAATATTAATATTTCCATGATTAGTACATCAGAGATTAAAATTTCCTGTACAATAGATGAGAAGAATGCTATTAAAGCCGCTCAAGTTTTACACGATGAGTTTGAGCTGGAGAAAATCTAAATTTATCCGGTTATGCGGATAAAACAGAAAAGGAATTTGACTGATGAATGTGAGAATATATGATACTACATTACGTGATGGTTCACAGGGAGAAAAAATATCTTTTTCCGTCGCGGATAAAATAAGAATCGCTATTGAATTGGATAAAATGGGTATTCATTATATTGAAGGTGGTTGGCCCGGTTCAAATCCGAAGGATATTGAGTTTTTTAGACAGATTCAGGATTGTGAACTGAAAACAGCCAAAATCGCCGCGTTCGGTTCTACAAGAAGAGCAAATATTAATGTGGAACAGGATGCTAACATCATCAGTTTGCTTGATTCAAAAACAGAAGTTGTCACGATGTTTGGCAAAAGCTGGACACTACATGTTCTTGAAATATTAAAGACAACTCTGGATGAAAATCTGGATATGATATATGACAGTATTCACTATACGAAATCAAACGGCAGAACAACATTTTACGATGCCGAACATTTTTTTGACGGATTTAAAGCTGATTCAAAATACGCTTTGGAAACATTGGAAGCGGCTCAAAGCGCAGGTGCTGATTGTATAATAATGTGCGATACAAACGGTGGAACTATGCCCGGCGAAATTATAAATATCATCAATGAAGTTAAAAAAGTTATAAATATTCCGCTGGGAATACATTGCCATAATGATAGCGGATTGGCTGTAGCAAACTCACTTATTGCTGTGGAAAACGGTGTTGAGCAAATTCAAGGTACCGTAAATGGGTTTGGTGAAAGATGCGGAAACACAAATCTGTTTACTGTTATTCCCAATCTGAAACTGAAATACGGAATAAATGTGGTATCCGATGATCAGTTAAGAAAATTGTGTGAAGTATCCCAGTTTGTGGATGAACTCGCAAACAGAAGACATAATAGTTCCGCTCCATATGTCGGTATATCGGCTTTTGCTCATAAAGGGGGTATGCATGTCAATGCGGTTCAGAAAAACCCCGTTAGTTTTGAACATGTAAACCCAGAGTTGGTCGGAAATTATAGAAGAATTCTCGTTTCAGAATTATCAGGAAGAAGCAACATTTTTATGAAAGCGAAAGAGCTCGATATCGATTTACAACAGAATACGCCTGAGGTAAAAGATATACTGAACAAATTGAAAAAGCTTGAGCACGAAGGTTACGATTTCGAGGCGGCTGAAGGATCATTTGAACTGCTTGTAAGAAAAACAATGCAGAGACACGAGAACTTTTTCGATTTGCTTGGATTCAGGGTAATTGTTGAGTCGCGTGAGGGAAAGCTTATTTCTGAGGCTACGATAAAAATCAAAGTTAAAGATAAAATCGAATATACTGTCGCTGAAGGTGATGGGCCTGTAAATGCTATGGATCAGGCGTTGCGAAAAGCTCTGGAACAAATTTATCCGAATTTGGCTCAGATGGAGCTGGTTGATTTTAAAGTAAGAGTTATTGAAGGAACAAAAGGTACTGCCGCTAAAGTTAGAGTGCTTATTGAAACTCAGAGCGATGGCAAAATATGGGGTACAGTCGGTGTTTCCGAGAATATAATTGAAGCATGCTGGGGAGCACTTGCCGATAGTGTTGAATATAAGTTATTAAAAGATGAACTCAAAAATTCCAAATAAAATATACTCAGGAGCTTTATCGTAATGGATATCCCAAAACAGTATTCTCCGAAAGAGACCGAAGACAAATGGTCGCAATTCTGGATAAATAATAAATTCAGTCACGCGGGACACGAAAAAGGCGGAATCCCGTATTCGATAGTAATTCCGCCTCCAAATGTTACTGCCGCGCTACATATGGGGCATGCACTGAACAATACTGTTCAGGATATCGTTATCCGGTGGAAAAGAATGCAACAGTTTAACACTCTATGGATGCCCGGTACCGATCATGCCGGTATAGCTACACAGAATATGGTTGAAAAACAGCTTGCAAAAGAGGGACGTAAAAGAGAAGATTTAGGACGGGAAAAGTTTGTCGAACGTGTTTGGAATTGGCGAAATGAATATGGCGGAAAAATAATCAATCAGCTTAAAAAACTCGGGTGTTCCTGCGATTGGGATAGAGAACGGTTCACAATGGATGAAGGATTAAGCGATGCTGTACTTGAAGTTTTTGTGCGCCTTTATAACAAAGGATTGATATATCAGGGAAACTATATTATCAACTGGTGCCCGAGGTGCGGTACAGCGTTATCCGACGAAGAAGCGGAACACAGGGAAATTGAGGGTGCATTATATTATATAAAGTATCCCGTTGACGGTACTGAAAAATACATAACTGTTGCCACTACACGGCCGGAGACAATGCTTGGCGATACTGCTGTCGCGCTTAATCCAAATGATGAACGCCTTGATTTCCTAAAAGGGAAATCAGTTAAACTTCCTGTTCTGGGCAGGGAATTGAAAGTTATCGCGGATCAATATGTTGATTCTTCGTTTGGAACAGGTATAGTCAAAGTAACTCCAGCACATGACCCGAATGATTTTGAGATGGGAAAACGTCATGATCTGCCTTCAATCAATGTAATGAATCCCGATGGAACCATGAATGAAAACGCCGGCCCGTATGCAGGTATGAGCCGATTTGATTGCAGAAAGAAACTTGTTGAAGAACTGAAATCACAAGGACTAATCGAGAAAATAGAACAGCATTTTCATTCTGTCGGGCATTGTTATAGATGTCATTCTATCGTTGAACCGCGTGTATCTAAGCAGTGGTTCGTTAAGATGAAACCATTGGCGCAAAAAGCGATTGAAGTTGTAAAAGAAGGGAATGTCAAGTTTATCCCAAAAAGATGGGAAAAAGTATATCTTGAGTGGATGGAAAATATTCGCGATTGGTGTATTTCCCGCCAAATATGGTGGGGACACAGGATTCCCGTATGGTATTGTCAGGATTGCGGGGAAATTATTGTAGAAAGGGTAACGCCAGGAAAATGTACTAAGTGTGATTCCATAAAACTTCTTCAGGATAATGATGTTCTTGATACTTGGTTCTCTTCGTGGCTATGGCCGTTCTCGACATTCGGTTGGCCTGAGAAAACTCAGGACCTGAAATTTTTCTATCCGACAAATACCCTTGTTACCGCACCGGAAATTTTGTTTTTCTGGGTGGCGAGAATGATTATGGCAGGACTCGAGTTCATGGGCGATATTCCTTTCAGCGATGTTTATCTCCACGGGACAGTTAGAGATTCTTCCGGTACCAAGATGAGCAAATCACTCGGCAATACCATTGATCCGCTTGACGTAATTGACGAGTTCGGGGCCGATGCCTTAAGGTTCTCGATAATTCTTATTACTGCGCAAGGGCAGGATGTTTATTTGTCACCAAGTAAATTTGAGATAGGACGAAATTTTGCAAATAAACTCTGGAATGCTTCACGATTTTTATTAATGAATTTCAGCGATAAAAACTACAAATTCTCAAAACCTAACAAAATACTGCTTAACAATGATGACAAATATATACTTGGTTTGATGAATAAAACCATCGATAACGTAACCGTTGCTCTGGAACAATTCAGATTAAATGAAGCCGCTCAGATTATATATGATTTCTTCTGGCATAGTTACTGTGATAAATATATCGAATCCGCAAAATCAATCTTATATGGTGATGACGAGATCCAAAAACAGAATACTATGATGGTTTTATTTACTGTTTTGAATAATACCTTAAAAATGCTACATCCATTTATGCCGTTTATAACTGAAGATATATGGCAGATGCTGCATACCATATTTCCGGAAGACGAGGAACTGAAACAATACAAATCAATTATGGTTTCCGTTTGGCCGAAATCGGACAAAAGTATTATTGACGAGTATCTGATATCTGAAGTCGATCTTAAATACGATCTGATATCAGCTGGCAGGAATATACGTAGCGAATATGATATACCCCCGGGAACAAAGATGAAATTTTTTATAAAAACAGAGAATGATGATCAGGCTGAATTTCTAAAAAAAGAATTGAACAGCATGATACGGCTCCTAAACGCTTCAAATATTGAAGTAAAAACTAATTTCGAACCGAAATCAGGATTGCCGTCATCTATCGTTAGGTCAAGCATAATATATATGTCTCTTGAGGGCGGATTCGATAAAGAAAAAGAGATTCAGCGTATAGATGCAAAAATAGCGAAAATCAGTTCTGCTATGGATTCGGTAAAAAAGAAGTTGGGCAATCGGAATTTCATAGCTAATGCTCCTGAGGATGTTGTCGAAAAAGAGCGAAAAAAAGAAGCCGAAATGCTTGAGGAACTGAATAAACTTCAGAATAACCTTGCTTTCATTAAAGGAATATAAATTACTTTTTCCCGCTTTTATCGTAACTTGCTTCGATATATGTGGCGGCACATTCGAAAATTTGATTTTTGTCGTCGATTAGGTTTTCAATCCTTATTATTTTCGCGATCGCTTGAAAATCATTATGATCGAAATTGATTTTTATTATCTGATCAACGTTGAGTTCTGTTTCTGTTTGAAATCTTAAGCCATTGGTAGAAATATCCATGCATTTGCCTTTATATAATTCTCCTTTAAATTTAAGCTGGATTGTTATATCGAAACTGCATTTGAATCTCTGGTATTTTCTTTTATGAGTCCGTATCTTATGAACATCTGCAGTATCGGAGAAGAATGGGGAATGGCATCGCCCGCATCTTATGGTTTTCAGCGATGTTTGGGTTGATTCGAACTCTATACGGTTTATTGTTCCGCAGAAATAACATCTCATATAATAATACTGGCGTTTTTCTTTAACAGATGTTCCTGTCTGAATCTTATAGAAATTTTTTTTGTCGTAATTACAGCGTTTGACAGGATCCTTTAATATATCGTATGCTTCATTGATTTCCTGTGCGCAAAGTGTATCGCCTCCGTAATCCGGATGGTTTTTTAAATTAAGCATAATTGTTCGGTACGCTGATTTTATGACAGCAGGTTCCGCGGATGGATCTACCTGTAAAATTTTATAATAATTTTTCATATTCAATATATTTTAAGATTAATTAAGTTAATGTTTTTAATATAATAATCGGATTAAAACAGAAAAAAATTATTCATTCAGAATAAATTAACGGTGTATATTTTATTTTATAAGCAACAATATTATAAATTTATGGGATTGAGGATTGATAACTGCCAATCGGTTTAATTGTAAATTTTTTATCGGAATTTGTGTTTTGGTTCTGATAGTCATCATAAACTATGCGAATTCAATGCGTAACGGTTTCGTATACGACGATCACTCATTTGTTATAAATAATCCGTATATAAGAGATATACATAATTGGGAATTATACTTTACCGACAGTAAAAATGTTCAGGATCCGGAAGGTAAATTCCATATTTACCGTCCTTTGCGAACACTTTTATTTTCAGTTGAATATAAACTTTTTTCTTTATCCGCAAGCGGATACCATTTTTTCAGCTTGATTCTGCATATAGTAAACACATTGCTTGTTTTTTGGCTGATTCATCTGCTTGTTGAGAATAATGAAGTATCTTTGCTTGGATCAGCAATATTTGCTGTTCATCCTGTACAGGCGGAAACTGTTAACTGGGTGTCTGTCCAGAGTGATTTGCTGGCATCTTTATTTGGTATTTTGGCATTGATCTACTTTGTTAAAGGAATTCATAACAGATTATTATATATATTATCGGTAATAATGTTTATATTTGCTTTGTTAAGCAAGGAAGTATCGATTATTATTCCTTCCGTTATGGCATTGATTGTATTTTTATTTATTCCATCACAATTAAAAATTAGAAATTTATACAGGATAGTTCCTTTTATTGTACTGGGATTAGTATACTTTGTTGTCCGCAATAAAATAATCGGGCAAATATCTCAAACTATCTATTGGGGAGGATCTATTTATACTAATTTTCTGGCGATGCTGAAAGTGTATATCATATATATCTATAACATCTTATATCCGGTAAATCTTTCAATTGAGTATGATATCAAAATACCAGAATCGATATTCAATCCGATTGTTTTATTATCAATATCAATATTAATAATCGCCGCAAGATATATTTTATACAATTTGAGGAGCAAAGAAATTGTATTCGGTATTCTTTTTTGCGCAATATTTTTGATACCGGTGAGCAATATATTTCCGATCACAGCGTTAATGGCTGACAGGTTTCTTTATAATTCAATGATAGGAATAGGAATCGTCTTTTCCTTTTATATAAATCAAATTAGAGTTAAATACACAAAAATTACATTGATTTTGTTTACAAGTATTATCCTTTCTTTTGTGATGCTGACTATTATGCGAAATATCGTATGGAAAAACGATATGGTTTTGTGGGCTTATACCGCCAAAAATATGAATGAAAATAGTAAAGTTCTCGGAAATCTTGCAAAATCGTATGCCGAAAAAGGAATGTATGATAAAACAAAAAAAATTTATGAAAAGATTTTAGCAAAAAAACCAAATGATTTAGGTGCTTTAAACGGGCTTGGGGTTTGCTACTACAGGCTAAATGAGAAAAAACTTGCCGAAAATATTTTTTTGCGTTCATTAGAATTAGATTCGAACAACCCGTTTACTTTGTATAATCTTGCTATTATATATCTTGATAGAAACGACTATAATCGAGCGCGCGAACTTCTTGTTAAAGCGATAGAAAAACACCCTTATTATAGCGAAGGATATTCTGCTCTCGGTATAGTGTATTCTGGATGTGGAATGCTGGATAAAGCTGAGGCATCTTTTATAAAAGCAATACAAATTCAGCCTTTAAAAGGTGAGTTTTATTTAAATCTGAAATTTTTTTATAAGAACAACATGTTACCTGATACAATGTTTAGAAAATATTTTAATGAATTCAAAAAATTAGCTCCTGATTCAGTGTGGATACCAAAACTGGAATAATTTTTATCGTAAACGGTTAATATTCCTGAGCTCTTTTTCTATAAGTTTTAATTTAGAGATAAAAATATCGTTTATCTGTCTGCAACTAAGTACATTTTTGATGATTTGAGATACTCTTGATAATGAAATACCGAATATCTGCGCGATTACCTTATTTTTTTCACCACTATATTTGTGAAAAAGATAAATATCCGCTTTTTTTTTCAATAACTGGTTTTCAGGAAAAAATTTTTTTGTTAATTCCGAAATCTTTTTAAATTCAATATAATCTGAATTATCTTCATATTGGATTGTAGATAATAGATTATCTTTTCCTGATCTAAAATCTGTTGATTCTATAAAATAAAAGTCACTTTTATTAATAAAATGATAAAAATGTTTTCTGTAATCGTGGTATGACAAAATGAAACGGTTACTGATCTGGCTAAAAATATAATCCGGATCGATATAATTAAATTTCTTTTTAAAATTGACAAAATTTGGTAAACTGCTCCATTCATATTTTACTGGATCATCGGTAATTCCAGATAAATAGGGTATAGCGTGAATAAAAAAAGAAGTTCTAACGGCGGGGAAATTTTTTTCAATAATATTTATATCAGTTTGGAATGTGTTGCGAGTAAACTTATTCGCGAATTTATGTGAAAAATTATTAAAGCTGTAAGATTGGTTGATGTAATTTATAAATTCATTAATTTGATTTTGTCTGGTTTCCAAAAGAAAATAGTAGTGAGTAGGCATAAGAGTAAACGAATGCATTAAACAGCGAAATTTCATTATGGATCTTTCCAGAATCTCAAGAAATGATTCATAGTCGGATTTATCAGAAAAGATGTTGTTCAATTTACTATAAACATTAACCTTATAAAGAAACATAAATAAATAATATATTGAAAAATTAATTAATTAAACAAAAAATCAAATTTATAAAGAGGATTTTTAACTATGGATCAGATAATTAAAGATTATTTGGATAAATATAGCTCGTCTCTGGATGATAATTCAGAAGTTTTGTCCGTAATACTTGCGGCAGGTCATGGGAAACGTATAAAATCTGAACGGTCGAAAATGCTACATACTATTTGGGGAAAACCTTCCGTAACAAGAGTTTCGCTTGCCATTAAAAATGGGCTGGATCATTGTAATCAGGTGATTGTTGTTGGTATCAAAGCCAGAGAAGTTATGGAAACCGTAGGTAAACAAGAAACAACAATTTACGCATGTCAGGAACAACAAAAAGGAACCGGTCATGCTACTCAAATCGCTCTGGAGAGAATTAAAGATAAAATTGATAAAATTAAAGCTATATTTGTTTTCCCGGGCGATATGGGGTTGATTACCGCGCAAGCTGTACAAAAAATTAAAAAGGACTTTTTTAGTTCCGATTATGACATGATTATTATGACAGGTATATATCAGGGTGACCCCTCGGAAAATTATTACGGAAGAGTTGTCAGAGTACCTGCGAAAGATATTAATGGAAACGAGTCCGCGCATACAGGTGAAGTGATAGAAATAATCGAATTTAAAGATATTTTAAATATCGATGAATCCAAAGGTTATTATATCGAGCATGCCGGACAGAAATATCATTTTTCACGCAAGCAACTCCTTGAAATACCTGAATTTAATGCAGGTGTATACGCGTTTAAAGCAAACGCGATTATCGACAATATCAATCGTATCAAAACAGATAACGTTCAGGGTGAAATTTATCTTACTGACCTTGTAAGTATTTTGAACCAAAATGGATACAAAATAGGCATCTCTACGGCTCAAAGCAATGAGGCGATTTTAGGGTTCAATATAAAAAGTGTTTTAAAGGAAATGGAAAACATTGCGCGGAAAATGGTTTATAATAAACTGAAAGATATAATCACAATAGAAGACGAGGATGACTTTTTCATTGATGATGATGTCGTAGAAAGAATTCTTAATCTTGATAAAGATGGTGAAGCGGTTGATATTGAGATAGGAAAAGGAGTACATTTGGGTAAAAATGTACACATAAAAAAAGGTGTGAAAATAGAAAAAAATACCTTTATTGAAGGTATGGTTTTTATCAATGAGTATACCTATATCGGATCAGGTTGTTCTATGGATAATTATGCTGGCCAGAAAATATCTATCGGGCGTCATTGCCAGTTGCTGACGGGAACAGTAATAAGAGGTAATGTGACACTTGAGGATTATGTTCGTATAGAATCAGGAGTAAGAATAACAGGTAACAATGATTATCCGGTTTATATAGAAGAAAACGTGCTCATAAAAGGGACAACATATATTTTCGGATCTTATATTGAAAAAGATGTCGAAATCGAACACTCAATTTTAAAACGTAAAAGAATAGAGCGCATAGTTAAAAAAGATGGTTCTATTCAGGCAATACGATATTGTCTTCCATTACCCGAAGGGCTTGATTCACTTAGCGATATTATTTAATGTTTTTCGCAAAAAAAATAAATATCCCCGGTTCCTTTCAGGGTAAAATCAGGATCATATTGATCTATAAAATATGATTCTTTAAGGTTTTTATCAGTTTTCCAGAATAGATCAAAACCTCCTGTGGCGACAACTATTATGTCCTGAGAACCGAGAGATTGTTTGGCGCGTTCGATTAAATCCCTAATTATTGCCTTGTAGCTAAACCAGATACCGCAGTTTATACATTCTTCGGTTGAATTACCCCATTGTTTATTAGAATATAGAATTTTTATGCCGGGGAGTTTGTCGGTTTCCTTTTGAAGCGCTTTTATGGATAGATTTGGGCCGGGTATTATGATCCCGCCAATAAAGTTCCCTTTAGCGTCAATCATATCAGCGGTTAACGCGGAACCTATATCTATAATAATACCAGCTTTTTTAAAGCGTGTCCTGAATGCTACCAGATTAGAAAACCTGTCAGCTCCTAAAGAAGAGTCAGGTGAATAATTTAACCTCAAATCACTAATGCGCATATCCGATGAAACCCACAGAATATCGAATCCGGCAAATATTTCATCGAGAATTGGTTTCGCAGGGGCAAACACTGAACATATGGAAACATTTTTTATGCTATATTCAGATTTTGCTTCAACCCATGTTTTAATTTTCTCCAGAGATTCTGAAAAATCCTTAAATCCATTGTGTCTGATTACAAGTTTATCCGAAATTTCGCCATTCTGATATAATCCAATATGCAGGTTTGTGTTTCCAATATCAACGGCAAATATTTTCATATTATACTGATATCTCCTGAATAAATCGTAAATTTCATGTTATTATCATCTTGAATGATTAACGCTCCATCCGAATTTATATCCAATACGATTCCTGAGCCGGAGATATTACCTGATGAGAAAGTAACTCTTTTGCCATTTGTATCGCAATATGTTTTCCATTTCTCAAAAATATCAGTAAATCCATTATTTTTCATATAAAAATAATAATGGTCTATTTTTTTCAATAAACATTTTATATATTGAAACCTATCCAGCATTATCCCTGTAGAAAGATATACAGATCCGGCGGAAGGCAAATTATCAGGGAAATCAGTAGTGTCCTGGTTTAGGTTTATACCGATACCGACAACGATATAATTTATTAATTCCATTTCACCGCGCAATTCAGTCAATATACCGGCTATCTTTTTACCCTGAGAATATATGTCATTGGGCCACTTAATACTGAATTGAGATCCGGTTAGGTCAAATAGCGTTTCTACAATACAAACAGAAGATAAAATAGTGAATTGATAACAATCCATTAGTTTTATATTATCCGGACGAAGAAGCAATGAAAATAAAATACTTTTGTTATAAGTTGATTCCCATTTTCTATTATAACGTCCTTTGCCTTTTGTCTGTTGTTCGGCGATAACTACTGTCCCTTCTGGATATCCTTGTGCGCCGAGATTGAGAAGATCGTCATTCGTTGAACCGGTAACGGGAAAATGGATTATTTTATTGCCGATTATCCGGGTATTGAGATCAAACCTGATAAGCTCAGGATATAAAGAATCAGGGATATTTAGCAGTCTGTAACCTGATTTCGGGTGAGAATCGATTATATAACCTTTTTGCCTGAAATATGATATATGATTCCACACCGCTGTTCGCGAAATAGACAGTTTCTCTGCCAGCTCAGAACCGGATATCCAATCATGCCTGAGAAGGTAATGAATGATTATTTCTTTGTTGGGCATATTTCTATATCCAACGATATATCTACTGATCTTGCGGAATGTGTAAGTGCCCCTACCGATATACCGTCCACACCGGTTTCAGCGATTTCCCTGATGGTATCCAAATTTATTCCACCGGAAGCTTCGAGAAATACTTTGCCTTTGGCAATAAAGACAGCTTGTTTAAGGTTTTCAATTGAGAAGTTATCAAGAAGCACTATGTCCGGTTTAGCGTTAAGGACTTTTTTAAGCTGGTCAAGAGTATCTACTTCAATTTCTATTTTACAATAAGGCCTGAAATTCCTTGCTTTTTCAACAATGTTTTTGATATCCGTTTCGAAATCGGATGTGCCTGCGGCGATATGGTTGTCTTTTATTAAAAACTGGTCATATAATCCGAATCTATGGTTTTTCCCGCCTCCAACAAATACCGAGTATTTCTCGAAAATCCGAAGAAGCGGTGTAGTTTTACGTGTATCAAGAAGTATCGCTCCGGTACCCTCAATTTTTCTTGCGTATATAGATGTAGCGGTGGCAATACCTGACATTCGCTGAAGAAAGTTTAGAGCCACACGTTCGCCGGATAAAATATCCCTGGCATTTCCTTTGACAGCCATGATTGCCTTGTCTTTATTTATCTCGTTACCGTCAGAAAAATAAGGTTCTATTGATATATCAGGCGAGATTTGATTGTAAATTTCTGTAACTACAGGTAATCCGGCAAGTACTATGTCTTCTCTGGCAATAAAATTTCCCTGGGCTTTTATATCTTCGCCGACGCTTATTTCGGATGTGATATCACCGGTTCCGATATCTTCTTTAAGAGCAAGTTCTACAACTCTTTTTAATTGAGACTTTTCAGGAAAATTCAAATTGATCTCCTTCTTATTAAAATATATTATTGTTCTGAATATCAATATCCGGTCAGAAAAACCGGATAAAATATTAACAGAATCGGATTTTATATGCAAGCAGGCATTAATAGGTATTTCCGCAAATACAGTCAAATTTTTTTTGTATCAATATTAACGTTAGTAATTTTACCTTCGATTTATCTAAGAATATCAAATGCGGTGAAATTTCCGATACTAAAAGGATATGATGCCAACTGGCATCTGATTAATATCATTTCTATTGCTCAGTACGATAAATTTTCCTCACCGGAAACAAGTTTTGAGTTTTATCAGCCTCCTCTTTATTATCTGGTCGGAAGTTTTATATTTAATATTTTTTCCAATATTGATATCAATGCTGTATCGCTTGGGCTTAAACTTTTATCAACGATAATTGGGCTTTCGCTTATTTTTATTTCTATATTTTTTAGCTACTTTTTTTTCAATAAAAATAAGCTTGATCTGATTCTTATAGCTATTTTGGCAATGTATATTCCGGTAGGTTTGTATTTAAGCCCGATGATTGGTAACGAGATGATGTCCGCGTTATTTATAACGGTTTCCTTGATCCATTTTACTGGTATTGTCAAAAAAGGGGATTTTTCATTCAGGTCAGCGCTTGTTTCGGGATTGATAAACGGGGGAGCGGTTTTGATAAAATACAGTGGTTTTGCAATGGTAATTTCTATATATCTTGTTGTTTCGATTATATATTTGAGTAAAAAATATGAACTAAAACGATTAATAAAGTTTGTCGCGGTATTTAGTTCAGTTGTATTTATACTGGCGGGGTGGTGGTATATGAGAAATTTAATCATATATGGAGATCTATTTATAAAATCAAACGATCTTAAGAAATTTTCCAGAATTTACTCAATCCAACCTCCGGGTACTCATCAATTAAAAGATTTATTTATGTTCGACCCGAAGATTTTCACACAACCTGTATTAGCAAGGGATGCGGATTTCGATAAATTTTACAGCACTAAATACTCAAATTATAATCGGGCGTATAATTCGATACCGGCAGGTACTTACGCAACAATATGGCTCGAAGGGCATGGATTGTTTATAAAGTTCGATAAAGAGAATTATATTTTATCGAAATGGATTCTTATTCTCGGATTGTTACCTTTTTTTGCAGTTGCGGTTGGTTTCTGTTTATCAGTTTATAATATTAAAAATAATTATCTTTATTTACCTTCTGTGATTTTGACAATTATTAGTATTATTCTTTACTATTTATATAATATAAAGTACCCTTTCTTTTCTCATGTTAAAGCTTTGTTTATTATATACTTATATTTGCCTGTACTTGTTTTTGTAAATGAATTTTTAAAATACATACGCAAAAGTGTCCCCATAATATATGTTTTATTTGCAATAGATGTAATTTTACTTTGTATGATGATCGTTAAGGTATACAATTACTAATAAATTATGAGATAATTAAATTTATTATCAGATAATTGCGATAAAATAGTATTGATTATTTTATTTTGGTCATGATAAAACCTTAGAATCGATCTTAAAAAAAAGAGGTTTAAAATGGATAATAGATTTTTGTATGAATATTTAGACAGACGGGAGTTTTTGAAAAAGACTTCACAGGGGTTATTGGGGCTTGGCATATGTTTGGCGGGGCTCGATTCGCTATCTACGTCTTTATTCGCGAAATTAGCTGATGTCAAAGCGGAAAAAAGGGGAAGGATGTATTATCGAAAACTCGGGAAAACCGATTTATCGTTATCTGAAGTCGGTTTTAATGGTGGGCTTCTTGAAGATCCGGCTGTGTTAAGTTACGCAATGGATATGGGATTGAATTTTATCGATACTGCCCCGATGTATAAAAATAGCGAGGAACTTATCGGTAAGGTTCTGAAATATCGCAAAAAAGATCTTATTGTGGCAACAAAATGGGAAGTGAAGGAAACAATTACCGTTGAGGATTTGGAAAAATCGGTTGAAGAGAGCCTGAAACGATTAGGGCTTGAGACAATAGACATTATCCAGGTCTGGGGAGCCAGAAGAAAAACTCAGGTTACACATGAACCTATGTTTACCGCTTTTGATAAACTGAAGAAGGCCGGAAAAGTGAGATATCTTGGAATTACAACACATTTAAACGAGAGTGAAATTACCAAGGAAATAATAAAATGCGGAAAATATGACACTATGATGGTGGCATATAATTATAAGAACCATAAGTTAATGAATCCTCTTCTGGAAGAAGGCGTAAAGAAAAATATCGGTATAATTGCCCAATATATAGATGCGGGATTAGCCGATATCCCATCTGTTCATAAGGGGACAATACGAGGGGCTCTTGAATGGGCGCTGGATAATGAAAATATCTCCTGCGCAGTTGTTCCGATAAGAGATATCGCGGACGCGAATGAACTGCTAAGCGTACCGGCTTTGATTAGAAAATAATGTGAGAGCCAATGAGCGAATTACAGGAAAAATTAAGCATATTGTCAAAATTGTTTGTCAGGAAAAAAGATTTCGTGATTTTTCTTCACGACAATCCGGATCCAGACGCTATCGCCAGCGGATGCGCACTGCAATATTTTGTTAAAAAGAGATTTAATATCAATGCGGTAATTGTATATGGAGGTTTTATCGCGAGAGCTGAGAATAAAGCTATGGTAAAACATCTTAAACTTGATTTGACTCACATTTCAAAATATACATTAAACCGCAACGCTATATTTGCTCTTGTGGATACTCAGCCGGGAGGCAATAACTCTTTTCCGGCTAACATAATACCACATATTATAATTGATCATCATCCGTTGAAATCAAAAGATTTTATTGATTCCGTTCCTTTTCTTGATGTGCGAATAGAAATAGGTGCCACAGTAACTATTCTTTATGAATATTTCGCATTAGAAAAAATTGTTATTCCAAAACTCCTCGCAACGGGAATGTATTATGGTATAAACTCAGAGACTCAAGATCTTGGGCGGGAAGCAACGGATGAAGATCAGGAAGCCTGCATAAATTTATTCCCAAAGGCAAGTAAAAAAATTCTGTCATGGATAATACATCCGAAAAACAACAGGGAATACTTTGCGGTGCTCGCCAAAGGTTTGAATAACGCTTATACAGATAATAATATCGCTTATGTCCATTTGGGTGAAATATCAGCTGTGGATTATATCCATCAGATAGCGGATTTACTTCTTACCTGTGAAAATATAAGATGGTCACTCTGTACAGGTTGGAACAATAATTCGCTTTTTATGTCTCTGCGGGCAACAAATCAAAGAGCCAAAGCAGGGCTTCTTGCCAAAAAACTTGTCGGATCACTCGGAAGCGCCGGAGGACATGATACAATGGCCGGAGGAAAAATTGAGTGGATAGATGTTTTTGAAGACCATATGAAACGAAAACTCGAGAATATGCTCACGCGAAGATTCATTAAATATTGCACATCAAGCAAAGAAGAAGATTTTTTCAAACTGATATCAATATAAAATCAAATGTTTTGTTCAGATAGATATCTTTCTACGTCTATTGCTGCTTTGCATCCCATTGCGGATGCTGTAATGGCTTGTCTGTAAATATGGTCGACAGCATCACCCGCGGCAAAAATACCCTCAATATTGGTTTGGGTAGTAGGATTATTGACAATGATATAACCCCGGTCCATATCTATCTGCCCTTCAAACAGGTTTGTATTCGGGATATGACCTATGGCAATAAATACACCTTCACACGGATAATCGAAAACCTCGTTTGTTTTTAAATTCTTTACTCTTAATCCGCGGACAAGTTTTTTTTCATTGGATAAAATTTCTTCTATTATACTGTCCCATAAAAAATGGATTTTATTGTTTGAGAACGCTTTTGCCTGCATAATCTTGGAAGCTCTAAGCTGGTCGCGGCGATGAACCAAAGTCACTTTAGACGCGAATCGAGTCAGAAATACGGCTTCCTCAAGAGCGGAATCTCCACCACCGATTACTGTTATTTCTTTACCTCTGAAAAATGCTCCATCGCATGTTGCGCAGGATGATACGCCATGGCCCCAAAGACGGGTTTCTGATTCAATATTCAGTTTTCGCGGTGTTGCTCCTGTGGCAATTATCACTGAATGAGCCTGATATATTTTATTTTCGGTTTTCAGAGTAAACGGTTTTTTCCTGAAATCGACTTCGATTATATCGCCGGTTTCGAATCGTGTGCCGAATCTTTGTGCCTGGGCACGCATATTATCTATTAAATCCGGTCCGAGGACAGGGTCTTTAAATCCGGGAAAATTTTCAACTTCTGTTGTTGTCATAAGCTGGCCTCCAGAACTGAGCCCTTCAATAACCAAGGGTGATAAATTAGCTCTCCCGCTGTATATTGCGGCAGTTAATCCTGCGGGCCCTGAACCAATAATAATCAATTTTTCCATGACTTAACAGTTCTCCTTGCTGATTTTATCATTATAAAATAAATAATATACACCATACGACGCGAATATAGCAATAATAGGAATAAGCGGTAAATGAAACCTGTCTTTGCCGAAATATATGCTGTGAATTATAATCCAGTAAATAGCGATAAAGGGTATAGAAAAATTTATCCGGTTTATTTTCCTGTTTCTGAAATAAAAGTATAGCCCAGTCATAGCTAAGATAATCATTATTGTATAATAGATCTGTGATATAATCATTAATAGTTTTAAGACAGTGTTGTTTAATTTGTCGTTTATTCCTTGTGATATCCATTGGAATCCGGATACATCCTTTATAAAAAGATTGATTATCTTTATTGGAATTTGCTTAATAAATCCTGAAGGATTTTGTCTTATTTGCTTCAAACCTGATTTGTAACCGAAACTATTTATATCGCATTCATTTTTTGGCCATATTGATGGATTTATTGTGGGATCATTCCCTTTTGCTAACTGTACATTTGAAAGCCAGAAGTTAAAACCTCCATTTGTTGATAAAGGTATAAATTTGCCGAATGTATGGTAATTTCTTATCCACCAGGGTGAAAAAACAATTATTGCGCCTAAAACGAATATTGCGGATAGTTTAAGAAATCTTAACGATAAGGTTTTTTTCGTGAATAAAGCGATATGAACCAAAATAACCACAACAAAACCTCCAAGTAACGATCTTGTCAAAGTTGCGCAGGCAAAAAATATCCCTGAACAAAAGATAATAATTTTTTCATACCGGTTGTTTTTTAGAGAAACAAGCAATAGCAAAAGAATTGTCAGTAAAACCGTGAACGGTAAATCAGAATTCAATAATAGAGTGTAACCGCAAAGATTGGGCCATAAAGCAATAAACATAGAAGCAAGTTTCGCTGTTGTTTCGTTAAAGATTTTTTCCGACAACTTATAAACCATTATAATAAGTATAACGCTAAGAATAATATTAAAGATTTTTCCATACAATTCATTTATGCTGAATAAACTATATATCAAGGAAAGAACAAATGGATAACCTATAGGGAACCAGGCGGTTGGTTGTCCATCCCTGATATATCCTTTTCCTTCAGAGATATTTTTCGCGTAATCATGGTATTCGCTGAAATCGCTGACTTGCAGATTGTCAAACATTAACAGAAGAATTATTCGTATAATAACCGCAATGAACAATATGCAAACTAACCATTTCCCGGATTGTACCTTTTCAATTTTTGAAAAAACAATACGAAGAAAATTGGTTATAAATTCCAGTCCGAAACAAATAGTTATAAGAAAAACAAATAAGGTGAATATAAAAGTATTGTAAAAAAGACGAAGAAGTACTATATTGGTTGGGTCAATTTTTCCATCGAAACTAATTAATCCGCTGAATTTTATAATATTTTCAAATGGTATGAAAATATATAGTCCAATTAGCGCAAATGCGAAAAATAATAAGAAAAACAATCTTTTCATAATTTTTTGATTCCCACGCAGTTTTTTGTGGATAATAACAAATGCATTAACTAAATAGAAGTTTTATTTGGAGTAAAAGTAATAAATATTTTTAATATGGAATTTTATGTTTTTTGCTAAAGGCTTGATTATAATTTTTCGATAATAAAGGTTAACGAGACCGTGTAGTTAAAAGGGTTATAAAATAGTTTTTATGGATAACAAACAGAAAAAAAAATTCCGATTAGGTATTGTAGAAAAGAAAATCTTCATTTTATTATGTGATTTTATTTTTGTTTTCCTGTCCCTTTTTTTGACAATTATAATTCGCGAAGATATTTGTATGAAAATATTCATATCCCGTGGATATTTCTGGGCTATTTTATTATATACAATATTTGCGATATCAATATTTTATATTTCCGATGTATTCAATGTTTTTGTTATTGATTTCTGGTCTACGATATTACCGAGGATATTTTTCGGTGTCGCACTTACCGTAACATTTATTATCATCTCTTCATTTTATCTTGAATCACTGGCTTTACCTCGAATATCAATTATCATTTTAGGTTTTTTTCTTATTATCGGATTAACTTTGCTCCATTATTATTTGGTTATTATAAAACGAGAACCATTTAAGGTTATGATTATCGGTTCAGGGTTTGCCGCGTTAAAGATAATAGAAGATATAAAAAAGTCAGGCAGTCCTTTCTTCCATATAGTTGGAATTTATGATGAAGATTATAAAAAAAATGGTTTGAAAATTCTTGATATTGAGATAAAAGGGGGAATCACAAAGTTTATCGAGGATGTTCGAAAAGATCCGCCGGAAATGGTTGTGGTTTCATTCGATTATAACCTGATTGAACAATGGACAGACGCGTTTTTCCTGTGTGTGCGAAATGGTGTGCAGGTATGTTCAGCTGTAGATGTTTACGGCAAACTTTTCAGTAAAGTTCCATCAGATCATATTGACGCATTATGGTTTTTAAGCGGGCTACCTTTTGCCCGATCTTACGTTTTATTTAGGAGAATCCTGGATATTGTTTTCAGTACGATCGGATTGACTATCATGTTGATATTGTTTCCATTTTTATATGTTGCCATAAAATTGACTTCACCGGGCCCGGTATTTTTCTCACAGGTTAGAGTCGGTTTAAACGGAAGAACTTTTAAAATACATAAGTTCCGGACTATGATTGTAAATGCGGAAAAAGAGACAGGCCCTGTATGGTGTATCAAGAAAGATTCGAGAATAACACCATTAGGTAAGATAATGCGTAAATTAAGATTTGATGAATTACCTCAGTTCTGGAATATTTTTAAGGGTGAAATGAGCCTGATCGGCCCCCGCCCTGAACGTCCTGAATTTGTCGATCAGTTAAAACAAAGAATTCCGTTTTATGATGAAAGACATCTCGTAAAACCAGGGTTGACTGGATGGGCTCAGGTTTTGTTCCCTTATGGAAATACCGTTGAACATGCGGTGGAAAAACTGCATTACGACCTGTTTTATATAAGAAATATGTCTTTTTTTATGGATATAAAAATAATTCTTAAAACTATCGCAACTGTTGTTTGTGGTAAAGGCGGAATGTAATTCCTTTATATTTATGCCTTAACAAAATATATCATTTCTGCTATTATTCAAAAATCATTAAAATCAAATATAAAAATCTAATATTGGTTGATTACTTTATGAAAAAAATATTTTTTGCTTTTAGTATTATTTTGGGAATCTGCGTTAACTCCTATGGGATTGACAACAATAAATACAGCAGAATTGCTTACCGTATAGCTATGAGAGCTCAAATTATAAACGAGAGAATAAAATCAATAACTGCTGACGATTCCACACGGATCAAAAACTTATATTACTATATCTTAGGTGCATTAGAAGACTCCAATGGACTTTTTCAGCTTGGCGATTATCAAAATTCAAGGGAAAAACTTGTTGTAATTGATACTATCACATATGACATTGTTTGCGCCGGTGTATCCGCAGCTGTTGAATTAAACAAAGAAACCGCGAATTTTCAGAAAAGCAAAAATGCCGCCAATATGAAAGAATATAAGGAAGTAGTAGAAAAAAATATGGGTATCGTCGATCGCAATGGATTGCTCCAATCAGTAAAATTCACTTTATCTGAAGAAAAAATATATTCGGCTATCGCCAATACAATATATACCCAAAGTCTTTCAATAGGTGAAAATCTTACTGGAGATCAGATAAAAAATTTATTGTGCTCGACCGATTTAGTTGAATCAAAAAATGTGTTTTTTAAACTGCCTGCTATGGCAGATCCGACAGCGATAAAATATATCTTCGGGTTAACGATAGATAAACAATGGGGAATAACACCCCAACTATATATTAATGGAAACAAATTATCCAAATCGATGTTTCTAATGATTCTTTTTAATGTTTATGCATATTACGAAGGGCTTGGCGCGCATAACAATGATTCTCTGGAATCGCAAATACATTATTTGTTATCTCAAATGCGAATCGCTGATTTTCTAATTAAAAACAAAACGTTATTAGGAATAAAAAATTCTCAGGATATTGAAGAATATATGCAAGTATATAAATCATCGTATGAAAGATTGGTTGAAGAATCTTTTCCACCTTCATATTACGACAATATCCTTAAAATCAGGGAATTTGCAGGCGCGGTTGATAAAGTAAATTTTAGCTGGATGGTACAATCTCAAAACGAATCCACAATAAATGAGGCGATGGTTGATGATTATTTGTTTTTTCTTGAGGGGAATGGGTCTCAAATGCCTCCAAATACAAGGCTTGTGGAATTTATTGAAAAATACGTGCCTGAAAAAATCCATTCAGGAACAGCTTTTGATCTTGGTTCAGGCGATGGAAGAAATTCTTTGTTTTTAGCGAAACAAAAGAAATTGTTCCATCGAGTTGTCGCTGTTGATCATTCCAAAGCCGCGATAACAAGGATAAAGAGATTGCCTGATCTTGAACCGGATATACTCGATATAATACCGGTATGCGAAAACATACTTAATTATAAGTTGCCGGGCGAGGATTCTCCTTTGTTGCAAAGGCCAAACTTTATTTTGCTGGATAATGTTGTCGAATTTTTGCCCGATCAGAACAGAATTCCCTTCTTTTCAAAACTTAAAAAAGCGCTTTTACCCGGTGGAATCATTTTTATAGAATATCATATTGCTTCCGGTGAAAAATTTGAAAAAATTAAAGAATCGGATAATTACATTGTAAAAAACAATACGGTTAATTCCATAAATAAATTCAGGAAAAACCAGAAGAAACATTTCTTTAAAAAGAATGAACTTGAATCGGAATTATCAAAAGCAGGAATATCACAAAAAGAAGGTTTTGTTATAAAAAGCAAATATTTTACCGGAAAAGATAAAGAGTTTGAGTTTGGATTGATTATCGTTGAGAAAGTATCAGGTGAGAAGAATTAGTTAAATGTCCAGAATAAATGTTATATTCAGGAAATTGAGCATAAATAACTATTCGATTGTAAAATTATTGGCTTTGCTCGATGAGAAATTCAGTTGTGGAAATATCGAATTAAAAGTATGGCAAAATTTTGAGGATATAAAAGATATATTAACCGGCAAGGGAATAAACGTATTCGCCTATTCTTTCATGACACCTTTATTAGAACAGGTTTCAATCGAAATTGAACAGTTGCTAAAATTAATATCTCACAATGACTGGCTTATTGCGGGGGGAGTGCATCCGACAATCGATCCGTTCGGATGTTTAAAGATTGGGTTTGATAGAGTCTTCTGTTCGGAATCCGAACGTACGCTGATTTCTTTTTTTGAAAAACTTTTGGACGGATCGGAAAAGAAAAACGATAAGCAGATTGTCATGGATGAAAATGAAAATCCCATATCGTTAGATGATTACCCTCCATTTCCAGTGAATAAGAAAATATTTGTGCCAATTGAATTATCAAGAGGTTGTTACAACGCGTGCACATTTTGTTGTTCACCGCGTATATATCACTCGACTATAAGGTTTCGATCAGCAGAAGGATTAAAACAGCCGTTTACAGAAATGAAAAAAAATAACAGAAGAAAACTCTTTTTTGTTACCTCTAATATATTGTCGTATAGAATCAATGGCGATACAGAAGGGTATGAAAGTTTAATTACTCTTTGCGAACAAGCATATTCCTATAATTTGACAGATATTCATCTGGGATCGTTTCCAAGTGAAATCAGACCTGAGTATCTCGATGAAAAGTTTATGGAAATTTTTGATAAATATTGTATTAATAGAAATATTGTTATCGGTGCACAATCCGGAAGCAAACGAATGCTGAAAATCCTTAAAAGGGGACATACCGTGCAAGACGTTAAAAACGCGGCGATCATGTGCCGTAAATACAAATTTGTCCCAATGGTTGATTTTATTTTTGGGTTGCCGGATGAAACAAAAGAAGATAGAGAACAGACACTGGATCTGATAGAATGGTTGCTGAAAAATGCGGGTGCTAAAATCCATCCACATTATTTTATTTCTTTTCCCGGAACGCCATTATGGGGAATTGAACCGCAATATTTGGATACGAAAACATTGGCATATCTTGAAAAATTGGATAAATTCGGCAAATCTTTTGGAGATATTAAATCACAGGAGAAATTGTCCAGAAAAATATTTTCATGGAAACAAAAAGGCAAAATACTTGTTTAATAAATAAATTAATTGAATTGCAGGAGAACTAATTATGCCCGCCGTTTCAGTTGTTATACCGACTTATAACTGCGCAGAATTTTTACCACAGACCATTGATAGCGTCCTGAATCAAACTTTTAAAGATTTCGAGATAATTATTGTAGATGACGGATCCGTGGATAATACAAAGGAAATAGTAAAACATTATATCGATACGGCAAAACGACAAATAAAATATATTTATCAGGAAAATAAAGGGCCCGCGGCCGCCAGAAATAACGGAATACGAAACGCATCAGGCAAATATATTGCTCTTGTTGATTCCGATGATTTATGGGTTGCTGAGAAATTATCGGTTCAAATAGATTATCTTGAGAAAAATACGGATTTATCCTTTGTTTTTTCAGATATGTTTATTATGGAGGAAAATGGGAAAGCAGGTGATACCATGATGAAAACAAAAAAACCTTCATCAGGGTATATTTTTTATGAATTGCTTAAAGACAATTTTATTTTTTCTCCTACACCTCTTGCTAAAAAAGAATGTTTCGATAAAGCAGGTTTTTTTTGTGAAGACCGCGATATAATAAGCACTGAAGATCATCATATGTGGCTTAAAGTTGCGTATTTCTTTAAAGGCGGATATATCGATAAACCTCTTGCTTATTATAGAATAAGAAGCGGTAGCCTCAGCAGTTATAAACTCAATCTTGCTATCAAAGATATGATTGTACTGGATAAAATAGCCGCAGAGTTTCCTGATACGGTTCAAGAAGGGGAAAAATATTATAGAGAATCACGGGCTAATCTTTATTTTGAGGTTGGTTACGCTCTTTACCTTCAGAATGATTTTAAAAAAGCTCTCAATTATTTTTTATTATCAGTAAGGGAAAATTATTTATGTATAAAAACATATAAAATGATAATTGTAATATTAATACTGCCGCATTCATATCTTTTAAGGAGAAATATTAAGCGAAATTAATAAAATTATCCTGATAGTTAATAAAAACTATTATCAATCTCCAAATATAGAAAATCAAATATAATAACTTTTAATACGATAAAATAAATGCCTGACATTATAAAAAATTAAATTTTGATTGATTAAATATTTACAAGTATGTTAAATTATTACTTCTTTTAATTGTAATCCAAATATATTGAGAGATATAGCTTATTATGATGATTCTTGGTATTGAAACCACCTCTTTATCGGGGAGTGTAGCTTTAGTTGAAGATGGTGTTATTATTAATGAACTGGTATTTGAAAAGAATTTGAAACATTCCCGCTTTATTGTACCTGGTATAGAAAGAATACTCAATGTTTGTGGGAAAAAGCTATCTGATATAAACGCGATTGCTGTAGGTACGGGGCCAGGTTCTTTTACTGGTATAAGAGTCGGATTGTCGATTGCGAAAGGACTGGCTGTTGAAGGCGAAACAAAAATAATCGGTGTACCGTCAATGGAAAATATGGCGTCAAAAATCGATTCTGAAGAAGATGTTTATGTTTTGATTTTTGCCCATAGGCAGGAGTTTTTCATACAGAAATATAAGCGAAAAACTGATTATAATTTTGTCGCAGAATCCGAATGTTTTATTTTAAAACAGGACGAGGCCGAAACATTTTTTTATGATAAGAAATGTCATATATGTAGTTATGATATTGATAGGCTGGATAAAGAAAAATTAAAATCAAAAATTGTATCGTATCCGGTGTATCCTACCGCGGGATATGCGGGTATGATAGCGTTTAAAAAATATTTATCGGAACATGAAATGTCTGTGGCTCCGATGTATGTTAATCGTATTGGAGCGGAAGAGAAAGGTGCAAAAGTCTATAAATTCTGAAAAAAGGATTCGGAAATGAACATTCTGACATCGTTAAAGACAAGGTATTCTCATTGGTTGGAAATAGATTTATCGGCGTTAGCTGATAATTATAAAATAATAAAGAATTCTGTTAAACCGGGGACAGAGATTCTGGCCATCGTAAAAGCAAACGCTTATGGCCATGGTGTGAAAGAAGTACTCAATATCGCTTGTGAGGAAGGTATATCGTATTTTGGCGTAGCAACTATGGAAGAAGCGATAGAAATCAGGGAGGCGTTCCCTAATGTTAATGCGGTAAATATTCTTGTTCTTGACGTCAATTTTACCTCAGATGCGGAATGCATATATGAATATGACCTAAAACCTGTAGTTTTCACTTATGATATGATAAATGCTTTGAACGATGAGGGTAAGCGGTTAGGGAAAAAAGCGAAAATTCATCTTAAAATCGATACAGGTATGGGGCGGATAGGTGTATGGAAGGAAGACGTAATAGATTTTATAGAGAATATACTCTCTATGGAAAACATTGAGATTGAGGGAATTTGCTCTCATTATGCCGCGTCGGAAAGTAACCTTCCTTTTACTCTGGTTCAATGGGAAGCGTTTTCAAAGGTCGTAGAGCATTTTAGAAGAAAAGGGATTAGTTTCAAATATAATCATATAGCCAATTCCGCGGGTACTTTCTTAACAGGATTGCCTTATTTTAATATGGTGCGGATCGGTATAATGGGATATGGCCTTATGCCAAGATTAAATATGAGAAATGAACTCGGATTAAAACCGGTAATGGCATGGAGAAGCAGGGTCATTTACTGCAAAAAAGTTGAAGCCGGAAGATCAATAGGTTATGGATGTACATATGTCACTCCTGTGGACACTAAGATAGCAACTATTCCTATAGGCTATGCAGATGGTTATATGCGCAGTCTTTCTAATAAAGGTATAGTTCTTATAAAGGGGAAAAGATGCCCAATTGCCGGGCGAGTGGCTATGGATCACATAATGGTGGATGTCGGTTTGGATCCAGATGTAAAAGTAGGTGACGAAGTGACATTAATAGGAACACAGGGAGCTGAGAAATTGTCATGCGAGGAACTCGGCGATCTGGCCGGTACTATACCATATGAACTTGCCTGTAATTCAGGAAGAAGAGCACATAGAATATATTTCTATTCGAAATAAAATATATACAAATATATATTTTCATAATTTATAAAAAAATATTAAAAAATAAATCAAGACCTGTTTCATAATTCCGAAAATAATATTAGTCATCGTAAAAACAAAATGGAATAAATATTATGAGACAGGGATTAAACCTAATAAAGTCTAATACTCTTATCCGTCAGAATATTTCAACATCTGCCGGAATTTCCAAAAAAAATCCGCCGGTAGCCGGAGTTGTCGCGAAAAAGCGGCTTGGTGAAGAAATGATCTCAAGAGTAGAAGATCTTCCTGCTCTTCCTACGGTTGTCAGTAATATAATGGCACTTATTGAGGATGAACGTTCAAACGCAAAAAATTTTGAGAAATATCTAAGGCAGGATCAGGCTCTTACCGCACGGTTGCTTAGAATTGTTAATTCGTCATTTTTTGGATTGCGCAATAAAGTTAATTCAATACCTCAGGCGATAGTTCTTATAGGATACAATTCACTAAAGAATCTCGTACTTGCCGCTTCAACAAGTAAATTACTTGAAGGCGCTTTTCCTGGTTACGGGTTTAAAGCCAATGGATTGTGGCAACATTCTTTTATGGCCGCTACTTGGGCGAAAAAAGCGGCTCCACAGTTAGGTTTTGATCTTCAGAGTACTGAAGAACTATTTGTTGCCGGGCTTCTTCATGATGTTGGAAAATTAGTCCTGGCAAGCTATATTACGGAAAATTGCAAGGAGATGATCGTCAGCCTTATCAAATCAAATGGAAGTATAGAAGATGCGGAAAGAGCGGTTGTAGGGATAGACCATTCCGAAATAGGAAGCCGAATCGCGCAGAAATGGAATTTCTCAAATAAACTATCCATGATAATCAAATATCATCATCGCCTTGATAACGCTTATGAATATCATAAAGAAATAGCATTAATACATCTGGTGAACCACTTGATGCTTACCGGAAAATATGGATTGTATGACAATTTCCCTATACGCAGCGAGTTCAGTGAATCGACAATAAACCATCTGGGCATAAGTTATGAGACCATAAATAAAATTCAGGAAGAAATAAACGCAAGTGCAGAAAAATGGGATTATTTATAAATATGAATATGGAAGATAAATTGGTTCAAACCCATTTCAATGACTTTATATTAGTTTCACAACGTTTAAATTCATGTGTGGACTTTATATCTTTTTATTCCGATCTTGAAGGTCTTCTTCTAAAATATGGGTGTTGCGGAAAATTTTCCGTGGTTATCTATTTTGAACAAAATAAATGTTTCTATATAGATTATTCAAATTTCATGAAGATGGAAACTTACTCAGCTCAACAGGTAGATGTAAAAAATACTCTTTTATACAGGGCTTATATGGAAAAAAAACCGTTTTATTCCGGAGACCCTGATTTTGAGGAGAATTATTTTGAAATAAACGGCAAAAAAATAAGATTCATTGGTTGTGAACCGTTGATGTATACAAATCAGATATATGGTTTGCTGGTATTTCACGATAGAGATACGCGTAAAGAGCTAAATATCCAGTGGCTTAAACTTATAGCATCTATCGCTTCAACTTCAATAATTAATCTTCAGCTTTATCAGGAAACAAATCAAGAGGCAACAGAAAATTCGGCTAAGTTATGGGCAATAAATAATGCCGGTGAACTGTTAAGCCATATGAATCTCGATGTGCTTCTTGTTAAAATTATGGAATTATCATTAAATATTGTGTCTGCTCAGGTCGGTTCAATTATGCTTGATGAAAAAGGCGTATTGGAGACAAAAGTAGAATGGGGATTGAAAGATAGCCTGATGAAAAGCCTACTGCATTCATCAGGTGTTAGATTGGTCGATTATGTCAAGGAAGAAAAAACTCCATTTATGGTTCATAATGCGAAAGACGATGAAAGAATTATTGTTTTCGGTCTTGATGTGGAAATAAACTCATTTATTATTATACCTTTATATACCAGTGACAGATTTCTCGGAGTAGTGAATATCATAAATTCATCTGATAAAGAAGAATTCTCAAATAAAGATATAGAATTGCTTGTTACAGTTACTAATCTCCTTTCCATCAGTATCGAGAACGCTATTCTTTACCGTGAAGCGTTGGAAAAAGAGAGAATTCGCGAACAATTAAACATAGCCAGAAATATTCAGCAGGAACTAATGCCGGATCAATTCCCGGATTTAAATGGATACTTTATCGACGGTATAAATATTACCTGCGATGAAACCGGCGGCGATTATTACGATTATTACCCGGCAAATCCTGAAAATAAAATAAGTATTATCATTGGTGATGTGTCGGGTCATGGTATAGGTGCCGCACTATTCATGGCAATCGCAAGAGCGCATATACGGGCATCCATCTCAAATATGGAAGATTTAAGCCAGGCTATGTCTACAATAAATAACCTTCTTATTGATGATATGGAAAAAAATGATCAGTTTATGACTCTTATGATTATGAATTTGGATTTGCAGAAAAAGGAATTAGAGTATATAAGCGCCGGTCATGAAACAGCTGTCGTATATAGGCCTTCAGAAGATGTATTTATTGAATTGCATTCTACCGGCCTTCCTGTCGGTTTAGTGGAAAATTATTGTTTTGAGGAAAAGAGTTGCAAACTACAAGAAGGAGACTTGATACTGCTTTATACAGATGGTATTAAAGAAGCTATGAATTACAATGAAGAACTTTTCGGGTTTAATCGAATTAAAGAAACATTGAAAAAGTATTCCGCTTTACCGGCATGTGAAATTAAAAACAATATAATTAACGAAGTAAAAGAATATTGTGTAAATTCATATTTACAGGACGATTTGACTATGGTAATCATAAAAGTTAATGAAGCTAATCATGATCCGGCAATACATGATCTGACAGACAATAAGACGGAGGCAGTTTCCGAAACAGATGGATCTGTACAGCAAAAAGTAATAAAAGTAGGGTATATTAAAGATGACTATGAGGTAAATTGCAAACAAATTTATGATGGAGTTACACAAAGCGACCTTTCTTTAAAAGAAGAAATACTTGAAGAAATATGTGAACTGGTAAAAGATTTTCAGGGAATAAATGAACAAATTTTATTCGAGTTTAGATTATGTCTTGATGAAGCTATTACAAACGCTATTCTTCATGGCAATGACGCTGATATTAATAAAAAACTATATGTAAAAGTTTACAGGGATGACGAATCTGTGGCTTTTAAAATAAATGATGAAGGCCCGGGTTTTGATAAAAAGCTAATAGATTCAGTAAATACTCCGGCTTCGTGGGATAGAGAGAATGGAAGAGGTTTGTTCCTGATTGCTCAGCTTATGGATGATGTTGTTTTCTTCAACTCGGGAGCGGGCGTTTATATGAAAAAGATACTGGTTTAATTGGAGGTTTTATGATTTCTCAAAATGCTAATTTCAGTATATCAACATATGACGATATTTATGTTTTATGTCTGACTAATAATAAAATTTTAAATGAAAGTACAATAATACAAATTAATAAAGATATTCTGGATTTGATTGAAGGGAAAGAAAATATTAAAATTGTTATTAATTTTAAATATGTTAAGTATCTTTCAAGCAGTGTTCTTAGTAAACTTGTAGCTGTACAGAAAAAAATAGTTTCCCTGAATGGAAAAATGGTTCTATGTTCTATGGATCCGATTTTAATAAGAATATTTGAGATTACACAATTACATAAATTTTTCAATATAGTTGAAGATGAAAAAGGCGCTATATCTCTTCTTAAATAAAAGATTCTTCATTTATTCACTTTACATTCCCGCATTTTGATTATTCGTAATTGCCAATAATCAAAATAAAAGTTTGACATTCTTTTTTTATATTCGATATATTATAAATCTAATTTATTTCCTGAATTATTCTTATATTAAAAAGATCTACAATAGGGATAACACAATGAAAAGTGAATCTATTACCCGGGGAATCGAGCGTGCACCTCATCGGGCATTATTGTATGCTACCGGAAAATCTAAGAATGATTTCTCCAAACCGATGATAGGATTAATAAGCAGTTATACCGACATTATTCCCGGCCATATTAATATGCGCTCACTTGAGCGAGCTATCGAAACAGGTATTTATGCTGCTGGGGGTACGTCGTTTGTAATTGGTGTTCCCGGTATTTGCGATGGTATTGCGATGGGGCATCGTGGAATGCATTATTCTCTTCCATCACGTGAATTAATTGCGGATATCATCGAGTCGGTGGTTTCTGCTCATTCCCTGGATGGAATTGTGCTCCTTACAAACTGCGACAAAATTACACCCGGTATGATTATGGCTCTATGCAGGCTGAACATACCAGCTATTGTGGTTACTGCAGGCCCTATGATATCCGGTCGGTATATGAACAAAAAATTATCTTTTGTTAGAGATACTTTTGAGGCTATGGCACAATGTAAAAAAGGCGATATTTCCGAGAACGAACTGGAAGAACTTGAACAACGAGCGTGTCCTGGCGCAGGATCGTGCCAGGGGTTATATACGGCTAATACTATGGCTTGCGTTACGGAAGCTTTGGGATTATCTATGCCAGGTTGCGGAACATGCCTTGCCGTTGTATCAGAAAAAGTAAGAATCGCGCATAAAAGTGGTGAACGAATTGTCGAACTGGTTAGACAAAACATTTTACCGGGCGATATTCTTACTTATGAGTCGTTTGAAAACGCGATAGCTATTGATATGGCTTTAGGTGGATCAACCAATACAGTCTTGCATATTCCGGCAATAGCTCATGAGATAGGTGTGGATTTACCTCTTGAAGTGTTCGATAAAATAAGTTCTCGCACACCTCATATAAGCAATATAAGGCCAGGTGGAGAGTATTTTATGGAAGATGTCTATTGGGCAGGAGGTGTACCGGCGGCAATGAAAAGATTAAAAAGCCTTCTTCATCTCGATTGCGTTACCGTAAGCGGAAAAACAATAAATGATATTGCTGAAGAGGCCTGTATTTATAATGAAGATGTTATCAGGGATATATCGAATCCGTATCATAAAGAAGGCGGAATAGCAGTTTTAAGAGGGTCATTGGCACTTGATGGCGCTGTTATTAAACAAACAGCGGTTAGTGAAAATATGCGTGAGTTTACAGGCCTGGCTTGTGTTTTTGATTCTGAAGAAGAAGCAATGAAATCCATAATGAATGGAGATATAAAACCGGGATCGGTTATTGTTATCCGTTACGAAGGACCAAAAGGAGGGCCGGGGATGCGTGAGATGCTTTCTCCTACGGCGGCTATCATGGGAATGGGGCTTGGTGATTCTGTTGTGCTTATTACCGACGGTAGATTTTCAGGAGGAACCAGAGGTCCATGTATCGGCCATGTATCTCCTGAAGCGATGGAGGGAGGACCTATCGCTTTTGTCGAAAACGGCGACAAAATTGAATTCAGTTTATCAAAACGGAAAATTGATCTTCTCGTTGATCAGAATATTATTGAAGAACGAAGAAAAAAATGGTCTATGCCGGCTCCAAAAATCAATCACGGTTATCTTGCCAGGTATGCCAGAATGGTATCATCAGCCGGAACGGGAGCAATTTTAAAATAAATATAAAATACTTTTTTCGATTCGTTTATACCTGAAGGAAGGGAGTGAAATGGATATGACTACAAGAAAAGGCGCGGAAGTAATTATTGAGTCTTTATTAAAAGAAAGGGTAGACGCTGTATTTGGTTACCCTGGCGGTTCCGTGCTTGATATCTTTGATTTATTGTATGAATCACCGGTAAATTTCTATTTGGTCAGACATGAACAGGCGGCCGCGCATGCGGCGGATGGTTACGCACGATCGACAGGAAAAGTCGGTGTTTGTCTTGCTACATCCGGACCCGGTGCAACTAATTTGGTTACGGGTATCGCCACTGCCAATATGGATTCGGTGCCAATGGTTGCTTTATGTGGGCAGGTGCCTACAAATATGATTGGCAATGACGCTTTTCAGGAAGCGGATATAACAGGTATAACACGTCCGGTATGCAAACATAATTATCTTGTCAAAGATGTAAATGAACTGCCTGTTATTTTAAAAGAAGCGTTTTATATCGCCTCATCCGGACGGCCGGGCCCTGTGCTTGTCGATATACCGAAGGATGTTCAGCGTACCGCAACCTCTGTGCCGTATCCGGAAAGTGTGAAAATACGCGGATATGAACCCACTTATGACGGGCATATAAAACAGATAGAGAAAGTGGCTCATGAAATAAAAAAAGCAAAAAGGCCTCTGATTTACGCTGGAGGTGGAGTAATTATTTCAAGCGCGGCTGAGGAATTACTTAAATTGGTTAATAAAACTAATATTCCGGTTACCACAACTTTACTTGGATTAGGATGTTTCCCCGAAACGCATCCGCTTGCTCTTAAAATGTTGGGAATGCATGGAACAAAATACGCCAATTACGCTGTTATGGAAACAGACCTTCTCATATCAATAGGGGCAAGATTTGATGACCGTGTTACAGGAAAAATTGCCGAGTTCGCTCCAAATGCGAAAATTATCCATATTGATATTGACCCGACAGCAATAAGCAAAAGCGTGACGGTGCATATTCCTGTTGTCGGAGATGCGAAAAACGTTCTTAAGAAATTGAATGAAATTATTGAGCCGGGTGATACAAAAGAATGGTGTGAGACAATACAGAAATGGAAAACAGAATATCCACTTTCCTATGAAGATAAAGAAGATATCATAAAACCGCAATATGTCGTTGAAAAAATATATGAAGTCACAAAAGGAGAAGCCATTATAACAACTGAAGTCGGGCAGAATCAGATGTGGGCGGCTCAATTTTATAAATACTCAATTCCACGACAGTTTTTGTCTTCAGGTGGATTGGGAACGATGGGATATGGGTTCCCTGCGGCTATTGGGGCGCAAGTAGCCAATCCTGATAAGGTAGTTTTTGATGTCGCCGGTGACGGAAGTTTTCAGATGAATATTCAGGAATTAGCAACGGCTGTAACATATCAGTTACCCGTTAATGTAGCGATTTTAAACAATAATTTCCTCGGAATGGTTCGCCAGTGGCAGGAATTGTTTTACTCAAGACGATATTCATCAACTTGTCTGGCAAAAAATAAAACTTGTCCGGTTTCATGCGGGGAACCTGGCGCGGCTTGTCCGGTTATGATACCTGACTTTGTAAAGGTTGCTGAAGGTTATTCCGCTGTTGGCATGAGAATAACAAAGAGATCCGATGTTGTTCCCGCTCTCAAAGAAGCGATAAAAATAAAAAGGCCTGTGGTGATGGATTTTGTGGTTGACAAAGAGGAAAATGTTTTCCCGATGGTACCTGCGGGTGCATCATTAAAACAAATGATTAGCGGGATTTCATGATTCAATAAGGAGAAATAATGGTGAAACATACTCTGTCTGTTCTGGTTGAAAATAAATTCGGTGTACTGGCAAGAGTCGCAGGGTTGTTCAGCGGCAGGGGATTCAATATCGATAGCCTGACTGTTGGGGAAACCCAGGATTCATCAATATCAAGAATGACTATCGTTGTGCATGGCGACGACGCTGTTCTTGAACAGGTAACCAAACAACTAAATAAACTTATCGATGTTATCAAAGTTCAGGATTTTCAAGATAAATGTTATGTGGGAACCGAACTTGCTCTGATCAAAGTTTACGCAAGCTCAAAAAATAGATCTGAAATTCTTCAGATTGTCGATATTTTTGATGGCAAAATTATGGACGTTACCGAAAAATCTGCTATAATAGAGATTACTGGTATCAGCGATAAGATAGATTCATTCATAAACCTTTTAAGGCCTTTTGGGATCAAGGAAATGGCACGAACAGGAAAGGTTGCGATTGCTAAAGGGTAATACATCATCAAAAAAACAACGTAAACAAATATAAAGGAGTTTGCAAAATGGCTAAAATGTATTATGACAATGATGCGGATTTAAAATTCATAAAGAATAAAACAGTAGCTGTTTTAGGTTACGGAAGCCAGGGGCATGCCCATGCTCGTAACCTGAAAGAGAGCGGGATCAACGTAATTGTTTCTGAATTAAAAGATACACCTAATTATAAAAACGCCGTTAATGATGGATTTAAACCCGTTAGTGCTGATGAAGCTGTAAAACAGGCTGATATAATAATGGTTCTGTTGCCTGATCAGATTCAGGCGGTTGTTTATAGATCAGCTATACAAAATAACATCAAACCCGGAAGCTATCTGGCGTTTGCTCATGGATTTAATATTCATTATGGACAGATAATCGCTCCGGATAATGTTAACGTATTTATGATTGCGCCAAAAGGCCCGGGTCATCTGGTTAGAAGAACTTTTACTCAAGGAAGCGGTGTACCGTGTCTCATAGCTGTTCACCAGGACCCGTCGGGAGATACATTTAATGTTGGTATGGCGTACGCAAAAGGTATAGGAGGGACGCGAGCTGGCGTTCTGGAAACTTCTTTCGCGGAAGAAACCGAAACCGATTTGTTCGGCGAACAGGTTGTTCTCTGCGGTGGAGTGACAGAATTGGTTAAAGCCGGCTTCGATACGCTTGTTGACGCAGGGTACCAGCCGGAGGTCGCTTATTTTGAATGTCTACATGAACTTAAACTTATTGTCGACCTTATGTATGAAAAGGGTATTTCCGGTATGCGTTATTCCATAAGCGATACCGCGGAATACGGCGACCTTACACGTGGGCCAAGAATCATTACTGATGAAACAAGATGGGAAATGGAAAAAATATTGAATGAAATTCAGTCTGGCGAATTTGCAAGAGAATGGCTGTTGGAAAATCAGGTTAATCGCCCTGTTTTCAATGCTTTAAGAAGACAAGGACAATGCCATCTGATTGAACAGGTTGGAAGCAAATTAAGAAGCATGATGAGTTGGATAAAAAGCACAGATCTGAATTTCTGAACTTCTAAATAAACAGGATGTTCAGGACATGGACAATAAAATAATTATTTTCGATACGACTTTAAGGGATGGAGAACAAGCTCCGGGCGCAAGTTTAAACATTAGAGAAAAACTGGAAGTAGCAAAACAACTTGTCAGATTGAATGTTGATGTGATTGAAGCCGGGTTTCCGATTGCTTCACCGGGAGATTTTGAAGCCGTAAAAGCGGTATCACAGGAAATAAAAGGTCCTGTTATCGCCGGGTTGGCAAGATCACGCAAACAGGATATAGAAAGAGCGGCGGAAGCACTCGCTGACGCCGAGAGAAAGAGAATACATGTTTTTCTCGCTACATCTAAGATTCATATGGAGCATAAACTTAAAAAAGCGGAAGATGAAATCTTGCGCCTTGCTGTCGAATCGGTAGAATACGCAAAGAAGTTTACCGATGACGTAGAGTTTTCTCCCGAAGACGCATCGAGAACGGAATTGTCGTTTCTTGCGAGAGTTGTCGAAGCTGTTATTAATGCTGGGGCAACTACAGTGAATATTCCCGATACTGTCGGGTATGCGATTCCGCAGGAATTCGGAAATACAATAAGTTATTTGTTTAAAAATGTATCTAATATAAACAAGGCTATCTTAAGTGTACATTGCCATAACGATCTGGGATTAGCTGTAGCAAATTCTCTGGCTGCGATACATGCCGGAGCACGGCAAGTAGAATGTACCATAAACGGTATTGGAGAAAGAGCAGGTAACTGCTCTCTTGAAGAAGTCGTTATGAGTTTGCGTACAAGAAAAGATTTTTTCGATAATGTTTATTCGGATATCAACACAAAACAAATAATAAAAACAAGTAAGCTTGTTTCTCATCTGACCGGTTTTGTTGTTCAGCCGAATAAAGCAATCGTAGGCGATAACGCTTTCGCCCATGAAGCAGGGATTCATCAGGACGGTGTATTGAAAGAACGAACAACTTATGAAATTATGCTTCCTGAAGATGTCGGTTTGGAAGAAAACAAACTGGTTCTCGGCAAACATTCCGGCAGGCATGCTTTTAAAGACAGGCTGGAACAATTAGGTTTCTTTTTGGAAGAAAAAGAACTTGAGGAGGCTTTTGAGAAATTCAAGGTTCTTGCTGATAGAAAGAAAAATATATTTGATGAAGATCTTGAGATTATTGTAGAAGACGCTTTCAGTAAAGCAATGCCGCAAATTTACGCTTTGGACTATATCTGTATAACCAGTGGAAATAAAAATTTGCCTACTGCTACAATAAGGCTCAAGAAAGATGATAAAATTTTTCAGGACGCGGCATGCGGTGATGGTCCTGTTGACGCTGTTTACCAGACTATAGAACGCATAACAGGAATAAAAGCCGAGTTGCTCGATTATACATTGAGATCTGTATCCAAAGGAAAAGACGCAATAGGCGAAGTTCTTGTGAAAATGCGAATCGATGGTAGAATCGTTAACGGCAAAGGCATGAGTACCGATATAATTGAGGCAAGCGCAAGAGCTTATCTCGATGGTATTAACAAAATTGTAAGAGGCGAAGTACCAAAAAGCGGAGATATTAAAAAAGGGTTATGAAATTAAGCGATATTAACCAACTGGCGATATACGGGATTTTCGGTTATCCGGTTGAACATTCAGCATCGCCGGTTATGCATAATGCCGCTTTTAAAGCTCTTGGGATTCACGCAGAATATAAAAAGTTTCCTGTAGCGCCAGAAGATCTTCAAAGCGCTACAGGAAACATAATAAAAAATTGTTTGCGGGGGATAAATGTAACTATCCCCCATAAACAAAACATAATGAAGTTTCTTGATGAATTGGCTCCATCAGCTTTAACTATGGGCGCTGTGAATACTGTACAAATAAAGGGCGACAGGATTATCGGGCATAATACTGACGGAGAAGGATTCAAACAGGCGTTAAAAGCTGAAGCTGGCGTTGAACTGCATGGTAAAACCATATTCTTAGCGGGGTCCGGAGGCGCTGGATTTGCCGTAGCCACAAAATGTGTTGAGGAAAACATAAAGCAAATCGCTATAATGGATATAGATTTACAAAAGGCAAACTGGCTTGCCGATCATTTGCGAAAATTAGCTGGAACAAAGACGAATGACGATTTTGTTTTGGTTTTCTCACCCAAAAATAATGATGCAATAAATAATTATTTGAAAACCATAGATATTGCTGTAAACGCTACTCCATTGGGAATGAAAATAAACGATCCGATTCCATTACCAGTTGATATATTGCGGAAAAATACCGTGGTGTATGATCTGGTCTATAATATCCCTGTTACAAGTCTTGTTAATCAAGCAAGAGAAAACGGAATCAAAGCCTATACCGGATTAAGCATGTTGTTATATCAAGGTGTTGAATCTTTCAAAATTTGGACTGGCATTAACCCTCCTGTTGATATTATGAAAAAAGCTCTTGAAGACTTTATTTACGGAGTTAAAGATTGAACCCATTTGTTATGGAAATTTCTTTCGTTGCGATTTTAGGATTAATGATAGGTAGTTTTCTTAATGTATGCATTTATCGGATTCCAAATGAACTTTCTATTATTAAACCTCGCTCCCGATGTCCTTCTTGTGAAAAAACTATTTCATGGTTTGATAATATACCTGTTTTAAGTTTCATTTTACTTCGCGGTAGATGCCGTTACTGTAAATCGAGAATTTCTATTGTATATCCATTAACCGAAATTCTCTTTGCGTTGATCTTTATTCATGTTTATGTAAATTTTCGTGAAACCAATTTGAATTTTGTGTACCTCACATATTATGGTTGTTTATGCGGATGTTTGTTTACGGCATCGATAATTGATTTGATACATTATATAATTCCTGATGAAATAAACCTGTTCGGTATAATTATCGGATTAATCGGTTCAACGGCGTTTCCTTCTCTTGTTGGGGAACAAACGATAATAAATGGATTATTGCATTCTGTTTTAGGAATATCAGTTGGATTTGGTGTTTTGCGGTTGGTTGTGTTTATAGGTGGAATAGTATTTAAAAAAGAGGCGATGGGATTGGGCGATCCGAAATTTCTTGCTATGATAGGTGCTTTCCTTGGCTATAAACTTGTTTTGCTGGTTATTTTCCTTTCATCATTTCTCGGCGCTGTTATCGGTGGATTATTTATTTTAGTATTCAGAAAAAACAAGAAAGACACGGTTGTCCCTTACGGACCGTTTCTTGCATTAGGTGCTTATATATCGTTATTTTGGGGAGATGAAATAATCAGATGGTATTTCGGATTATTGGGTTTATAAAAAGGAGTTTTAGAATGGGATGCAAAAAATGCGGAACATGTTGCAGGTGGGGTGGATATGTGCATCTTACTCATGATGATATAAAAAATATTTCGTCATTTCTCGATATAGAAGAAAACGAATTTGTTGATAAATATACAGTTTTGACAGCCAATCGACAAGGTTTAAGCCTCAGTGAAAAAAATGATAATTGCGTTTTTCTAAATGAAAACAAATGCGAAATATATCCTGTGCGGCCTCAGCAGTGCATCGATTTTCCAAAAACATGGAAATTGACTGATATGAAAGGATGTAACTTTTTCGACTAATTTGCTTTCCCGGTATTTTCAGGTTCGCCGGTGTTTTCCGGTTCTACAGATGTGTTGTCGGATTCTTTAACCGTATTATCAGGTTCTATTGCCTGATTATCTTTTTCTTCAAGTGATTTTCCCAGATCAGATAAATCTTTTATGATTTCTTCTTTGGATCGTGTTGGTTTTATTTCTACTTCAGCTGGAGCGATAGCCTCATTCTCACTTTCAGCAGACTCGGATGTATAATCGGATGATGTGGGCGCTTCCATTTCATTTCCTTTAAGAACAGGTTCTTCGTAAACAGTAGGCTCTTTTTTAGAAGGTTCCGAGTTGACCGTTGGATTGAAATAAGGATATGGTTGCCAGGGATTGGAACATCCCAATATCAGGTTAATTAAACAAATAAATAATGCAGTGCAAACATATCTCATTGCTCACCCCTGAAGTGTTTTTCATTTAAATGGAGGATAGGGGATTCGAACCCCTGACTTCAACGTTGCGAACGTTGCGCTCTCCCATCTGAGCTAATCCCCCATAACATTTTTTAAAATTTATATATTATTAAATTCCAGATGTCAACATAATTATCCTGCTAAATAACTTGCTTGTTTTCTTTCTATAAAATATGCTTCCCAGATACTTATTTCATAAAGAATTACAAGCGGAATCGCTATTAAAAGTTGTGACATCACATCCGGTGGTGTTACAATTGCGGCAATTATAAATATAATTACAATTGCATGTCTTCTCTTAGATTTTAATAACTTATACGATAATAAGTTTAATAAAACTAACCCTCCGATGAAAACAGGGGTTTCGAATGCCAATCCGAACATAATAAGCGTTTGTGTAACGAATCCTACATAATACTCAAGCGTCCAGTCATTAATTATTCCCATCCATCGTGAAAAATTCCATAAGAAATTAAGCATTAACGGCAAAACAATGAAATAACAGAATATTAAGCCGCAAATAAATAGAAAACATGAAGTTATAAGAACAGGTGCCAAATATCTTTTTTCCTGTTTTGTCAAAGCGGGAATAAGAAACGAAGCAATAAAATAAAATAGTAAGGGGAACGATAATGCCAATCCGGCTATAAACGCGATTTTTGTTGCCATAATAAAAGAACCCGTTGGATTTAGGCTCCTTAGTATTTCATCAACGGGATGGTTCTGGATACTCGCCTGAATGGCCTTAACTAATGGTAATTTTAGAAAATGTAATATTTGAGGTGAAAAATAAAAACAAATAACAAAACAGGCTGATATTACAACAGCAATTTTTAATATTGTTTTTCGAAAATCCTCAAGATGATCGATAAATCTCTTTTTGCCGGAGAGATCATTACTATCAGGAGTATATATCATGGTTAATCTTTTTTATCTTGCTTTTTATCATTGCCTGTACTGGAATCCTGCATAGACTTTTTTAATTCTTTTAATCCTTCGCCTATAGATTTTGCTATTTCCGGAAGACGTTTCGCGCCAAATAATAATAGAAGAATAACAAGAATTATTAACAGTTCGCTAAGACCTATTCCTCCAATTAAACCTATTAAACCCATTTTTTAACTCCTTTATTAACTATGAGTTACTCAACTCTTTAAATTTTTCATATAAAATACCGTAAAGAATACCCTGATTTGTTACTTTCAGAGTGGGTACTGAAAAATAATCCATGATTCTATACAAAATCAATATGCCTGATCGCAAAACCGATTCACGTTGCCGATCAATAAAAATTCTATATTTAGTTCCAATTTCACTATCAGTTAATATAGTATTGATATTGATAAAATCTTGTATTTTTTCTTTATATAATACACAATTTTCAGTTTCCATAACATCTATAATACCTTTGCCGGATAATATTTTAGCTAATGTGGTTACTGTACCTCCAAAAGCGAAAACACAATCAAGTTGCTCCTGTGAGCTACTAACAATAGTTAACAATTTGTTAATATGATTGTTCATATTGGAGATTTCTTTATCGGTCGGAGGTTCATTAATCAGAAATTCATTTTTTGTTCTTAAACATCCAAGCGGCAAACTAAAAAAATTCAGTATATTTGTGCCTTGAGATAACAAAATTTCAGTGCTCCCGCCTCCAATATCTATGCAGATATATTTTTTATCCTCATCAAAATTTTTATTTACGGATATTCCTTTAAACATGAGCCGGGCTTCACGTTCGCCTGAAATTATCTCTATGTTAAAACCTAAGATTTGTTCAAAATGTTCCTTGATCTCTATCGCGTTTATTGAGTCACGGAATACATTTGTGGCTAAAGCGAAAGTATGTTGCACATTGTTCTCTTGTATTATAGAAAGATAGTCTTTAAGGAAACTTGCGCATTTATTGACAGATTCCTCATTGATAAGTTTATTGCTGTGAACACAATTACCAAGTTGCGTAACATTGGCTAAATTAACATTGGGAATAAAAAAAGGTTGGGTTCCCTTATCGGATACATCTGCGATCAATAATCTTAAGGAATTAGTTCCGAAATCTATTGCCGCAAGTTTCATAATATAACTCCAAAATTCTCAGATCGGTAAAAAAATTATTACTTTTCTGTTGATTCATCCAAAAATCTCAAAATAACTTCTTTAGCTTTATCTACCTGGTTTTGGGGAACTAGAATTGCGCTCGGTATTCTGGATGTTTCCCCAAGAGGGAGTATGGAATCTCCGCTTTCTTCAACGATGTAATCTATATCTTCTTCAGCAAGTTTCATAAGTATCAGGCTCGATTCAGCTACCGAACGGGGATAAAAAACTTTTTCAAACCTTACATTTGGATCGGGATTTTCCGACGGCATATTATCCGAATAATCAATATCCTCAAAATCAATAGTTTTTGCATTACATTCCGGGCAAGTCAGAATATCTTCTTTATAACTTTTATTGCATTGAGGGCAAAATTTTGTGTCCGGTATCAGATCTTCAGGGTTCGCGTGTTCGTATTTTTCTTTTGGTGTTTTTATTAATGCAATTATATCTTTTATTATAAATATCAGAATTATAAAAAAGAGTGACCAAAGAAAATAACGCGTCATTATCTACCTCGATTCATTTAATAGAGTTAATCAAAAATGGAAATCCCACTTTGATAAGGTTTCCATAAAATTTTCATCAGTAAGCTGAAACTTTATAGGAGTTATGGAAATAAAACTTTGTTTTACCGCGAGAGAGTCGATTTCAGGGTCTACGATATCTGATAAAGCTAATTCACCTTTCAGCCAGTAATATATGCGTTTGCGCGGGTCAACCTGTTTTTCATATATTTCTTTGAATCTTGCCAATCCCTGCCGAGTTATTTTTATTCCCTTTATTTCGTTTTCCGGCAAGGAAGGTATATTTACATTCAAAAGTGTATCCGGAGGAAGTTGTTGCGCAAGTAAAAGCTGGGCGATTTTTTTCCCGAATTTAGCGGCGAACGAAAAATCAGCGTACATGTTATTTGTAGAAAGGGATAATGCCGCTGATTGAATCCCTAAAATTGTACCTTCCGTAGCGGCGGACACTGTTCCTGAATAAAGAACGTTTAAACCGGTATTCTCACCGATATTTATACCTGATATGACAGCATCGGGTTTATGGTCAAGAAGAGCTCTAACCCCTATTTTAACACAATCCGCCGGGGTTCCCTTGATACCATAGAGGGTATCGTAATCGTGGCTCTTGATCTCTATTACGCGTAATGGATCGGATACTGTTATCGCATGACCGACAGCGCTCTGTTCTGTTAACGGAGCGATAACTACAACATCAGCGAACGTTTTTAACTCGCTGTATATCGCAAGTAAACCGACAGAATGAATCCCGTCATCATTTGTAAGAAGAATAAGAGGTTTTTTCATCTTTTTTTACCGGTGGAATTAAGAAAATTAAAATATTTCTCAAAATTTCCTTCTGCAAGAGCCTTAAAGGCAGAAATATAAATATCTATTTCCGGATTGTCAGGGTAAAGCTCTTTAATTAATTGAAGCCTGAGCATCTTCTCCTTGATTTCTGATTTCGAGATAAATGGCAAATCCTCTGTTTTTAAATCGTATGCGTTTATATTTACCTTTGATTTATCTTTTCTATTTAATTTATCAGGATAACTGAAAAGAAGAATTTCTTCAATAATATTTGAAATATTTTTATCGTCAGTCACATTTGAATCAGAAGATAATGTATTATAAATAATATTTTTTCTTGAAATTTTCTCTATGAAATTTGACTCAAATACATCAATTTCGCTGAATCCCATTGATTTTACAAGAGATGATATGGCTTGTGATGTATCTTTTTGATAATCAAAAAGAAATTTATGAATCTTTGTTTCGCCGAAGTTAGATGATTTGATGTATTCAAGCAAATATATGGATTCAAGAAGAAAAAGTTTATTCATGTCCGGAGATAAATTTTTGTCTATGGATATAAGCATTTTTAAAGGAATGTATTCGTTGTTTATAATTCTGTTGTGGATAATGAAAAACTCAGGTTCGATTTTTGTATTGAAATATATTCCACATAAACCATCGGTTACGAATTTTGGAATTTTAATCGGGTGTTTAATTTTCGTGTTCAAAGTTAGGAAATCCTTAATAAAAAAATTGGTTAAAGCTTCTGCTATCTTTAATTTTGCAAAAATATCGTTAGAATCGATGAAAATTTGAGCAAGTACTCCGGGCTCATAAATGAATCTGGTTTTACCTTGATTAATATAAATTTTTGTTGTTGTGATTTTATCAGGTTTGATTTTCCATTCAGTTTGCAAAAAAGTAAGATAATTCTGGCAAAAATATAAAATCTGGTTTGCAAGGTTATGGGATTCACCATAAACAACTAATGGGAATCTCGACGATATAATAACGGCATTTTTACCGTAACTTGCTTTATTAAAGCAAAATAAAATAAATATAATATATAAAGGTATAAGAAAAGATTTTTTCATCGATTGTGTTGTCTATATACTATCTATAATAAAAGTAACCGGACCGTCATTTAGAAGCGAAATCGACATTTTTGCCCCGAAAACTCCCTTTTTTGTATCGAAACCACTTAGATTGATCCGATCAATGAAATATTCATACAGTCTGTTTGCGTCTTGCGGATTCATCGCTTCAGTAAAACTTGGGCGCCTTCCTTTTCGGCAATCGCCATACAGGGTAAATTGTGAAATTACCATTATTTGTTTATTTAGATCAGATACGGACAAATTCATTTTCCCGTTTTCATCTTCAAAAATACGAAGATTAATGATTTTATCGACGAGATAATCCGCTTCTTTTTCTGCATCACTGGAGCAAACACCGAGAAAAATGAGCAATCCGCTTTCAATTTCGGATACCGGTTGGTTGTCAACTTCAACGCATGCGTATTTAACTCTTTGTATAACAACTTTCATAATTTTTTCAGATATTTTTTATTTATTTCATCACACCATTCCTTCAATGCAGGTACGCGTGAATCGCCAGGATAGTATTTTATAATTTTCTCGTAAACTTCTATAGCGGCTTCGTATTCTTTATTCTTAAAAAAGTTATTGCCCTGTATTAACAATTGATCGACATTTCTTTTTTCAGTTTCCGTATAGCCGGTTTCACTCTTCTCTTCCGGATCGTATTTTACATACATGATATTTTCACTGAACTCAATTCCTGTTATAAACGGAGGACATACAATATCCTCGGAAAATTTATTAAGAAAATATTTGTCTATAATATAGTTAACCAAAATAGAAGGAACAGGTAGTTTTCCCAATCGTACTTGAAGGATTTCAGTTTGAAACTGAGATTTTTCAACAAAAAGGCTTGCGTATAATTTTAATGTTATTGTTCTGTTTAACACCTTATGGGAAATATAAATAACGAGCCCGTCATCGAGATAAATGTCTAATGACTCGGCGGCTTGAGCGGCAGGAAAATTTTTTTTCAGATATGAATTTAATTCGTCTTCTGTAATGGCAACCCGATGTTTCTTTGAGTTATTAAAATAATCCCTTAACTCAGTCAATTTTGATTTACATTTGGCAGAGTATCTCCAAGAGACGTTTAACTGTCTGGGTAGTTTCACAGGGTATAAAATTAAATAAGCAACTAATATAAGAAGAGTTATAGGAAGAGATATTTGTATGATTTTTCCTAAAACACCCACATTTTTTTTAAATTTGCTTTTTGTGGTACGGAGCCGCTTTTCTTCTTCTTTTGTGATTAACTCAGGATTGATCAATCTACCGCCGCAATTTCTGCAGTACACAGCGCCCGGTCTGTTTTGTTCTCCGCAAGTAGAGCATTTCTCCATAAGTAAACCTCATCTAAGACATAATATTAATAATAAATACGTTGTTTAAAGCGAAAAGATTAAACCCGTTATAAATTGAGAGCAAAGCTATATATAAATTACAGTGAAGACGGTTGTTTTGATAAGATATAATAGCCTCCGACACAGTTCCATATATTAAACACTATAGCTGTGAAAAAGCATATCACCAGATACATCATTATAGCCCAGAAAAATGCGCCTAATTTTAAAGTAAAAGTTGGGTCGCAAACATAATCAAAAGGCAAAAATTGTACGGTCCATGGTTTTAATAAATAACCGGGATATGAAGGGATAGAACTTAAAAGTTTGTAAAACTTTTCATCCAAAATATATTTGGAATATTCATTATGTAAAATAGTGGCAAAATAATGTGTCCCCATAATAAAAACTCCGGATATTGCCGATACGAAAAAAAATGAGGCCCATTCTCTATAATTAACTTTTAAAATGTTAAAAATCCTACGGAAAATAATATGGTCTTCCGGAAACACAAGAATAGAAGCAGGAAGGAAATGAATCACAAAAATCAGAGCGAGAATTAACAACATAACACATATCGCCAGTAAGAAATTAGGAATATAAAAAATAGGCCAAAGAAGTTCACCAAGATAAGGTATTTTAACAAAAATATTTGATATTATAATCAGTAAATATAATAAAAATACCACTCCGAAAATTTCAACAATCGCAACTGTCATCGGATACATCCTGTCTTTAACCAGAGACAATGACCGTGATATGCTTATAGACTCATTCTGTTGATTTTTAAAAAGAAAAATCAGTGTTGAGGCAGTCATCGCAACAATAACAGGAATGTAAGCAAGCATATTTCCGATTGTATTTATGAAAATTTGTATGATCTCAATTTTTGAAGCGATTGTCGAAAAAAGGGTCACGATTATTCCTGACAATATCAGGCCGCTCATTTGGAGCAATATCATTTTTATATCAAAACAATTCGGCAAAATTTCAAAAAAATTATTTTTTATATTACATTGTTCTGAAGACATCACTAACCCCTTTTTGGATGTTATGATGAAAATTAGATATTAATTGTATTTGTAATCATTGTCGTTATAATCATCATCGTCGTAATCGTCGTAATCATCATCGTAATCGTCGTCAAAATCCTCATC
>CAYVGJ010000002.1:85784-211168 GCA_964451165.1 uncultured bacterium
TCAAAATCCTCATCGCTGTCTTCTTCCTCATCGAAATCAAAATCATCGTCCTCCTCATCGACATCTTCAAAATTATCGCTGTAATCATCATCATAACTTTCTTCGAAATCATCGCCTTCATCATAATCGAAATCATCACTATAATCCGTGCCTAATTCTTTATCGATGTCATCATCGATCAAATCGTCACCGAAATCCTCATCAAGATCAATATCTATATCTTCATCAAGATCTATTTCTTCTTCTTCATCAAGGTCATCGTCGGAAAACTCATCCTCATCTTCATCCTCAAAGTCTTCTTCCTCAAAATCATCGTTTTCTATATCTTCCTCTTCATCATCTTTTTTTGCATATAATTCTTTCTCTGAATACTCATCAAGATAAGGATTCTCAACTTCAGGTTCAAAAATCAAATCTTCTAAACAAATATTTTCCTTTATCATCATTTTTTTCTCCTTTCGAAAACTATTTAAATTTATTATTTATTCAGGATTCTGTGTGAAATAGAGTAAGTATTTGTTTATAAGTAAATTATAAATAATCTAACTTGCGATATTAAATAATCCTGAAGATAATATACTTATAAAGTTTAAAATTTCAACGAAATTTTTTATCAAAATACCAAATTCTGGTCTTCAGAACATACAGAAAGCCAATTTTCTTTTGATCAACTACAATATGATTATTAAATTTTATGTTGGTTCATAAATTATAGTTTAATAAATCAAAAAATTGAGTAAATACCTTGAATAAATATTATTTTTTGTTAATTATAAATAATTATTGCTATGGGAAACTTTATTTGTCAATATACAGAATCATTATTTGTATATTTTTTTATTACTTTAGCAGGATTCGATTTCAGATTATTTTCTGGTAATGATAAAAGATTGTTAATGAGGATTACATGCAAAAATGTTTTGATGAAAAATATGGCTCTTATCTTAAGATAATAAATGAGAGAATCAAGACGTATCTACCTGAAAACGAAACTTATCCCGGATTAATACACGAAGCGATGAATTATAGCTTGATGGCAGGCGGTAAAAGGTTGAGGCCTATTCTGTGTGTCTCTGTTTTTGAGTTATTTAGAGATGATCCAGATTGTGTAATGCCTGTTGCATGCGCCCTTGAATTGATCCATACATATTCGCTTGTTCACGATGATCTTCCGTGTATGGATAATGATGATTACCGTAGAGGATTGCCTACATGCCATAAAAAATTCGGTGAAGCTATCGCGGTACTTGCGGGAGACGCATTGCTTACTGAAGCTTTCGGTTTGGCGTCCAAATATAGTGGTAAGGATATTGTTGCGGATATCATTATGGAATTGTCATCAGCGTGTGGAAGCCGTGGCCTTATCGGTGGACAGGTGATGGATATATTAAGTGAAGAAAAACAGATAGACGAAGAATCACTTTTGTATATACATGAGCATAAAACCGGTAAATTAATACAGGTTTCGGTAAAATTAGGTGGAATTTGCGCAAAAGCCGATGAAACCGCTATTAAAGAAATTTCTGAATATGGCCGATATCTTGGATTGGCATTTCAAATAAGCGATGATATTCTCGATGTTACCGGATCAACAGAAAAGATGGGGAAAAAGGTAGGTCAGGATGAAAAACTCCATAAATCTACTTATCCATCGATTTACGGCCTCGAAAAATCACAAAAAAAGCTAAAAGAAGCAGTAGATGGTGCTATATCGCATCTTGAAATTTTCGGTGAAAGAAAATTGTTTCTCGAACAACTCGCAAAATTTGTGGCTTACAGGGATAAATGAAAGAAAATCAAAAATTTAAGTCCATATTTATATTTAATGTTATGTTTCGTTTATTATATTTAACAATAATTGCCCAAATTTTTTTAACCGTTATGGTTTACGCTCAATCAAACACAGATTTAAAACCGGTTTATATTGTCCCGGACAGGGAAACATTCTTGTATTATCTGTCAAAATGGTCAGATAAAGAAAAATATCCGGTTTTTATTGGGAAAGATAAATACACTGAAAAATTTATTTCCGCATACAACAACGGTAATAACAGAGTGATTGAGGTTGAAAAAGTCGATATCGGAAAAATAAATAAACGGTTGATATATAAAACGTTGATCGCATCGTTTAACGATCAGGACCTGAAAACGGTAAAAACAGACGGCGACAAATGGGATTTAAAAAAATATTTCATTGATAATGATATAAAACCATGCGGGATTGTTATTACCGATCTTGATTCCGCGGAATATCTTGGCGGAGTGGTTCTTGCCGCTTTTCATGGTCAAATACTGGAGTTTTATGAACCTTCAGTAGTTCCTATTCTGGGAAATTATACGCGTGATACTAAAGAGATTATTAGAAGAGACATTATTTCTATCCTTAACGACTGGGGATTTCCCTTTAAAGGGATTGGAGAAGGAGTGGACGCTATCACAATAGCCATGGATATACCATTTAAATATGATGGCGGATTCTCTCTTGATGACGCGATAAATCGGGAAGGTGATGATTCAGCCAGTACATTCGCTTTTACAGGAAGGCTTATGGATCTCGGTAAAGGATTGGCTGTGTATCAGGCAATGTGCAGTATATTCCTGCAAACATCCAAAGCGCTTTTCTTTGATCGATGGCCAAGGGAATGGATGCGCTCGCTGGATGTAGGTGTATGGGATTTGCGAAAAAAAATACCTTGCGTATCCATTTATGATGATATGAATAAATGGAGAAATACCGTAAAGAAATATAATGTCTACGACCTTGTTTTTGTGAATGCCGCAGGTAATCCGGATCAATGGAGCGGAGGTACTCTTGATGATATACCTGATTCCACACCAGTTGCCGTGAATTTCTCACATAGCACATCTGCCGCTGACCCTACTGATTATAATACAATCGCAGGCAGATGGCTTCAAAACGGCGCTTTTGTTTATTTCGGCTCGGTTTCAGAACCTTTTGCAATAGCCTTTAACCTATCACAGGATATAATCGCTTCATGGATTAACGGAGATCCTTTTGCGCAGGCTCTTGGACAAAAGGAAAAACTTGCTCCACAGGTTGCCAAACCATGGAAACTTATGTATATCGGTGACCCTCTTTTTTACGCGAGATTCAATGTAAAAAAAGAGGACGATGAATATTATAATGCCGTTAAGGATTCTTTAAATGATCTTGAAGATTTAAGTTTTAAGGACGCTGAAGAGTCGCTTGAGTATTATCTTGATAAAGAAAGATCGTTGAAAGACAATATGGCCTATATCGATCAGGCAAAGAATCTGTTGACTGAAATTTACGAGCTTTCATTTGTCGATAAGATTTTCGGTGTCAGCGTATTCAAATATTATAACAAGGATTTTTTCAGGGCCTGGTTGTCAAGATATCCGGCGGCACAGAATATTTACGGGAAAGCATTTGCGAATGAGGAGAAAGTACTTGAACTTTATAATCAGAAATATGCTTATAAAAAAGCAAAATTACGTTCCGGTACTCATTTGAATGATTTGTGGAACGCGAATCTAAGTAAATTGCGGAATAAGATGACTTTTATTCCAGTATGGAAAGTTGCCGGGCCTGTTGACGACAATATTGTAAACAACGATAGCATAATAGACGAGATTCATAATTCCGGTGGTGAAAACACACTGAAAATCTCCAATAGAGAATATGATTGGAAAGAATATATAAAGGATTTGACATCGGGTAACCTTAATTTGAATGTAAATAAAAAAGCTGTTTATTATGGCATTTTTAAAGTGAATATGGAAAAAGATAATAAAGCGGTGTTGAGATTTATAGCTTTTTGTCCCGCAAAAATATATATTGATAAAGAAATTGTGCTGGATTATGGAAAAGATCGTCTTGTGGAATGTATATATAAACCAGTAGAATTAAAAAAAGGCGAACATACGGTGATTGTTGAATTATCTGTTGACGAGAGGAATAAAGGAATAGTAGGTTTAAGGCTGAGCGATGATAATTTTTCTCCGGTAGAAGGATTGGTTTTTACTATCAAAAGTAATTAAAATAAAAATCAACGAAAAGGAGTTAGCTATGCCCGAAATGGAAAAACAAGTGACGGATTTTGTTGTGGGTATAGACAAGATTAGTCCTAAAATCATCAAATTTGTTCTCTGGATGCTATTATCTTTTGTTATGCTTTTTTTGAGTTTTTCCCTGACTACATCAAATCCTGTAAGGCTTGTGCATATCGACGCCATCGATTATGCGCAGATAGCCAGAAATATTAGCAGGGGACAAGGAATAACTACAAAGTTTATCCGCCCAATTAGCCTCAGGTTTTATCCAAATTACCAGAATCATCCCGAGTTGACAAGTCCGCCGTTATATTCATTATACCTTAGTTGCATTATGAAAGTCTTTGATGCTCCTTCTGCGGAAAAACCCGAATTGGACAGGAAAGTAATTTATTATGGTTCAGGAATTTTCTTTATTCTGTGTATACCGTTTTTTATATGGTTCGGAAATAAATTAACGAAGAGCAATATTGCTTATCTTTCATTATTCTTCTTTATCACAAATATAATTGTTCTACGAACAGCTGTTTCCGGTTTACCGGATATGTTCCTGACGTTTATATTTATGTTATTTCTGTTAACGTTTTTGTATTATGACGGGGAAAATCTTTTTAAACCCGCCATAATAGGAGCATTACTCGGTTTATGCTATCTAACACGCTACAGTTATGGATTATTCGCGATTCCGTTGGTAATATACTTTTATCTCAGGGCAAAAAAATATAAAATTTTTCACAGTACTATGTTTTTAGTAACATTTCTAGCCGTTATATTCCCATGGCTTGTACGTAATTTTAGAATTACAGGCAATCCTTTTTTTACGCTTGAATGGTTTAAATATAAAATGTTTACTGAATTTTTGCCGGGAAATATCTATTGGAGAGCATATGTAGATGAAACCATTAATAAAAATATTGGTTTGTTTTTTATAATTCGCAAAATCGGAATGGGAATAAAAAGCAATTATATGGAATTGCTTAATCTAACGGGAAATTTTCTACTCGGATTTTTTGTTGTCGCGTTTTTTTATATCGGTTTTAAAACCAAACAGAACAAATTTATGTGGTTTACATTGATACTTTTTGTAATTCAGATAATTGTTTCTTCGATCTTCAGACCAGGCGCAAGCGTATTATTTCCGTTTTTCCCTTATGTTATTCTTGTTGCCGTATATTTGTTTTTCGATATGCTTGACAACAGAAAAATAGATCCTTTTATCAGGATAGGCATAGTTGCAATATTTATTTTGATCAACATTATGCCTGTAATATTTGGTTTTATGCCGAAATTATTTAGTGATCAGCTGTTACGCCAGCCAAAACAATACTGGGAAGAAAATATAATTGATGTTTCAACTATGGTGCCTAAAAATTCAATAATTGTATCAGATATTCCCTGGGCTACGGCATGGTATGGCAATCTGACTTCGGTATGGCTTCCATGGGAAGAAGAAGATTTTGTTCAGGTATCAAAAAAAATCGGGTCGCTTGATGGTGCTTTCTTTTCGCCAATGATTTTAAGATATCCTCAGGACGAAATAAAAATATGGTTGAAAATCTACTCGTATTTAATAAATTATGAGACACTACCATCCGATAATAAATTTGGGTGGGTTTGGTCAACCAGGTATAGACGTGGGGATATATTCTGTTTCAAGGAAAAATTACAACAGAGTGATGAACTAAAATAATGGAACCAAAAGAGAAGACCGTATCAAACGATTTTCGGAGTGATAAAATATTTCTTATTGTTATATGCGGATTATGTGTATTGCTCTTTTATTCTCCGTTTAAATTTATGATAGATAAATGGATCACGGAATTTGATTCCAGTTATTCTCCGGGACCTTTCGCGCCAATAGTTTCCGGTTATATAATATGGAAAAAAAGAGATATTTTAAAATCTATTGAGGATAAACCGAGCATATGGGGTCTTGCGATCGTCATTCCGTTCCTGATACTGCATATTATCGGGCAAATCGGTGATTTGCAACAGATTTCTATATTTTCATTTATCTGTATTTTAGCGGGGTTGTCAGTTTTTCTAAAAGGATGGATTTTTACTTATGAGGTCTTGTTTCCTATAGGTTTTCTATTCTTTATGATACCTATGGGGTTTCTCGATACAATGGTTGGTGTCCCCTTGAGAATGGTTGCGTCAAATTGGGCGGCGGTTATCCTTGAAATGATGGGATTTGAGGTAATAAGAATAGGTACCCAGATTCAGCTTGTGGGATTATTCGCATTTGATGTGGCGGCCCCATGCAGTGGTTTAAAATCACTGGTATCTCTGATTGCTCTGGGGCTTGCGTTTGCCTACCTGTCCGAAAAAAATAACTGGAAAAGAACAATAATTATTTTGTCGTCTGTTCCGATAGCTATTTTCGCGAATATAATTAGAATTGTCCTTATAGGGCTTATAGCGGTTTCATTTGGAGAAAAACTGGCATTGGGTTTCTTTCATTCATTCTCCGGTTTTTTTCTGTTTGGATTCGCTTTATTTGCCCTTGCGGGTATTGGGAGAATATTGTCTTGGAAAAAAGAAGATTTAATAAATATCTGACGGTTACCGTAATTCTCGCATTATTCTTAATTCTGCTTAAGTTTAATGAAAAATTACCGGTTTCGGAATCTCCTAATTTGACGGTAGATTGTTTCCCTTCATCTTTTAATGGATGGAATTCTAAAGAAATACCTGTTTCGGATATAGAAAAGGAATTTCTTCCGGCAGATACAAAGTTTGTCAAGAGATTATATTCGCAACCGGATTATGGTGGAATCTTCCTTCAGGTTGTCCTTAGCGGGCAAGACAGGCGAAGCATACATCAGCCGGAAGTTTGTTTGCCTTCTCAAGGATGGGTAATCAAGAAAAAAAGCAAATATTCCATAAAGGTTGATAACCCGATAAATAATTTAATAACTACTCGGATCGATGTATCATTCGGTAAAGATAACCATATGAGAAATGAAATATTCTTATACTGGTTTATGGGTAATAAACGAATTACGTCATCATACATGAAAAGAATTTTTTTAATTGGATTTGACAGATGTATACTAAGAAGAAATTATCAATGGGCGATGCTCAGGATTTCTACAAATATAGATTCTAATGGCACAAATATTGCTTTGAAAAGGTTAGAGAAGTTTGTCGCCGATTTATTTCCTAAAATATCCACGGAAGATTGCTTTCAGTTTTAGTCAATGTTGCTAAATTAGTGTGCCTTTAATTAAGATTATTTTGCAGTAAAACATTTAATAGAAAAAATTTCGTTTGAAATTATGATAAAAATTGTTTACTAATAACGTAAATAATATTATTATGAAAAAAATTAGTAATATAATTTTATAAACAATATAAATTACAATACGTTTCAGGGGGAAAGTTATGAGACAAATAAAATTATCAGTGTGCTTATTTCTCTTGCTTGTTGTTTCTATGTTCCTTTTAGAAAAAAATGTTTTTGGTGCTTTTGATCAATTGATTCCTCAAAGGCAGAGAGGTAAATTCTTTACGCCGTCTATAAGATTAAGATCGGAATGGAACGATAATGTCTCAGCAAAACGTGGTTCCGCTCATGTCACACAGAAACCCGGTATTGATACCCGTGCTAACAGGAGAGTAAAGAGTTATATTTTATATGCCGAACCCAAAGCACAGGTTAGAATACCTCTCGATAAAACTTATTTAGGTGTTGATTATAAATATAGTTTTGCATATTTTACACGAAGGCCGAATGATAATGAAGATTTTGCTCATGATATTAATGCTCGGTTTATTCATAAGTTCTCAGATCGGTTGAATCTGGATGTGAAAGAAGATTTTGTGCGTCAGCAGGTAGGTACAATTCGGACTCATGATATTGTTGTCAGGGAAAATGGCAGTTTCCAGAGAAATACTGTGGATTGCGCTTTGAGGTATGACATCTCAAGAATGTTTTATGTGATAGGAAAATATACAAACGACTGGCTTAATTTCTTACCATATGCTTCCAGAACTACTTTCGACTATCTTGAAAACAGGTTGGGTATAGAAGGCGATTATATTTTAAATAAAGATATAACTCTTCTTGCCGGTTACGATTTCCGTGATCGAAGATATACTTTAAGGGAAAACGCAGATTATGATTCGCATATGATATATACCGGAACAAATTACAGAATGGGGAAATATTTTACTTTCGATGCGACTTCAGGTGTGGACTTCAGAAAACATGAAGCTGCAACACGACAAAGAGGATTCTATTTGAACGGAATTCCAGAATTCCCGACGCAAGGTGTGCCTGTTGAAGATGCTTCGGTACCGATTCGAGTCGGTTCAACCCAAGGTTGGGAAGAGAATCCGTATATTAATCTAAGGTTAACCACGAATTATTTTAAAGATATACTGATTATTCTGAATTATCAGTATCTGGTACAAACAACTGAACAAACAACATTTATAGATACAGATACTCAGTCAATTGCGGCTCAGGTTTCTTATAAAATAATGCCAAAAGTAACGGTTGATTTTACTGCGGGTTATAGTATTGATAAATATCATGGAAGATCTTATCTGACAAATTATGATCTTGTAACTTTTGGTTACCCAAATTTATTACCGGCAGGAACTGTAGGAAAAATGGTTGATCTTAAAAATCCGGAGACAAAATCGTTTATTATGGGCGCTGTTTTAAGTTATCAGGTAACACCATGGTTGTTTTATGAATTCGGATACCGCAGAACTGATTTCGATTCTGATTTTAATACTTCAACATGGGAAAGAAATCAGTTATTTACAGGAATAAATGCTATATTTTAATAAATTGATTTGCAATACTTCTTGTTTCTTTAAAAATAGATTAATTGCATTTTATAGAAAGAAGTTTATAAAGAAATTCTTCAGATTTAATATTGTATTAATTTCTTATATGTATTTAATTAATCTTTTCTATCCTTGCATGAATCCATATTTAAGTATTAATTCTTTAAATAATATAAGTTTAAACTTTTTCAAGAAAGTTGACGAAAATATAAAAAAGGAAAATCTTCTTTATAATAATGGTAATTACAATATGGATTATGGAGAAATATTATGCAGATTAATCTGAAAGAAAATGTAAAAGAACTTCATTTTTTGGATTATTGGAAAATAATAAAGAAACGTAAAGATGTTGTTTCCGCTGCATTTTTCATAATTGTAGTTACAACAGCTGTTTGGACATTCGTACAAACACCGGTTTATATGTCTTCGACAAAATTGCTTGTTGAAAAACAAAAACCGGAAATAAATATTTTCAATAGCCAGCAAATGGTAGAAACGTATGACCCGTATTATTATCAAACACAATATGAAATAATTCAGGGAAAATCAGTTCTTGAGGAAGTGATTTCCGATTTAGACCTTCAGAACAAACTTTCACCGCGCGATGGTGAAAAACTTCCTTTGGAAAAAGCATTGAAAAATCTCAGGGAAAACATTGTTGTGCAGCAATATAGAAACACTAATATATTGGAAGTTGTAGTATACAATAAAAATAGGTTTCTTGCCGCCGATATCGCAAATAAAATAGCGGAAGTTTATCATAATCAGAGATTAAGTGTTAGAAAAAGGGAAGTTACAAATGCTGTCGATAAACTTAGACAGGAATTAGATGATATCCGTACAAAACTTCAGGATTCAGAGGTGGCTCTTGATAAAGTAAAAAAAGAGAAAAATCTTAGTTTTGTCCAGGGATTTAATATTGATAAACAACAGCTTGCGGAGTTTAATGCGGATTATCTAAAAGCGAAAACAGAAAGGCTTGAAAAAGAAGTTAAACTTGCGGAGTTAAAAAAGTTATCGGATACCGATAAATTACACGCTATTGCTGTTGGTGATACATATCCGAATCTAGCGACATTGAAAAATACCCTGGCCGAAGCGGAAATAGAATTATCAGCTTTACATGAACAGTATCTTTCTAAACACCCTCTTATACAGGAGGCGGAATCACGTGTTGTTGAAGCGAGAAGAAAAATAAGTTCTGAAATAAAAGGGATTATGAACGGATTGGAAACCGAATATGAAGTCGCAAAAGTGAGGGAACAAACGCTATATAAAGTTCTTGAAAACGCAAAACAGGAGCTGAAAGACCTTGATGACAAGGAACTCGATTATACGCGCCTGGAAAGAGAAGTCGAAACAAACAAACAGATGTATATGACCTTAAAACAAAATTTAAAAGAACAGGATGTTGTTGAAAGTTTACCAATAACAAGTGTGGAAATAATCGAAAAAGCGGTTCCCGCAATGGAAGGGGATCACGCGAAACCGAATAAATTCCTTAATCTGGTATTAAGTGTTGTAGCAGGTTTGGTTGTAGGATTTGGACTCGCGTTTTTCATGGAATATCTCGATATATCTGTAAAAACAATAAATGATGTCGAACAATATTTGCAACTGCCTATTCTTGGTGTAATACCACAAAAAGTGAATCTGCTTTCAAAAGAAGGACCGTTTTCAGCAAACTATGAGGCGTATAGGATATTAAGGACAAATATAGAATTTTACCGACAGAAAAAACGTCTTAAATCTTTAATGGTAAGCAGTGGTGGTGTAGGTGAAGGAAAAACGACTACCGTTGTTAATCTTGGAATAACAATCGCGAATAGCGGTGATAAAGTTTTGCTTGTGGAATCAGACTTAAGAAGGCCTAATATTTATAGAATGCTGGAAATCGAACCGCCGGAACACGGGATAATTGATGTTCTGGCGAACAAAGTCGAGTCATATCACGATGTTGTAATGAATACCGATACAAAAAATTTATATTATTTACCTTGTGGTAAAGGTGATGTAGATATAAATTCATTTTTTGAAATAAAAAGTATTCAAAAAATGATAAAGGTTTTATCAGAAAAATTTGATTTAATTATTTTTGATTCTCCTCCTATTATGGGTATAAGCGACAGTTCAATTCTCGCAACCGCTGTAGATGGTATATTGCTGGTTCTTGGATATAGAAAATTCCCGAAAGAAGTCGCTTACAGAGCCGTAAAAGCTGTTGAAACTGCTGAAGGACGGCTTATAGGAGCGGTGCTAAATGAAGTTAATTTGAAACGGGAAGATTTCTTCTATTATAGACATAATTATTACAAATATTATCAGGGTACCGGATATCATCAAACGGGTAGTCCAAAAAAGATTACAAAAAAAGTTGATGAAGACACAGGTACAGATTCTTCCGATGGAATTCAAGAGCAAATTAAAAGCGTTGTTTAATAAATATATTTATAGAGGAGTATACATTCCATGAAATGGAAATTATTTATATCATTTTTTCTTATTGCCTTAACATATGTATATGTAACACATGCAAAAGATGATTCACAAGATCAGATTCAAAAGCTGGAAGCCGGATATGTAATAAAATCAAAAGATGTTCTTTCCGTTAAGTTTTACAGGCATAAAGATCTTGATCAGGAAGAAATCGAAGTTACACCAATGGGTATTGTTTTTATGCCGTTAATTGGTGAAGTGAAAGCATCAGGTTTGACTACAAGCCAGTTGGAAAAAAAGTTAATGGATATGTATTCCAAAGATTATCTTAAGAATCCTTATATTACTGTTTCAGTTTTATCAAGGAGATATTATGTCTTAGGTGAAGTAAAAGCGCCAGGAGCATATCCTATGGTAGGTAACGTTACTGTTTTAACCGCAATAACACAAGCTGGCGGATTTACAGATTATGCCGCTAAAAATAATGTAACTGTTATCCGCAATGTCGGTAATGTGAAAAAGTCAATAACAGTAAATATTGACAAAATTATAAAAACCGGAGATACTAGCAGCGATGTTATATTACAAGCAGGAGATGTTGTTAATGTCCCGCAAAGCATGTTTTAATCTGTAAATAAATTAGACTGGTTTTTTATTCTATGCAAAATAAACCCTTATTTAGAAATTACGCAAAAAATTTTCATTCGGAAACAAAACTTGAAAAGACATTTAACGCCATATTGATTTTTTTACTTGGTTTTGTGCTTATTTTTACTCCGCTAAGTTTTGGAACCGTCAATGAACCTTCTTTCTATATCGCTCATATTTCGATACTTGGACTCGTTCTTGTCAGTATATTGAAAATGGCATTTATAAGAAAATTCAAATTAATAAAATCATTTACACTTGTTCCTCTGTTTTTATTTGTTGGATATACTGCTGTACGCTATTTTTTTTCCGATAATCCATATTATTCGAGAATGGAATTTTTAAAAATAATTGATTATTCATTAATTTATCTTGTTATTGTAAATAATTTTCAGAGAAAAAAATATTTTTACTCACTCATATTTCTTACAATTCTTATCGGATTGTTTTTATCATCATTGGGGATAATACAATATTTCAAAGAGGCAAATAAGGTATATGGAATTGGGTTGGCGAATGAAATTGTAGCTGTGCCAAGTGATGGACATCAAATACACGATGCTCAATCATATTTTGGAATAGTAACTAAACCCAAACCGGAACAATATGGTTTTAGAGCAAGTGGAACTTTTGTTTGTCCAAACCATTTGGCCGGTTATCTTGAGATGATAATACCGCTTGCTCTTGCTATGAGCATGTTAACACGATTTGTTTTCGGATTCAGGATGCTTATAGGATACTCATCACTGCTGATTATTGCTGGATGGGTATTGACGTTTTCAAGAGGCGGATGGATTGCGGGAATTGTGATGTTAATAACTTTTATCATATTATCATATCTAAGAGGTGAAGCGCGTAGCGAAAATAGATGGATATTACCTATGGTAATAATTATTATAGCGTTAATATCAATCGGTATATTTGTAAAACCGATTCAAAAGAGATTGTTAGAAATTTCTCCTACCGGTGATGCCAGTTCTGCAAGCAGATTAAAAATATGGTCTGACACAATTCCAATGATTAAAGATAAACTTTTCTTTGGTTATGGTCCCGGTGGCTATGAATGGCATTTCCCTCGGTATAAAAGCCATTCAATTAATCGAAAAGTAACATATACCCATAATGATTATTTAAATGCCCTTGCCGATTACGGTGTCTTCGGAACATTAATAATATTGTTTTTTATTGTGTTGTTGTTTATGAAATCAAGAAAGATTCCTGAATTTTTTGAACATCCTGATACTCAAGCATTGATGGTGGGTTGTTTATCTGCCGTTGTCGTTGTTTTGTTCCATGCGTTCTTTGATTTCAATAATCATATATACAGTAACGCTCTTTTATTCGTTGTAATATGTGGTATTTACATAAGTGTTGTCAGTAATGTCGAAAATGAAGAAGAGGCATATTGGAAATTTGACAAGTTAAATAATAATATATTCATGTTAATTTTTGTAGGGATCATTCTTGTCGGGATAATTATCTCTGGTATTATTCAGGCTGGAAAATTATTTTTATCTGAGGCTTATTTTCAACAGGGGTATGCTCTTCAATACCAGATATTGTGGAATGAAGCGTCAAAAAAATATGAAATAGCGCAAAAATACGATCCGAAAAATCCGAATATTTATGGAAAATTGGCTGAGGTTTTAAGTGCTCAAAATTTATTTAGAATTGGCATCGATAATAATCAAGCGATAAATTATTATGATACAGCTTTAAAATACAACCCTTATGAAAGTGATTTTCTTTTTAAAAAGGCGCTTCTTCTAAAACGTGAAAGAAAATTTAAAGAAGCATCGGATGTAATTGGAAAAGCAATTTCACAAGAACCGACTAATGAATCATATAGAGTGGAATATAAAAAATTAGACATCATTCTGCAGAGAAATAAATCCGCGTTTTAAAAATTTCAAAGGTAATAGATGAAAACTCAAAAAATGAAAATTGCCATGATCGGACAAAAAGGTATTCCGGCTATTTATGGCGGTGTGGAGCGACATGTTGAGGAAATTTCGCGCAGGCTTGTCGAAAAAGGACATGATGTCACTGTTTATAGCCGCCCATACTATATGAAAGAGAATAGTTATAATAGCGATGAATTAAATGGTGTAAAAATAAAAGTTGTTCCAACAATAAAAAGCAAACATTTGGACGCAATCGTTCATTGTTTTATATCATCCGTTGACTCAATTTTTAAAAATTATGATATTATTCATTATCATGCGATTGGCCCATCGACATTATCATTTTTACCGCGGATAAAAAACTCAAAATCCGTTGTTACTGTCCACGGTCTTGATTGGCAGAGAAAAAAATGGAATAAATTCGCTTCATTATTTTTGCAATTCGGCGAAAAATCCTCATATTATTTTCCAAATAAAACAATTGTTGTATCAAAAACACTTAAAAAGTATTATGACGGGAAATATAACGCTGATGTTTCTTATATTCCCAATGGAGTAAATTTGCCGGTTCTAAATAGCCCTGATATTATTAAAAAGAAATATAATCTGGATAAAGATTCATATATTGTGTTTATAAGCAGGCTGGTACCTGAAAAAGGATGCCATTATTTGATTGAAGCCTATAAGCAAATCAAAACCGATAAAAAACTTTTAATAGTTGGCGGGTCAAGCCATTCGGACGATTATGTAAAAACAATTAAAGAAATGGCAAGAGATGATAAGCGGATTTTGTTTACCGGGAATGTCTATGGCCAGGAATTAAACGAATTATTTTCCAATGCCTATATATTTATACTTCCGTCAGAAATGGAAGGATTGCCTATAGTTATACTTGAAGCGCTTAGTTTCGGTAAATGTGTACTCGCAAGCGATATATCGGAAAATATGGAGGTAATTGCGCCTTTCGGCAAAGATGAGTATGGATTCAGTTTCGAGAACAAAAATATAAAGAGTCTGAGAGAAAAAATAGAATTACTTATAAATAATCCCGAAAATGTTGAGTCCATGTGCTCAAATTCAATCGATTATGTAAAAACAAATTATAACTGGGATTCCGTTGCCGACCAGACTGAAAAAATATATTTATCTATGATAAAATAAAAGATAATCAGATTTCTCTGCCTTTATACATCTTTGTATAATATTGCTGATATTCACCGCTGGTACATTCATTTACCCATTCTTTATGCTCAATATACCATTTTACGGTTTCTTTCAATCCGTCGCTAAAATTGTATGATGGTTCCCAGCCAAGCTCATTTTTGATTTTCGATGAATCTATCGCGTATCTAAAATCATGGCCAAGCCTGTCTTTGACAAACTGGATGAGTGTATCGGGTTTAGAAAGGATACTTAGAATTTCTTTTACAATATTTATATTTTCCCACTCATTTCCTCCACCGATATTATATATTTCGCCAATTTTACCTTTATGTAATACGCAATCGATAGCGCTACAATGATCCTTAACGTGAATCCAATCGCGAATATTTTTACCTGTACCGTAAACAGGAAGTTTTTTATCCTGAAGCGCGTTACAAATCATAAGAGGAATAAGTTTTTCGGGAAATTGATATGACCCATAATTGTTTGAACAACGTGTTATCAGGACAGGTAAACCGAAGGTCTTATAAAATGATCTGGTAATCAGGTCGGCGCTTGTTTTACTTGCTGAATAAGGGCTGTTTGGGGAAAGGGGAGTGGATTCAGTGAATTTGCCAGTCGCTCCAAGCGAGCCATAAACTTCATCCGTCGATATTTGAACAAATCTTTCAATTCCATATGCTTTTGCCGCTTCAAGCAAAGTAAGGGTACCAGTAACATTGGTTTCAATAAAAACTTCCGAACCCAAAATGCTTCTGTCAACATGCGATTCAGCCGCGAAATTTATAATGGAATCAATTTTATATTCCTTTAAAATGTAGGAAACAAGCTCGAAATTTTTGATATTTCCCTTTATGAAAAAATAACGCGGATTCTTCTCGATATCAATAAGATTCAATAAATTACCCGCGTAAGTCAGGTTATCCAGATTTACAACATTATAATCCTTATAATTTTCAAGAATAAAGTGAACAAAATTTGAACCGATAAATCCGGCACCGCCAGTGATTAATAAATTATTCATTCGAATATCTCCTTTTGATCTGGCAAATTTTACCAAAGGGAATGTAAAATTTAAACTAAAAATTTTGACAAATACACAAAAAAACTTTTAAATAGCAAGAATACATAAAGTTTTTTTATTTAAAGTCGATTTTTTTTATAAGTATAATTTTAAAAAATATATCCAAAAAAAGGGGAATTGTTTATGAATAACCGTAAAATTTGTGTAGTAGGTTTGGGTTATGTCGGTTTGCCTCTTGCGGTTGAGTTCGGCAAAAATCAGCGTATAATAGGGTTTGATATAAATGAAAAAAGGATTAAAGCATTACAGAATTATAAAGATTTAACCAACGAAACTTCGGAAGAAGATTTAAGGGACGCAAAAATTGAATATACCTCTGATCCGAAGAAAATAGCCGAGTCTGATTTTATAATAGTCGCGGTACCAACACCTGTAAATGAAGCTAAAATTCCTGATTTGACTGCTGTTGAGTCTGCTTCGACTATTGTCGGGAAGAATCTGTCAAAAGGTGCGATTGTAGTTTTTGAAAGCACAGTTTACCCGGGAGTTACGGAAAAAATATGTAAACCTATCCTTGAGAACAATTCCGGACTTAAATGCGGTGTCGATTTTAAAATTGGGTATAGCCCTGAAAGAGTAAACCCTGGTGATAAAGAACATACTATTGACCGGATAATAAAAATTGTATCCGGAATGGATCAAGAAACTCTTGAAATTGTGGCGCAGGTATACGGTATGGTGGTAAAAAAGGGAATATACAAGGCAGAAAATATTATGACTGCTGAAGCGGCAAAAGTCATAGAAAACATCCAGCGTGATTTAAATATAGCTCTGATGAATGAACTGTCCATTATATTTAATAAAATCGGTATTGATACAAAAAGCGTGATCGAAGCAGCCGCCACGAAATGGAATTTTCACAAATATTTCCCGGGTTTGGTAGGCGGGCATTGTATTGGTGTCGATCCTTATTATTTGACACATCTCGCGCTACAGGTCGGAATTCATCCAAAAGTTATACTTGCCGGAAGGGATACCAATGATGGAATGTCAAAATATGTTGCGGAAATGGTGATAAAAGAATTAAATAAAGCGGGATATGTCTTGAAAGACGCAACCGTTCTGGTTATGGGGTTGACTTTCAAAGAAAACGTGCCGGATATGAGAAACAGCAGGGCATTTGACGTTATAAGGTATTTAAACGAATATTCCATAAATGTTGTTGCTTGTGATCCATTACTCGAAGAAGGAATAATTGAGGGAGAACATCAAAAAGTTGAGAATAAACCGTTTAATAAAATAAAAAGTTTTGATTGCGCTCTTCTTATCAATTCTCATGACGCATTTAAAGATATTTCTCTCAATGATTTAAATGAAAAAATGAGCAATAAACCGATTTTGATAGATATAAAAAGTTTCTATTCAAAAGAGGAAGCTCTTGAAAAAGGTTTCATGTATAAAAATTTATAATGACATCCAATAATCCGAGAATCATCATAATCGGCGCCGGGCCAACGGGTCTTGGCGCCGCGTACTATTTGCGCAAAATAAGGTATAATAACTGGTTTATCTATGAAAAAGATAACCATGCCGGTGGTTTATCATCAAGTATAATTGATAACAATGGTTTTACCTGGGATCATGGCGGACATGTAATTTTCTCGCATTACAAGTTCTTTGATGAAATAATTGAATTTTCGTGTAAAAAAAATATTTTGTCTCACAATAGATACGCCTTTGCATATATGTTTGATCGGCTGGTTCCATATCCTGTACAAAACAATATTAGATATTTGCCCGATGCTGTTATTTTGGATTGTTTATTCGGGTTGATAGACAGAAAATATGAAACAAAGCCTGAAAATTTTAAGCAATGGATCGATTCGGTTTTCGGCAAAGGTTTAGCCGAATATTTTATGTTGCCGTATAACCGCAAAGTCTGGAGCACGAATCCGGAAGAAATGGGATTCGGCTGGATTGGTGAAAGAGTAAGTGTAATTGATATAAAACATGTGCTCAAAAATATAATTCTAAAACAAGATGATAATGGATGGGGGCCGAACAGTAAGTTTGTTTTTCCAGAAAAGGGTGGTACTCAGGCAATATTTTCACAGATCGCGTCTCTTGTTAAAGATAACATTTCTTTTAAGTCGGAACTTTATAAAATTGATATTAAAAACCGAAAAGTATTTTTTAAATCCGGCAAATCCGATAAATATGATTATTTGATATCTTCTGTGCCTGTTGATGAATTTGTTAATTATTTGGATGGTAACAATAACATGGACACAATTAAGGAAACTGCCGGAAATTTGGTTTACAACAAAGTAATGGTTACCGGTATCGGCATTAAAAGAAAGAATAAGCCGGATCGGTCATGGATATACTTTCCGGAACAAAAATTCCCATGGTATAGAGTGACATATTTTTCAAATTATTCTCCATATAATGTGCCTTCAGATGAATATTTTTCTCTTATGGGAGAGATAAGTTATCCAGCACATTCACAACCGGATGGAGAGACTGATATAATGAAATCCATTGAATCTTTTGAAAAATGTGCTTTTATTTTAAATAACGATATAAGCCGAATCGAAAGTTTTTATTCAAAACTAATACCAAAAGCTTATCCGGTACCGACATTGGAAAGAGACAAAATTTTAAATGAAGTCCAATCGTTTCTTATGTCTAACAACATATTATCACGAGGAAGATTCGGCGGTTGGAAATACGAAGTCGCGAACATGGATCATTCTGTGATGCAAGGTAAAGAAGCTGTCGATTATATTCTATTTAATAAGTCTGAGGAAACTTATAAATTGACCTGATTCTCTAACTTAACTCTTTTTCTTCTCGGCTAATTCTTCCTTGATTTTATCTAATACGCCGTTTATAAATTTACCGGAATCAGGTGTACTGAACTTTTTGGCAATATCAACTGCTTCATCAATCGATACAACTGCGGGTACATCGTCAAGGAACATGATCTCAAAAACAGCTATTCTAAGAAGATTTCTGTCTATTAGCGCAATACGTGAAAAAGACCAGTTGGTTGAATGGCGTTGTATCGTATCGTCAATGGTTTCTTTATGATCAACATAACCGTGAATAAGTTTTTCGGAAAAATCGAATTGCGGGCTTTCGATATCTATTCGATTTTGTTCGCAAACAATTTCCCATGTTTTGTGTAGATCTCTTAAATCGTATTCATCTTTTATATCGCATGCGTACAAATATTGTAACGCGAACTCTCTGCTAAGCCGTCGTTTGCCCATTTTGTCTCCATTAAAAAATTAAATTTCCTGAGAAAATAAATTAACCATTTCAATTACCGATAACGCGGCATCAGCACCTTTGTTTCCGGATTTTGTGCCCGCTCTTTCAATAGCCTGCTCAAGAGAATCCGCGGTTATCACCCCGAAAGATATTGGAATCCCGAATTGTAAGGATACTTGAGCTATACCTTTAGTAACTTCACTACTGATATAATCGAAATGAGGTGTCATGCCGCGTATTAAAGCGCCAAGACAAATTATTCCATCGAATTTTCTTGTTGCCGCGATTTTCTGTGCCAAAACAGGTATCTCGAAAGAACCCGGTACCCAGAATACGCTTATTTCATCATCTTTCACGTTATGTCGTTTAAGAGTGTCTATCGCGCCATCAACTAAACGTGATGTGATAAAATTATTGAATCTGCTTACAATAATACCGTATGTTTTCTTCTCAGATACTAATTTACCTTCATATATTTTCACATCTGCCTCCAGGTGTGGTTTTAAATTGCCTGAAACATATGACCTAATTTTTCTTTTTTTGCCTGAAGATATTTTTTATTGTGTTTCGTAGGTTGCATAGATATTTCCATTCTATCAACAATATTAAGGTCGTATCCATTCAATCCGATGATTTTTTTGGGATTATTGGTAAGCAAAATAATATTTTTAACTCCCAAATCCACAAGAATCTGAGCTCCGATCCCGTATTCCCTGAGATCCGGTTTGAACCCGAGATGTTCGTTTGCCTCAACAGTATCAAGCCCTTTGTCCTGCAGTTCGTAAGCCTTCAATTTGTTCAAAAGGCCTATTCCGCGCCCTTCCTGGCGCATATACAGAATTATACCCTGTCCTTTATTGGAAATTATTTCCATGGCTTTTTCGAGCTGTTGACCGCAATCACAGCGCAGAGATCCGAGAACATCACCTGTCAGGCATTCGGAATGTACTCTGACGAGAACATTGTCATCGGGTTTTATATCACCCATAACCAATGCAAGATGTTCGCTGTTATCAGGTTCCGCATTATACGCAAAAAGTTTGAATTCACCGAATTTTGTCGGCAGTTTTGTTTCAACTACTCTTTTTATTAATATTTCAGTTCTTCTGCGATATTCTATAATTTGCGCTATAGAACACATTTTTATTTTATATTTATCCTTGAAATTGATTAATTCAGGAACTCTTGCCATTGTGCCATCATCATTCATTATTTCACAAATCACACCTGCCGGATATAATCCCGCAAGTTTCGCAAGGTCTACCGCCGCTTCAGTATGGCCTGCTCTTTTTAATACACCTCCGGTTATTGCGCGGAGCGGGAATATATGGCCTGGTGTAACAAAATCTTTTATGGAAGCATAAGGATTAACAAGAAGCTGAATAGTTTTTGCCCTGTCTATCGCTGATATACCCGTTGTGATTCCATTTCTCGCGTCAACAGACACACTAAATGCCGTGGAATAATGATCAAGATATTTGGGTACCATAGGGTTTAGTCCAAGCTGATCAAGCCGTTCAGCTGTCATTGGAACACACACCAACCCTCTGCAATGTTTAACCATAAAATTCACGTCGGCAGGTTTTACGAAAGACGCCGCCATTATAAGGTCGCCTTCGTTTTCTCTGTTTTCATCGTCAGTAACGATAACCATTTTGCCGCACCTGATATCTTCAATTATATCTTCTATCTTATCGAAAGGAGCCGGATTATCATTCATTTTAGGACTATCCTCCTGAGATTAAATCTCTCTTAAAAGATTTATAAAGCTTTTTTACAACCTAATAGATATACTATATGAGAGCAAATTTTTAAAGAAAAATATTATTTATTTCATGTCGTTAGATTATTATAATTGCCGAAAGTTAATTGGAGAGACATAAGAATATGAGCTGTGAAAATATTATTATAAGATTAAGAGAATTGTATGATCCGAAAAATATTGAAGGCATGAAAAAATTCGGAATTACTTCGGATAACGCGTATGGTATTTCCACGCCTGAATTAAAATCGATAGCGAACGAAATAGGCAAGAATCACGAACTTGCTCTTGAGTTATGGAATACCGGCATACGTGAAGCGCGCATTATAGCCGGGTTGATTGACGAGCCATCTAAAGTAAAAGAAGAACAAATGGATCAATGGGTAAATGATTTTAATTCGTGGGATGTTTGCGATAGCATATGTATGGTGCTTTTTGATAGAACTCCGTTCGTTTATTCCAAGATCAATCAGTGGTGTGAAGCCGAAAAGGAATATGTAAAGAGAGCTGGTTTTGTGCTTATGGCTTGTTTGGCTGTGCATGATAAAAAAGCTAAAGACGAAATTTTTATGGAATTTTTACAGAAGATAATTAAAAAGTCTGACGACGGGCGAAATTTTGTGAAAAAGGCCGTTAACTGGGCGTTGCGGCAGATTGGGAAGAGAAATTTTAATTTAAACGGTTACGCGATAGATTCCGCAAATAAAATATTAGCGGCAGGATCAAAGTCAGGGAAATGGATAGCATCAGACGCTCTTCGAGAACTGAAAAACGAAAAAATTAAAAAAAGGATTGCCGGCAAAAAATGAGTTTTAGAAAATATTATATGATCGAGATTGTTACTTCATCAGAGTGTGAAGAACCGTTAAACGCTTATTTCGAGAATATCTCTTCGGCAGGTGTATCGGTTGATCACAAAATAGATTCGCAAGATGTTTATTTTAAGGTTTATTTTGAAAATGAGCCGGATAAAAAGCGTTTATCGGAAGAAATAAACGCGCTTTTTGAGGAATATGAAAAAATTGGTATAATTACAGGTAAAAAAGAGATCTCATTCAGTGTTTTTGATGAAGAAGACTGGAAGAATTCATGGAAGAAGAATTTCACGTCATTTAAAATAGGTGATAGGTTGGTAATAAAACCATCATGGGAAGATTGGAATGCAAAAGAGGGTGAAATAGTGATTGAATGCGATCCCGGAATGGCATTCGGAACAGGACAGCATCCAACCACAAGATTTTGTCTTAAAATGTTGGAACAATACGCGGGAAAATATAACAATTCACTTGATATCGGTTGCGGGTCGGGTATTCTGAGCATTGCCGCGGCTAAATTGGGTGCGATGAAAAATCATGGGTTCGATAATGACCCTGTGGCTATAGACCACGCGCGTGAAATGAGCTGTAAGAATAAAACCGATATAAATACATTATTTTTTGTTGATAACCTTGATCATTATCAGTCTCATGACAAATTTGAGTTTGTGATGGCTAACCTGTTTGCCGAAGTATTGATTAAATACGCTGAGAAAATAACGTCTACCGTATCTAATAACGGATATCTTGTTATAACGGGAATCACCGTTCAAAAAATGGACGATGTCCGCAACACCTATCTCAAATACGGATTTAAAGTAATCGATTCGTTTTCCGATCCGGAATGGAGCGGATTTCTATTATCGTATTGAGTTATATATTAAGCTTCTGAACCGGTATCTTCAACTTTCTTTCTTGGAGCTGGTGCTGTTCTTTTTTTAGCGGTATTTTGTACAGCTCCTCCTTTGGGAGCGAGTTTTATTAGAAGTTCCATTTCTCTCCCAACCTCAAAATAAGTTTGAAAAAATTCGCCTTTTTTAATTCTTTCTACAATTTCCTCTTCGCTTAAAATTTGAATCTGACCTTCACGCATACATACAAATTGTTTCATTTGCGGTATCCTCCCTTTTTCTTTTTTAGGTAATAAATATATATGATAGTCTTTATCTGGATATTTCTGCATATACTGATATAAAATCCAGCGGATTTCCCTGTCTTTTTTCTCACAGAGTTCCTGGAATTCACGGCAATATAATTCACGTGGGCATATTAGCTTACAGACGAGAATATCTTTATGGTGATTATTAAATTTGCAATAAATATTCATGATTTTGCTTATTTTGTGTTATTTTATTTATGTCCAAGTAAATACACTAAAACTCAAGCTTAGTCAAGTAATGATCGAATTTAATTTGTCAAATTAAATTTAAAATATGATATTATTTACCGAAATTTTTACAAAAACAATATTTTGTTATTATAATATTTTTAAGGATTAAGAGAATCTTATTTATGAATATACGGCTGAACAAATACAATATTATAGCATTTTTTGTTTTTTTTATCTCAATTCCGATATTTTGCATACTTCTCGTTAAATATTGGAATTTAACTTTTGATGATTCATTTATTACTTTCAGGTATTCGAAAATGATGGCTCTCGGTTTTGGGCCTAGATTCAATCCATCCGGTATTCCTGAAGAAGGATACACTTCATTCCTGTGGATGCTGATTATGGTTGTCCCGCATTTGATTGGTGGCGACGCGATAGTGTTTTCCAAAATTGTCGGAATACTATTTTTTATATTATCAATGTGTTTCGTTTTTTTACTTATAAAAACGCTAATACCATTTATTCAGGATGATTTGAAAAATCTTTTCGCAAGTCTGGGAATATTATTGATAATATTATTCCGCGGTAATGTGTTTCATATTGTAACAGGTATGGAAACCTCATTATTCGCTTTTTTATTGGTTTTATTCGCTTATATCAATATACGTTTTTTAAGAGAAAAAAAACGGAATCTGTCTGTTATCCTATTTATAACAGGATTTTTAATAGGAATTACAAGACCTGAAGGAAACTTGTATGTTCTTGTTGCATCACTGTCTACTTTCTTCTTTTTGAACAGGCAAGAAAAAATATTCTACATAAAAAATTTCATTTTATTTTATGTATTGCCCGGTTTAGGGTATTTCTCATGGCGCTGGTGGTATTATGGTAATTTTTTACCGCTTCCTTTTTATATAAAGATAGCAGGGAGGCGAAGTTATTTTGCTGGCTTGAAAGAAGTCCTGGGATTCCTGAATTATTTTTCGTTTACATTAGTGTTTCTTCTTTTGGGTACTGTAATGAGTTGGAAGAAAACAATACCGGTTTTTATAGCAATCAGTTCGATGATTTTTTTCTTTATATATCCACGACATATTATGGGATTGGAATGGAGGTTTTTAAATCCTGTTTGTGCGCTTATGATAGTTTTTATAATGATAGGTTTAGGCTATATTTATGAGAAAATGTCTGCTTATATCGTATCTAAAAATGTAAGATTGATTCTGATTGTTCTCGTAATTGCTGTTACATGTTATAGATTTTTGCTACCTTTGCCTATAAGTCTAAAATATGCAAGAGGGTATTCAAGAGGGCTTAAAATGGCTCATATTAAGCTTGGGAAAGTTTTAAACAAATTGTCTGATAAAAATTTCTCAAAGGTTGTAGCAGTCGGCGATGCCGGTGCGGTTCCTTATTTCTCAATGTGGAAAACAATAGATACTTACGGTCTGAATGATGTTTATATCGCAATGACAGGAAACCATAATCCGGATTATATTTTTAGAAAAAAACCGGATATTGTGGTTCTAATTTCTTTTTCTTCGACAGATTTTATTCCGCATTTAAAATGGGAACTGGATATTTATACCGAAAGTATTCGCAGGGGATATAGTAAAGTAAAACTGCTCGTTTTCAGTGAACGGAATTATTTCTTATGGGTAATGGCTGACCCAAACACGGAAATAGGCAGAAAATTATTACAATGGTATTAGATCACATTGTTTGCGGCGCGAATATTCCGAGAATCCGTAACCCTTCCTGAAGAACAATTTTTACCGCAGTTACAAGAGCAAGTTTTGATTTAGTTTCTTGTTCATCGTTTGTTACGATTCTGAACCGTGGATTTTCTTTTCCAAGATTATAATAATTATGAAATACCGAAGACAATTCGTACAAATAATAGGGAAGATGATGAATGTCAAGCGTTCGTGAACAAACTTCCATTATCTGCGGGAATTGACCGATCTTTTTAATAAGAGTAAGTTCTTCGGCAGAAGTTAATAAACTAAAATCAGCGGATAATAAATCAAGATCATTGATGTTTCCTCCGCGTTCCTCATATTTACGGTAAATACTGTAAATCCTTGCATGGGCATATTGAACATAGAAACATGGATTGTCGGGAGTCTGTTTCTTCGCAAGATCGAGATCAAAATCAAGTTGGCTATCGGAAGTTCGCATGGTGAAGAAAAACCTTGCGGCATCTTTTCCGACTTCGTCAATCACATCCTCCATCATGATGAATCTTCCGGCGCGTTTAGACATTTTTACAGGTTTGCCTTCTTTAATCAGGTTAACCTGCTGAACAATAAGCACAGTGAAACTATCATCGGCAAAACCAAATGCCTGCATCGCTCCTTTTAACCTTGCTATATAACCATGATGGTCAGGGCCCCAAATATCAATTAATTGATTAAAATTACGCTGGTATTTATGATAATGATAAGCTATATCAGCCATAAAATAAGTGGGAACACCATTTTCCCTTATGATAACTCTGTCGTTATCGTCTCCGAAAGCAGTTGATTGGAACCACCATTTTTCATCCTGTTTATATAAAAATCCTTTTTCACGAAGAATATTGAAACATTCATTCAGCAGGTTTTTATCGTGAACAGTCTTTTCGGAAAACCATTGGTCAAAAATTACGCCGTATTTCTCAAGATCCGCTTTCTGCAGGGAAACATTGCGGTTCATTGCGTATTCAGCAAAAAAGAATATATCTTCGCTATTAATAAGAGAATCGCTGTATTTATCGGATATTTCTTTGGCAATATCGATAATGTATTCGCCCTGATAACCTTCTTCAGGTATCTGGGCAGGTTTGCCGAATAATTCAACATAGCGCGCCTTTACGGATAAACCGAGAAGATTAACCTGATTGCCGACATCGTTTATATAAAATTCTCTGTGTACTTTAGCTCCGGATTTAATAAGTATATTCGCCAGAATATCACCGATAGCGGCGGCTCTTGCGCTTACCGCGTTGAGCGGGCCTGTAGGATTTGCGCTTACAAACTCAAGGATGATGTTATCGCTACACCTGATAGAAGAGTTGCCGTAGTTTTGAGTACTCTCAATTATTGAACGCAAAATATTTAGAACCGCATCATCGGATAAGAAAAAATTTATAAATCCGGGACCGGCTATTTCAATTTTTTTTGTCAGTTGTTTTATCACTTCGTCGGATTCGAATTTTGCGATAAGGCTGTTTGCTATATCGCGAGGAGATTTCCTGAATAATTTGGATAAGCGTAATCCGGCAGTAGATGAGAAATCACCGTGATTCTTGTCTTTTGGCATTTCAAGAACAGGAAGAAGCGCGGAATCATCAATCGATACTTCATATGATTTAGCGAGTTCCATAATATCAGCCTTAATTGCGCAAGAAAGTTTTTCTATAATATTTATCATATGGCAACCTCTTTCGCGTCGCCCCACAAATTTTCGAGCTTATAATAATCTCTAGTTTTGTAATAAAAAATATGAATTATTACCGAACCGTAATCAAGAATACACCATTGATATAGTGGATCAACCTCTCTACGGTAAGTACGGGCACCGGATTCTTTAAGTTTTAGCTCAATTTCATTAACTAACGCTTTTACGTGGCGGTCGGAGTTGCCACTGCAAATAACAAAAAAATCCGCAATGGACGATATCTCGCTTATATCCAATATTTTCGGTTCGATAGATTTTTTATCGATAGAAATTTCCGTGGCTTTTCTTGCAAGTTCTAAAGGTTCTATGATTAAGCCCTCCTATAAAAGTTAATCAATGTAAAGATTGTTTTCAATTATGAATTCGTTTACTTTTTCAGGCACAAGATATTTTATCGATTCGTTATTTTTTCTTTTTGCCCTGATAACAGAAGCCGAGACATCAATAAAAGGTGTGTCTACAATATTACTCTTAATCTTTTCTATTATATTTTTCTCAAATGGTAAAGATTCAATAATTTCAGGTTTAAGATCGAATCCGGTTCTTTTGGCAACAAGTATCGAGAAATCCCGCAATAATATATTTGAATCTTTCCACATATGAATTTCGAGCAAACTATCCGCTCCAATTATAAAAAATAAATCGGCATCTTTATATTTTTGTACATAATGGGTCATTGTGTCAATAGTATATGAATAACCAGGGCGTTTTAGCTCGATGTTATCTATCCCGAAATAATCAGTTCCTGATATCGCCAGTTCAACCATTTTATAGCGCAAATCCGCATTTAGCAATTCCTCATTTTTTTTATGCGGAGGATTGGAATTAGGTACAAATATGAGTTTATCAAGTTTTTTTCTTATAACAATCTCTTGAGCTGGAATTAAATGCCCCATATGAATAGGATTAAATGTGCCTCCGAAAATCCCGATCCGTTTGGTCATGATTATTCTCTTATCTGTCCGCTTCCGGTTACGATATATTTATAGCTTGTCAGTTCATCAAGCCCCATTGGGCCCCGGGCATGCAGTTTATCTGTGCTGATGCCTATTTCGGCTCCCATTCCGAATTCGCCGCCATCGGTAAATCTTGTTGAAACATTATGATAAACCACAGCCGAATCGACTGAATTTAAAAACAAATTAGCTGTCTGGCAATTTGTTGTCAATATTCCATCAGAATGATGTGACCCGTATTTCTCGATATGATCTATCGCTTCTTCAATATTATTTACAACTTTTATTGCCAGAATTAGATCAAGATATTCCTCATACCAATCGTTTTCCGATGCGGGCATTGATTTCGGGCATAGTTTACGCGTTAGTTCATCTCCGCGTATTTCAACTTTGTTTTTTTCAAGCTCAGAACATACTTTCGGTATGAATTCTTCAGCTATATCTTTATGAATGAGAAGTTTTTCAATTGCGTTGCAGACACCTGGACGCTGGACTTTAGCGTTTATAATTATTTTTATTGCCATATCCTGATCAAGTTCTTTATCTGCATATAAATGACAAACGCCTTTATAATGTTTTATTACAGGTATTGTCGCGTTTTCAGTTACGAATTTTATTAGACCCTCTCCGCCACGTGGTATGATTAGGTCAATATATTCATTAAGTTTAAGAAGTTCCGCTACTGCAGACCTCTCTTTTGTGGATATAAGCTGAATCGCGTCTTCAGGCAATCCCACAGATTTAAGCGCATCTTTCAAAATTTCAGTGAGTACAATATTTGAGTTTACCGATTCTTTTCCACCTCTGAGAATTGTAACGTTACCTGATTTAAGGCATAATGACGCCGAATCGACGGTTACATTAGGGCGTGATTCGTAAATAATTCCTATAACACCGATTGGAACGCTGACTTTGTTGATATTCATTCCGTTGGGACGTTTCCACTCCGCCAATTTTCTGCCAACAGGGTCTGGAAGCGTGACAAGGTTGTGTAGCGCTTCAATCATCGAATCTATCCGTTTATCGGTTAGCTCCAGTCGATCAAGCATAGCGCTTGAAAGGCCGGCTGTTTTGCCTTCTTCTATATCGATTCTGTTTTTTTCTTTAATTTCAGTTCTTCGCAGATCCAGAAGCTCAGCCATTTTTTTAAGCGCCGAATTTTTTAATTCCGATTCCGCACGATTTAATTTAAATGCCGCTTCACGTGCTTTTTTCGCAATGTTTAGCACGTACTCTTTTATATCATTCATTATAATATCCTCCGTGATTGAGATTAATCTTTCTCATGTGTTATAACAAGATTGTTTCTGTGTATAACCTCATCATATGGCCTTGAACCGAGAATTTTCTCTATTTCCGCGGTATGATGACCGGATATCTGAGTGACTTCTGAACTGTTGAAATTTACCAGGCCGCGCGCGATTTCTTTATTCTCTTCACTACATATGAAAACAACGTCTCCGACACTGAATTTACCTTCAATATCTTTTACACCTTTCGGGAGAAGGCTTTTCCCTTTATTAAGGATAGCATCAATCGCTCCGGAATCGATTATGATTTTCCCTTTCGGCTGATCAAAAAAAGCAATCCATCGTTTTCTGCTGTCCATTTTGTTATTATCAGGTATGAAAAGAGTGCCGATTTCCTCTCCGTTTAGAATCTTTAACAATACGTTTTCTTTTCTGCCGTTAGCGATGACCATAAACTCTCCCGCGGTATTGACTATTTTCGCCGCATGGAGTTTTGAAGTCATGCCGCCTGTGCCAAGAGTTGTTTTTGAAGATATGGATTCGGAAGCGATATCTCCTGAAATACCTTTAACCTCTTTTATTACAATATTATCAAGTGATTTCCCATCGGCGGATTTCTTCATCAGTCCTTCAACTGATGTAAGATTGATAAGTAAATCGCCCTGTATAAGATTTGTAACAAGAGCCGACAGTAAATCGTTATCTCCAAACCTTATTTCTGCTACGGAAACAGTATCGTTTTCATTAATTATAGGAACAATTTTATTTTGTAGTAGAGTATTTAATGTATTTCGCACATTCAGATGTCTTTTTCGGACTTTCAAGTCGTCTCGCGTAAGGAGAATCTGAGCTATATAAATATTCTCTTTTGAAAATAGATCATCATAAATACGCATGAGTTTTGCCTGACCGATTGATGCCGATGCCTGAAGCAATGGTAGAGTAGTAGGGCGCTTATCAAGATTTAGATAGGGAAATCCGGCGCCAATAGCTCCGGAACTTACAATTACGATTTCCCGTCCTTCATGAATTAATCTGCATATCTGACCGACAAGTGAATTAACAATGTCATTATCAATAATTCCTGCACCTTTGGTCAGCAATCCTGTACCGAGTTTTATTACGATACGTTTTGAATATTTTATAAGTTCTCTCATTCTTCAAGACGCGATTGTTCAACTATTTGCATCATTTTTGACAACAGCTCGTTTATTCCTTTCCCTGTAATTGCGGAAATAGGGTAAACCAAATCTTTATCTATTATATTCGAATTAAGAAAATTATTCAAATTTTCTTTTGATCCGGGTAAATCCATTTTGTTGGCGGCAACTATTCTTGGTTTTACTATAAGATCAGGTTTATGAAGCCTCAATTCCTGCTCAAGAATATGATATTCCTTAACAGGATCCCTATCTCCAAAATTGCCTATCTCAAGCACAAAAACAAGAACTTTTGTACGTTCGATATGCCTGAGGAATTCGTGACCGAGCCCAACGTTATTATGGGCACCTTCAATAATCCCGGGAATATCTGCGACAACAAAATCTTTATAGACATCATATTTCACGGTGCCTAAAACTGGTTTTAACGTTGTAAAAGGATAATTGCCTATCTTTGGCCTGGCTGAAGAAATTTTTGTCAGTAATGTAGATTTACCGGCGTTTGGAAACCCTACCAACCCAACATCGGCAAGAAGTTTCAGCTCAAGTAATAAATTCTTCTCTTCTCCAGGATGTCCAGGTTCAGATTCTCTTGGAGCCCTATTGTATTGAGAGAGAAACTGAGCGTTACCTTTTCCGCCTTTTCCGCCTTTGGCAAGAACCTGTTTTTCATTTGGAGTGACGAAATCGTGTATTATCTGTAAAGTTTCAGGATCAACAACTTGAGTTCCCACAGGAACTTTAACGATCAAATTCTTGCCTGATTTTCCGGTTTTGTTTGCGCCGCTTCCGTTTTTACCGGAATTAGCTTTGAGCATAGGGCGATAATAAAAATCCTGAAGTGTGGCCATATTCTGATCGGCCTGAAAAATTATATCTCCGCCTTTACCGCCATCTCCGCCATCCGGTCCGCCTTTAGGAATGTATTTTTCACGCCTAAAACTTACACAACCATTACCGCCATCGCCGGCTTTTAAATGTATTTTAGCTCGATCTGTAAACATTCCTTTACTGGCGATATTCCATTATTGAATAGGATTTACACTGATTTTACGGTTACTGCTGAACTGAACAATACCGTCAATTAATGCAAAAAGGGTATCATCTTTAGCGCGTTTCACATTATTGCCCGGGAAAAACTTTGTTCCTCTCTGGCGAACAAGAATACTTCCCGCGCTGACAACCTGCCCTTCATATCTCTTAACTCCAAGACGTTGCGACTGGCTATCCCTGCCGTTTCTCGAACTACCCATACCTTTTTTATGCGCCATTATTGATCCTCCTAAAAAATATATATAATTTATTATAAAGTATCTATATCCGATGTTTCAGCTTTTGGTGTTTCAACAATTGTTTTCTTAGATGAAGTATTTATCTTTGTTATCCTAATTTTAGAGTACTGTTGCCTGTGTCCGGTTTTCTTCATGGAACTTTTTCTGCGTTTCATTTTAAATACAACAACTTTTTTCCCTTTTTCGGTGCAAATAAGTTCACCTTCCACTGTAGCGCCTTTTACTGTGGGTTGGCCAATCAAAACTTTATCGTCACTGTTTATCAGAAGCACATTATCGAAAACGACATTTTTATCAGTCGGCTCATCCATTAGATCAATAAGAACAATCTGGCCTTCAGAAACTTTATATTGTTTGCCTTTTGCTTCAATCACTGCGAACATAATATTGAAATCCTCCACTATTTTATATATAAAATTAATTTAAATTTCAAAAAGAGTAAATTATATATTTATTATAATAAAAGTCAATAAGAAATTATTCTCAAGTGTATTATATTTTAATTCAGCTGGTTTGCGGCTAAATTCAGAAGTTTTTTATAATCATTGTGTTCGCAATAGATTATCACGCAATCATTTTTGTTAAGAGATAATGATAATTGGAAATCGGCATCAACCTTTAAGGATATTTGATTATTTTTATCAAATTCATTAATATCGGATCCTTTTATTTTATATTTTATCAATGCCCATTTCAAAAAAGTTTTTGCGAACTCAACAGCATCTTCTCTGGTATCCCATCGTGATATTGAGATGTAACCTCGTTTTTCGGGTTTGCCTTTATTCTCGAAAACAATTACAGAATCTCCGTCCCAGCCTTCGGCGGCTTTAACGGCTTCTTCTTTGGGAAGCAAAAGTTTCAACAAGATTCTGATATTCAGTTCACCCATCACATTCTTGTATATAGGTTTCAGGTTTAAGTCTGAGAATATGTTGTCATTGTCCTGTATTTGCGGGTAATCCGGTTCATCACGGTTTACAGCGTATTTTTCAAAATGAATTATCTGTTCGGTTGATACCGGCGGATCAAGAAAAACCTGGTTCATTTTTATTTTTGATTCCGGATCATATAGTTTCGATACAAAATACAAACCTTCGATATATGGAAACAGCATTGATTCCCTGATATATGGAGGAGCTTTATCTAACTCTGCTTGTTGCATTGCGAAAAACAGGCCGGACAAAATATCGAGCAATATTTCATGGTTTACGTGGTTTAAATAATATTTATCCATGCAAAATGTAGCGTCGCCTTCTATTAATGCGGTGACTGCCTGTACATGATCATCGTTTTCCAGATTTTCCATACCCATTTTTGAAAGGTTAAAATGTTGATCCTGAATCGCATGAACTATTTCATGCGCCAGAAACAAATCTTTTATATTTTTGGTAAAGAATGAACCCGATACAGTAAACAATTCTTTCTCTTTGTAATCGTAAAAGGCGGCAACCTGTTCACGGTAAACATTAATCAGGATATTTCTAAGGTTGACATCTTTTTCAAGAAAACCGATAGTTTTTAATGCATTTTCCATGTTATGGAATTTATCTTCAGGGTAAAACTCATTCATTTTTTTTATAATTGTTTCTTTTAACGCGTTCTTATCAATTATGTTGTAATTGATAGGCTTTATTGGGGATAAACCTCTTATCATGCTTACATCGGTTTCTATTTTTGAGTATCTCGCAAGCAGTTTTAATTTGCGGTTTTCTTTTTTATAGGAATCTATACTTTTTCTTAATACTTTTTTATCGCCTTCCGTTTTCGACAGACTTTGCTTTAATCCTTTATTCTCAAAATAAAAGAAAGAACATAAAAAAATTGAAACTCCATATAAGATAAAGTGAACCATAAATGTTTTTTTTAGTATTCTCATGTGAAACCGGATGATAAAAATTGATTTAACCGATATTCTATATCGGTTAAAACTATAATTGTTTATATGATTTATTAACAGATTAATAAAAAAATATTAAGTTTAAATAAATCAACCTGGAGGCCATTTGAGAGATCTTGCGCCCAACAGGTGAAAATGAATATGAAACACGGCTTGCCCTGCGTCAGGACCGCAATTTATAACAACTCTATAACCCGTTTCATTGATTGATTTTTCTTCAGCGAGTTTCGCCGCAACTCGAAGTATATATCCCATCAACGAATCGTGTTCTTTATCGAGATCGCTTATAGAGCAGATATGTTCTTTTGGAATTATCAGAATATGAACGGGAGCCTGAGGATGAATATCCTCGAACGCAAAAACTTTTTCATCTTCATATACTTTCTTCGATGGAATTTCGCCTTTTATAATCTTGCAGAATATACATTCCATTTGAAATCTCCTTAATTCGCCAATATGCTTTGGGCGATAGAATAATAAAAAGTTTCTTTTTTATCTGCGGGCATATTATCGGCCATAAGAACTGCCGAGTATAATTTATGAGAAAAATTAAGTTTGCTTAAATAATAGTTCATTTGTCTTGCTGAAAACAAATATCCTCTATATATAAATGCTGTTACCCCTTGAAGCAGGATTCCCGCTACCGTAGATATAATTACCAGAACAGTACTTTCAATAATGTAATTCGATACTATTATTCCGCTAATAATCAGGACAAATCCGAAAAAGGATATCAATAAAGACATCCGCAAAGATTTGAAGGCCAATCTTTTGTTTATGATCGAATATTCTTTTAATTCGGCAATGTAATGCTCATAGGATTTTAAAAAATCGCCTCTATTTCCTTCAATCTGTTTAATAAATACATCGAGTTCTTTAAGAACATTCTCTTCTTCTTTTTTCGATACTTTTTTACTCATGAAAAATAATGAAAATGTAAAAATAGATGCCAGAACTAAACTTATTATCAATATCGAAATCAAATTTGTAATGTTGGCGATTTCCATATTATTTATCCTTATATGTGACGTTTAAATTTATAATGCACAAAGTATATATGTAATGTCAATCGCTTTTTGACGTTCGCGAATGTATGTTTTCAATTAACTCAGCGGCTTTTCTATAATGAGGGTTAATCTCAAGGGACTTATATAAATATTTCAGTGCTTCCTGTGTGTTGTTTAACTGTAAATATATTACGCCGAGATTGAAATAACCCATATGGCTTTCAGGGTTCAAGGATATGGCGGATCTGAAATTTGCTATTGATTCATCAATCAATTCTTTTTTCCTGTAAAGAAATCCAAGAAAAATATATCCTCTCTCAGATGGATAAAGCGATATGGCTTTCTTGCATTCGTTTATCGCTAAATCTATATCGTTTGTCTGAAACGGCGATAATGTTGAAGATGGAATAATGTATTTGAATTTATTGTTGTCTATAATCGATTTATTTTTCTCATTGTTTCTCAAATAAACCAGCGAGTTGTCATCCCAGAAAACAAGTGACCAGCCGGGATTGTATGCGATTGGTTGTATAGGATCATCCGGAGCTCTTCTAAATACAACGTAATTGGCGATTATAATATCGATATTATATTTATCGAGATATTTTTCAAAACCGGGTTTTGCCTCAGCAATATTTTCGTATGCCATTGTTGTCTCGCCTGCGGCTTCAGGCACTCTGCCATCAATGAATACTTTGTAATCCGGATACAGGTTATACGACAGGTACCCGCCCCATTCCCTGAAATTCACTATTTTGCCTTCGGGTTTAAATCTTTTCATAAATGATATCACGCCTTCAGGATACATTTTTTTCTCAATACCCAATTTGAAAAGAAGGTTTCTTGAATATGCGCCATAAGTAAAAAAAATCAGGAACGATAATAATAAGAGAGCGGGGATGAACTTTAATGATTCAGGAAACCTAAATTTAATCGTTTCTCTCAAGTTCGGCAAAAGCGATACCATGGTAAAGGCAACGCAAACAGCTGAATAATATTCAAACCTGATTTTTGTTATTGCCATAAAAGTGAAAACAATAAAAGGAAGAAAAACAGAAAAATTTATTTTCCGGATATTCATTATGGAAATAAAGAAAACAGTTCCCGTAAGAACGATATAAAACCTTGACTTGGAAATTATGATTGGCGCCCATTCGGAATTTCTTCCGATATATAAATTTGAGTGAGCAAATGAAAATATATGCGTATATATACTGTAAAAATAAGGGTTTACGAAAGTTACAACGAAAGAAATTAAGAAAACAGAAACAAGATTAAGATCTAATTTTCTTGTTTTTAGATTATCAATAAAATAACCGGTTGTGTACGTTAATAACAGTATTATACCTGTTAAAAATTCTCCGTGAAGATTAACCCATATCAAAAAAATGAATGGAATAATATATAATAATTTACGGTTAAATGTGTTAGAATAGCCTATCAAAATAAAAAATAAAATAGGGAACAACATAAACGAAAAAATTAAAGTCCGGCATGAAATCAATCTGTCGGAAACGCAAATAAAAACAAAAAAGCTCAAAAACGCGGACCAAAAAATATTTCCGGACAATCTAAAGATCGAACCGAAAATAAAAATAAAAGCTGTCATAATTATGGCTGTTTTAAGGAAAATCACTCCATTAATACCGAAAAAATGGTTGGTTTTGAAAAAAATTATTGTTGCTAACCATGAATGAATAGTCCATGGATTATGCTGAGGAGAGTTTAGAAAAATATCTTTAGCTGGAATGGAATGTGTTTTGATGATATATTCAGCTGTTTTTAGGTGTAACCAGAAATCGTCATCTTTAATTGTGGAAATATTCCATCCTGTTATAAGTATGAATAAAACAATGATAAGAACTGTATATAAACAAATTTTAAAAAATTTCATGGATTTTAGTATATATTTGAATTATGTTTTTTTATTTAAAACTTTGTCTAAAAGATAATATCTAAATTTAATTATAAATTTCAAAACATAATTTTATGTTTTGTAAAATAATCGGATTTTTTAAGAAAAAGGTGATTTATGAATTTGAAAAAATGTGTTTTGCTTGTCGCGGCTATATTATTTATTTCAGGTCCGGTATTTTCCAAAGGTGGAGACTCAGATCATGGTATTTCATTGGAAGATTTAAGAGTTCCTGACATTAAATTCGATGAAAATCAAATTAAATATGTCGATAAAGTTTTGCCATCGCTTGAAGGCGAATATTTTGTAAAATTAAATTCAGGATTGACCTTATTGGTTAAAGAGATAGATTTTTCACCCGTTGTATCATGCCGGGTGACAATAAAGGCCGGTTCAATATTTGAAGGCAAATACCTGGGATGCGGGATATCTCATTACCTGGAACATATTATTTCCGGCGGAAGCACTGAATTAAGGTCTGAAACCGACAATAACAAAATATTAAAAGAAATCGGAAATGCGAGCAACGCGTCGACCAGTTACGATCACACTACCTTTTTTATAGATACAACTGCACAACACTGGGAAAAAGCTGTAAACCTTCTATATTCATATATCGCCAAATGCAAATTCGATGAATCGGAAGTGCAAAGAGAAAAAAACGTGATTCTTCAGGAACTTAGAATGAAAGAAAACGAACCGCCAGACAGGTTATGGCAACTATTTGTCTCAACCGCATACCAGACAGATCCGCTAAGGTATCCGATAATAGGTTATGAGGAATTATTTAAAAATCTGAAGAGAGAAGATCTGGTTAATTATTACAACGAGAGGTATCAACCTCAAAACGTGGTTTTTTCTGTTGTAGGCAATATTGATGGAATCAAAGTTATAAATGAACTGATAAACATAACAAAAGATTTTTTACCGAAACAGGAATTCAGTTATCCACTTATAGCTGAGAACAAGCAGATATCTCCTCGCTGGGCGCAGCAAGTTCATCCGGCATCGAGATTGCCTGCGATGCTGATGGGGTTCCCTTCAGTATCGATATTTGAGAAAGATCTTTATCCGCTTGATGTCTTAGCGATAATTCTTGGTGATGGACGGACATCAAGGTTGTATAAATCGCTCAAAGATCAAAAACAACTTGTTCTGTCGGTAAATACATTAAGTTGGACACCATTTACCGGAAAAGGGCAGTTCATTTTCATGCTTGATCTCGATTATAAAAATATCGAGCCAACTATTGCGGCAATCAGGGAAGAAATACAAACAATTCAAAATGAAGGTGTGTCACAAAAAGAACTCGAAAGGGCAAAACGAAAAGTTGTAGCCGAACATATATTCAGCAATCAGAAAACAAGTTCCATATCTTCCGATATGTCATATTGTTTTTTAATAAATGAAGACCCGCATTTTTCGGAAAGATATATCGCGCAAATAAAAGAAGTGACATCGGATGATCTGAAAAGAGTCGCGGGAGAATACTTTGATTTCAATAAAAAAACAGTGGCGATAGTAAAACCGCAAGAAACAAAAGACACAGTAACAACAAGTTCGCAGAAAAAAAGAAGCGAATCCGAAATAGAAAAGATAACTCTCCCTAATGGAGTCAGAATATTGCTGAAAACAAGCTCGGAGTATCCTCTTGTTGATTATAAATTATTTTTAAACGGCGGTTTACGTTTCGAAAATGAAAATGAATCCGGTGTAAGTAACTTTATGGCGAATATGATAACCCGGGGAACAAAAAAACGGACAAAACAACAGATCTCGGAGTTGATAGAAAACATTGGAGGTGCTCTTTCATGCAGTTCGGCAAATAATACTGTTTCCATCGAATGCTCTGTTTTGTCGGATGATGTAAATACTGGCTATGACGTATTTTCAGATGTAATTCTCAATCCGGATTTTCCAAAAGATGAAATGGAAAAACTGCGAAAAGAAATTCTTCTTACATTGGAAAAACTTGATGAATCATGGGAAACAGAAATAATGAGATTTCTCGCTAAGAATTTCTATAAGAACCATCCTTACAGGAATGATATTTTGGGTACAAAAGAATTTGTTTCAAAAGCCGATAGAGGCGATTTGATGAATTTTTACGATAGAATTTTTGTTCCTAAAAATATGGTTATCGCGGTATTCGGCAATTTCGACAAAGATAAAATGATTAAAAAACTAAAAGATACTTTCGGGAATCTCAAATCGAAACCACTTGTAAAACCTGATATAAAACCGGAATTCGGCGAAAACTTAAAAGGCGATACAAAAATCGAGAAAATAAGCGATAAGTATTCCGTTTCCATAATGATCGGGTATAAAGGCATGAGTGTTTTTGACAAAGATAAACCTGCCCTTGATGTGCTCGATTCAGTAATATCTGGTATCGGATATCCATCAGGTTGGTTGCAGGAGAGTTTACGGGGAAACGATTCCTCATTGGTTTATATGGTTCATGCTTTTCCGCAATACGGGATCGATGGAGGTTATTTTGCTATTATGAGCCAGACTACGTCTGAAAATTATGATAAAGTTATGGGCATAATAAATAAATGCATCAATAAAGCTAAAACGGAAGGTATTACTAAAGCGGAACTTGATACAGGTAAAAACATATGTGTCACAATGATGGAAATGGGGCTGGAAACCATGAATAGACAGGCTTATAATGCCGCGTTAAATGAATCTATCGGGCTTGGCTATGACTATACTCAAAAATATCTGGAAGCAATAAAAAAAGTCACAAAAGAAGATGTGGATAATGCCGCAAAAAAATATTTTGCGAATAGTTTAACCGTGACCGTATTCCCGAAAGATTATAAGAAAAGCGATAAATCCTCAAAATAGAATGAAAATATGGATTCGAAAAGAATATTAATAGAAAAAATATTAAAAAAACTTTCTAATTCTCCTTTTCGAAAAAGATTCGTACTTGGCACAAATGATATAATATATTATAATTCTAAAGGTTATGATGTAATTAAAGAACATGCGTGCCATTTTGTAAGAGAGAGAATTGCGCCTGAAAAAATAGTAAATGACGGTAAACAGACACCGATGAAAAAACATCCTGTATTTATTGCTCAGCACGCTACTGCGACCTGTTGCAGGGGATGTATAGAAAAATGGCATGGAATAGAAAAAAATAAACAACTCAACGAAGATGAAATTAATTATATTGTGGATATTATAATGTTATGGATACTTACCCGGATAAAAACTTGCCCGAATTAAATAATGCAATTGATTTGAAATTGATTTTCGACGAAATCAATCGGAACTATTTCGATAATAAACTTGAATGCAGGGTGATTTTCGGCAGGAAATATCATTCGCCGCGCACAAGATGTATCAGGCTTGGAAGTTTCAATTGTGCCACAAATACAATACGAATCAACCCGGATCTGAATGATCTCGATATCCCCCATTTTTTGATAAAGTATATTATGTACCATGAAATGACTCACGCATGGTGTTATCAGAATCATTCCCGCCTTCGCCACAGAGGGCCATTTCAGCTTAAGGAAAAAGAATTTACTGATTTTAAAATCGCGCGGAAATGGTTGAGGGATAATAAAAAACTTTTTTTCAAGAGGTAAAAATGAATATTGTGTCGGCAAGCAGGCGAACAGATATACCTGCTTTTTACGCGCAATGGTTTATGGATGGTTTAAAAAGAGGGGCGATCGAGTTTATTCATCCGTATTCAGGGCAACGATTGAATGTATCTTTAAAACCAAACGACGTTATCGCTTTTGTTTTCTGGTCAAAAAATTTCTGCGGGTTTATCGATCATCTCGAGTGGATCAGAAAAGATTATGCATGCGTATTTCATTACACGATAAATGAATATCCTCTTGAAATAGAAGGCAATATACCGCTTCTTACCAGAAGGTTGGATTCGTTTAAAAAAATATCGGATATGTTTTCGCCTGATAACATTATTTGGCGGTATGATCCTATATTATTAACAAAAAATTTCAATATGGATTATCATCTCGCAAAATTTACTGAAATTTCAGGTATTCTCAAAGGATACACTAAAAAATGCTACACAAGTTTTGTTCAGCTTTACGGAAAGAATAAGGTAATCCTTAGAAATTCAGGAGTAGACGAAAATGAGTCCCAAAATACAATAAAACTTGATCTAATTAGCAAACTAAAAGGTATTTGTGAATCAAATACGATGGAATTGCTTAATTGTTGTTATCCTTTGCTCAAAGAAGCGGGTGTGCCTTCCGGAAGCTGTATAGACAAGAAATTGATAGAAAAAATAACAGGTTTAAACCTTAAAGAAATAAAAAAAGCGCCGACAAGAAAATCGTGCGGATGTTATAAAAGTATAGATATTGGGACATATTCCACCTGCAAGGGCAAATGTCTTTACTGTTACGCACGATGAAAGGGAATTATGGCAAAAACAGATTTTGTTATACCAATTTTTATTCCTCATGATGGTTGCCCATTTCAATGTATTTTCTGCAACCAGAACAGTATAACCGGAACCAACAGTTCACCGGGTGAAAACGAAGTCAGGAATATAATAGAGAACTATCTTACCACTATTTCCAACAGGTCAAAAAGAGTTTATATCGGTTTTTACGGTGGAAGTTTTACAGGTATAGACAGGAAACTTCAGGAAAAGTATCTGAGTATTGCTTCACAATATGTAAAAAGCGGAATAATAAATGGAATACGTTTATCAACAAGGCCGGATTTCATTAACGATGAAATACTTTCATTTCTAAAAGATCATGGAGTTTCTCAAATTGAGCTTGGAATTCAATCGTTTGATGATGATGTACTGCGAATATCAAAACGAGGTTATACATCAATACAAGCGATAGACGCATCTATTCTTATAAGAAGACGAGGCTTTTTGCTTGGTCACCAGATGATGGTTGGTTTACCCGGAGATTCGTGGAACAAAACAGTTTTGAGCGCGCTTACATCGATAAATTTAAATCCCGATATGGTTCGGGTATATCCATTGCTGGTTATGAAGGATACTCCTCTTGCGCAAATGACAGACTATAAACCGTTGTCTTTTGATGAAGCGATTGAGCGCGCAAGATTCCTTGTAGAGTTATATGATAAAAATAATATAAAGATTCTCAGAGTAGGATTACATCCTCCAAAAGACGCATCAAATATATTGGATGGCCCATACCACCCGGCATTTAAATTTGTTGTGAAATCACGAATCTGGGGCGCTTTTTTAAGAAAAATATCGGGATGTGAAGGCAGAAATCCAGATCAGATATTTGTGTCCGAGGAAAATTATGATTTTTTGATTGGATATAAAAGCGAAAACACAAAGTTTCTACCTCCAAAACAAAAAATAATTAAATCTTCATGGATTGAGCCGGATCATCTTTTGGTTAAATTCGGGGATAAATCAAAATTTTTATCCAGGCTGAAGTTCAGAGACGATTATTTGTATTTTAAAATATCAGATCATTTATGGGATTAAGGCAATGAAAAACAAAGGTATGGTTCTTGTAAGCAGTGATTTCCCATCAGCGATGAAGAACTGTCTCGTATCTGATGGGTGGGAGGCTGTCAATGTCCCGTTTTGCGATCAGGTTATGCCTTCAATAGGAGGACATCCGGAACTTCAGGTATTCGTTATTGATCAACAGGAAATTATCGTTCACCCTGATATTCCTAATTCATTTCTTGAGACAATTAAGAGAAAATTCTCGCGCATTATTGTTGGCAACAAACATTTGTCTAAAGAATACCCATATGATATTGCTTATAATGGAAAGATAATAGGAGATACTTTCTTTCATAAACTTGAAAATACCGATCCGATATTGCTAAAAAGTTTGACTCTTGCGGGTTATGAGTTTGCCGATGTAAATCAGGGTTATAGCGGATGTTCTATACTCAATATAGGAAATGAAGCTTTGATTACAGCAGATGCAGGGATTGCTCAATCAGCTGATATACTTGGTTTTGATGTTTTGCTGATAACACCTGGATCTATCGATTTACACGGTTTAAACTACGGGTTTATCGGAGGTGCCTGCGCATGGGATGGTCTCGAGACAGTTTATTTTTGCGGTAACGTAAAACATCATCCTGACGGCGCAAAGATAACCGAATTTATTCATCAATTCGGATACAAGACAGTCAATTTGAGTGAAAACAGATTAACTGATTACGGATCTCTTTTATTTATCGCGAATAATCATAGTATCTTGTAAATATTGAATCTTTGATTCGAATACAGCAGTTTGAATCTCTTTAATGTTTCGGGCAAATATATTGATCTTGCCCTGATAGTACTTTTGCCAAGTTCAGTAGGAATACCGTTTTGCTGGAATAAAGCCGGATAATTATATTCCGCATAAAGAGCATATAATTGAGTACGTGATACATATTTATCAACAAAATATATACCCATGCCGAGATTTTTGCAGTATTGATAGAATTTCTCTTCGTCATTTTGAAGAAGTAGCTGACTCATCTCAACAAGCCTTTTATGAACAAGTTTGCTCTCAAGTAGCCCATCGAGAAACGTAGCGCTTTGCGCGTAAGTTTGGATAACATAACCGTAACTCCAGTAACTGATAACCGGAAGACGATCCGGGTTGAGTTTTTCAAGTTTTATAAGGGCATCCTCAAGATGGGGGCGTAAATCAAGCCTTAGTTTTGTCATATAAACTCCGGTTTTCCAACCTGATCCGACAATTAAAGTTGTACATAAAACCATTAATGCCGCGATAGCCATATTCCGTAAAGGAGAATTTTTTAAAAAATTTATTGTGCGATCGACAGATATTGCTCCGGCTAATGCTACAAATATAGAAAGAAGTACTTTATTGCGGTAAAACATAAGTGTCAGGAAAAATATTGAAAAGAAAAATACAGCGATAATTAATTCACCAATAGAAATTTTATCTTTTTTGTTTCTGAAAATTAGTATGGATAAGGGATATAAGAAAATAAATATCCCGCCCCACGAACACATATCCCATTTGAAGATATCTTTTAATGGGACAGAGGAAAGTTCAGCCGTATTTATAAAAAGAATATTCTCAATACCGGTGATCTGACCTATACCGAGTTTTAAAAGAAGAACCTTAATAAATGATTCGTAACCTGTAGATAAATGAAGCATCGGAATAAATAAGACAAGTATAAACGGAACCATAAGATAAAATGGATCGAATTTGAAGTTTTTCTCTTTATTCCACCACTTTGTTAACAGAGTTGATATTGCCAATCCTGTAATAAGCATTCCATTGTGAGAGAAGATATAGCGTTGCGAAGATAGGAAATCAAAACCAAGAAAACTTATAGCAAGCCCTCCAAAAAGAAAAGAAAAGGGGATTACTATGTTGCGATCAGCCCGTTTTAAAAAGACTATCAGTAAAAATATAATGCTGTAAAGAGTTGGGAATAAAAGCGATATTCTCCATGTCCCGACAGAAAGCAACATAAAAAATGCTGAAATAATGCTGTAAATATAGCATTTTTTATCATCTTTCTCATCCATAGCTTTTATGAAAAAATAAATATTGAATAGAAGGAAAAATACGCCGGGACCTTCATAGCGGTATCTGGTAGCCAATGTCCGTACCAGATTGCCAGGCATTACAGCCGCGAGTGCTGCGCCAATAAACGAAATATAATCTTTGCCTGTTATTCTCCGGAGAATAAAATAAATAGGAATCATAGTCATAGCGCACAAAATTGCGTAAAATAGCTCCACAGATCTCTGAACTGATCCATCTGAAAACACGTGATAAATTTTATAAAATCCTGCACCCAGATAATATAAAACAACAGGGAGGTTTTCCGGAATCGGTTTGCCTTCCGGATACCATGACATCTTATCAATCGCCGGGACATGTCCTGTTTTTAGAACTTCTTCGGTCATTCTTAAATGAAAAGCGTAATCATAATCCAACATGGTGTTGGGGTATTGATATATTGGGTACATTCTCCAGTAATACCCGAAATAAAATAACAAAATCAAACCGGCTAGAATAAGGGCAAATTTCAGGTATTTATTTAATACGAAAGAACTATCTTTTTTGCTCAGATCAGGCTGGATATCCGCTGTTTTCTCTATAGCTTCGTAATCGGAGATAATCTTTTCTATATATTTTACGTTTACGCCAAGTTGTTTAGCAATTGAATTCAAAGATTGCTTTTTATAATTCTCTATAACGTATTTCTTTTGGTTTTCTGAAAGCTGTTTGTCTGTCATATATATCCTTCCCTTAATTTTTTTATAAAAATGAAATCATAATTTTTTTTTAATTGAAATGCAAGTCAGAATAATTTAACAAAATATCGTGTATGCGGTATCTATATATTAGGTACAGAAATAATTTTATGTTTTAGGGAAATCTGATATTATAAAATAAAAATCATTTTTGTGAGGTGGAAATGAAAAAGAAAGAGCGAATTATTAAAATATTTCATACGGTTTCTTCCGATTTAAATGATGAAAAAGATATTGCCAGTGAAATAGTTAAAAAAATAAATAAAGATAGGGCGAAAAGTCTTCATTCAAAATTCGAAATAACTTTTTCCAGTATAGATGAGGAATTACCAGCCGGAGATCAGAATACCCAAATTAATAAAATGATTCAGGAATGTGATATATTTATTTTCGGGTTATGGAAAAAATGGAATCTTTACGCATGGAAAATATTATCACCGTTTGAAGAAGAATTTGAAATAGCAAGAAATAAATTTCAAGTTCAAGGTAAGCCACTTGTAATATGTTATTTTAAAGAAATACCTGACGATATGATTTGCGACCCGGGGGAGCAATTGAAAAAGGTTCTGGAATTTAGGACCAATATAGAATCATCAAAAAAAGTACTTTATTATAATTACGAAAAGGTTACTCAGTTTTCAAGTATGCTTTATGAATTTCTATGGGAATATCTCGATAACAAAAGCTATGATGATATTCTTAATGAAGAGAATGCAAAACGGTTGATCGACATTCCCGATGAAATAATACAGAAAATCAATTTATTTCATAAAAAATATATGGAAACAGAGTTTACAGGAAAAGGTGAGCTTTCCAAGACATCCATGGAATTTGCTATGGATGCTTTCAGATGTATAAAGGAATATAAATTTACTCTTGCGCAGGAATGTTTCATAAAATCGCTCGAAATGGAGGAAAATCCTTATGTACTTGACGCATATGGTTTAATGCTGATTCAACTGGATTATTTCTTTAAAGCTGAAGAAAAATTTAACCGGTTGTTACAGATATCCAACTCATACGAAGACGGTATGTTGTTAAAATCTTACGCATATAATAATCTCGGTAATATGTACGAGGTTCTGGAAGATCTCGATAATGCTTCTAAAATGTATAAAAAAGCGCTTGATATTGACTTACAGCTCAAAAGAAAAGAAGGGATCATATCCAATTATAATAATCTCGGTATTATCTACAGAAAACAAAATGAATTTGATAAAGCCGAAGCAATGTATAAAAAAGCTCTTGATGCCGATCTCCATACTGAAAGTACACAAGCTACGGCATCCGCTTATGGAAATCTCGGCAATATTTATTTGCTGAAAGATGAACTTGATAAAGCCGAAACAATGTATAAAAAAGCGCTTGATATAGATATGAATCTTTGGTGTAAAGAAGAAATCGTTACCGATTGTTTTAATTTGGGCAATGTGTATACAAAACGCGGTGATTTTTTGAATGCTGAGGAGATGTATGATAAATCGCTGGAATTAAGTTCGGAGAATTGGATAAAAAAGGAAATAGCGTCAAATTATTGTTACCTGGCGCGAAGATATGGTACAGACGGTAATCTTGATCGGTCTGAATCGTTATATAATAAGGCGCTTGGGTTATCGAGGGAACTCGGCAGTAAAAAAGGGATGGCTTCAATTTATCTTAATCTTGGGATTTTATACGAACACAAAGGGGATTTTGGCAAAACCAAAGAATTTTGGATTAAATCAGAGGAATATTACAATCAGATGGGAAATGAAAAAGAGGTTAATAAATTAAGGACCTGGATCAGGGATCTGGACATAAATGAATGACAAAATAAACGAATTTCAATACCGCTATAAATATCCACGCCCGATGGTAACTGTTGACATAGCATTGTTTTCCATTATTGATTCTGAACCCGCAATTCTTCTTATAAAAAGAGGAGGAAATACTTTTTTCGGATATTGGGCATTACCGGGCGGATTTGTTGATATTGAGGAAGATATAAAGCAAACGGCACCAAGAGAACTTGAAGAAGAAACAGGTTTAAAGTTCGATCAGTTATATCAGATATTTTGCGTAGGTACTCCCGGAAGAGACCCTCGCGGTAGAACAATAAGCGTTGTTTATTCGGGTTTTTATGAAGGCAACGAAAAACCGTCAGGTAAATCGGATGCGAAAGAAGCTCAATGGTTCAATATTAATGAAATACCGGAGCAATTGGCATTTGATCATTGGGATGTGATTGTTACAGTAATAAAAAGATGGATATATGAATTCAATAATCCATCTCTGGATCCATGCCTGATGAAATATAAAGATTCTTTTATAGCCGCTACAAAAAAATACGCAGATGTATCACTCGGATTCGGGTTAAAGTTATGATCCTATTAAATTAGAAAAGTTATTATCCTCATAAAAAAATCACGGATAATATCTATTATTCCATCAAGTGCGCCAATATAAAGAAGAGCAAACAAAATAATTATACCGAAACGTTCTATTTTATTAAGAAATCTTCTTATCGAAGGAGGCGATATTACTGATAACACTCTTGAACCGTCAAGAGGTGGTATCGGTAGAATATTGAACGAAGCGAGAATCAGATTTATCTGAGCCATTAATATAAGAGAATATATTTTTGGTGAATCAATATAGGGTCCGACTAGTTTAAATAATAACAACGCGATAAACGCGAGAACAAAATTAGTAAAAACTCCTGCCAGCGAACACATAATAATTCCCATTTTCTGGGGCCGTAAATTCGAATAGTTTATATGAACAGGTTTTGCCCAGCCGAATCCGAAAATAAGAAACAACGCTGTTCCGGCCGGATCGAGATGTTTGAAAGGATTTAATGAAAACCGACCCATATTTTTTGCTGTATCGTCCCCGAATTTCGCCGCGCATACGGCATGAGCTAATTCATGAAGAACAAGGGAATATAAAAGTGGTATTGCGATTAGTAGAAAAGTTATCGGGTCGTTTAATAATAATTTTAAAAGCATAATACCTCAATTAATTTTCACTGATTAAATTTTTCCTCAGAAGTTCTTTTTTAGAAAATACGTAACTTCCAGCAATAATTTTATGAGGGATTAAATTAAGTTTGGCTCTGCGTGAGATTTCCTGCCGGGTGTATCCGAGCATAATACCGAGTTCTTCACAGGAAATATCATCTTTTAATCTTGCGTAACAGGCTTTTATCGCGAATCCGAGAGGAGTCTTAACCCATTCGGTCCAATTTATACTGTTTTTCCTGTTATCCGCGGGTGATCTCCAGAGAATAGAGCAAATCATATCACAAGCCTGCTGTATCATCCATTTTTCTTCTTTGGAATTCAATTTTAATTCTCCCCGGGCGAACTGAAATATTTTACTGATTATGGATTCGATTACAGAATCGAATTTATGATCGGAAAGATGCGACTTAAATAAATCCACTGAACTTTCAGGTAAAAAATTTGCCATAAGCCCGCACAAATATTCGGATATGTTTTTCTTGAATCTCTCTATTTCTCTTTTTTCAGTTTTTTTATCGATATTTTTTATTTTCATAATATTGTTTTATGTTTGGGGTTTATTTTTAATAGAGGTAAGTATAAGACAAGAAAAATGTAGTGTAAATCAAATTTTTAATAAAAATTGACGGTTTTTTTTGAATCATTGAAATTATAATAAAAAAATGATATCTTCATAAAAATAAATATGGTAATGAACGATTGTAACAATAATGCGAGTTATGCTACCCAATAGTTTTTATATTGAAATCATAATATATTGAGTTTTTGATTAATATTTGTTTATATGTGCAAGAAAGGTTCTAATGATAAAAACTGAAATAGGCAATTCGGCTATTGAATTGATTATCGGCGATATTACTGAACTTACGGTTGATGCGATTGTAAACGCGGCGAACTCTGCGTTAAAAATGGGGGGCGGTGTTGCCGGAGCGATACTCGAAAAAGGTGGTTATTCAATTCAGCGGGAATGTGATAAAATCGGGAGAATATCTGTTGGTACAGCAGTAATTACCAGTTCAGGTAATCTTAATGCTAAATTCATTATACATGCTGTCGGCCCAAGAATGGGTGAAGGCGACGAGGATGAGAAACTGCTTAACGCAACATTGAATTCACTAAAAATTGCTGAACAAAACGCAATCCAAACTATAGCGTTTCCCGCGATAAGTACGGGCATTTTCGGGTATCCGATAGATAGATGCGCCTCAATTATGCTTAATACAACCGCAGGATATATCAAAAGCCGCAACATAATAAAAAAAGTAATTTTTTGCCTGTACGATTCAAGATCCTTTAAAATATTTCAGCATGAGTTGGAAAAAATTTAAGGCATTACTTTGAGTTGACAAGTTACCGCAAAAAAAATAAAATAACCGCTTTTATATTCATGTAGGAAAAGTTTCAGAATGAGAATTTTGTTTATATACCCGAACTTATATGCCCAAATCGGATTCAATTATGGAGTCGCGTTTCTGTCCGCTGTTTTAAAGAAAGCAGGGCATGAGACAAAACTTCTAAATATAAACGATAAACTCGGTTTTTATCTTGATCACGATAGAATTAAAAAGGAAGTTCTTAATTTTGATCCCGAGCTTATTGCATTTTCTGTTGTTACCAATCAATATCAATTCGCCAAAAACATTGCTTCAGAGATAAGAAAATATCATGACGCTCCTATATTATGTGGTGGAATACACCCTACCATGGATCCGGAAGGCGTACTCAATTCAGGCGAATTCGATTTCGTGTGCATGGGAGAAGGTGAAGGCGCGCTATGTGATTTGGCGGGAAACATCAATTCTACTGAAGAAATCAAAAAAATAAAAAATATATGGATGAAGGACAACGGTTTAATTATAAAGAATCCGATGCGAGAATTGGTTGACCTTTCTACCTTACCGCGCAAAGATTACGAAATATTTGATTTCCAAAAGATGATTGACGCAAAAGACGGATGGGTCGGGCTTATGACATCGCGCGGATGCCCGTTCAGATGCACATATTGCCTCAATCATAAAATAGTCAAGATGTATCAGGATGACCTGCAGACAAAAAAAATCAACTATATGCGGTGCCATTCCGTGGAAGACGTCATAAGCGAAATAGATTTTGTCCTGAGAAACTATGACCGCATAAAAATGTTTATTTTTGATGACGACCTGTTTACTTTCAATAAAGAATATGTTGAAGATTTTTGCAGGCAGTACAAAAAATATTTCAGGGTGCCTTTTGTATGTAATGCTCATGTAAAGGTTTTTGATGATTCTATCGCCCAGGGGTTGAAAGATGCCGGTTGCCAAATTGTCAAGTTTGGGCTGGAAAGCGGGTCAGATAGGGTCCGGTCTCAGATAATGCGCAGGTTTATGAAAAACGAGGATATCGAAAAGGCTTTTGCGTCAGCGGAAAAAGCGGGCCTGCACAGTTCCGCGTTTGTCATGATGGGATTGCCTTCGGAATCCGATGAGGAATTGCAGGAAACCATAGATCTTCTCGGTAGAATTAAACCGGGAAGGTTCCGTTGGGCGATTTTTTTCCCGTTCATTAATACTGAAGCGTACGATATAACAAAAAATTTAGGGTTGATCAACGAAGAAAAGATCAATTCACTCGCCAATTTTACTGAAGAAAGTTGTTTAAACCTTTCGGATCAGGTTTACAGGAAAGTCAAATGCATGCAGAAAATTTTCCCATGGTATGTAAATGCTTCCTCAAATCTTGAGGTAGCACCTTTATATAAGAATCTGGTTGAAATTATTGAGAATTTATCTGAAGATGAATGGGTTAATATAAAAGATAATTTGCGCCGGATCGATGAAGATTTGTCAAAAGTGCTGGATTCAAAGGGATGTACTCATTACAGAATAAAATACAATAGCTTTACAGGAGTCAGAAGCGATTGGATAGATTAAAAAATGTTCCGCTAAATCCGCAAAGAATTGTTGTAAGGTGTCCGAATTGGATTGGTGACGCGGTTATGGCTACTCCTTTTTTATCCGAATTGAGAGAAACATATCCGAACGCGGAAATTACTTTTATGCTTCGGGAATATGTTAAGGAAGTTTACAGCGGGGCTCCATGGGCGGATAAGTATGTAATTACAAAGAATAAACAGAGGACAAAATTCCTTAAAAGAAGATTAAATTCAATTGTTGAGAATATACAGATGCTTAAAAACGGGAATTATGATCTTGCCGTTTTGCTTTCAAACTCGTTTGAATCGGCTTTCGAGGCCAGAACTGCGGGTATCCCAAATCGAATAGGTTATAGAAGAAACGGCAGGGGATTTCTGATTACTAGTGGTCCTAAAGCCGTACGGCGATCGGGAGTTTATGAGCCGGTATCAATGATAGATTATTATAACGAGCTGGGTAAATATCTCGGATTCAGAAAGTTTTTTCATGATATGGCTTTGTTTTTGAGTCCGGAAGATGAATGTAAAACGAATGCTGTTATGAATCAATTTGGGATTGACGAATCTTCAAATCTGATCGGGTTAAACCTTGGCGCCGCGTTCGGAAGCTCAAAATTGTGGAAACCTGAATATTTCGCGCAGGTGGGGGATTATTTCGCGCGGAATCCAAAAAACAAAGTCATGCTACTCGCGGGACCTAATGAAGATATAATTCTCGACAAAATATCCGCAATGATGCAGTACCCTAAAATAAAACTTACTTCGGATTTAGTTCCCATCGGGGTACTTAAAGGAATTATAAGAAGATTATCGTTACTTATAACAAATGATACCGGGCCAAGGCATTTTGCTTCATCTTTCGGAATACCTTCGGTTGTATTGATTGGGGCAACTAATCCGAGATGGACCACAAATAATGATTCGAAACAAATAGTTCTTATGAAAGTACCTGTTTGCGGGCCGTGCCATTTGCGCAATTGCCCGATGAACCATCAATGTATGCGAAACATTAAACCTGCCGATGTAGTTCAAGCGGCTGAAAAACTTTTAGGATCACCAATAGCATGAATAATCTATATAATCATTACTCGTGTATTATCAATAAGTTTCCCGCAATAAAAGTTGGGGTTGTAGGTGACATAATCGCCGATGTGTTCATGTATGGAAAACCGTATCATTTATCAAGAGAAGCTCCTGTTGTGGTTATAAAACATGAATCGCAAAAAGTTATACCCGGAGGCGCGGCGAATACGGTGAATAACCTGATTAAACTTGGGGCAAAAGTTTATCCGATAGGTCTAATTGGAGATGATGCGCAGGGACACGCTTTACTTGAATATTTCAGTAAAGAAGGTACAGAAGTATCCGGGATATTAAGAGTTCCGGGCAGAAATACAATAACAAAAATGCGTATTATGGCTGGAAGCACACATACATCAAAACAACAGGTTTTAAGGGTAGACTATGATCCAAGTAAATCCATAGATTCAAAAACAGAATTAAAAATTTTGGATTATCTGGATAGTATTATCGAAAAACTCGATGGGGTTATTGTATCCGATTATAATTATGATGTTTTCTCTCAACGGATAATCGATAAAATTCTCGAGATATCTAAACGGAAACTTGTTGTGGTTGATTCTCACGATAAACTGCCGCTGTTTAATGGTGTTTCGATAATTACCCCGAACGAAGAAGAAGCTTATAAAACCTCCAGCTTCAATCATCTGGATAAAACAGACGATATACTGAAAGTCGGTGAAAAATTAATGGATATCGTTCAACCCAAAATCGGTGTTCTCGTAACACGCGGAAATGAGGGAATGATGGTATTTGAAAAAGGAGAAATACCTCTGCATATTCCAATTTCCGGTTCAGATGACGTAACCGATGTGACCGGAGCCGGCGATACAGTTGTGAGCCTTCTAACATTATCACTCCTTGCGGGAGCTAATTTTGCTGATGCGGCAAGAATAGCAAACTATGCCGCCGGTATAGTTGTTATGAAAAGCGGTACCGCTACAACTAATCCTGATGAATTAAAAGATTTTATAAAAAGGTGTCTAAATGAGAAAATTACAGACGTTGAGTTCGCTTAAAGATATTTTAGCAAAAGAGAAATCCAATGGTAAAACAGTTGTGTTTACCAACGGGTGTTTTGATATTCTGCATGTCGGCCATATCCGTTGCCTGAAAGACGCGAAATCACTCGGTGATATTCTGATTGTAGCCGTAAACAGCGATCAGTCCGTTATTGGCAATAAAGGAGCTCACAGGTTGTTTTATCCTGAATCCGAAAGGGTTGAGATTCTTGAAGCAATCGAATATATTGATTATATTCTCCTTTTTTCCGACAGTACCGTAGATAATATATTGCTTGAACTTAAACCCGATTATCACGCCAAAGGTACCGATTATACCGTCGATAATGTCCCGGAAAGGGAAACCGTTCTCAGTTACGGCGGAAAAATCGCTATAGTAGGCGATCCGAAAAATCATTCCAGCTCGGAAGTCAAATCAAAATTAAAAAAAGACATTCTTGTCCCCAATGAAAAATAATTCGGATCATTTAAAACATCTGGTTATTGATTTCTTGAACTGTAAAGAGAAAATTCTCGTCAGGGATGCTCACAACAGACAGGTTTATCGATTCAGCGATACTAACGGGCAGGGATATTATATTAAGTTATATACCAGTGGATTGATATCAAAAATTAAAGTTATACATGAAGTTAAATATCATAATTATTTGATAAAAAGAGGTGTTGCTCTTCCGCAAATAATCGGCTCAACAATTTTTATTGATCGCGATGGCAAAAAGAAAATAGTTGTGTTCAGCAAAGAAGCAGATGGAATTCCGCTGACTGAATCCAATATCTGCAATGATCCCCATAAATTCTTGGATATCTTTCATTTGCTAATAAAATTCCTTGCGGATAATTACAAAAAAGGAATCATGCATAACGATTTACATCTTGGCAACATTTTATGGGATGAAAGTAAAAAAAAATTCATTTTTGTAGATTCGAAAAAAATAAAATATAAATATTTTCTTAATAATAAGGAAATTATAAAAAATTTTAGTCTTCTTTTTTTGGCTTTTGACAAAATGCCATGGTTTAACCTGAGCATTTGGAATAAATTCCTGAATCTGTTTTTCGGGCAATGCGGTGTAGATAATAAATATATGTTTTATGCAGAACAAGTTAGGATGCTATTATTTAAGAAATGGATTAAGAAAAGAACAGATAGATGTTTTCGTGAAAATACCGATTTTTCAGTATACAAAAGAAACGGTGTTTATGGTATTTGTCAAAAAAAATTCAATTCGTTTAATGGGCAAAACAATATTTTTGAGTATCTCGGGGCAATTTTTGAATCGGATAAGACAAAGTTTATTAAAAATTCCAACACAACGGCTGTAGTAAAATTAAATATTGCTGGTAAAGAAGTAGTCGTGAAAAAATTTAAAGTGAAACGTGTTTTTGATCCGTTAAAAAATATTTTTAGGAAATCACGCGGGTATCGTTGCTGGAAATGGAGCTGGATGTTGAATTTAAATAAATTTCCCGTTCCTGAGCCATTGTTCTTTTTTGAAAAACGTAAATTCGGTTTGTTAAAAGAAAGTTATTTTGCCGCTGAATTTTGTTCACAGACAAAAACTGTTACGGATTATATAAATACAACAGAACATTTTAACCGGACAACATTTATAAATAGTTTTGCGCAATTCCTGAACGAATTTATTGAAAACGATTTATGCCATAATGATTTTCAGTTGAAAAACATACTTGTAAAAGAAGATAATGGGAAATATAATTTCTATCTTATAGATCTCGAATCTATCGGCGGTAAAATCAAAAATAGAGATAAAAAAGTCTGGTTTTATCTCAAATATCTTAAAAAATCTTTTTTGCGGCTTAAAAATCCGTCACTGTTTACAAATCGAGAGATAATTTTATTTGTAAGAAAAATTATGTTTAATATAAAACCAAATCATAACAAAATTTTAGGGTTTATGCATAAAAATGGGTAATTCTATTGTAATAAATGATGATTATGCAGATTTATTAGCGGAAAACGGATTGTCCTCGCTTGACAATTTTTTTAAATTCCATTTGGGTAAAGTAGTGGATAGGAACAGTAAAAGATGCGTATACAGGTTTAGTTTGTATGATAAAACAAATGGATGTGATCGGATATTTTATCTGAAAGTTTTCAGTAAGGCATCGTTTAATAATGCGGTTTCTTCAATATATAATTTCGGTAGACCAAAATCTCAGGCAAAAATTGAATGGGATAATGCTAATTTGCTTATTGAAAATGGATTTCGCTCAGTTCCACTTGTAGCCTGTGGAGAAAAAACGGTTTTTGGGTTTGAAAATAAATCGTTTTTCTTATCTGAAGAAATATCGGATTCCGTTTCTCTTGATGTTTTTTTTGAAAACAAATCTGTTGATCCGGAGACGAGAAAAAATGTTCTTGTTAATCTTGCTGGCGAAATAAGAAAACTTCATGAATCCGGATTCTCTTATCCCGACCTTTACCTGAAACATATTTTCATAAATATAAAGAAACTTGAAAATAATGAAGTTGCTTTTTCTTTTATTGATTTGCACAGGCTGGTAAAAAAGCAAAATGCTTCTTTTTATGACAGGATCAGGGATCTGTCATCATTGAGATTTTCTTGTACCGCTGTTTTATCTGATAGCGAAAATGATTTGTGGCAAAACACATATTTGGAAAATATAAAAAATCGGCAATTGTGGATCAATGCATTTTATAAACGAATTAATAAAATCAGCGCGAGGCGTTCTTCGTATAAAGGAATTCTTACCAGAAAGATAGAAAATGAAAACGGAATTTTGTATATAAACGAAGATTTTTATGATTTATTTTGTCAAAACGGAATAAAAGATTTTAAATCGTTATTTAATTATAAAATGGATAAAGATAAATTAACCGATAATCCGGGCAGGACTGTAGAGCGTTTCAGATTAGGTTGTGAGAAAAACGAATTGGTTTTTTATATAAAAAAACATACATGTACAAAAAAAACGGATTATAAATTGAGTAAACTCAGGGAAGAAGCGGAAATAGAATGGAAAAATCATCTTTTATGCGAAAAAATTTCTATTCCGGTTCCGCTGGTTGTTGCTTGGGGGTATGGTGGAACGAAGTCTTTGTTTGTTACTCTTGAGGTTAAAGACTCATTTTCGCTTGAGCATATATTGAAAAATGATTTGCTACCAAAAGAACGCTTTGAGAAAAATATAATTATTCAAAATATCGCGTTTTTAGCCAAGACGCTTCATGAGAAAGATTATTGTCACAAAGATTTTTATGCGGGGCATATTCTTATTAAAACTCAATTGGTCAATAATCTGAAAGACGTTGAGTTCTATCTTATAGATTTACAGAGGATAAAGAAATGCAATTATATGAAACTCAGATGGAAAATAAAGGATCTCGCGCAATTGAATTTTACCACGGAAACCAAATCCGTGACAAAAAAAGACCGAATTAAATTCCTCCATTATTATTTCGGGGTAAATAAATTAAACAAAAATCAGAGGAATTTTCTTAATGCGGTTGAGGCTAAAACAAACCGCATAAGAAGGCATATACCGAGAGTTCTTAGACGCAAAAATATATTTTCCTGGGACCAGATATCATAAAATGCAACAGCAAAAATTAAAGATAGCATTCAACATCGATCATTTTTTGCCTCAAAGGGGAGGAGCTGAAAGATATCTTTTCGATCTGGTTCGGTTTCTTCTCAAAGAAGGGCATCAAATTCATATATTTGCCATGGACGGAGAAGAAATAATCCCGAAAAATACCCGTAATTTTGTGTTTCATAAGATTCCCCATATTAAATTCACAAGATGGATGAAATCTTTAAGTTTTGTGGTCATGTCCTCTTATATGATAAAGAAGGAAAAATTCGATATTGTTCAGGTACTGGGTAAAAATTTGACCATGGATGTTTTTCAGCCTCATGGAGGGTCTCACAGGGCATCGTTCAGGCAGAACGTTCTTGCGTTCAGCGAAAATCCCTTGATTAGAGCTATCTACGCTTTTTTTCGTGTGATGGATCCAAAAACGTTGCTGTTTTATATTATTGAATGGTGTCAATTTCATGCTGGAAAATATCCGGAAATATTATGTATATCAAAACTGGTTATGAATGATTTAAGAAGATATTATCATGTGCCGGATAAAAGAATGCATCTTATATACAACGGTGTGGACGGCGAAAAGTTTTCTCTGGAAACAAGAAGGGAATGGCGCGATATCTCACGAAGAGAATTAAATGTTGTGAACGAGAAAGTGATTTTGTTTATTGGGCATAATTTCAAATTGAAAGGCTTGAAATATTTTATTGAATCACTGGCTATTATACGTAAATCAAATCCTGACATTAAATTGAAAGCGTTTATTCTCGGAAAAGGAAAAGCGGAAAAGTATCTGGATTTAATAAATAATCTGAACCTGAAAGATATATGCGTTTTCACAACCGCGGACAGGATTGAGAAATATTATTGCGCGGCTGATTTGCTTATTCAGCCTACTTTTTACGATCCTTGTTCACTGGTTGTTTTGGAAGCATTGTCTTGTGGTGTACCGGTTATTACCACTTCATTCAACGGAGCGGGGGAATTGATCGAGAAGGGAATTACCGGAGATGTTGTGTCAAACCCGAGAGATATTTCTGAAATAGCGGCTTCGTCACAACATTTCTTAAAAAAAACCGATATTGAGAAAATTGCTTTTCTTGCAAATCAATCCGTAAACCAATATAATAATGAAACTGTTCACAAACGGCTTTTAAAATTCTATTTTGATTATATAGAAAATAAACTGGAAAAATAAAAGATGATTTATTCTATTAGAAAACATGAACATACTTTATTTTCGGCATTATTGAATTTTTCGGATTTCTGCGCGATAATTTTTAGTTTTATATCCGCATATTTCATAAGGTTTTATTCAATATTTGAGGCGCCAAAAGGGATACCGAATTTCAACGCTTATATACATATGGTTATACCTGTTTCAATTATGTATCTGATAATTTTTGAGCGTCTTGGTATCTATAAACCGAAAAATGATCCGTTTCATCTCGGGGAAATTTATTCGGTAATAAAGGGAGTTCTTATAGGCAGTCTTATAATAATGTCCGCTACTTTTTTATACAGGGAATTCGAGTATTCCAGAGGAGTGATGCTTCTCGGGTTTATTATTCTGATTATGACTCTCGTGGCAGAAAAAATCACGATCAGGTCACTTCAGGCAAAATTAAGAGCATATGGGTTTTTATTGCGGAAAATTCTGATTGTCGGTACAGGAAATCAAGCGCGGCAATATTACGATATAATAAAAAATAAACCTACTCTTGGTTATTTTCCGGTTGGATTACTTGCGGAAAATGCGGAAAACAATGATTGTTCATTGAATAGCGATAACTTGTCGGTTAAAGAAAAAATTCTTGGTTCAATTGATGATATTGAGGAAATAATACGCAAACATAATATTGATGAAGTTGTAATCGCGCTTCCTTCAGAATTGCATGAAAAAATAATTGATATAATAATCCATTGCGAGAAAGAAATTGTAAAATTTAAAATATTGCCCGATATTTTTGAGATTCTAATTACCAAAATGACTATAGAGGAAGTAGAAGGTATTCCGTTTGTCACGTTAAAAGAAACTCCATTGATGTCCTGGCGGTATTTTATTAAAAGGTGGTTTGATGTTATTTGTTCAGGGTTGGGGCTTATTGCCTTAAGCCCGTTTATGATGATAATCGCGCTCGCGGTAAAAAAGGATTCGCCGGGCCCGATTTTTTATAAACAGGAACGAATGGGCATTGACGGTAAAGTATTTAATATGTTTAAGTTCAGGACAATGAGAATCGATGCTGAAGATAAAACCGGGCCTGTATGGGCAACCAGCGATGATAACAGAAAAACAAAAGTCGGAAACTTCCTGCGCAAAACAAATCTTGATGAACTTCCCCAGCTTTTTAATGTATTTAGAGGCGATATGAGCCTTGTAGGCCCTCGACCGGAAAGACCGTTCTTCGTGCATAAATTTAAAGAAAATATACCGCATTATATGAGCAGGCATAGAGTGAAATCCGGTATTACCGGCTGGGCACAGGTTAACGGTTTAAGAGGTAATACCTCCCTTGAGGAAAGAATAAAGTATGATATTTATTATATTGAAAACTGGTCTCTGCTTTTAGATATAAAAATTTTACTGATGACATTTTTCGCAAATAAAAACGCTTATTGATATGGATATATCTTTTATTATTGTTAACTGGAATACGGCTGATTTACTCTTTAATTGCATAAAATCAATTAAAGACACAATATCTGGATATGAATATGAGATTATTCTTGTCGATAACGGTTCTATCGATAACAGCATCTCGCTTATAAAAACTAAATTCCCGCAAACCATAATTATCCCTAATACCAAAAACCAGGGGTTTTCACGCGCTGTAAATCAGGGAATAAAAATATCAAATGGCGATTTTGTATGTTTGTTGAATACGGATGCCGTTTTGATGCCCGGAGCGGTTGCAACTTTAATTGGTTACCTCAAAGAAAATAAAAAAGCAGGTGTTTGCGGTGGACAGTTAATATTTGAGGATGGAAGAAAACAGAATTCTTTCGATAACTATCCCAATTTATTTACCGAACTTACAAATAAAAGTCTGTTGAGAATTTTAATGCCTCAAAGGTTTCCAAGTAAAATAAAAGAATATAACCTGCCTATTAACGTTGAGTCGATTATCGGTGCTTGCATGATGATTAAACGTGAATGTATAAATAAAGTTGGTCTACTTGATGAAAACTATTTCTTTTTCCTTGAAGAAACAGATTGGTGTTACAGAATAAACCGGGCAGGTTACGATATCGTGTTTGTCCCATCAGCGAAGATAGTGCACCTTCAGGGAAAATCCGCTAAAAAAGTTAATATTAAAAGCAGAATGGAATTTTTTTATTCAAGATATCTTTTTTTTATAAAAAATCGATCGAAAATCTCTTTTTTGATATTATTTGTTTTTAATTTTATAAAATGTTTGGTAAAAAGTATAGTTTACTCTATTTTTTGTTTGTTTACATTATTCCTGTATCAAAAAGTAAAAGGAAAATTATTGTTAAGCCTCAATCTTGTGGCGGGACATGTTTTGTTTTTCCCGCCGAAAATGCGTCTGGAAGGCAATAAATGAAATTAAATGGCGATGAAAAAATTCTAATTATAAAACCGAGCGCGATAGGAGATATACTCCATTCGATGCCTTTTCTTTATAGATTAAAAAAAGTTTACCCGAAAATAAAGGTTTCATGGGTGGTAAACAGGGAATACGCCGATTTATTAGAAGGTAACGAGTTGATAGATAAGATTTATATCTTTGAGCGCAAAAAATGGGGAAAAAAAAGAAGTTTTTTTTATACCTTAAAAGAATTTTTCAATTTCACTAACGAAATAAAAAATAATAAATACGATTTGGTAATCGATCTACAGGGATTATTAAGAAGCGGTCTGATAACATATTTAGCAGGAGTGAAAAAGAGAATCGGATTAAGTGATTCGAGGGAATTCAGCAGGCTGTTTTATAATCATATTGTAAATGTATGTGATAAAAAAAGACACGCGGTAGACAGGTATCTTCTTGTATCATCGTATATTGGAATAGATGGAATTCATACCAAGCAGATACGGTTTCCGATAAAATGGGGTGTTTGCGCGGATAAAAAAATAGATAAATTCTTTGAGAACAATAAAATAAATAACGGTGATCTGAAAATAGCTATAAATCCGATATCAAGATGGCAATCCAAATGTTGGATACCTGAAAAATATGCTCAGCTTGCCGATTATATGATCGAATCAATGGGTGCAAAAGTTATTTTTGTCGGGGCGAAATCCGATCAGGAAAACGTTAACCGAATATTAGGGTTGATGAAAAACAAACCGATATCGGCTGTTGGTGAAACGTCTCTTCAGGAACTTGCCGCTCTTTTAAAAAGAATGGATCTGATGGTTACAAATGATTCAGGCCCTATGCATATGGCTGTTGCTGTGGATATACCTGTGGTGGCGATATTCGGCCCGACTGATCCGCAATTAACAGGACCTTATGGCGATAATAATTTTGTGTTAAAAAAAACAACGAAATGCAATACCTGTTTTAAAAAAACATGTAAATATAAGTATTGTATGAATCTTATTTCTGTTGAAGAAGTGGTTTCGGCTATACAAATACTGATTGAGAAATCAAGAACCGGAATAAAGTCAAATTAAAATGATATCTGGTTGCGGTATCTATATATTTGAAAATAAGCGGATGGAAAGGAGCCGGACAAAGTTCGGTACCAAGATCTTTGAGAAATTTTTTACAGAACGTGAGATATCTTATTCCGGCAATAAAATTAGTTGGGCACAGCATCTTGGAGCGAGGTTCGCGGCGAAATGCGCATTGTTCCAGGCAATGAAGTGGCTGAAAGTGAGAGATTATACTTTAATTGAAATTAGGAAAGATAATCTTGGCGCTCCGTATTTTGAGGTTACGGGCGAAATAAATGAATATATTGGAAAAATGAGAATAAGCAGGATTAATTTGACTATTACTCATGTGAATGAATATTCAATAGCAAATGTAATTATGGAATAAGCTTTTAAAAAGGAGAAAAATATGACTAAACTTTATTCAGTGGCAGTGGTAGGCGCAACAGGAGCTGTCGGTCAGGAGATGATTCAGACGCTCGAAAAAAGAAATTTCCCTGTGGGGCAATTAAGATTGCTCGCTTCAGCAAGATCGCTGGGGAAAAAATGTGTGTTCAAAGGAAAAGAGTATCCGGTTGAGGAGTTAACGGAGAACTCATTTGAGGGAATTGAAATTGCCCTTTTCAGCGCGGGAGGAAGTATAAGCAAAAAATTCGCTCCCTGTGCTGTTAAAGCGGGCGCTGTAGTTATAGACAATACAAGCGCATTCAGAATGGATCCGGATGTTCCTCTGGTTGTTCCGGAAGTTAATCCGGATGATATATTCAAACACAATGGTATTATCGCCAATCCTAACTGTTCAACAATTCAGATGGTGCATGTGCTAAAACCATTACATGATTTCGCCAGAATTAAAAGGGTTGTAGTTTCTACATATCAGGCTGTATCAGGTGCAGGTATGAAAGCGATTGACGAATTACTTAAAGAAACAGAAGCAGTTTTACATAACAGAAATTATGAGCGAAAGATATTCCCGCATCAAATAGCGTTTAATGCGCTTCCGAGAATACCTCAATCCGGGGGAATTGAAGATGGCGGATATACCAATGAAGAAGTGAAAATGATAAAAGAAACAAATAAAATTATGGGTGACGATTCAATCCGTGTAACTGCAACCTGTGTGAGAATACCGGTTTTACGCGGACACAGCGAATCGGTAAATATTGAAACTGAAAAAGATATTACCGTAGAAAAAGCCCGTGAACTCTTGGCTAAAACTGAAAATATGATTGTTCAGGATGATATTGAACACGAAATGTACCCGCTTGCCGTAAATTGTACGGGGAAATTCGAGACTTTTGTCGGCAGAATAAGAAAAGATGATTCGGTCAAACATGGTTTGAACCTTTGGGTTGTCAGCGATAACCTTCTTAAAGGCGCGGCATGGAATGCGGTACAAATCGCTGCATATTTAATCAGGAAATAAGGTTTGTTTAAAAAGAAAAAAGCCCTGGGAGGGGACCGGGGCTTTTTCTTTTTGGGCACATTTCGGGTAATACAATATTACTGGTTTATCAATGCGTTAACTCTATAGTTGTCAATATTTATATGAAGCTTACTGGCTGAAGGGAGATTTCCTATTTTATTTAAAACATCAGACAAAATACTCGATGCTTGCTCAACGCTTGTTATATCCTGCTCTGAAGCTATTATATTTTCCTGTTTTATAGAATTTTTTAAACTGTCATCCAATACATCTTTTATTTCTTTTTCTTTTTTCTCGGGTTTGTTTTGAGCCGGTTTCTCATTATCAAAGAAAACTTTATTGTTCTTTAATAAATACTCGTTATTATTGACTATAGGTATATTCGACATATGTTTCCTCCTTGTACGTTTTCCTTATGATGATTTATTTTAAGCAACTATAATGCCAACGTGTTGAATTTGATTTTTTATTAATAATTAATTTGTAACCGATAATCTATTATTTGTGAGAAAAAAGATGCTGTTGATAACAAAAAATAAGAAAAAAATATATTTTGAGAATATTTTTCTTTGTGTTTTTTTATCAATATTGTGTCTATTTTTTATATACAGGGTTTTTAATCTTTGTTTTTACCCGTTTCCTCTTGAGAATGGAGAAGGGATATGTGTTCATTTTACACAACTGCTGAATCAATGGAATTTATATAAGGATTTATCCGGATTTCCTTTGATTGTCGCAAATTATCCGCCTGTATTTTTGGTTTTAAATTCTATACTTATGTATATTTTAAACCCTGCCAACCAATTTCTGATTGGGCGCTTGATATCGGTTTTATCTGTTATTGGATCGTGTATACTTATTTTCAAAATTGTTTACGGGCAATATGGAAATTTCAGAGGAGCGATAGCGTCGGTATTAATATTTATAATTTTCCCATGGGTAAATATTGAGGGAATTATTTGCCGTGTGGATATGTTGGCGGGATTCTTTTCATTAGCTGGTTTTTATTTCATTCTGAAATCAGGCAATAAAAATATGTTCTTATCAATATTATTCTTTTTATTGTCGTTGTTTACAAAACATACATTATGGGCCGCTCCGATAGCTGGTTTTACTTTTCTGGTACTTAAAAACAAAAAAGAAGGATTGAAATTCACTTTTTTATTCTTGTTTTGCGGATTAATGAGCTTTATGTTGTTGAATTTAACTACATCTGGAGAATTTTATAACAATCTGATTAAATATAACGCTTATACGTTTGAAATAAGTAGATTATTCCTATATATAAAACTATTTCTTTATAAAACGGTTTTTATTTATGGGATAGTCGCGTATTCTTTTTTAACAAAGAAACGTGTTAGTTATGTTTTCAGACTGTATTTTTTAGTGGCGATGTTTTCGATATTTTTGACAGGAAGGCAAGGATCGTCATCACATTATTTTTATGAAGCGACTTTCGCATTATGCATAATGTGTGGAGCTGGCTTATCACAATTGCCCGATAATAATAGAATATTGCGTGTGTTGTTCTTAATTTTGATTATAGCCCAATTGTTTATAAATAAAGATATTTTTTCAAAGTTATCAGTAAGTTCAAACCGTTATATATCTGATAAATTGGGTGTTGATCAAATAAAGAAATTAAAAGGCCCTGTGTTGGCTGAAGATACAGGTATTCTGATAGCGGCGGGAAAAACAGTTTATGTTCATACGTTCGCGATATCGAAACTGATTGAACAGGGGATTCTTGATTCGGGGTTTTATTATACGAAACTGGAAAACAATTTTTTTAAAATGGTTGTTCTCGATTCGAGATTTGATAGATTGAAATCATCTACTCGGGAAAGATTTACGAAAGACTCTCTTATAATATTGAACCGTAATTATAAGTTTTTAGATAAAATCGGAAGCAGGTATTTTTATGTACCCACTGAATGAATCATTTGTTATTAATTATTACGCAACTTATTTCAAAAATAATTATGATAAATGAATTGTATTTGGATCAAAACTAATTCTGCTTATGTTGTATCGCGCCGATATCCCATTGATCAGACCGTTGGTTTCCAAAATAATCCGTAGTGAATTCAGATACTCTTTTCGCTCTTCCAATACAAGGGGAGTTTTCCTTTAGTTTTAAATCGGTTTTCGAGGTGAAACCCGGATCCTCGAAAATAGAATATTTATCTTTGCCGGATAAGCGTTTATAGATATTAAAAACTGATATGCTATAATTAATCCACCATGCTGAAAAACCATTTTTTGAAAAGTAACAGTTATAATCGATCAAAAAATTATTTGTGTCGGGAGACGCGCAATAAACCTGAAAATTTCGTGGTTGTACACTGACTATAATATTATTTATAACGACATTGTTTTCTTTGATGTCTTTTTTTATTGCAATGCCAAGCCCTTTTGAAAGTATAGTATTATTTATAATTTTATTGTTTTTGCAGACAGAGTCGATTTTTGATAACCATATTCCCGCGCGAAGGTTTTCATCATAAATAATATTGTTATAAATCAAATGATCCGAACCTGTGATGAACATTCCGTAATTGTTGCCTGTTATATAGTTGTTGGAAACAACGCAATTTTTCGGATAAAATGTCCCTATCTCAATCCCTGCTCCGTATAGTTTTGACATGGAATTAACATAGCAATTTCTTATTATAATATTGGAACTTTTGTTCCACGCAATTATACCGTTAATCCAGTTGTTTGTTGCGACACAATGTTCTGCTTTTGAGTCTGTTGTGCTATGGTAATTCAAGCCGGCATCGTTTCCTTTAATAAAGGTGCATTTATAAAAGTTAATGTTTTTTGAACCTACAACAAGACAGGTGTCACCGCAGTTATCATTTTCAAAAAGGCAATTATCAAAATCGATATTTTTCTTTGCAGAAACAAGGCAAGAATGACAATTTTTGTTTTTTCCAGCATAAAAGAAATGAATCTTGCTTACATCTGTATTTGATCCGATATAGGTTCGGGGCAATTTCGGACGCGGGTCGTACTCGGATCCATAATTTGTAATGGTATTGCGTGATGACTCGTTGTTTGATTCCGGAAAAACAAATGCCTTATTGTTTTCTTCGTTCCATATATCACCCGATCGGAATTTGACTGTATCGCCATTGAGATTTAAGGATTCAACCTTTGAAAGTGTTTTATATGGGAAAGAAGGATCTGTCCCATTATTTGTATCTCTTCCCTGAGAAAACGATACATAATAAATCTTTCCTTCTGCGTTAATTTCAACCGGATAAAAAAATATAAAAAAAGCGACAATTATTAACAAAAATTTGTTCATATATTCCTATACTTTAATTGATTCAGCGTAAAAGTCATGTGCTCCGCTTGAATAAACCTTTGTCATTTTTTCAGCCCATTTCGGCATAACAAGTGATGGATTGAAATAATGATCGGCTCCGCCGGTTACATCTTCGATAGCCTTAGAAAGAGCGTCATGTGCGATTCCATAAAGTTCTTCATAAATTTCTTTTTCTTTCTCAGTAAACTTTTTTGAAACAGCTTTCTGCCATTCGTTTGAGTTAACGCCTGAAAATTGATATGGAGCAAATACAATATCTCTCAAAGATTTTCCGAATCGCGACGGTTTAGTCAATCGATTTGTGATAACACAAGCGATAGCTGTCGCATCCTTATGAAGAAATTCAGGTTTTTTTGATGCTTCGGAAAACAATAATGTGGTAAGTAATTTTGTATCGTCTTCGAGCCCAAATTCATCGATGGATTTCGCTATATTCTTTTCCGTTTTCATAATAGGTACTCCTTTTATGAATTAATATTACATATATCATTAATTCTGATATGCCGTACCTGAAAGCATACCAGTAATAATATATTTTTGGAAGCATAAAAATAAAATTAAAACTGGCAAAGCGGATATTGCTGATGCGGCCATGAGATGCGACCAATCTACATCAAATAAACCTATATACAACGCAAGTCCGACAGGAAGTGTTCTCATTTCAACACTGTTTGTAAAAATAAACGGATAGAGAAAACTGTTCCATGTATTGACAAATGTGTTTATTGCCACAACAGTAATCGCCGGTTTGCACATCGGGAAAATTATCCTGAAAAATATCTGGAAATATGAAGCGCCGTCGATTAAAGCTACTTCGGCAAAATCTTTCGGTATTTTTGAAATATATTGTTTCATCAAAAAAATATTTATCGGTGATATTAAAAAAGGGATGATCAATGCTTTGTAACTATTTAGCCAGCCAAATCTCTGGACAAGAATAAACATGGGAACCATAAACAGTTGCATAGGAATCATTATCATAACCAAGGTCGATATGAATAATATGCGGCGAAAAGGATATGATTTCCATGAAAACGCGAATCCGGCCATGGTACTAAACAATATGTTGCCTAACATTACAAATAAAGATATCACGGTACTGTTTAAAAAATATCTCCCGAAAGACGCGGAAAGCAAAACTTCTTTGAAATTGGCGAAAGTAAATAATTTATAAAATAGAGAAATTTTGCTGATACGCAAAAATTGTGATTTTGTGGAATTGAAACTCAAATATATTTCAGAAATGTTTGTTGAATTGATTTTATTCAGTTGAAAATTTTTTAAATTTATACATGTTATTTTATTTTTAACAGAATTGGGTTCGGAAATAATAACTTTAGATGTCTGGTTGCCGTACGTATCAATGAATCCGATGATATATGATGGGAAACTTGTTTCGATACTTATTGTAAATTGCTCAAAATTATTTAGATTCTGTTTTAGCGGAATAATCAATTTCGCGTTGCCTCCGGATGTGTCAAAATTCATATTGATATCTAAATATTCGTTACCATTTGAATTTTGAATACCGGTTGTTAATGAACATTTTTCCGTTATCCATCCATCCAGTGGGGTGTTTGATGAAGGTTTCCATAAAATAAGTTCATAATCAGCTGAGTTAGTTATACCTTCGGGAGTGAACGCTATTTTTAATATTACATAAAATGGAGAAATCATGATCAAAAATAAAGGCAAAATTGCGAAAAACAATATTATATTTTTTTTTGATACTCTTTTCTTGTTATCTTTCATAGATTTCATCCTTTTTAAAAATAAATATCTCTATTACAGATAAAAAGCCGATGATAAAAAATAGAATATAGCCGATTGCCGATGCTTTTCCCATATCGAACTCATGAAAGCCTGTTTTGTAAAGATAATAGACAAGAGTAAGGGTAGCTCCATGAGGGCCACCTTGTGTCATGGTAAAAATTTCGGGAAATACCTGAAAAGCTTTAACTGTGTTCAAAATAACCACGAGCAGAATAAAGGGTTTTAATTGGGGGAGAATAACGTGAATCAATCTATTCCAGCTGTTTACTCCGTCAATGACACTTACTTCTATAGTTTCTTTGGGAATGGAATGTAGTCCGGCTGTAAGGATAATCATATATAAACCAAAAGAATACCAAATATTCATTATCATAACTGATATCAGGGCAAGACTGGGATTGATAAGCCAATTATCCGGGAAAGGATTAGGTAAGTGTAACATAAAAAGCAATTTATTAAATATTCCTTCTGTTGAGAAAAAATAACTGAATACAGTGGATGCTACAATAACAGATATGGCTATCGGCGCGAATATTCCTGCCTGAAATACCCTGTGGAAGGGAACTTTTCTGTAAATTATCAAAGAAGTAAATAACGCAAGTAGCAGAGAAACCGGGCAAGTGCCAATAGCAAAATACAATGTATGCATAAATGACTTTTTAAATTCCGGATCAGCGAGTATTTTCGCGTAATTTCCAAACCCGCAAAAACCTGAAAAACCTTTTAAAGGGCTGAAGTCGGTCAAACTTAGCACAAATGAGTAAATAAACGGAAATAAATAAAAAATGATGAAAATTATAAGCCATGGAGATAAAAATAAATACATAGGAATGCTTTTACGAAAAGGTATCTCGCTAACGTAAGATTTTTTAATTATTTTCACAAGAATAAAGATGAAAATCGATAAAGATATAAAAGATATTATAAAAATAATTGTAGTAAACTTTGAATACAGGCTTTTCCCACCCCATTTGGATTCCAGAGATATGATATTAGCGATTCTTTCCGAGAGGTTTTTGATTACAATTTCAGCTTTTATATCATGAAAGAGCGAATCTTCTATCGACCATGAAATTTCTTCTTCTATTTGCGCCCATTTTGGGTTTGGCGGGGGAGACATGGAAGTTTTTATTTGGTCTATGAATATATTCTTATATGGAAGAGAAAGAAAATACGGATCATTCAGGCACTCTTTACTGGTTGGTATAAAACTTGGCACAATTTTAGTTATCTTCATTTGTACTTCAGGAGATATTAAATAATCAATAAGCAGTTTCGAATCTTCGATATTTCGCGAACGTTTATAAATGCCGAGCACTTCCCCACCAAGAAAAGATACTGAATTCTTATTATAGCCTGGAACTGTCGATACTCCGAATTTTAAACGGGGATTCAAACGAGGGATTAAACCAAGGTTCCAACCACCGGATATAATCATTGCTACTTTGCCGAGCGAGAAATTACGGTCAATATGCGCCTGTCGGGTTAATAACGAATATCGGCCTATTTTTTTATAAAAATCCAAAGTGTCGATATTGGTTTTACTGTTGATTGTTACTTCATTTGTCATCGGATTAAACAAAGATCCGCCCGCCGACCATAAAAAAGGAAGAAATGTTTGCCATGGAGTATAGTTCTCACCCACAGGAAGCGCGAATGGATAGACATCAGGACATTTTGATGCTATTTTAAATACATATTGCTCTAATTCATTCCAATCGGTTGGAGGAGCCTCAGGATCGATACCTGCTCGGGCAAAAATCTGTTTGTTATAATATAATACTCTTGTCCCGGCGACCCATGGAGCACTGTAATATTTGTCTTTCCATTTCAGATTGGTTAAAACATCGTAAAAAAATTCTTTCTGATGGTTTCTTATGTAATCTGAAATATCATAAAGCAGTTCATTGGATGCGAAATAGGCCACCCATGTGGAACCAAGTTCGCATACATCGAAAGTTATACCTGTAGCGATTGAGGTTATAATCTTATCCAGCCCGTCGCGCCAGTTTAATTGCTGCATTTTTACTTTTATGTGAGGATTTATTTTCTCGAATTCATCAAGTATTTTCCTCATCTCTTTCTCTGGAACGACAAACTGCCAAAAAACGAGTTCTGTATCTTTCGCAAAAAGATTTGTGGAAAATAACAATACAAAAAATATAAAAAATTTATGAATTGATATTTTAATGCGCATAAATGATCATAATATCAGCTAAGTATAACAAAAACAACATAAAATATAATACAACTGTAAATATAGGTTTAACTTGACTCAACCATGATTTACGGGTAAATTAGAGCATTGTCTTTAAACTCAATAAATCAGGATAAATAATGCTAAATAATCTCAAAAATCTTCTTAATCCGCAACAATATGAAGCTGTAACAACTGTTGACGGACCGCTTCTTATTCTCGCAGGTGCAGGTACCGGAAAAACAAGAGTTATCACATACCGCATAGCCAATATGATTGCCAATAAAAAGATACCTCCGAAAAATATTCTCGCTGTCACCTTTACAAATAAAGCGGCTAACGAGATGAAAGAAAGGATAATTGACCTTCTGAATAATAAAAAACTGAAACCATACATTTCCACATTTCATTCTCTTGGGCTGAGCATTTTGAAAGAAGAAATACATAATATCGGATATAGAAACAATTTTTCAATCTATGATGAATCCGATCAGTTATCATTAATAAAGAAGGTTGTAAAAGATACATGGCCTCATCTTGTAGACAAAATAAATGTGCAGAAAGTTAAAACAGCTATAAGCAAATACAAAGATAATATTATACCCCCTCAAAGTTGTATCGCTAACGCCAATGATCCTGATGAAATCATAAACGCAACGGTTTATAAAGAATATCAGCATCGCATGAAACAATATAATGCTGTTGATTTTGATGACTTGATTCTTCTCCCTTTGATTCTTTTTGAGAATGCTCCAATTGTTTTGGAAAAATTTCAGGATAGGTTCCGTTACATAATGATAGACGAATATCAGGATACAAATTACCCTCAATTCTTATTTGCGAAAAAACTTGCCGAAAAATACGGTAACTTATGTGTTGTCGGTGATGATGATCAAAGCATATATGGCTGGCGAGGAGCCGATTATAGAAATATACTTCAATTTGATACTCATTTCCCTGATACAAAAATAATTAAACTTGAACAAAACTACAGATCGACACAAACAATTCTTGAAGCGGCAAATAGCGTAATAAAAAATAATGCTCTGAGAAGAAGCAAGAACTTATGGTCTGCCTGTGAAGATGATAAAAAGATATCTTTAATGATATTTCCAACAGCGCGCGATGAGGCAGAATCAGTAGTAACCTTTATTGTGGATAAAAAAATCAGGGAAAACCTAAATTTTTCGGAATTTGCGATATTGATGCGTACCAATCATCAATCGCGGTTAATGGAAGAACAACTCAGAAGGAACAGAGTTCCGTATGTTCTTATCGGAGGCACAAAATTCTATGATAGAAAAGAAGTAAAAGATATTGTGGCGTATTTGAAATTTATAATAAATCCGGAAGATGAAGTCAGTCTTTTGCGAATAATTAATACTCCTCCACGATCAATTGGTATAAATACTTTGGAACACCTTAACAAATATTGTATTGAACACAAGACTTCGTTTATAAAAGCAATAGGCAATATTGATAATATTGGAACAATTCAAAAAAAATCAGTCGAAAATATAAAAAACTTTTTGGAAATTATTAACAAATATAGAAAAAAGTTTGAAAATGAAAATAAATTATCTGATCTTATTAACGAATTTATTGATGAAATCCAATACAAAAAGGAAATCGTTCGAATAAGCGAAGACAAAAATGAGACGGATTCACGCATAGAAAACATAAATGAACTGATAGAGGATATCCGCTTTTATGAAGTGGAAGCTTCGGAAGATAAATCCCTTAAACAATATTTGTCCAATATTACCTTATCTCAGGACGAAGAAAATAAAAAAGGAAAAACAAACGGGGAATCTTTAACCTTAATTACATTGCATAGCTGTAAAGGCCTTGAGTTTCCGATTGTATTTATGATAGGTATGGAAGAAGGTATAATTCCGCATTCACGTTCCGTTGATGAAAATAAAGGCGATATATCGGAAGAAAGAAGATTATGTTATGTCGGCATTACACGAGCCAGAAGAGAATTGTATTTAAGCTACAGTCTCGGAAGAACAAAATACGGTGAACTGGTTCCTTCAAATCCTTCTCGTTTTCTCAAAGAAATTCCACAATCGCTGATTGAAGACTATCAAGAAGTTTTACCGGAAGATGAAGAATCAAAAATTGCTCAATTTTATCTTGAAAAAATGAAAGATATCGTTAATTCTTAAATAGTAGCTTTTTTTACTTTATTTCCGGCGAATAATAATATAAGTATACTTGAACCAATAAATGTAATTTAAAGTCAAGTATGAGATAAAAACGAATTTTCTATTTACAGGATGTAAAAGAATGAGAATGAATTTAAAATTTTGCACTTTTTTTGTCTTAGTTTTATATCTTCTTTCTGTCAGTGGTGATATCTTTTCAAAAGATATTCAGTTAACAGGAGATAGAATTTTTCTTAAAAACGGAAGAATGATCGAGGGCTCAATTGTTCAGGAAAAAGATGATTATATTAAAATAAAAGTAGATGGAATATCGGATATTAAAATTTCCAGAGATAATATTCAATACATAAAAAAAGCTTCCGAAGACGCGATTAAGGAAGTTGAGCAATATGAGAAAGAAAATATCAACAAAGGGATGGTAAAATATAAAGATAAATGGGTAACACAAGATGAATACCAGAAATTGACCTCTAAGGATTCACTTGATGAAGAAGTCAGACTGTTAAGAATGGAAAAACAACGGTTATTGACAGAAATAAATGCTCTTCACGGAAAAAGATTGTATGAAGATAAAAAAAACAAGTTCAGTTTCAATCCGCCGGAAGAATGGAAACAGGTTACTGCTCAGGAAGACCAGATTGTAGGCAGATTCATAGATCCGCTTGAAGACGATTTTCCCGAATATATCAATATATATGTAAATGACAAAACTTCAAATGAAGTAGACCAGGATTTCATTGATATATCTTTAAAAAACCTTCAGGAAGAAAAAAAAGGGTATCTGAAAAAAGTAAGAAGTTTTGATGTTGCCAAAGTTGACGGTCTTAATGCGTTAAAAGTTATTATGAGCAGTTATTTTTTTAAAGATGCTGAGTCTTCTAAGGAAGTTGAAGAACCGTATCATCAGAAAATGATAGTATATTTAATAATAGGCAAAACGAAATTGTACCGTGTGGAATTCTCGTGCCTGACTAAAGATTATGATAGATACTCACCGGTTTTTGAAAACTGTATAAAATCTTTTCTTATAAATGACCGGCCTGGCGAAATATCCCTTCCCAAAGAATCCGGGATTGTTCAGGCAGAGACAAATGAGGATACTGTTCCCGTTGCTTCAACAATAGGTGTTGCCGAGGAAGTATCAAAAATATCAGAACCGGCAAAAGAGTTCGGTGTTGACAAAATATTCTTAAAGGATAAACGGGTTGTGGAAGGTACAATTCTTCAGGAATCACCCGAAAATGTAAAAATTAGAGTTGAATCGGCTTCAACACCCGAATATGCGTTGACTGTATCAAAAAATGATATCGATAAAATCGAATGGCTTGGTGAAGATGAACGTCAGAAAAAACTTGAATATGAGGAACAACAACGCCTTAAAGGATTGGTAAAATTTTACGGAAAATGGATTACTCCTGAAGATAGAGATAATTTCTATCGCCAGGCTGAAAGCGAACAACAAGGGATAGTTGATGCTTGGGACGAGGATAAAAAATCAAGAGAGGAATTATCCCAGCAGGAACAAATTTCAAGTATTGAGAATAAAAAAGATGAGGAAATACAGAGTGTTCTGACTAAATTAAAGAAAATGGAGCTTGAAAAAGAAGAACTTCAAAATCAACTCTATAAACAAAAGGATATAACAAACAAAAAACTGGATAAATTCCTTGAGCGGGACCGGCAACAGATACCTGTGGGCAAAGTTGCTACCGGAAGTATGCAGTCAATTGTAAAAGTCTTTTCAAGAGATAGATATACTGCTGCATATCAGGGAAAATTCAAAGGGTCGGGGAGCGGAGCCATAATAAATTCGCGAGGAATTATTATAACCAATTATTATATATCAGATAACCCTTCAATGAACGATTATTTTGTTGAATTACCCGGACATGAGAAACGTGAAGTTATAAAAGCAAAATTGCTTCAATATGATCCCATTTTAGATGTGGCTATATTAAGCATCGATGGAGAAGCGTTAAAACTTGTGCCGTTACCCATCGGAAATTCTGATACCGTCACAGAGGGGGATGAGATACTAAGTGTAGGCGCGCCTAAGGGTTATAAAGATTCATTTATATCAGGCAACGTTTTGAGTTTAAAAGCGGACTTAATCGATCTTATTGAATCCAACTTACAGTTAAGATGGAATCTTGAAAACAAATATAGAACCACTGTCGGCGTTGAAATGGCAAAAAAATTCCATAACGAATACGGAATTGTAAAGATGATCCAACACAACGCCCTTATGTATTCCGGCAATAATGGCGGTCCGCTTCTGGATAAAAATTCGGCACTTATCGGTATTAATCAGAATATTCGAGTTGAAGGAAGGTTCCCTGTAGTGCTCGCTCCAACAACATTAAGTTTCAATATGGCATTATCGATAAATTCTCTAAAAAAACAGAGAAAGTTTGCCCGTTACCTCCGATAAAATTAATAAGTATAATGGCCTCTAATACCAGTAATTACAATATTATCTTCTGTTTCATCCCCTGATGGGTTAAAAATTATTTGGATATCTGGGGATATGGTAAACTTATCGTTTATTTTTATTCTATAATAAACTTCAGCGTTACTTTCTATACCTGCACGTTTTTCGTTTTGATTGTTGCCTGTTTCATCCAGATCAAAATTCATTCTTTTCAGATTGGTCATAACCTCTCTGTTGGGTTTTACCTGTCCAAATGCGATTCCAAGGACGTCATTAGGCCTGAATTGGAGCGGATCATCTATTTGTAAACCCGAACTCCATGCCCATTCTGTTTCACTTTCTGAAATATGATCATCTCTGAATCCAACTCTGCCGAACCATGTTATTTTTTCGGATAATTTTTGATCTGTACTTAAACCAAAACCGGCGCTTTCATCATTTTCAACCGGATTTTCATTTGAATGCCGATTCCCATTCAAAGTGAAATATGTTCGAGTATTGCCATCAAGATTGTTAATTTTATATTTGAAGTCAAATTCGGATATCCAGCATATTCGGTCAAAAACAAAATTACCGTCTTCATCACCACTTTGAATTCCACTACTGAAATCAAGCCAATCGGTAAAGCAGTATTTTGCTGTAACACCAGGCCCATTACCGGGTATGTCTAAGACAGCACTATTAACAAAAGCAGGAGATAAAAATTGTATATTTTCGTCGTTTGCTACCGTATTGGTATCATAATAATTTGTCAGGTCGATTTTTCCTATCGAGAAAATAAATTTTTCAGATAAAAATGATTGTTCATAAAGAGCTTCGAGGACATGTACTGTTCCATTGTTTGAACCGGCGTCAGCATTCACACCGGAATATGTACCCAAAACGGAATTCGGTCCATCATTTCCCACTGCTTCCAGATCGACAAAAAATATGCCGTTTTGGGTTATTTTGCTTTCAAAATACAAATCTAATGATCCTTCGGCATTAGTTGTATTCTGAGGTTTGTTTCCCATTGAAGCCTGGATTACTCCCGTGGCTTCGCCAAATATTTTTAAATTCATATTTTCGTTGACTTTTATTTTTGGCAACTCTTCTGCTATTAGATCACTATGTGTCTCATTGTATTTAATAGGAGGATTGGAACCAGGGGAAGCGTTTGATGGTAAATTGAGAACCATTTTTCGCAAATTTTCGTTTTCTGATTTGAGTTTGCGTAGCTCATTTAAAACGAGATTGAAATCGGTTTTCATTTTACGCATTTCTTCTTTTAACTCTCTAATATCATCTGAAGCAACTTGTTGTGAATTAATTGAATTTGCGATAAATAAATTCAAAATAACACAGAAAAAAATAATTTTTTTCATAAATTCCCCCTGAAAAGATTTTTATGATTAAAATTCAATAATATTTCTTATTCTGTTTTGGGAGTCGAGACGATATTTGTATTTTCAGCTTCTTTTGGCGGTTCCCAGAATGGGCCATCTTCGAGATTTTTGTACTTATCATAACATGATAAGAATATTTCTACTACTTTGGGATCAAATTGTGTACCTGAACATCTTTGAATTTCTGCTACAGCAATATCAACTTTACTTTTCTGCCGATATGTGCGGTTGCTTGTTATGGCGTCAAAAGTATCTGCCACGGCAATAATTCGAGAATGCAGAGGAATCTCTTCACCTTGCAATCCACTTGGATATCCTCTTCCGTCAAATCTTTCGTGGTGATGTTTGACACCAGGTATTATATTAACAAATTCATTAATATGGCTTAAGATCTCTTCACCTTTTGTTGGATGTGATTTTATAATCAAAAACTCCTCATCGGTTAATTTATTTTTTGAGCATAGAATTGTTTCGGAAATACCAATTTTCCCTATGTCATGCAAAATAGCGGAAATCCTTAAATCCTCATAATCTTTTGGAGCAAGCTCCATTTCCTTACCTATCATTTCGGCTATTTCAGTTACTCTTTCCGAATGGCCGGCTGTATATTGATCCTTTGCGTCTATAGAGGCAACAAGGGAATGAATGGTGTTCATGAATAAATCATGCATATTATTGTATAATTGGAAATTTTCCAAAGCAACAGAAGATTGACAAATCATTGATTTGAGAAGTATGAAATCATCGTTCGAAAAGTTATCAATCATGTTTTTTCTGGTATTGACCTTGTTGCATAAGAAAATAAGACCGATGATTTCTCTGTGTATTATAAGAGGAATGACAAGTATGGATCTTATTTTACTTTGAATATTTGTGCCATTATTCTCTAAATTGTGGTTGAAATCATTAATCAAAATCGGATGTTTTGTTTTTATAACTTCAGCGGTTAAAAAATCGATAGCTTCAAATAACTCTTCCTTGATTTCACATTCATTTTCCCCACGATAATATTCCGATCTTAAAGACATTTCTCCGGTTTTATCGTCTTTATTCTTTGTATAAAGCATACATGCTTGAACGGGAATGGATTCTGTAATATTATTTATAATAATCGATGGCGTATTCGAGATTTCATAAATGTCGAGAATATTCTCGCCGACTTTTGTAATTATTCCTAATTCAACTTCTTTCTGTAAGACCAACCGCAAAGCGTCTTGAATTCGTTTTATCAGATGTTGTATCAGATTAACAAATACGCTCAGAATTATTGGAACAATTTCTATCAATAATCCGGATTTTGCGAAAATTAATATAGAAATAAAAAATATTAATAGCATAACCCCCAATGAACTTAATGATGCTGTAATAAGATTCATTCTTGATAAAACAACACTTGCTATAATTGAGAAGAAAATTATAAAAATGAAATTAAAAAGTAAATCCGTACGTTTTACAAAGTTTCCTGTTAGAAAAGAGTTTATTAAAGATGCCTGAATAAATGCTCCGAACATTACATCGAAGGGAGTAATATATTCGTCGGAATTGCTTAATCCATGGCATGTCTGACCGATTAAAACCAATTTATCCTTGAAAAAATACGGTGAGATTTTTCCTTTTAATACATCTGTAAAATAAAAGAAGTTTATTCCGCTGGCTGTTTCTTCTCCGGGTAACTCAAAATGTAAAAAATCGACTGCGTTTTCCGGGTTAAAATAATTGACCAGTATACAATTCTGGCTGTTAAAAGGTATTTTTAAGTCACGTATAGTTAGTGTTTTTTTACCGATTACCACTTCTTCGTGCGGAATGTTTTTGTATTGAAGATATGCTTCAAGAGCCATTGGGAAAACATATTTGTCCTGATTAAGAAATACTGCCGGGATGTGCCTTATTTTTCCGTCCGACCCGGGAATGATATTGATATGCCCAAACCTTTTAGCTGAATTAGTGAATTCAGGAATATTTTTTCTAAGTGAAGGCGTGATGTAAAAATTGCCGGCGTTATAGCCAATATTTATCTTATTTGGAGTAAAAACAGGAAGAGTTACATTGTCCGCTTTTTTTATTGATTGAGCAAGAATACTGTCATCATTAGGTTCTGTACTTGGAAGGTCAAAAAAGATATCGAAACATATTGATCGCGCACCAGAGTTTTTTATAAAATCTATTACTTTTGCGTAATTTTTACGTGGTATAGGGTATGTTCCTAATTTCTCAATGCATTCTTTTGTCAGTCCGATAACAACAAGATTTTTACTTAACGATGGGTTCTGTCGAAGCTGAAAGCGAAGATCAATTGTGATTGATTCAATTTTCTCAAAGAAATTTAACGAGTATAAGACAGCCATTATAAGGCCTATTATAAAACCTGTGAAAATAGCCGTCTTTATAGCTGTTTTTTGTGTAAGCAGTTTTAAAATATTGAATCCCTGAAATTTTAATATGGAATTGATCATATAATGTAACTATATTAATATTAAAATAGTTGTTGCGTTTTTTTTATATATCGGAAAATTACATCTTTTTTTAAGAAAAGTTTTCAATATAGTGATTGAAAACGCGTTTCAAATTATTTATTATTACGATATGTTTTATAAATTAATAAAAATGGGGGTATAAAATGAGTAATTCAGTAAAAATCAATTCGGAGAATTTCCAGCAGGAGATAATTGAATCCACAATACCGGTATTAGCCGATTTCGCCGCTTCATGGTGTGGCCCTTGCAAAAGGCTCGCTCCGATAATCGATGAGATTGCTTCAGAATTAGGTTCCAAAATAAAAGTCGCAAATATTGATATCGACGATAATCAGGATATAGCGTCAGAATATAATATTTTGAGTGTGCCGACACTCATTATTTTTAAAAACGGCAAAGAAGTTAGCAGAAATATCGGTTTGGTTTCAAAAAATGCTCTCCTTGATTTCATAAACGCTAATATTTAATTTGAACAGGGTAACATATGCGAAGCAAAATGCCTTACTTGGTTTTTTTTATAATTTTTATATGCAATCTAAACTTAAATGGCGAAGAAAAAATAAGTTCTGTAAAGAAAAATGTGAATGAAGAGGGAAAGACAGATGGTATTGTTTTAAAGATCGCAAATCTGGAGAAAATGAAAAAACAGTTTCCGGATTCAGGAAAACTGAGTTATGAGTTGTCAATTGCATATTTTGAAAATACTGAAATTGAAAAATCTTTACGGGAAATTATTTCAGCGGTAAAGCATGTTGAAAAAAGTAAAGAGAAACCAAATAAACTTTCTGATTTTTCCGCGGATGATAAGGCAATATACAACGATGCACTCGAAATGATAAAAAAGCGTATGGAGGAAGATGCTATTGAAAAAATGAATCTCCTTCTTGCAAAATACCCCAATTCACCGGAATTGCTTTATAATTTGGCTATCGCAAACGTTAATCTCGGTAAATACAAAATATTTTTCGAACAGCTATACAAGGCAAATTCGCTAAATAATGATACCAGGGAAAACTACAGGATTCTCGGGAGAATCCATCTAATTCTCGGAAATGAAACCGAAGCCGAGAACCTTTTTGCGAAAAGCCTTGAGATAGATCAGAATTATACGCCTTCATATGTGGGGCTTGGCATGTTGCGTCTTATTCAGAAAGAATATGATGAAGGAATTTATATTCTAAAAAAAGCGGTATCTATCGATCCGCAGGATTATTCAGCTTTGATTACTCTCGGTCATATTTATATGGGAATCGGTCAAATGGATAAATCCAAAGAATTGTTTTTAAAGGCGATGGATGTAAATAAAAATTACTGGGAAGCGTATCAATCTATGGGAACAGTATATTATAATATGGATGATGTCGCAAACAGCATAAAAATGTTGAAGGAAGTAATTGTTTTACGCCCAAATGAAGTTGAGCCTTTATTGAATCTTGCCAAGGTTTATCAGATGAAAGGATATTATGAAGATGCAATCGCTTTATATAAATCAGCGATTAAACTTCAACCCGATGTTTTTCCCTTATACTGTGAACTTGCGGATCTTTATGTCGCTAACAATGAACTTGAGAATTCAGTGGAGTTGTATAGCAAAGCATTATCATTGGATAATAAATCGCCGCTTGCCCATTATAGGCTTGGACTTATATATCATAAACTTAAAAAGTTTGAAAACGCTGAAACTCAGTTAAAGCAGGCCATTCAGCAGAAACCTGACTTTATTGAGGCATATCAAGCATTATATCTTATATATAGAGATGATTTAAATAACCAAAAAGAAGCAGAATATTATTATAGAATGCTGAAACTGGTTGGCGGTGAATAAATTTATCGGGTATTTAAGCTGTGTTTGAAATTACTATTCAAATCATTGGTATGATTATATGCATTGTTCTTTCGGCTTTTTGTTCCTGTTCCGAGACATCGCTTTTTTCAATAACGAAAAGTAAATTATCCGTATTAAGTAAGCAGGGAACACCAAAAGAAAAACTGATCGCATATCATTTATCACATGCATCTAATTTATTGATTACAATACTGATCGTAAATATGTTCGTAAATATTTTCGCAACTTCTTTATCGGAACGTATAACCTCCAAATTATTTTCTTCTTGCAGTCTTGGTGTTTCTATTGTGGGTATGACTTTAATCGTTATTTTATTCGGAGAGATAACACCCAAAATTATTGGAGTGAATAATTCACAAAAAATATCTTTGTTTGTTATACCAATAATTAATATTTTCTATAAAATTGTATCGCCGTTGAGAATAATTCTATATAAATCCTCAAATTATATTATTTCTAAATTTTCACATTTTCTCGGTGCGGATATAAAATCAACTTATGATGAGCTTTTATCAATGGTTTCCGATAGCCATCAAGCAGGAATTTTGTACAAACATGAGAAAGAAATGATAGAAGGTATAATTGATTTACAGCAATTAAAAGTCAACAATATTATGACTCCAAGGACGGAAATGATTTGTTTTGATGTCAATGATCCCACTGATAGGATATTCAACGGATTAAAAAAAGGTAAATTCTCGCGGATACCTATTTATGAAAATAACATCGACAACATCATAGGAATTTTATATGTGAAAGATTTTCTTATGGTTAAAAAAGAGGTTGTCGATTTAAGAAAAATACTTCGAAAACCTCATTTCGTTCCCGAATCAAAAAATTCTTCCGAACTATTTACTGAAATGCGTGGCACCAGTATACATATGGCAATTGTCGTTGATGAATACGGCGGAGTAGCCGGATTGGTTACCCTGGAAGATATTCTAGAAGAAATTTTCGGTGATATACTTGATAAAAAGGATGCCCTTTTATCGCTGAAAAAAATTAGTCCGAATTTAATGAAGATATCAGGCAGGCTCACAATTGATGATTTCAATGAGATATTTAAAGCCAATATTTATGATCCAATCAATAATACTATCGGTGGACATTTAATGACAAAGTTCGGTTATATCCCGAAGAAAGGAAACCGGATTACTGTTGATGAATTCGAGTTTACAATATCACTTGCGAAAAAAAACCGGATCGAAGAAATATTAGTCAACAGAAAAAAACGTAGTTCAAAGACTAAGGAAGATTATGATTGATAATATATTTTTTATAATACTTATTATCATATGTTTATTTTTGGAAGGTTTCTTTTCCGGAACGGAAATGGCGTTAGTATCATCCAATAAATTAAAAATCCGCTATCTTGCGAGTAAAGGCAATATTAACGCAATGAGATTAAAGAAAATACTTAAAAGCCCGCAAAATTTTCTCGCTACAACTTTAGTTGGAGTTAATTTGTCAGTAATTACATCGTCTGCTGTTGCGACAATGCTTGTATCAAAAATATTTCCGGGTGAGTCGGTTAGTTTGATTACAACTGTAATTTTACTCCCATTCATTATTTTTTTCGGCGAACTTGTCCCCATGACAATCGGGAGGACATACGCAACAAGATTAAGCCTGTTGCTGATTACTCCATTGTTAATAATGCAATATTTACTCTATCCTCTTGTAAAGTTTTTTTCATTTATGTCGGAAAAAATTGTCCGTATTCTCAGATTGCCTCTTACGAATAAAAATCCTTTCCCGACACGGGAAGAACTTATTTATATTATTGAGCATGAAACCGGAAAAGATCTCCTTCACAAATCGGAAACGGAAACAATAAAAAAAGTATTTAATTTCCATAAAATAATCGCACAGCAAATTATGCTTCCTATTGATAAATCCATTTATACTGAATCATCAAGTTTATGTTCGGATGTTATAGAAATAATGCATAAGAGCGGTTTTTCAAGAATACCTGTTTATGAAGATGAGTTGTCTAATGTTATAGGTATAATACGTTCAACTGAATTGTTATATGCTGAATTATCAAAACCAGTTAAAAAATATATGGTTAAACCGTTTCGCATACCTGAGAACACACCTATAATAAATATATTATGGGAAATGCAGATGAACAGCCGGCAAATGGCGATTGTTGTAAATAAAAATAAAAAAGCCGTTGGAATTCTTACTCTGGAAGATATTATGGAAAAAGTTGTCGGCAGTATAACTGATGAATACGACAAAAAAAAGAATTGATATGAAAGAGAAATTTATAAGAAAATTATTGGAAAAAGTTAAAATAGTTGATGAGAAATATTTCGAATACTATATTTTAACAATTAATAGAGACAAAATTTTTCTTGAGGAATTAGTTAATCTTCTCGATGAGGGAATTCTTGTCCTCGATCAGGATAAAAATATTATAATAATCAATGATTGCGCGAAAAAAATACTCAATATTCATACCGAGGATCCCATAAACAAACCTATTGAAAAGTTTATTATTGATGAGAAATTGCGAATATTTTTTGAAAAAATGTGGGAGTTTGAGGATAAGTCCATAAATACAGAAATAACTTTGGATTACCCCAGTAAAATGTCTATCGGCGTAAATATAATCAATTTTAAATCAACTGATAAAAATAACTCAATGAATAAAATATTTGTATTTTCGGATCTGACAGACAAGAATTTGAAGTTGGAAGAAATGCTTTATACTGAAAAAATAAATACTTTCAACTTACTTTCCGCAGGTGTCGCTCATGAAATAGGAAATCCTTTGAATTCGCTTGATATACATATGCAGTTGTTGGAAAGTGAACTGCACGGTCTTAATAACCCAAAAAAAAGTGATTTTCTTGAATATGTAAAAATAGCAAGAGAAGAAATAAATAGGCTTGATAACATAATTAAACGGTTTTTAAAATCTATACGCCCATTTAAATTAAATCTTGTTGAAGCAGATATAATAAAAACAATATCCGAAATCATAGAATTGATGTCCAACGAGATTTGTTCCTCTGGAATAAATATCTGTACAAAATTCGAAAGGAATATAGCTCCCTTTCTTTTCGATCCGGATCAGATTAAACAGGCGATAAGCAATATAATAAAAAATTCAATACAAGCTACACCAATCGGAGGAAAAATTAATTTTGAGATAATATCCCAAAAAGATTACTGTAAAATATCTATTACGGACACAGGAAAAGGTATCCCTAAAAATATCATAAAAAGGATATTCGATCCGTATTTCACCACACGTGAAGATGGAAACGGGCTGGGACTTATGATTGTGAGCAGAATAATATCCGCTCACGATGGTGAAATTTCAGTTATCAGTGAAGAAGGCAAAGGGACAAATATTATTCTAAAATTGCCTATGCGAAGATATGGTAAAAAATATCTACCGGAGAAATAAATGAAAAAAAGCATTCTTATTGTTGATGATGAAAAAAATACCAGAGACGGTCTTGCAAAGTTTTTAAAAACGAAAGATTATGAATGTCTTGTTGCGGAAAATGGAAAAAAAGCGCTTGAATTGCTTGATAATCAACTTGTTGATCTTATGATAACCGATCTGAGAATGCCTTCGCTTGGAGGAATGGATCTGATACGGGAGGCGAAAAAACGCTATGAGGATCTTCAGATAATCGTTTTGACCGCTTATGGTTCAGTTGAATCAGCAGTAGAAGCAGTAAAAAACGGAGCGAATGATTTTCTTGAAAAACCAATCAATCTCGATAAACTTGATTTGACAATAAAAAACGTACTATCTTTTAAAGATTTACGGGAAGAAAACATTCAGCTAAAACACCAACTCGATAAACATTATGGGCTCAGTAATATCATTGGCAATTCATCGGCAATGAAAAAAGTGTTCGAGATCATAACACAGGTGGCTCCAACTCGCGCGACTGTTTTGATACAAGGTGAAAGCGGTACGGGAAAAGAACTTGTCGCTAAAGCAATACATCAGATGAGTAACAGAAAGAATCAGAAACTCGTGACTGTTCATTGCGCGTCATTGTCCGAAACATTACTTGAAAGCGAACTGTTTGGTCATGAGAAAGGGGCTTTTACAGGGGCTACAGAACAGAGAATCGGAAGGTTTGAGCAGGCTGATAAAGGGACTTTTTTTCTCGACGAAATAAGCGAAATAAGCCCCGCTGTTCAGGTAAAACTTTTAAGAGTTATTCAGGAACAATCTTTTGAGAGAGTTGGCGGAAACAAAAATTTGAAAGTAGATATACGATTGATTGCGGCAACAAACAAGGATCTCGAAACCGAGGTTAACATGGGTAATTTCAGAGAAGATTTGTTTTATCGGTTAAGCGTAGTAACAATCAATCTGCCGCCACTTAGAGAGAGGGAAGAGGATATTCCTCTGTTACTCAACTTTTATTTGAGGGAATTTGCTGAGGAAAATAATAAATGGCCTATGGAATTTCAACCCGATGCGTTAAAATTACTTCAAAACTACAATTGGCCTGGAAATATAAGAGAATTACGAAATCTAATCGAGAACATTGTCGTTCTCGCTAAAACAAATTTGATATCCGTAGATACACTACCTGAAAAAATCGTTAATTTTCAAAAAAACATGGAGATATTGGAACCCAAGCCGGGAATCAATATTAAAGAGAACGAAAAAAACCTCATAATAAAAGCGCTTAAACAATCTGACGGGAATCGGACTAAAGCTGCTGAATCCCTTGGTTTAAGCAGGCGGACTTTATATCGCAAACTAACCCAATACGGTATTGAATCTCAATATTGATCTAACTTTTATATCATCTATTGAATCAAATTTTATGTTATGACATTATGACTCATGTTTATTTAAAACTGGTATTCATTGTGTCATATATGCACATATAATTGCAGTGAAGAAAACGGTGTATTTATATAATGTATTAATTAGAAGTAATATATGAACAATTATCAATATTGGTATTTCAATTGCAAACGATAAAGAAAATTTTATGGGATAGAGGTGATTAAATATGAATTATTTTGATAAAAAAGAGGTTAACAGAAAATTTCATAATTGGATTGCGATGAGTAGCTGGCATTCAGAACATCCACTTGATGAAAAGAGATTCAGGAATTTCGTTGAAGAATATATTTTTTACTATAAATATCCGGAAGCGAATGAACCGGATTTTCTAAAAGACAAGATAATAGAAGCAATTTCTCATCACCATCATATAAATATATTTAACAATGAAGAAATGATGAAAAAGATCAATGATTTCATTGTGGATATAGAACTATTCAGAATATTGGGTAAAGAACACACTGAGATAAATATGAGTACCAGTTAAGCTGAAATCGATTTAAATTAAGTACAATGTAATTGTAATTTATCTTGATCTTTAATCTCATATGACTATAATAGGGGGGTGATTTATGTATTTTAAGGATTATTAAATTATATATCTATCTGATATAAAGTATATTAAATAAAAATGAAAGGAGTTTTTCAATGAAGGTGAAGCCGCTTGGCGATAGGGTATTGTTAAAGAGAGTTGAACCTCAAGAAGTCGTAAAAGGTGGAATAATTATACCGGATACCGCTAAAGAAAAGCCTCTTGAAGCTAAAGTAATTTATCTGGGTGAAGGACGTAAAACCAATGACGGAAAGACAATTGGTTTCGAAATAAAAGAAGGCGATACTGTTCTGATAGGTAAATACGCAGGCCAGGAAATAAAAATTGATGATGAGACTTATCTGATCTTGCGAGAAGAAGATATACTTGCTATTGTTGAAAGATAATATCAAATAATTATAGATTTAATACAAAAGGAGCATGTAAATAAATGACAGCGAAACAACTCAAATTCAATGAAGATGCCAGGCAGGCACTTCTTGTAGGTATCGAAAAATTAAGCAATGCGGTTAAGGTTACTTTAGGCCCTCGTGGAAGGAATGTTGTCCTTGATAAAAAATTCGGGTCTCCTTTAATTACCAAAGATGGTGTGACGGTTGCTAAAGAAATAAGTCTCGACGATCCATATGAGAATATGGGTGCTCAAATGGTTAAAGAAGTAGCTTCAAAAACAAGCGATAATGCCGGTGACGGAACTACTACGGCGACTGTGCTTGCGGAATCGATATTCCGCGAAGGACTTAAAGTGGTTGCCGCGGGCGCCAATCCAATGGATTTAAAAAAAGGTATAGATAAAGCTGTTGCTTGCGCGATTGAAGAATTAGCGAAAATAACTAAGAAAATTGAAAACAGACAGGAAATATCTCAGGTCGCGACAATCTCTGCAAACGGAGATAAGACAATCGGTGATATCATTGCCGATGCCATGGAAAAAGTGGGCAAAGACGGCACAATAACCGTTGAGGAAGCAAAAGGAATTGAGACTTCTTTGGATGTTGTTGAGGGAATGCAGTTCGATAAGGGATATTTATCGCCTTATTTTGTAACTGATCAGGAAACAATGGAGTGTGTGCTTGAAAATCCATTCATCCTGATTCATGAAAAGAAAATATCGAATTTAAAAGATATGTTGCCTCTTTTAGAGAAAGTCGCGCAATCGAGCGGATCTTTATTGATTATAGCGGAAGATGTTGAGGGTGAAGCTCTCGCGACATTAGTTGTGAATAGAATAAGAGGTATATTAAAATGCGCTGCGGTTAAAGCTCCGGGGTTTGGCGACAGAAGAAAAGCCATGATGGAAGATATAGCTGTATTAACCGGTGGTAAATTCATATCCGAAGATCTTGGAATAAAGCTCGAGAATATTAATATTTCTGATCTTGGAAGAGCAAAAAAAGTTACTGTTGACAAAGAGAATACAACCATAGTTGAAGGAATTGGCAAACCATCGGATATAAAATGCCGGGTGTCTCAAATAAAACTGCAAATTGACGAGTCCACATCTGATTATGACAGGGAAAAACTTCAGGAAAGATTGGCTAAACTTGCAGGTGGTGTTGCTGTAATAAAAGTGGGGGCCGCGACAGAAATAGAGATGAAGGAAAAGAAAGCTCGCGTGGAAGACGCACTTCACGCCACCAGAGCGGCGGTAGAAGAAGGAATTGTTCCTGGCGGTGGAGTAGCATTGTTGAGAACATTGCCTGCTTTAAAAGCTTTAAAACTTGATGGTGACGAAAAAATCGGGGCAAATATTATAATAAAAGCTGTAGAAGCACCATTAAGACAACTTTCTTATAACGCAGGTCTTGAAGGATCAGTAATTATTCAAAGTGTTCTCGAAGGCGAAAAAGCATTCGGGTTTGATATAGATAAAAATGAGTATACCGATCTTGTAAAAGCAGGTATAATTGATCCTAAAAAAGTAACCAGAACAGCTATCCAAAATGCTTCAAGTATAGCTGGATTGTTGTTGACGACAGAAACTATGATAACGGAAATTCCCGAAAAAGAGAAACCTGCGCCCATGATGCCTCCTGGAGGTGGTGGATACGGCGGATTCTAATTACGTATAAAGTTTTTTTATATAATACTGGGGGAGAACAATTTTTGTAATTGTTCTCCCTGTAAATTTAAATAGGAGCAATGAAGAACGTGGTACTTGCTGATAGAACCGAATTGATAGAAAAAGCATTAGAGATCATAGAGAATAAAAATGTCTTAATTAATCTGCTTGCTCGGCGTGTAAGGCAGCTGAATAAAAATGCTCATCCATTTGTGCCTAGACTTGATCAGGACGACAATATTTCGATCGCTTTGCGGGAAGTTATAGAAAAGAAAATATATCCCATTTATAGAGATAAAAATGACGATAAGTAAGCTAATTGAAATAACAACTATTTAGTAAATATATGATTTCGTTAGAGAATGTATATAAGCGGTATACGACTGATTACGCTGTTGACGGTGTAAGTTTTAAAGTCGAAAAGGGAGATATTTTAGGTTTTTTAGGCCCTAACGGTGCCGGAAAAACTACAACGATGCGTATTATCACTGGTGCTATTGCCGCGACATCCGGAAATGTTTCTATAGCCGGAATGGATATTTTGACTCATCATAAAGAAATAAAAAAACTTATTGGATATATGCCGGAGAATAACCCTCTTTATAATGATCTTAAAGTTAGAGAATATTTGATATACAGAGGAAAATTGAAGGGATGTCACGGTAAAAAACTGAAATCCCGGTTTGATTTTGTAGTTGAAAATTGCTTTATCGGAGATGTTCTCGATAAACTAATAGGCAATTTATCTAAAGGTTATCGTCAAAGAGTAGGGCTTGCCGAAACGTTGATTCATGATCCCCAGATTCTCATTCTTGATGAACCGACAGTCGGATTGGATCCTGCTCAGATACGACAAGTCCGCGATCTGATAAAATCACTTGGCAAAGATCGGACTGTTATATTATCAACACATATTTTGCCAGAAGTTGAAGCAACATGCACACGGGTTGTTATAATTAACAAAGGCAAAATACAAGCAATGGATACAACATCAAATCTTAGAAAAATTTATCGCAGTGCTAACAGGATAAAACTCGAAATTAAAAATAACCTTGATCTTTTTGAGAGTTTTTTAAATAAAAACAACTGGAAATGGTCCGTTGAAAATAAAATAAGTGATCAGGCTATATATAAAATTGATTTTCCCGCAGAAGAAGACCATAGAGAATCGATTTTTTCTAAGATTGTTGAAAATAGATCCGTGATTCTGGAAATGCATCAGGAAAAAACATCTCTGGAAGATGTTTTTATAGAGATAGTTACTGAAGAATAACCGGTTGGAGCGTAAAATGCGCAATATTTTTTTAATGACTATAAGAGATTTAAAAACATATTTCATGTCTATAACCGGATATGTAATCCTTTCTATTTTTCTGTTAATTTACGGATATGTATTCTGGTTTTTAGTTAGCATTTATAGTTCTCCCCAATATAACTTGAATGAACCGATAACGAATTTTTTCTTCGGTTCGTTTTATTATTGGTTTGTCATGCTGATAATTCCACCGATTTTAACAATGCGCAGTATTGCTGAAGAACGTAAAACAGGAACGCTTGAACTATTAATTACGGCTCCGGTAAGCGAAATGCAGATAATAGTCGCGAAATTCTTGTCGTCATTTATATTTTATGCATTTATGTGGATAATAACACTATTTTATTTTTTTCTGATTTCAAAAAATATGCCTTTGGAATGGCTTAATATAATTAACGGATATCTTGGAACTTTTCTGGCTGGCAGCGTGTTTATATCGCTTGGAATATTATCATCAACAATTAGCCGTAATCAGATTGTTGCCGCAATAGTTTCTTTTGGGTTCGGATTGTTAATTTTTTCCGCGAGTTTTGTGTCATATTTAATAAATTATGCTTCGATAAAACCATTTATGGAATATATAAATATTATGGATAATACAATGAAGTTTTCTCAAGGGATATTTGATACACGCCCTGTTATTTATTTCATAAGTTTAACAATAGGGTTTCTTTTTATATCAGTAAAAATTCTCGATTCTCAGCGGTGGAGATAAAAATGAAGTTTCGATCGCATTCAAAACGGTTATTTGTTTTTGGTTCAATAAGTATAACATCGATTATGTTGACGATTGGTATACTTGTAATGATCAATTACCTGTCGCAACGTCATTTTTATAAAAAAGACCTTTCAGGAAATAAAATTAATTCAATATCGGATAAAAGCAAAAATATAATCTCAGCGTTAAAAGATGATATAAACGTATACGTTTTTTATCCACCTTCTTCTCGTTTATATACATACATAAGTATTACTTTGGATGAGCTCTCCAGATTTAGCAACCATTTAAAAATAAATTATATAGATATAGACAAAGATCCAGTAAAAGCTCAGGAGTATAGACAGAAATTCAAACTTGTTAGTGAAGATTATATTGTAATTGAAAAAGGCGATCAATTCAGGGTTCTTTCAAACGATGATATTTCCGTATATGATTATCAGGGAACCATGTATGGACAGGAACCAAGCCTGAAAGGTTTTAAAGGAGAAGAAGCGATAATATCCGCTATATTATCTGTATCAGAAACCAAACGGATAAAAATATTTTTTACGTCGGGCCACGGTGAAAAAGATATAAACGATTATAAAGGTGAGTTGGGATATGCTCAGGCTCAAAATATCCTTCGACATAATAATTATATTGTAGAGAATATTTTGCTTGCGCAAGAACAATCAGTAACGGATAAAATCGATCTGTTGATAATTGCCGGGCCACAAAAACCTTTTTCTAAAAATGAAATAGAATTAATAGAATCATATTTGGATTCCGGTAAACCTCTTATCGCTCTTATCGATCCTGCGATTAAATGTAGTATAGAACCGCTTCTTGAAAAATACGGGATTTCTTTAGATAATGATATCGTAATTGATCCGGCGCAATATGTACCTTTTGCGGAACCATCATATTTAATATCGAACGTAGTCTGTGATAATCCTATTGGAAAACCACTTGAGAATATGATGGGTATGTTTTATCTCGCTCGTTCAGTAAGTGAAAAAAACAATGATTCCGCTAAAAACCAATTTTTCCCTATTGTTCAAACCACTGAAGAAGGATGGGGTGAAACAAATTTCAGCGAATCGCAAATGGAAAAAGATAACAATGATATACAAGGGCCTGTAACTATTGCCGCCGCAGTAGAGTGTAAAAATAAAACAAGGATAGTTGTTTTCGGTGATTCTGATTTTATTACCAATTCGCAAATTCCAAACATGGCAAACGGTGATCTTTTTGAGAATTCAGTTAACTGGATATTACAGAAAGAACAGCATATCGGAATAAGCCCCAAAACATTTGATAGAAAAATAATCAATATTACCAGTGAGCAAATGTTTAAATTAGTTGTAACAGTATTGATTTTTATGCCGTCATTAAGTTTGGTTTTGGGAATCGCTATTTGGAGAATAAGAAAAAAATGAAGTATAAACAACTTATTATCCTTCTTTTTATTTTTATAGGGTTGCTTGGTTATATCTATTTTTTTGAGCGCTATACACCTTCAACACAACAGATAGAAGAACAGAGAAAAAAGATTTTTTCTATCAATTCAGAAGATATCAGTGAAATGACAATAAGAAATACTTATGGTTTGTTTAGTATAAAAAAATTGGAAAATAATGAATGGCGCTTTTTACAGCCTATAAAAAATATAAGAGCTGATTTCACTGAGATAAACGCGATACTTACCGAGCTGCAATACCTTGAATTCGAAAGAGAAATTAAACACAAAGAAGTACAAATAGAGAAATTCGGATTAAATGAATCAAAGACCGAAATAAAATTTAAAGATAAGAAAAGAGAATATACACTTAAAATAGGAACCGCGACTCCACTATCTGATAATATCTATGTTTTAGTTAACTCAAACAAGGAAACAAATTATTATGTAATTCAACCTGCAATAAAAAAATATATAGAAAAAGATTTTAATACCTTGCGAGATAAAAAAGTCTTGGGTGAGACGTCTTTTGTACCAAGGTTTATTGAGTTGAATAAAGGTTCTGAGAAATATTCTTTAGAGTTTACAAACGAAACATGGTTTATTAAATCACCTGTATACAGGAAAGCTGATGAAAAAAAGGTAAGAGAATTAATTAATAATACGGAAAATATTAAAACCATTGATTTTGCTGATGATTCACAAAACGTTGATTTATCAAAATACGGGTTGTTAAATCCTGGTGAGACAATTGCTCTAAAAAATGGAGATAATATAATTAATCTCAGTATAGGCAATAAATATGATGATACTAAGAAAGTTTATGTAAAAAATAATTTCGAAAATTCGGTATATGGTGTTGATTTACAATCAATTGAAAAATTATATCCTACTTTGTTTGAGTTGAGCACAAAACAGTTATTCTTTATGGATGATGAAGAAATATCCGGTATAAAAGTCAATTATCTGGGCAATTCATTTGAAATAATACATAAAAAAGAAGATTGGGTTTTATCACAACCTATAGAATTAAAGTTAAATAAAGAAAAGATATCTCAATTTCTGAAAAATTTAAGAGAATATGCAATTCTCGATTATATTGATAATTCTCAAACAATAAAAACAATTGAGGATAGATTAAAAAATACAGTATATGAACTGACAATCGGCTCATACCAGAAAGATACTGCAACGGAAAAGCTGATGTTTTATATAGATGCTGATTTAACTTGTTACGTAACCAGCTCTAAATCAAGTGAATTATATAAAATAAAAATGGAACCGAGTAAAAAGTTGCCCGCTAATTTTATGGAACTGGCTGAAAAAAATATATTTAACATGAACATGCTGAATCTTGAAGAATTAACATATACCAAGCAGGGAGAATCATTAATTTTTTCCAAATCCAATGAAGAATGGTATATTAACGGGAAAAAAGTTGGTCAGGAGCAATCGGATAAAATATTAAGTTTGATACAGGACATAAAAGTCGAGACTTTTATAAAAGAAAAAACTGATTCATTATTGACTCAATATAATCTAAAAGTTCCGGTAAGCGAATTAAAATTTAAAATCAATGATCAGGATACAGGATTAAAAGATACGATTATTATTCAGACAGGTATTTCGCAAGACAATCTTTTGTATGCGATAAAAGATCGATATCCATTAATCTTCACTTTGGATGGCAAAATCATATCTAATTTTGTTGAAGCTCTTCAGAATTTAGAAAAAAAATAAAGATCATTTATTAAAAAACCGAAAACCTTTTTAGAGGTTTTATCAAATGAATTATTTTGAGATGGAAAGAAATAACTATAATTATCAAAATTCAGGCGGGTCCGTGCTTGGTATTGGAGGAAGGATATCACCTGTAATAAAATATTTACTTTTGATAAACATCGGTATCTTTCTATTTCAGGCATTACTAAAGATCTTATTTGGATTAAGTTTATATAACATATTCGGTCTTGTCCCATATTTTTTTACGCATAAATTATTTATCTGGCAGCCAATAACATATATGTTCCTGCATGGCGGGATATTTCATATTTTCTGGAATCTTCTTGCGCTGTGGATGTTTGGCGGTGAAGTGGAAAATGCCATGGGATCAAAAAACTTTCTTCGGTTTTACGTTATGGCAGGTGTTTTCGCTGGGTTATGTTCGGTTTTGATACAGATTAATTCACATGTTCCTGTAATTGGCGCGTCAGGCGCCATTTTCGGTATTCTCGCGGCTTTCGGAATGCTGTTTCCGGAAAAGGAAATAATGCTTCTTATTTTTCTTATAATTCCCGTTAAAGCAAAGGCTAAATATATTGCTCTTGGGTTTGCCGTTTTGACATTTTTCCAATGCCTATTGACATCTTTGGGAGGAGTGGATTATTTTGCTCATCTCGGAGGACTTCTTTTTGGGTTTTTATATTTTAAAAATTATTTCGGTATGAGGAATTTTATTGAAGCTTTTCCAAAAAATGTGAGTTTTTCTATTAAAAAAGAAAAAATAGAAAATTATATATCAAAAGAAACATATATATCGGAAGAAGTTGATCCTATACTTGAAAAAATTTCTAAAGAAGGTATTCATAGCCTGACAAAAAAAGAGAAAAGAATTCTTGAAAAAGCAAAAGAAAAATTATGAACATATTTTATGGTCTTCGAAATTTTTTATTGTCCTGAAATAATGTCCTCCAAACCAGTAAACTTTTTTACATTTACAGCAAATGAATAATTCGAAATTATTCAAAATTCGTTGCGGTATCTCATGTTCGATTCGATGGTCTTTCGGATTATATTTTGATAATTCGATATTGCATAAAAGACATCTTGAGAAAATCTTATCTTTATGAAATTCAATCGATAAATTCTGCTGAATATATTTTATTTTATCCCAGATATTTATATCAGGAACAAAAACGACAGGCGATAACGATCTGGTATTTAATAATTTTGTATTTCTCGTTAAAATAGTCCTCCCTTCGTTTTTGGCTATTTTTATAAGGTTAAATCCATATAATGATGGTTTGTATAGGACATCTTCTCCAAGGATAAGTAAAAATCTCCCAAGGTCACCAAGCATTGCGTCTACAGCCCATTTCATATTAAATCAATGTCCTTACAACATTATTTACCGGAAAACTCAATAAAAAAGTTGTGTTTTCACCAGGTTTTGAGAATAAATTTATTTCCCCACCGTGAACTCTGGTTATTTTTTTTGTAATGTAAAGCCCTAATCCTGTTCCTTTGCCATCTTTTTTTGTTGTTACGAACATATCGAATATTCTTTCCTGCATATCTTCAGGAATTCCCATACCGTTATCTGTCAATTCAACAATAATGGATTGATCTGCCTCGCTGTAATATGTTCGTATAAAGAGTAATTTATGATTCTTATCACATGCGGATAGTGCATCAAAGGCATTATTTATTAAATTCAAAAAAACCTGCATCAATTGATTATAGTCTCCCATAATTGGAGGCAAATTCTCGGCTAAATCAAATTCAATTTTTATGTTATGTACAATAAATCGTTGGCGCAAAAGATCCATAACTTCAACAATGATTTGATTTATATTTACAAGAGTAATTACTGATTTCTGTATATACCTGTGCAAATTATTTATCATTTCCGACATTCTGATAACCTGAATATTGGATTTTCGCAGGTAACCGATAATTTTATCGGTTTGATCTATCTTTCGAATTGAAAGGTCAATATAATTCAATATTGCGGTTAATGGCTGTTTAAGCTCGTGAATTATGAATGCGGTAATTTCGCCGAGTCCAACCAATCGTGTTACAAGTTCCATATTTTCCTGGTTTTTTAAAAGAGCGTCATCTTTGACCAACTTTTTGTCCAGTATTTCAGAATAATTATTTAAATCATGATCTTTCTTATCATTTAATAATGAATGGTATTTTTGGCAGTTAATAATCAGTAATTGGAATTTGATTCGATCGGCGGGTTTATCATATGTCAGGATAAACGGATAAGATAATATATTTTCGCTCACTTTTGCCGCATCTTCTGTATCTATCAGATAAAGCGGATATTTATAATTTTTTATCAGATATTCGATCTGCTCATTATCTAGATTTCCAATAAAAACATAATCAACGCTATTTTTTGATAAAATACTTTTATAATCCGTGAAATTTTCAGCGAAAAATATTTCGGAATTATCAGGAAACCAGCTATATATTTCTTTTAAACTTGATTCCAACAAATAAACCAATTTTATATCCATTTTTTTATTTTTTATAATATAATGAATCATCATTATAGATCATTACAATGTGGTTATGGTTTTAAAATATAAATCAAAAAAAATATGAATTTTGAACAAATTGGAATTATACTTGTAGAACCTTGTGTTTCAGAGAATATCGGTTTTACAGCAAGAAGCATGAAGGGGTTCGGTTTTTCCCGGTTGTATTTGGTAAATCCTCCGGAATCTTTTCTTGAGATTGCCTATAAAACCGGTGTATGCGCTAATGAAATTTTAAACAACTGTATAATTTTCGACAATTTCGATAAACTCAGAAAAGAGTTCGATTTATTGATCGCGACCACACGACGTACAGGCAAAACAAGATATCCGGTTTATAAACCGCAAGAAATAGCCGGTTATATTAAATCTGTTTCTGAAAGTCAAAAAGTTGGTATAGTTTTTGGTAGAGAAAACTGTGGATTGTATAACAACGAGGTTGAATACTGCAGATTAATTTCAACTATTCCTTTAGCTGAATCTGGAATTTCCTTGAATTTGTCTCACGCGGTAACCATATATTTGAATGAATTATATAAATCCGCACATTTTATTAAAGATATAAGTGAAGATGATTTGGTATCAGATGAGGAAATTTTTTGTTTAAGGGATTCAGCCATAAATCTGCTTAAAAATAAAAATTTTATCAAATATGGAGAGGATTCATTAAGGAATGATTTAACGAGAATATTAAAAAATTCCAGACTTAGTAAAAAAGATGTTAAGTTATTGAAAACAATCTGTTATCATTTTGAAAAAGAGTAAAGTTTTATATTATGAATACAATAGTTACTATACCAACATACAATGAAGCGGAAAACATCGAAGAGTTAATTAACAGGATTCTTCTCCAGGATGAAAATATTTCTATTTTAGTTATTGACGATAATTCACCGGATGGCACAGGCAGGATTGTTGAAAGAATCGCAGGGAAAAACAAAAAAGTCAGTCTTTTAAACAGAACCGGACCGAGAGGAAGAGGCATAGCGGGTATCGAAGGTTTAAGGGAAGCGATAAAGTTAAAACCGGATTATATTCTTGAAATGGATGCGGATTTTTCTCATAATCCCGATTATATACCTGAGATATTAAAATGCGCAAAAGAAGTCGATATTGTTATTGGCTCAAGATTTATTGAAGGCGGGAAAGAAACAGGCAGATCATATTATAGAACCTTAACAAGTGTTCTCGCGAACTTATATATCAGAATAATGCTGGGTTATTCCATTAAGGATTGTTCTTCGGGTTACAGATGTTTTAAAAGATCTCTTCTTGAGAAAATTAATTTTGATAAATTTGAGTCAAAAGGGCCGTCTATCGTATCTGAATTGTTGTTTCATGCTGTTATTTATAATAAAGCGAGAGTTAAAGAAATCCCCATTGTGTTTGAAGACAGAACAAAAGGAACATCGAAGCTGGATTTTAAAATACTTTTACAAAATATAATTTTTATAATGAAACTATTTTTTAATAAAATGAAATATAAACTAAAATCTCTGGAGGATTAAATGAAACATATTTCGAAATTGTTTTTACTTTCTTTTCTTTTAACGGCTATTGCCTTTATACCCGGTTGCGGAAAGCAGAATGAAGATGATTTTTTTAGTGATGAGGATATTCAAGAAGAAAAAACATCAGCTCAATCAACTCCGCAGGAAAGAATAGACCAGTATAAGAAATTGCTTGAAATAGACCCTGCTGATTATCAAGTCAGGAATAATCTCGGCGTGACTTATGCTCAATTGAAACTGTTTGAGGAAGCCGTTAAAGAGTTTGAACAGGTTATTAAAACAAAACCGGATTATACGACAGCATGGCTAAACCTTGGTTCGACTTATGGTGATATGGGATTAATTGATAAAGCGATAGAATGTTTCAGCAAAACTATAGAAATTGCCCCGCAATACGCTAAAGCGCATCAGAATTTAGGCGTCGCGTATTTCTATGATAAAAAATATGATCAGTCAATTAAAGCGTTTGAGAAGTTTATCGAGATGAATAACGATACGGCTGACGAAAGTACATTCTATACAGTAGCGCAATCTTACAAACATCTGAAAAACAAGGAAAAATATAAAGAGTATTTAAAAAGGATTCTTGAAATCAATCCTAATAATGAACTTGCGAAATCCGAACTTGATAAAATCGATGAAAGATTTGAAAAATCAAACGAATAAAAACAAAAGGAAAGAAAAATTATGAGAGTTCTTTCTCTTGCGGTGATTTTATTATTAAGCCTGATTTTTATAGGGTGCGAAAAAAAGGAATCTGTGAATGATTCAAAACAATCTTATGAGTCTATAGAGCTTTACGAACGGGCATTAAAAATAAACCCAAACAATGACGCCGCGCATAATGGTCTTGGTATGGAATACGGGCAAAGGGGTGATTATGCCAGGGCAATCGAACATTTTAATAAAGCGATTGAGCTGAATTCCTCAAATCCGAGTTATTATGATAATCTTGGTGTTGTGTATGGTTCTATAGGTAAAGTCGATCTTGCCATAAAAAATCATCTGAAAGCTCTGGAAATCGATCCTTTTAAGGTTAATGCCCTGTACAATCTCGGAATTTGTTACAGCGAGAAAAAAGATATTCCGAAAGCTATAGAGGTTTGGGAAAAAGCATATAAAATCGATCCTTCAAATTATTTATTTCCTTATAACATAGGTGTTTCACATTTTCAGCGTAAAGAAATTGAGAAAGCAAAAGATTTCTTCAAAAAAACGTTGGAATTAAATCCAAATCCGGAAGTAGAAAAAAATACAAGGAAATATTTAGAACAAATTGAGCTAAAAGAACAATCAGAATAATTGCTGTGATCAAATTCATAAGGATTAATATCTCTTATATTCTCTTGATGGGAATCTGTGTCATAACATTTTCTAATACAATACGAAATGGGTTTGTCTACGACGATTTCTCTGTTATAGCGGAAAATCCGCGTGTCAAATATATACAAAATATCAAACATATTTTTAATTTGAATTATTTCAAAATATTAGACAAAGGAAAACAACCTGCTTTTGGTGAAAGTTCATATAGACCTGTTGTTACCGCTACTTATTTTCTTGATGCTTTTTTATGGAAAGGGAAAAGTTGGGGATGCCATATCTCTAATTTCCTTCTTCATGTTTTAAATACTCTTCTTTTATACAGCGTATTGTTGCGTTTGCTTAATTCAAAAAAAATCCCTTTTTTATCTGCGTTGATTTTTGCAGTTCATCCTGCAGTAACCGAAGCGGTGAACGCAATTGCATTTAGAGAAGAACTTCTCGTCGTTTTGTTTTGTTTATTATCTTTATATTTTTTGCAATTGAAATCCAAATGGAACAAAAAAACTTTCAATATTTCAATGGATTTATTATGCGCTTTTTGTTATCTGATAGCGCTATTTTCAAAAGAAATGGCTATAGCTTTTCCAATGCTTTTGCTGATAATTTTTTATTTTAAACGGGATAATTGGAAAGGTAATCTTTTTCTTTTTATATCAATCGTTTCAGTTACCATTTATTACCTGATTATGCGATTTATCGTAATGGATAACCCGAACAAGGATATACTGGTTTATCCCGGAGGAACTTGTTTGACAAATATATATACGATAGCGACTGTTTTAAAAAATTATATAATATTGGTTTTTTTCCCGAAAAAATTGATTGTTGACCATCAAGTCGATCCGAAACGATTCTTTTGGGAACCTGATGTATTATTTTCAATAATTCCAATAGTGACGATTATGTCTATTACAATAATCATGTTTATAAAAAAACGATCTATTCCAGCGTTCAGTATCTTATGGTTTTTTGTATCACTTTTACCGGTAATCAATATTGTAAAAATTGATAATATTTCTGCGGAAAGATATCTATACCTTCCAATGATAGGAATATCTGTTCTTTTTGGGTATATTGGATATAGATTATTTCTGATACGCCCGAAAGAATATTTATTATCTTTAATTGCTGTTATATGTTTATATTGTTCAAGAAGTATTGTTAGAAATAATGATTGGAAAAACTCGATTAATCTTTGGAAATCGACAATAAAATCACAACCTAATAGTGAAAAAGCTTACAGTAATCTCGCTTCTATTTATTTTTCTAAAGATAATTTTAAAACAGCGATAAAATATTATCTCAAATGTTTATCTTTACGAAATACCGCTAAAGACAGGTATAACCTCGCGAATTGTTATCGAAAAATTGGAGATTACCAAAGAGCTATTTCGGAATACTATAAGGCTATTGAGATTGAAGACGGCTACGCGGAGGTTTATAACAATCTCGGTTTAACTTTGATAGAGATTGGGAACCTAAATGAGGCTGAATCTGTATTAAAAAAGGGGCTTAGCTATGTTGAGAATGATTGTTTTTTATACGAAAACCTTGGGTTAGTTAATGATTTAAAGGGAAACTACGATGAAGCGGAAAAATATATCAAACTTTCAATGAAATCTAACTCCATGAGGCCTTCGGCTTACAATAAACTTGCTTTAATATATTTCAAGAAGAAATTACCTGAAAAAGGGCTCGAAGTTTTAATACAGGGAATAGAAAAGTTTCCCGATAACCCTTTCTTTTATAAAAATCTTGCGGTGTATTATCATAATGCGAGAAATCCGGAAAAAGAAATCTATTATTGGATTAAAGCGCACGAAACCGAACCGGATAATCAAGATACAATTATATCCATAATTAAATTTTACAACACATATGGGGATAAAAAAAATGCTCTCATATATAAAAATATTTTAAGTGGCATGATATATGAAAAATAAATTTTGTATTGGATTATTTCTGGTTTTTTTATCCGGTTTACTCGCATATGTGAATATACTTAATAACAATTTTGTTTTTGACGATTCAAGCACCATAGAAAATAATAAAATAATAAGAAATTTGAGAAACTTGCCTGTATTATTTACACATGATTATTTTAAGCGTGCCGGGATTGGCGATTTTACTCTTTCGGGAGAAGCGAGTTATCGGCCAGTGGTTACACTAAGTTACTTTATTGATTTTTTTATATGGAAAGAAAACAGTTATGGTTTTCATTTAACAAATTTGCTATTGCATTTACTAAACATATTGGTTTTTTACAGTTTCTTGAATATTTTTCTCAGAAATAATACGGTTTCTTTAATTTCAGGTATTTTATTTTCTGTAACACCTGTTGTATCTGAGGCTGTAAACTGCATTTCGTTCAGGGAAGATATACTTTGCTCATTATTTTTCGTCTCAGGATTATTTTTTCATTTTAATAATAAATCCAGATCTAAGAATTATATTGTATGTTTATTTTATTTTCTGTCGTTATTCTCAAAGGAAATGGGAATAGTTTTTTTCCCTATACTAATATTATTAGATATATATGAGAATAAATACAGAAATAATTCAAATGTATCCATAAATCGCAATGAGTATCTTTTGTTGGCGGTTGTCACGTTATTTTATATTTCTATCAGATTCTATTTTATGAAAAATTTTTCAGATAAAGAACTCGATTATTTAGGCGGGAATATTTTCTTAAACGCATTAATAATGGCGCAAATATTCATGTATTACATTAAAGTAATGTTGTATCCTATAGATTTATGTGTGGATTATATAACCGATATTCCTCAAACATTTTTCTCATTGAAAATAATTTTTTCCGCAATTTGTATTTTATTATTACTGTATATTTCTATTGTTTATGGAATTATAAAAAAAACAGACAAAAATAAATATTTTCTGTTTATATTGATATTTTTTGTTTCATTGGTTCCAGTATCTAATATAATTCCAATAAAAAATGTTATTGCGGAGAGATATTTGTATTTACCGTATGGATTTTTCGCGGTTGCATATACATTATTATTTTTTAAATCCGATCAATATAAAAAATATAAAATAATCTGTTTTATCGTAATTATGGTTTTATATTTATCTATTACATTAAAAAGAAACGAGGTGTGGAATAATAGTTATACATTATGGTCAAATACATTAAAAGCCAATCCGGAGAGTTTTCACGCACATAACAATCTGGCAAGCTTTTATGATGATGAAAAAAAATATAATAAATCAGAGTACCATTATAAAATGGCAATAAAACTTAGGCCTTATGATCCGATTCCTTATTATAATCTGGGAAATACTTATAAAGCACAAGGAAAAATTAAAGAAGCGATTTTACTATATAACGAGTCGATCAACAGGGATCCCACAATAATAGAACCTTATATTAATATGGGTATAGTTTACGCAAGTTCAAAAATGCTTGATCAAGCCGAACAAGCTTTCAGAAAGGCGATAAGGGTAAATGAATTTGATTCAAGCGCGCATAACAATCTTGCCGCGGTTCTTGGCGAGAAGGGTAACCTTGATGAGGCAATCAAAGAACATATTATTGCGATTAAACTCGATAGGAAAAATCTGAACGCATATTTCAATTTGGGATTGTGTTATATGGATAAACATAATTATTCTAAGGCTATAAACATATTTAATAAATTGATTAAAATAGATCCGGAATATTACAACGCATATTATTATATCGGAAAATGTTATGAATTTATTGGGAATGAAAGTTTATCTCTAAAGTATATTCAAAAGTTTCAAAATCTTACACGTGAATAAAGATCAGTTATTCTGGACGAAAAAATCTTCCATAATTTTTAATAATTTTTTTGAGTTTTCACTAATTCTATCAAGGTCCCGTTTTTGTTTTGCGTTTATTTCTCCATGGATTTTATTAGATAGCAGGGAAGTGTAACCCATGATTACATTAAGCGGAGTTCTCAGATCGTGGGACAATTGTGACAGGTGTTTCATCCTGATAGAATTCAGATTTTCAAGATCCTGACGTTTTTCTTTGAGTTTTTGTTCGATAACTTTATAGTTAATAAGTAAAAACAAAAAGCATATCAGGCAGATTATATTAGAAATTAAAAGCGTGACCATCAAATCCATAAAATTATTATTGATTAAGTATTTTGTTCATTTCATCGACAAGGGAATCCGGCGACATTGGCTTTGCGAGAAAAGCATCGCAACCGGCATTTAACGCTCTTTCCATTTCATGCGGCAATGCCATCGCCGAAAATGCGATAATTTTTGTTTTTCTTGTCTGAGGATTGGACTTTATTTTTTTGGCTACTTCCCAACCATCAATTTTCGGTATCATTAAATCCAGAAGTATGACGTCTGGTTTTTCTTCTGTTACTAAATTAACCGCTATTTCACCATCAATTGCTTTCAAAACTTTATAGTTGTAAAATTCAAGATATGTGGAAAGCGTTTCGAGATTGTCTTCGTCATCTTCTACAATTAATACTTTTATATCTTTCATTGTCAGGTTACCTCGCTTCTTTTAATCTAAGATAGACAACAAGTTCATTTTTGTTTTCATCCAATTTGACACAATATTCTCCACCCAAAATCTCAATCAATGTGCGGGCGACATTTGTATTAAGGTTAGTTATATTAAAATAATTCGGTGTATAAATAAAAGGTTCTTTCAAAGCCTTATAAAAATCATCGGGGTTTATATCGGTTGGGAAAACCATTTTAAATTCGATTATAACATCTTCTTTATTATCATATTTTTCCAGAACGGTGTTTATGAAAAGTGATATATTTTTTGTGATATTGTAATGAAGGATACCATTTAATATACTGGTTATAGCCTCATCAAATTTTTCTTTATCAGTGCAAATTTTTATAGGCAAATTGTCTTTGCATTCAAATCTTATATCGATATCTTTTTCTTGAATGATGTAATTCAGGTTTTTTAGCGAAAGATTGATTGATTCGACAATATTAAATTCAGTTTTATGCATGCTGATTTCATGTGATTGCAAAGACGATAATGAAGATATTCTGATTATTCCATCAAGCCATTTAAAAGTATGATATAAATTTCTTTTTGCTTTCTGTAATGACTCAATTTGCTTTTCGTTCAATTCTCCGTATACTTTATTCATTAAAAGAGAAATAAATCCGGTGACACTTGTTAAAGGAACACGGAGTTCTTTGGAAAGATTTGTAAGAAAATCCATTTTAAGCTGATTTGCGGATTGTAGTTGAAGCTCTTTTTCCTGTAATTTGCCAAGTACATCCTGTAATTCCCGTGTTCTTTCACTAACTTTTTTCTCAAGATTATTATACAATTCCTCCAATTGTGAAGTCATAAGATTAAAATCTTGCGCAAGTATACCTAATTCATTATTACTTTTTAATGAGATTCTATGTGATAAATCACCATTGCGTATTATTTCAGCGCCATTTCTCAGTTTCTTTATCGGTTTTGTAAATTTCTTTGATAAAAGCATAGAGAGAATAAATGTAGCAAATATTGTTGCCGCAAAGATTGCCAGCAGGACTATTTTAAATCTTTTTATTTGCGAATAGACAATTTCTCTTGAGGTTTCAGAGACAATAAACCAGAAGTTGCCAGGAGTAGCGAATTCGGGATAACACGGTATTTTCATTAATACTAAATCATTAGTTTCAATAATATTTAAGCCATTGTTTTTAAGAAGATGTTCTGATGTTTCTTTAGAAAAATCGTTTAATATCGACCATTTCATTTCTTTTTGCTGTTTTTTGCCCCATTCTTTTGTTTTATCGGAATGTGCAAGGTAAAAACCATCGATATTCATAATAAAAATATTCGAGGCGGGGTATTCATTTATTTTCCAATCGTATACAGGTTTAAATAAATCACTAACCAGATATGCAACCGTGACTATACCTCGATGTTCAGGTGATATCCCTTCCACAGTTGTTGAGGAATATATAACCTTGGTTAATGGGGATTTTAAAACACCGTATTCTTCTGATAACTGTATCTGTGAGAAATAAATTTCACCGGGTTTTGATTTTATCGATAGTTTAAAAAAGTCACTCTCTTTTTTGTTCTGCAGCTCATTTCCTAAAACAATATCCCATTTATCAGGATGAATGAAATTTATCCGTAAATTTTCCATTCCTGTCTGATCTATATAGCTTATATATAAATACTTTTTTCTCTTATTCAGGATTTCCATAAAATCATTTGCGACTTCCTGACGGAGCTTTAATTTTTCATCATCTGTTGCTGTAGAAGAAAACTCAAGCATACGTGATAAACTGGGCAAATGACTTAAATAGAGAGTGTCTTCTTTGACATTATAAAGTTCATTTTTAATATAATTTGAAATAGATAACAAATGATTCTGAATAGGTAATATGGCAAACTGTTTAAGAGGTTTTGATGAATATGAGAGGCTGAAGAATCCCATTATTAATAAAGGAATTATAGATACCAAAAGAAAATAAACTTCAAGCTGATTTTGGATAGAAAAATTTTTTTTTATTGAAGATTTCTTCATGTGTGATTATTCTGGTTAAATGATTGCGATTTAAATAACGCTTTCTTTATAATATTTAGCTGATTATAATTTTGTCAAACATATTTTATAATATTTATCGCCAATGAAACTGATTGTCCTTACTGGATTATTAAAAAAATTTTATATTATCGAAATTCTATTATTGAGTTTGATAAGTCTTTTGGTTTTTTTCAATAATTTAAATAATGAATTTGTCTATGATGATTCGGCTTTTATCAAAAATAATCCATATATAAGGGATTTTTCTCATATCCATGAGTACTTCACAAATTTAAAAACTTATCAGGGGACAGGTATAGAAGGAAAAGTAAAAATTTATCGCCCGATAGTCACGTTGTCGTTTGCGATAGATTATTCAATATGGAAACTCAATCCATTTGGCTATCATCTATCTAACAATATTCTTCATCTTATTTGCGGATTCCTTGTATTTATTTTCTTTTACCAATGGTCAGGGTTTCGCATCATATCTGTCATCGCTTCAATATTGTTCATAATACATCCTGCACAGGTGGAAGCGGTAAGCTGGATATCAGGCAGGGGAAATATGCTTTATTCAATATTTGCTCTGTTTTCACTTATATATTTTTTGAAATATCTTAATTGTGGAAAGATAAAATATTTATTTATTACGTTGATACATTATTTTATATCTTTATTGTGCAAAGAAATGGGAATGAATATATTATTATTGTGCAGTTTAATATATTTATATGTGGACGAGGTAAAAAGGAAAAAACTTTTTTCTCGTTTTATCAATGTATTGTTAGCTTTATCCGTAATCAGCATTATTTATTTATTTATTAGATATAATGTATTATCAACCACGGCTCAAACATATTACTGGGGTGGATCACCCATTAATACATTTTTTACTATGGCTAAAGTAGTATGTTTGTATCTTCTTTTATTTTTTTACCCTATAAATCTTAATGTTATTCCCAATGTGAGTGTTATAACATCCTTTTTAAGTTATGAATTTATATTAAGCATTTGTTTTTTAGCGTTGTTTTTCGGATTCTTAATCTTCAATAAAAAAAGAATTTATACTTTCGGATTGTGGTGGGGGTTTTTAGGATTGTTTCCCGTATTAAACATTATACCTCTTCAAGCGCTTATCGCAGAACGATTCCTTTATTTATCCAACGCAGGGTTTTGTTTTTTTATAGCTCTGATTATTAATAAAATAAACCATAAATATAAACATTTTATTATATTAATAATTATAAATCTTTTTATGGCAATAAGTATTGCGAGAAACAATGATTGGCGGGATAATTTAAATTTATGGAAAAGTTCTATAAAAGAAAATTATTTTTCCGCCAAAGCGCATAACGGGCTTGCGCTTGAATATAAAAATAGAGGTGATTTGAACGCTTCATTATCGGAATTCCAAACCGCCCTTATCATGGATCCTAAAAATATCCAGATAATCAATAATTATGCAATTACATTGAAATTAGCTGGAAATGAAATGTTATTTAAAAATATACTTCAAGATTCTCTTGAGCTAAAAGGGAATCAGTCGCAAACAAATCACAATTTGGGTTTATATTACATAGAAAAGAGAGAGTATGAAAAAGCTCTTGTGTATCTTGAAAAATCGATTGAAATAGACCCGGATAACGCAAATACTTATAACAGTTTAGGAATATGCTATTCTTATCTGAAAAACGAAAAAAAAGCCATTGAATCTTGGATGAGAGCATATCATCTTATGCCGATATGGCCTGAACCATATTACAATGCAATAATCTATTATCTAAAAAATGAAAATTTAGAAAAAACAGAATATTATTTAAATCAGGCATTAAATAAATTTCCCAGAACAAGGCGATTTGTTGAGTTAAAGCAATATATTAAAAATTCAGATCGTCCCCGGTTGAAATATTAAGTATATCTTTAAATAATAATTGTTTGCTGGTGAAATAATTTTAGATTTTTAGTGAATTGATTTGATATTGATAAATTCCATGATAAATATTATTATCTTTGAGAAAAGGGGGATAACATCATGACTAATATCGATAAGAAAAAACTGCATCTGGAAACTTTGTTATTACATGCCGGACAGGTTGTTGACAAGGAAACATTATCAAGGGCAGTACCGATATACCAGACATCATCATATTTGTTCAAAAGTAGTGAACATGCGGCGAATCTGTTTGAGTTGAAGGAATTCGGCAATATTTATACTCGCCTTATGAACCCAACAACAGATGCTTTTGAGAAACGCCTTGCTTCGCTTGAAGGTGGTGTCGGTGCCGTTGCGACAGCTTCCGGGCAGGCGGCGATAACTTTATCTATTCTCAATATCGCTCAAGCCGGAGACGAAATAGTTTCCGCAGATAATCTTTATGGCGGGACTTTTTCTCTTTTCAGTCATACTTTAAAACGGTTCGGAATAAAGGTAAATTTTGTTGATTCGAGTGATGTCTCTAATTATGAAAAAGCTATAACACCTAAAACAAAAGCAATTTACGCTGAAAGTATAGGAAATCCGAAACTTGATATAACCGATATAGAAGGTATAAGCAAAATCGCCCATAAACATAATATTCCGCTTATATTGGACAATACCACATGCCCTTATCTTCTAAGGCCTTTTGAGTACGGAGCGGATATAGTGGTTTATTCAGCTACAAAATTTATCGGTGGGCACGGAACATCTCTTGGCGGTGCGGTTGTAGATTCAGGTAAATTCGATTGGACGAAAGGTAATTTCCCTTTAATTACGGATCCGGATCCGGCATATCATGGTTTGAATTTTGTTGAGGCATTGTCATCATTGGGAAATATTGCGTATATTATGAAAGCGCGACTTATTCTTTTGCGGGATATTGGACCTGCGTTGTCGCCATTTAACTCTTTTTTATTTTTGCAAGGGCTTGAAACTTTGCATCTTAGAATGCCAAGGCATTGTGAAAACGCTTTAGCTGTGGCAAAATTCCTCCTAACGCACCCGAAAGTTAACTGGGTCAATTATCCCGGCTTGCCTGAGAGTTCCCAAAAATCCAAAGCTGATAAATATCTTCCTAATGGTACGGGAGCAATAATAGGATTCGGTATAAAAGGTGGAAAAGAAGCGGGAATAAAGTTTATAAATAATGTCAAACTTCTCTCCCATGTTGCAAATATTGGAGACGCGAAATCACTTGTTATTCATCCTGCTTCAACAACTCATCAACAACTAAACGAAGAAGAAAGACTGGCAACAGGTGTAACCGAAGACTATATAAGATTGTCTATCGGGTTGGAACACATCGACGATATAATTTCCGACATAAACCAGGCATTAAATAATATCTGAGTTTGATAAGAAAGGAATGGTAAATGAATTATTTTATTGATAATTCATATTCTATTGGAAAAACACCAATGGTCAAACTGAATAAGGTAATCGGCAAAACTGGCGCTACTGTTTTGGCGAAAATTGAAGGAAGGAATCCGGCTTATTCCGTTAAATGCAGAATAGGTTCCTCAATGATTTGGGATGCTGAAAAAAAAGGGATTCTTACCGCAGGTAAAGAAATTATTGAACCGACAAGCGGAAATACCGGAATAGCATTGGCTTTTGTTTGCGCGGCAAGAGGATATCAATTAACCTTGACCATGCCGGAAACAATGAGTCTTGAGAGAAGAAAACTGCTGAAGATTTTAGGGGCTAAACTAATTTTGACTGATGGTACTCAGGGAATGACCGGAGCGGTATCCAAAGCGTATGAAATTTTTAATAACGATCCAAACAAATATGTTTTGTTACAGCAATTTGAAAACCCATCAAATCCGGAAATTCACGAAAAAACAACCGGTCCGGAAATATGGAATGATACGGATGGAAAAATCGATGTGTTAATTGCAGGAGTTGGAACCGGTGGAACAATAACAGGAATCAGCAGGTTTATAAAATCTACGAAAGGTAAATCTATTGTTTCGATTGCTGTTGAGCCTGAAGAAAGCCCGGTTATAAGCCAATACCTGAATAATGAGCCGCTAAAGCCTGGGTCACATAAAATTCAAGGTATAGGTGCTGGATTTATACCGAAAATTTTAGATTTATCACTCGTTGACAAAGTGGAGAAAGTCGGCAGTGAAGAAGCGTTTGAATTTTGCAGGCGACTTGCGAGAGAAGAAGGTATTTTGTCGGGAATATCTTGTGGCGCAGCGGTTGCTGTTGCCAGCAGGCTGGCTAAAACCGGTGTATTTGACGGCAAAATAGTTGTTGTGATACTTCCAGATTCAGGAGAAAGATATTTATCTGGAGAGGTTTTTGAAGGAATATTCAACAATCAGCCTGGATCATGATAACGTAATTATATGAAAAACGATCTGCAAGCCTTTATTTTCGGTGCTGGATTCGGTATACGTTTATTGCCTCTTACAGAAGAACGTCCGAAAGTTACTGTTCCCGTACTAAATAAACCTGTCATTTTTCGAATTATTGAAAACCTGTGTTCTTTTGGAATTGATCATTTTGTAATAAACAGCCATTATAAACCTCAAATCCTTCATGATATTGTGGGTGATGGCAAGAAATGGGGTGTGGATATACAATATTCACATGAAGATGCAATTCTTGAAACAGGCGGAGGATTAAAAAAAGCTCAAAATCTCATAAATTCCCAGACTTTTATATTGCATAACGGCGATATAATATGCGATGTTGATTTTCAGAAACTCCTGGAGTTTCACAAATCAAAGGGGGCGGTAGCGACTTTGGTCGTATCTAAATACCATAATCCTAAACAAGTTACAATAGATTCCACAGGTAAAATAATAGATATTAGAAATACTTTTTATAAAGATATTATTCCAGGTTATACTTTTCTGGGTATACATATTCTGGAAAAAAAGATTTTCGATATGATCGAGCCCGATAAAAAGATTTCTATTATCCCAATATACCTGAAAATGATATCTGAAGGGATGCCCGTTTATGTCTGGGAAATTGAAAACGGGCTGTGGTATGATATAGGATCGATAGAGCAATATAAAAAAGCGAATTTGGATTTAGCGGAAAAATATTTTTCAAATTCACGTGAAACGCGGCTTTATAAATCATCAAATTCATATATTGATTCTAATGTTTCATTAAATGGATTGGTTTGTATTGGAGAAAATTCAGTAATTGAAAAAAAAGTGTTTTTAAAAAACGCTATACTCTGGAATAATGTACATATAAAAGAAGGTAGCGTTCTTGAAGATGTCATAATACGCGATTCCAAATTTGTTTCAGGAAACCATAAGGGAGAGATCATATAATAAATGAATATTGTTGACCAATCAGAAATATTAAATATCGCATCAAATGTTTTAAAGTGGCATGACCTGAATATAGATCTGTTAGCCGGAGAAGGGTCGGACAGGCTTTTTTATAGAATAAGGAGTTTAGATAAAAGTGTTATATTAATGATATATGGTTGTGAGAAAGCCGAAAACGATTATTTCACGCATATACAGAAATTCCTTCTTGATATTGGAGTTAGTGTCCCAAAGATTTTATTCAAAGTATCCGGAAAAAGATGGATTTTTCTCGAAGACCTTGGCGATGTTTCCTTGTATTCCTTATTTGATAAAATGGGATATCAACAACGTATAGAAATCTATAAAGCAATCATTGATGAAGCATCAAAAATTTTTTTTAAGGGATATGAGAACTATACAAAGAATCCTATAATAACTAATGATGGTTTTTCTCATAAACTATATAAATGGGAACATGATTATTTTATAGAAAATTATCTGCTGAATTTTAAAAAAGTTTCTGAACCAATAGATATCTTGGAATCGCAGCTTAATAACCTTGCATGTATTCTCCATGAGGAATCTGAAAAGCGCAACAGGTTGATCCACAGAGACCTTCAGTCAAAAAATATCATGATAAAAGAAAACCGGGTTTACTTTATTGATTTCCAGGGATTAAGGCCTGGATTGCCTGAATATGACCTTGCCTCATTATTGCATGATCCCTATATTGGACTTTCGGAAGAGGATATTAATGTTTTACTTGATTATTTTTATGTATCGTATTTAAATAACGAGTATTCTATTAATGAATTTAAATATATTTTTAATTTGTGCTCCATTCAGCGATTATTACAAGCGATAGGCGCTTATTGTTTTTTGGGATTTTCAAAAAACAAAAGACAATTTCTAGCTTATATCCCTTCAGCAGAAAATAAATTAATTAATCTGATTAATAAAACTACATTAATCACTGGTTTGGAAAAGTTTGTAAATCATCAAGCAAATGTTGTTATATAGCTCACCATGTCTAAGTATCCAGATGAAATAAGAAATAAATTAAATACGAGCGAATTATCCTGCTTTTTTAAATCAGTTATTCTTGATGATAATAAAACGCAAGATTTGTTTTTTTATAACCCTGTCGATATTTTAGCAGCGTATTCACATAAAGAGATAAACAGCCTGTTATCTATAGTTGATGAAAAACTTAAACTCGGATTATATGTAGCGGGTTACTTTGCATATGAGGCAGGGTATGGATTTGAAGAGAAATTCCATGACGATCAATATTATGATAAACCATTAGTAGTATTCGGAGTATACGAGAAACCACAGATAATTCCTTCTAATATCCATGAAACAAAAGAAATGGATATTTGTATCACCAATTCATTAAGAAATATAAATAAATATATTAATTTACTGGATTATGATAATAAAATTTCGAAAATAAAAGAATATATATCCAGCGGTGATGTATATCAAATAAATTATACATATAAATATAAATTTAAATATTCATGTGATACTTTATTAATGTATTATAGTTTACTTGAAAAACAAAATGTTGAGTATTCAGCCTATATTGAAGACAAATCACGATGCATAATTTCTTTATCGCCGGAACTATTTTTTAAAATAAAAAATGGTGAAATTATTGTAAAACCGATGAAAGGTACATCTGAGCGCGGGCGATATATTGAGGAAGATATTAAATTGGAATCATTGTTAAGCAAATGCATTAAGAATAAAGCTGAAAATACTATGATTGTTGATTTAATGAGAAATGATCTTGGTAAGATATGCGTTGCCGGATCAATTTGCACACAGGATTTGTTCAAAATAGAAAAATATTCGACTTTGTTTCAAATGACTTCTATTGTGAAGGGAAAACTTAAAAATAATATACAAATAAAAGATATCTTTAAGGCTTTGTTTCCTTCGGGTTCAGTAACAGGGGCTCCAAAAATAAGAGCGATGGAAATTATAAAGGAATTGGAAAATGAACAGAGAGGGATATACACTGGCAGTGTTGGTTATATTTTCCCTAACGGGGATGCTCGATTTAATGTTGCGATAAGAACAATCGATCTTGATAAAATAAATTTAACCGGGGAATTAGGGATTGGAAGCGGTATAGTATGGGATTCGATTGTGTCAAAAGAGTTTGAGGAATGTGAACTTAAATCAAATTTTTTATTTAAGGAATTAGATCCTGAATTTAATTTAATAGAAACTTTATTATGGAAAAATAATTGTTATTTTTTGCTCGATTATCATATAGAACGGTTAATAAAATCTGCTTTATACTTTAATTATGACTTTAAGGTTGATCAACTTCATAAAAAGCTTAAAGATATATCTGTAAAGAATGATAATGCAAAGATATATAAAATACGGATATTGCTTGACAGGAAAGGGAATATATCTTCAGAAATAGAGGATATTAATAATATTTCTAAAGAAGCAAATCTGTGTATAACGATAAGCGATTGTCAAACAGCATCAAAGAATGTCTTTTTATATCATAAAACAACAAATCGAAAATTATATGACGGCGAATTAGAAAAATATAGGAATCTGGGATTTTATGAGGTTGTTTTCACAAATGAAGCAAATCAAATAACTGAAGGCGCAATATCAAATATTTTCGTAAAAAGTGGCAATTGCTATTATACTCCACCAGTGGATTGCGGTGTTTTGCCGGGAGTATACCGGCGGTATTTAATGGAAAAAAAAGGTTTAAAAATAACTGAAAAAATATTATATAAAGATGACCTTCAAACCGCGGATTCAATTTTTATGTCTAATTCTGTTCGTGGAATGGTTGAAGTCAAATTACGTAATAATCCGTATATAAAGGAATAATGAATATGCGCAATATATTTATGAAAATATGGGGATGTCAGATGAATCAGTATGATGCAGAGCTGATTCGGGATATCCTTGAAGCATCAGGCTACTCTTTTGTAAATGAAGAGAATGATGCGGATATTGTGTTGCTTCAAACTTGTAGCGTACGGGAATCGGCGGAAAATAAAGTTTTCAACAATATTGATTTATTGCTTCATAAGAAAAAGAAAAAAAAGGAACTTATGATAGGTGTTTGCGGTTGTATGGCTCAAAATCATTACGATTTTATACGAAAAAATTATCCAGGTGTTCAGATATTGTGCGGGCCGAACAATTATACTGAATTGCCATATATGCTTGAAACCGCTTTTTTATCTAAAGAATATAAAAAACCTAAATCTGATCTTAGAAAAGAATATCCTGTACTTACTTCGTGGAAATCAGGCAGTAGATTTCAATCATATGTCGCAATAACAAGAGGTTGCGATAACTATTGTTCATATTGTATCGTTCCATATGTGAGAGGAAATGAAATAAGCCGTTCTCCTCTGGAAATACTTGAAGAAATTAAAATTCTCGTAGATAATGGTTGTAAAGAGGTAACTCTTCTTGGCCAGAACGTAAATTCTTATGGGAAAGATTTAAATATAACTTTTGTGAAGTTGCTTGAGCAGATTAATTCAATTAATGGTTTAACCAGAATAAGATTCCTGACATCACACCCAAAAGACGCGGGAGCGGATTTATTTTACGCGATTCGCGATCTTGAGAAAGTTTGTCCTTATTTGCATCTTCCAATGCAATCCGGATCAGATAAAATCTTGAAAATAATGAATAGAAAATATACAAGCAAAGAGTATCTTGATAAAATTGATATGGTAAAATCAATTTTGCCGGATATTTGCCTGTCATCGGATTTTATTGTGGGGTTTCCCGGAGAATCCGAAGAAGATTTTAGCAAAACAATTGACGCAATTGAATATGTAAAATATGATTCAAGTTTTATATTTAAATATTCTGTCAGAGAAGGCACTGCCGCTTCAAAACTGGATGATAATGTTCCTGTTGAAATAAAAGAAGAACGTAATAGAATTTTATTAAAATTCCAGGAAAAAATAAGCCTGAAGAACAACCAAAAGTACATAGGTAAGATTTTTGAAGTTTTTGTTGAAGGTAAAAGCAAACGAAATCCTGAAAAGTTATGCGGGCGTACAACTGGTTTTAAAAATACTGTTTTTCCCGGCAATGGAGATCTGATAGGTAAGATTGTTAAAGTAAAAATTGAGCATGTGACATCATTAACATTATTTGGGAACTTAGAAGATGCCTGATTTAACTCCAATGATGAAACAATATCAGGAAATAAAAAAGAAATCGGCGGGAGCGATTTTGCTTTTTCGCATGGGCGATTTCTATGAAATGTTCTATGAAGACGCAAAAATCGCTTCATCGGTATTGGAAATCACGTTAACCGCAAGAGACGGTGGCCAAACAGGGAAATATCCAATGTGTGGATTTCCTCATCATGCCAGCGGAGCTTATATTCCCAGATTAGTTAAAGCGGGATATAAAGTCGCTATCTGCGAGCAGACAGAAGATCCGAAAAAAGCTAAAGGGATTGTTAAACGGGAAATTATAAAAATTATAACCCCCGGAACGGCTGTTGACGAGAACATTATTTCGGAAAAACAAAGCAATTACCTTATGGCTGTTAACAGAATAAAAAACTTATACGGAATAGCGGTTGTTGAGATATCTACAGGTGAGTTCAGGTTAACCGAGATAGATAACGAACACGATTTTTTCAGCGAGATATATAGAATACATCCTTCAGAATTTATAATTACCGAATCCCTTAATAACGATTCGGAATTTCTTGACCGGTTAAAAAATACCGATCACGCATCATTGAATAAATATGAAGACTGGATATTCGAGATAAATTCAGCTTACGAGAGTGTACGTGAATTTCTCGGGACATATTCTCTTGCCGGATTCGGAATTCCAGATAAAAGCCCGTCTATCGGAGCCGCAGGAGCGGCAATACATTTTTTAAAAGAGAATTTATGTAATGCTTTAGATCAAATAAAATCATTATCATTTTATTCAATAAATGATTACGTAATAATAGACCCCATATCACAGAGAAATCTCGAGCTTACTGAAACAATAAGAAACGATCCGTCAGGCAGAACTCTATTTTCGGTACTGGATTTTACTTCAACACCAATGGGCTCCAGGCTTTTAAAACAGTGGATTTTGTTCCCGTTAATAATCAAAGGGAATATTATTTACCGCCAGAATGGTGTCACTGAACTGATAGAGAAAAATATCAATCTTGATAAAATCGAGCCGGTCTTAAAAAAAATACGAGACGTGGAACGTTTAATTTCAAGATGCGGTTTTAATCAGGTTTCACCAAGAGATATTGTATCTTTAAAAGATTCATTAAAACAAGTACCTGATCTTAAAGAAATACTTGAAAATTTCAGTTCACAGATATTTGTGGATATCAAAGATAATATAATCGAACAAACTGAAATTGTTGATCTAATCGAAAATGCTATTGTCGATCAGCCACCGGCTATAATAAAAGACGGGGGAGTATTTAGAAAAGGTTATAGTAAAGAATTAGATGAGATTCGCGATATAAGTGTCAATGGTAAAAGCTGGATGGCAGAGTTACAGAACAAAGAGATAAAGCGGACAGGGATAAAATCTCTTAAAGTAAGGTATAATAAAGTGTTCGGGTATTATATCGAGATAACTAATTCCAATCTGGAAATGGTTCCGCCGGATTATATTCGAAAACAAACTCTTGCTTCAGCGGAAAGATTTATTACTTCTGAATTAAAAGAGATGGAATCGAAAGTATTAAATGCCGAAGAACAGATAAAAGAAATTGAAGCAACATTGTTTAATGAATTAAGGGAAAAAATTATAGATAAGACTTCGCAAATTCTTGAAATCGGCAGAAGATGTGCTGTTCTTGATTGTCTGGTATCACTTGCGAAAACGGCGATCTATTATGGGTATTGCCGCCCGAGAATAACCGATGATGATATACTAGAAATCATAAACGGCCGACATCCTGTTGTTGAGTCGATTCTCAATAAAGGTGAATTCGTGCCTAACGATATTATTCTCGATACTGAATCCAATCAGCTTCTCATTATTACAGGTCCTAACATGGCTGGTAAATCAACTTATATAAGGCAGGCGGCATTGTTAGTTATAATGGCTCAGATTGGATCATATATCCCAGCCGATTCAGCGCAAATAGGTATTGTGGATAGGATTTTCACAAGAATAGGAGCATCGGATGAACTAAGCAAAGGTTTATCGACTTTTATGGTTGAAATGATAGAAACTGCCAACATTTTAAATAACGCAACCAACCGTAGCTTGATTATTCTCGACGAAATAGGAAGAGGTACAAGCACGTTCGACGGTATCAGTATCGCCTGGTCAGTTGCCGAATACCTCAGCTCGACACCCGAGGTGAGGGCACGAACTTTGTTCGCGACACATTATCACGAGTTAACCGAACTTGAAAATCAAATAGAAGGTATTGTAAATTATAATATAGCTGTGAAAGAATGGAACGATCAGATTATATTTTTACGTAAAATTGTTCAGGGAGGTACCGATAAAAGTTATGGTATACATGTGGCGCGTTTGGCTGGATTGCCCAAAAAGGTAATAACCCGTGCGATGGAAATATTGTCGGCTCTCGAGAACGATTGTATTCGGGAACAGACTGTTTTTACTCAAAATGAGGCAATCAATCCGAAAGAAGAAGCGGAATCGGAACAGTTAATGCTCTTTGGATACCAGAAACCTAATCCAACAATAGAACGGCTCAAGAAAATAGCCTGTGATAAGATTACGCCTTTGGAAGCATTAAATATACTTTATGAATTGAAAGAAATGGCGTCGGAAAATGGGTAAAATAAAAGTTTTGAATGATAATGTGATAAATAAAATTGCCGCAGGAGAGGTTATAGAAAATCCGTCTGCCGCGATAAAAGAACTGGTCGAAAACAGTATTGATGCGAAATCCACACGTATATCCGTAGAAGTTGATCAGGCAGGTATGGGATTGATCCGTATTGTGGATAATGGCGAAGGAATGACAAGAGATGATGCGATGCTCGCCATACAGAGGCATGCGACAAGCAAACTTAACGATGAAAACGATTTATATTCCCTGACAACTCTCGGGTTTCGGGGTGAAGCGTTACCAAGTATTGCTTCCGTATCCAAATTTCATCTGCGTACCTTAACAAAAAATGATGAAAACGGTACATCGATAAAAATCGATGGCGGAAAAGTATTGGGAATATGTGATGATAATATCTCTCCCGGAACAATTATTGAAGTGCGCAATTTGTTTTATAATGTGCCCGCGCGAAAAAAGTTTATAAGAAGCCTTCATGCCGAAAAACTTTCTATGAATCAGATATTCATTAAACTGGCTTTATCAAGGCCGGATATAGATTTTTCTTTCATTGATTCAGGCAAAGAGGTCTACAGGTTACCGGCAAATCAAAATGCTTTGGATAGAATCGGTTATATTTTCGGCAAAGATTTTACTTCCGATTTAATCCCTGTTGTTTATGATTCATCCAAAATAAAATTAACAGGATTTGTCTCGCATCCGCAATTATGCAGGAATACCCGTCTGGGACAATATTTCTTTATTAACAAAAGAGTTGTTCAGTCGGTTCAGTTATCGCAGGCAATTCAAAGATCATACGGTACATTGCTTCCATCGGGGAGGTTCCCTATCTTTTTCTTTTTCCTCGATATAGACCCGGATGCCATTGATGTAAATGTTCATCCAACAAAAAAAGAAATAAAATTCTCGGAACCATCTAAAATTGAACAGATTTTCAATCTCGCTGTATCTGATGTATTGAAAAAATCGAAACTTGTTTTTGATATTAAAGAACAAAACGAAGAACTGAAAAAAATCAATCTTTCATATAATATTCCCCGATTTACAAATGTGACTGGCCTTAAAGAAATAAAATCAGCCGAATTTTTCTCTAAACCCGCTCCGATTATAAATGATAATATGGATGTCAAACCAGAGATTTCATCCGCCAAAACCGATAGTTCCAATGACGAGTTTTTACAACAGCTTGACGCGATAATAAATATGGAAAACGCGGAAATAAGTTTACCTGTTGCGCCTGTCGATAAAAATATAGTTTCGGGGATGGACAGTGATGTTAATCATGATATCTTTTCCCAAAACACAAATTATATAAAAGTAATAGGCCAGATCGGAAACTGTTTTATTCTTGCGGAGAATAACGAAGGGCTAATGATAATAGACCAGCATGCGGCACATGAGCGGATTAATTACGAGAAAATATTAAACGGAATAAAGGAAAACAAATCGGATTCACAATCTTTGATGTTTCCGATAACTTATCAAACAGATATAATCAAAAAGAAATTTATTTTAAAAAAAATAGATATTCTCAATAAAGCAGGAATAGGAATTTCGGAGTTCGGAACAGATACTTTCATAATAGATTCTTTACCCGATTATATTTCTCCATCTTCTATAGTGGCTGTGCTTGATGATATTATCGATGAGTCAGGCAACAACAATTCTGAATCAATAGAAAATTGGCAAATTAAGTTATCTAAGATGCTTGCTTGCAGAGGATCAGTAAAAGCCGCCGATAAACTTGAGCATGAAGAATTACAGGGATTGGTAAATGATTTGTTTCAAACTCAGGTTCCTTATACCTGTCCTCATGGAAGGCCAACGGTATTAAGGATGACTTATGAACAACTCAGGCATTTTTTCAAGAGAGAATAAAACAATTTTCATTGTAGGCCCAACTTCTTCGGGAAAAACCGAAATCGCACATAATCTCGCTAAAAAACTTTCAGGCGCGGAAATAATATCGGCCGATTCAATGCAGATTTACAGAAATATGGATATTCTTACCGCTAAACCAACGATAGAACAAAGGCGGGAAATACCATATCATCTCATCGATTCCATGGACCTTGACAATACATATTCCGCTTTTGATTTTCATGATGACGCATTAAGATTGGTTACTGAAATTTTGTATAACGGAAAAATCCCAATAATTGTTGGTGGTACCGGATTATACGTAAGAAGTTTATTAAGAGGTATTTTTCAAGCTCCGGAAGCGAATTGGGAGTTTCGTAAGGATATGGAAAATTTTGTTATGGAATATGGCGAGATAGCATTACATAATCTTTTGAAACTTAAAGATCCTGAAGCTGCAGGAAAAATAGATCCCAGAAATATCCGTCGAGTAATAAGAGCTTTGGAAGTATTTCAATTTACAGGAAAAAAAATATCGGAATTACAGCAGCACTGGAATAAACCTTATCACGAAAAACATCCGGTTATGGGATATTTATTTCTATGGGGAATTTTTTGGCCGAGAAGAATAATGTATGAAAGAGTAAACAGCAGGGTTGATGAAATGGTACAGCAAGGGCTTGTCGAGGAAGTGAAAAATTTGATCGGTCTTGGTGTAATGGAGAATACTGTCGCGTCACAAGCTATTGGAATCAAAGAAATATCGCAGTATCTGGAAAATAAAATCTCACTTGATGCCGCAATCGAACTTATAAAACAAAATACCCGCAAATTTTCCCGTAGACAACTTACCTGGTTCAGTAGAGAGGAAGAATTTAAATGGTTTGTACTTTATAAAAACGCTGATAAGAATAAAATAATAGATGTTATGATAGAGGAACTTAAAAAAAACTAAATATTATTTATTAATTTAGTGAAATTATATATACTTTCCATAAGAAAATTTCTAAAATCAAAAAATAAAATATAATGATTTTTTCTTTCCATAAAGTAAACTATTTATTATTAATAAATATCAAAATGTATAAGAGAAAAGGGTGGTGTTCATATTCGAAATATGCAGAAAGAGTTAGAAATTTATGACTTTAAGAATATCAATCCGGATGATAAATTAAATAGTTTGACTGAAAATAAGAATAAATCTGTTCTTGTTGCGATAGAATTACCTAATCACCGACGTTGGCAGACATTGGAATCTCTTGAGGAATTAAAAGCTCTTGCGGAAAGCGCTGGTCTTGAAGTAATAAAGCATTTTATAAATAAACGAGATGAAATGTCTTCGGTTTTTTTTATAGGAAAAGGAACAATTGAATCTTTAAAAGATTACTGTTATGTAAATAGCATTAATTATATTCTTTTTGATGACGACCTTACTCCTGCGCAGACAAAAAATATCGCTAAAGAGATGGGTAACAGCGTTTCGATTATTGATCGAACCGGAATAATTCTTGATATTTTCGGTAAAAGAGCCAAAACCAAAGAAGGCAAACTTCAAGTTGAGCTTGCGAAACTTGAGTACATGTTGCCCAGATTAACCCGGCAATGGCAACATCTGATACATCAGGAAGGTGGAACCGGCGGAACTGTGGGTGTGCGTGGACCTGGTGAAAAACAATTGGAAATGGACCGCCGGCAAATACGTGATAGAATTAATTCCATAAAAAAAGAACTTGAGGTTGTTAAGAATTACAGATCTACACAAAGAAAACAGCGGCAAAGAAATAATATACCTGTATTGTCCCTGATAGGGTATACTAATGCAGGAAAATCGACTTTATTTAACAAGATTACCAACTCAAACGTAATTGTTGAAGATAAACTGTTTGCGACTCTTGATCCGACAACGCGTAAATTTAAATTGCCCAACAATCAGGATGCGATCCTTATAGATACCGTTGGTTTTATAAAAAAACTTCCACATCAGCTGATAGACGCGTTCAAAGCTACTCTGGAAGAATTGAAACAATCGGATATTTTAATTCATGTACTTGATGTAAGCGATGATAAATCTGAAGACAGGAAAAAGGTGGTCATAGATCTTCTTACGGAATTACAGGTTGATAACAAAACAATAGTTACAACTTTAAATAAAATAGATATAATGACAAATAGCGCGGCAATTTCAACTATGGAAAAGGAGAACTATCCTTGTATTGCTGTTTCCGCTAAAACCGGGGAAGGAATAAAACAGTTTTTTGATACGATAACAAAACAGTTGGCAAATTATCGGGTGCACGCAAAACTTTTTTTTCCTGTAAACCAGCAGAGCCTGATTTCGAGATTATATGAATCCGGCAAGGTTATTACCCGAAAAGATGAGGCTGAAGGAGTTTATATTGAAGCTGAATATGATAAGTCTCTTGAAGGCGTATTATCGAGTTACCATAAAGAATAAATAAAAAATGTGAAAGTTATAATAATTTTATTTGAAATTTTTATGACAATAAATTATTATTTTTTGCCTTTAAAAAACCAATTTTTTTACTTTATAATTAGGAGAAGTTAAGTTATGTTCAATTTTTTATCCAGCCTCTTTGCCTGCGATATGGGCATTGATTTAGGAACGGCCAACACTTTGGTTTACGTAAACGGCAGGGGAATAGTCTTAACTGAACCTTCTGTTGTTGCGGTTCAGCAAAATACAAATAAGGTTATGGCTGTTGGCGAAGAAGCAAAGAAAATGCTCGGCAGAACTCCAGGAAACATAACGGCAATCCGTCCTTTAAAAGATGGAGTAATTGCAAATTTTGAAATTACAGAAGCGATGTTAAGATATTTTATCCGTAAAGTACATAGTTCGAAAAATAGTTTTTTGCCTTTTCATCCCAAACCAAAAATCGTTGTTGCTGTTCCTTCGGGTATAACTGAAGTGGAGAAAAGAGCGGTTGAGGATTCTACAATGCATGCTGGAGCACGTGAAGTACACCTTATTGAAGAACCTATGGCGGCGGCTATAGGTGTTGGGCTACCGGTTCAGGATCCTACAGGAAATATGATTATAGATATCGGCGGTGGCACTTCTGAAGTAGCGATAATTTCTCTTGCCGGTATTGTGTTCAGCAGAAGTGTCAGGGTTGGTGGTGATGAAATGGATGAAGCGATAATTCAATATTTAAAGAGAACATATAACCTGATGATAGGCGAGAGAACAGCTGAATTGATAAAAATCAATATCGGTTCCGCTTACAAACTCGAAGAAGAACTTACAATGCAGGTTAAAGGACGTGATCTGGTTGCCGGATTGCCGAAAACAATAACTATAAATTCAGAAGAAATTCGGGAAGCTTTAACTGAGCCGATATCAACAATATTGGAAGCAGTAAGGATTGCTCTTGAAAGATGTCCACCTGAATTATCGGCGGACCTTGTAGATCAAGGATTAGTTTTGGCTGGAGGAGGAGCACTGCTGAGAAATCTTGATAAATTAATAGCTGAAGATACAGGATTGCCTGTTGCTATCGCCGATGATCCTTTGAGTGCGGTAGCGCTTGGATCAGGTAAAGTTCTCGAAGAAATAAGTTTTTTAAATCGAATCCGATTAGATTAAAAGGTTCGTTGTGCTGTTTTCCAACAAGATTGTAGGAACAATAATTGTTGTTCTGAGCCTAACTGTGATTTTTACCACAAAATTCCCGATAGGCAAGAATATTAGAGAGAATGCCGTTCAGATATTCAGGCCGGGGCTTGAAGTGTCTAATATTACACTCTCTTTTTTCTCTAATTTCAGGGAATTTCTGCGTTCAAACGAAAATCTTAAAGAAGAAAACTATGCCATGAAGAATACTATAGAAATTCTTCAGCGCGAGATAACACGGCTAAGGGAATTTGAGTCTGAGAACAATAGATTAAGATCACTGATTGAACTTAAACAAAAGGTTCCTTTCGATACTTTACCTGCTCAAATTATAGGTCGCGACTTGACAGGATGGGCTCAGGTTATTATCATCGATAAAGGCTCATCCAACGGAGTTAAGGAAGATATGCCTGTTGTCGCGGCTCAGGGGATTGTCGGAAAAGTTATAGAAACAGGATTATTCAGCTCAAAAGTCCAGCTTCTTATCGACAAAAAAAGCCAGATCGGCGGTATTATGCAGAAATCAAGAATCGTCGGATTGGTAGAAGGTACTGGCAGTGAATATCTCACCATGAATTATTTACCACGCGATGAAGAAATCTATGTAAATGATCTTGTTCTTTCTTCCGGATTAGGAAAAGTTTACGAAAAGGGGCTTATTATTGGAACAGTTAAAGAAGTCCATGAAGCAAAATTCGGTCTGTATAAATACGCGGTGGTTTCTCCATCTGTTCCTTTTAGTAAAATGGAAGAAATTCTTGTTATTCTAAATATGAAAAAAGGATTCGATGAGAAATAAAAAGATATATTACAATTATACCCTGACAAAAAAGACTTTGTCGAGTCATAGATTAATCATTTTAGGTTTGATTTATCTTTTTGCCTGTATTCAGGCAAATATAAATGTCCAATTTATCGGCCAATCTTTTACTGTAAATTTACTTTTTATTTTATTGACTTATTTAATTATACAGTATGATTGGCATAAAGTAAGATGGTATTGTCTATTAATAGGTTTTATAATTGATATTTTTACTTCATCTCCAATGGGAATATCCGCATTAGCTTTATGGATAATAGGTTTTCTGATCATTAAAATTAAAAAAGCTTTTTATGTTGAATATATAAGTACAAGCCTGATTTTATTATTCATTTTAATATCAGGATATTGTTTTTTGTTTACTTTCTGGAATTATATCACACAGGAAGTAAATGACTTTATGGGTTCTTTTTTTAATATATTTCTGCATAATTCTATTTTAAGTATGCTTTTTATACCAATGATTTACCCGATTCTAAAGGTAATTGTAAATGGCAAGATATCGACAGGCAGATGAATATTTCACAAACCTTTTTGAAGGAAGAATAAAGGTTCTTATAATAATTATCCTGTTTTCTTACGGGATTCTGATCTTCAAATTCTGGAAAGTGCAGATTGCTGAGGGTGATGTTTATAAAGGTTTTGCGTTGAACAACAGAATACGAAGTGTAATAATCCAGCCACCGCGAGGAAAAATATTCGATTCGGAAGGTAGTATTTTGGCAGACAATCGGCCGAGCTTTGATGTAGAGGTTATGATTGAAGATGTTCCAAACGATAAAAAAGAAGAAATATCCCATGGATTATCAGAGATATTAAACATTCCACAAAAATCTATTTTGAAAACCATTAATTTATCAAGAAGAGTACCATATGTGCCTGAAAAGATTGCCAGAGATATCGATATTTGCCAGCTTACTGAAATCCAGGAAACACGCGAAAAGTTTCCCGGCATAAATGTTCAGGCTATTCCTGTCCGCGATTATAAAAAAGGAAAATTCGCTTCACATATCCTTGGGTATATAGGAAAAATATCGCCTTCAGAATATACTCAGTTGAAAGAAAAAGGATATTACATTCAGGATTATATAGGCAGAATGGGTATTGAGAATGTGATGGAAGGGTATCTAAAAGGCGAACACGGCGGTATGCAAATACAGGTTGACAACAGGGGGTATACTGACAAAATACTTGGTTCGAAAGATCCTGTGCCTGGTTCAGATATATATTTGACAATAGATAGTGCACTTCAGGAAAAAGTGGAATCTGTGATGCAGGATAAATCCGGTGCCATTATAGTAATGGATCCGAGAAACGGGAATGTGCTTGCGTTATCGAGCACTCCTTCATTTGATCCAAATATATTTGTAAAACCAACTCAATCTGCTCAGATAAATAAAATATTCTCAAGCAAGAAAAAGTATCTGATAAACAGGGCCATTCGTGAACAATATCCACCGGGTTCAACTTTTAAAGTGCTTGTGGCTATTACCGCTTTGGAAAAAGGGACATTGTCAACACGCGATTATTATTTTTGCAATGGTAAATTTTATCTTGGAAGCCTTGTTTTTAAATGCTGGTACAAATACGGACATGGAAACGTTAATATAATCGACGCGATAAGGTATTCGTGCAACGTTTTCTTCTATAATGTGGGCCATCGGCTGAAAGTTAAAGATATCCATAAATGGGCGGATCAGTTCGGGTTTGGGAAAAAAACCGGCATTGATCTCGATAAAGAAATCGAAGGTGTTAATCCAAGTAATGAATGGAAAAAAAGAAATATTGGAGAATCATGGTATCCGGGTGATACAATTAATTTGTCTATCGGACAAGGATATATGCTCATAACACCGATTCAGCTGGCGTGTTATTTATGCGCTATCGCTAACGGAGGTTTATTGTATAAACCAAGATTAATTGATAAAATAGTATCTACATCGGGAGAAATTATTGCGACTAACCCAGTGAAAGTTAATAATAAAATAAATATGTCTGATAAAAATTATAAAATTATTCGCCAGGGGATGGCAGAAGTTGTTGAAAGTAGATATGGGACCGGTTCAAAAGCAAGAGTAAAAGGGTTTACCGCATCCGGAAAAACAGGTACAATACAGATGGGATTTAAGGAAAACCAGATCAACCACGCGTGGTTTATGGGATTTGCACCAAATGAAGCTCCGGAAATTGCAATTGTAATATTTATTGAGAATGCTGTATCAGGCGGTACGGATGCCGCTCCTATCGCCGGTGAAATTCTTGATTTTTATTTATATAAACGAGGTAAAAATATTGCGAAAAAGGATTAAATATTGCTAAACCTGAAAATTTTGAAACAGTTAAATTACCCTTTGCTGATAGTAACTCTAACTATTTTAATTATAGGGATATTTTTTATTTACAGCGCTTCATATCAGATAACTTTGGTGACAAACGCGGAAATTAATTACGCGGCTAAACAGGTTGTGTGGAGTATAATAAGCCTTATTGTTTTTTTCCTGATAATATTTTTTCTTAGTTATGATAAGATAAAATTATTTACGTATCCGTTGTTCATTGTTAATATTGTTACCTTGCTGATTGTATTGGCTTTTGGCAGTGAGCGGTATGGTGCGCAAAGATGGCTTTCTATCGGTGGATTTATATTACAACCTTCGGAATTTGCCAAATTGACTTTTATTTTAGCCCTCGCCAAATTGCTTTCATCCGATATCCAGAATCATAAATCAATATGGTTTATAATAAAACCTCTTATATTGTCGTTTATACCGATAATTCTCATTTTAAAACAACCTGATCTTGGAACAAC
>CAYVGJ010000002.1:211268-223024 GCA_964451165.1 uncultured bacterium
GATTTCATTTTTTCTGTAGTGGGGGAAGAGTGGGGGTTTATTGGTGTTTGTATTGTTCTGGCGTTATATTTATGTTTGGTTATAATTGGGCTTTATATAGCTTCCAAATCAAAAGACACATTCGGTAAACTTCTGGGTATTGGGATATCGATTATGATTCTCGGACACGTAATGATTAATACCGGTATGACAGTAGGATTAACCCCAATAACCGGATTGCCATTGCTTATGCTTAGTTATGGCGGTTCGTCAGTTTTAACAGCTATGATTTCAATAGCATTACTGGAAAGTATATGGATTAAAAGAAAATATGATTTTTAAATTTTTCGGTTCAAATAAAAAATCTGAAGAAGCGATAAACGACAATACCAAAAAACGTATTGTCATTAATCTCGAACAATTGGAAAAACGAATCGCGTTTATGGATGGCAACAGACTTGAAAATTTTTTCATTGAACGCCAATCGCTGGATCCCGTTGCCGGTAATATTTACAAAGGTATCGTAAAAAATGTTTTGCCGAGCATACAGGCGGCTTTCATTGATATCGGTGTTAATAAAAACGGATTTATTCATGTTTCCGATATAAAAGAAAATTTTACTTTAGATGAACTTCTTGACGAGGAAGAAAAACCCAGAAAAAAGCACAAACCCAAAGTTTTAATACAAGATATTCTAAAAGAAGGCCAGGAAATTATTGTCCAGGTGAGAAAAGAAGCTATTGGAGAAAAAGGCGTCAGGTTAACAAATTATATAAGTTTGCCTGGCAGAAATCTTGTTTTAATACCCGGTACGAACCAAAGAGGTATTTCACGGAAAATTTCAGATAAAAAAGAACGTATGCGTTTAAAAGAAGTCGTAATGGATTTAAAGATTCACGAAAATTTCGGGTTTATTGTTCGGACTGCCGCTGGCATAGCATTAAAGAAGAATCTCGAAAAAGATATTAATTATCTTATGAAAACATGGGAAAATATTCTTGATAAATCAAAACAGGAAATTGCACCGTCCCGATTACATATCGAGTCGGATATATCTATTAAAACATTGCGGGATTTATTCACTCCGGATATCGATGAGATAATTGTTGATTCCAAAGAGGAATGGTACAAAATAAAAAAATATTTCGGACATTTTTTCCCGGAAGTAAAAACAAAAATTATATATTATAAACAAAAAACCCCGATATTTGACCATTACCTTGTTGAACAGGAACTGTCTAAAATATTTCAGAGAAAAGTTTGGCTGAAATGCGGCGGTTATATAATAATCGACGAAACAGAAGCGCTTGTGGCTATTGATGTAAATACTGGAAGAAACGTTAAATATAATAATCTCGAGGAGACAATAAAGATTACAAACCTTGAAGCGGCGGAAGAAATAGCGCGACAATTGCGACTGCGAAATATCGGTGGTATTGTGGTTATTGATTTTATCGATATGTCCAAGAAAGAAAACAGAAAAGCTGTCCTTGAAAAATTATCCGAATCGTTATCAAAAGATAAAGCTAAAACAAATATTCTGCCTATCTCCGAGTTGGGGCTTATCGAGATGACAAGACAACGGATAAAAGAAAGTGTCAATCAGGAATTATACGAAAAGTGCGATTGCTGCAAAGGAAGAGGGATAAAAAAATCTATTTTAAGCATTACTGTCGAAAATATAAGAAAAATAAAAAGAATATTACTTAAAAACAGGGAAAAGAAAATAAAAATTATTCTGAATCCGGATGTTCTTGAAAAAATTTTAACTGATAAACCGAATTTCAAAAAAGAACTGGAAAAAACATTCCGCAGGAAATTATATTTTGAAACTGATGTAACTTTGGACAAGGAAAAAGTTAAAGCTGCTTTTTTCTCTTCGGATAAAGTAGAGATTATGTGAAAATCGTGTTTATATTTTAATCATCAAAAGAATTAAAATTGTTTGTAATTAAAAATGTTGATGGATTTTTATATATTAAAATCAAACCTATATGCCTTTTTATTAATCTAAACAACGAACATAAAACTAAAAATATGAAAAATATTTTATTAAAAACAATATTTTTTTTTAGTATAATTTTTATTAATGGATGCATTGATAATCAAACCGATATTTATCCGAGCGGACATTTCGTAAAACTTCAGATTAAAGACCGTCAATTGGATGTAGAGATAGCTGATACACCGGAAACAAGACAACTTGGTTTGATGTATAGAGAAAATATTCCTGAAAATTCAGGCATGATTTTTGTTTTTGAAGAGGAAATGATGCTCTCTTTCTGGATGAAAAACACAAGGATTCCTCTTTCTATAGCTTTTATAAAATCTAATGGTGAGATTATAGACATAATTGATATGAAACCTTTTGACGAAAGATCCATCAGGTCGTCCCAAAACGCTAAGTTCGCATTGGAAGTCAATCAGGGATGGTTTAATAGAAATGGCATAACTAAAGGAATTAAAATAGATTTGAGTTTTTTAAATAGAGAAAAAAAATTATAGGTCTGAGTATGGCTGAAACCATTCTTGTTATTGAAAATAATGATAGCGCAAAAAGAGAAATTGAAAATTTGCTCCGTGTTTACGATTATCGTGTGATAAGCGTTTACTCTATAGAAAAAGCGACGGAAGTACTGGAAAACGTAGAAGTTGATTTGATTTTGCTGGGTAATGTTTCTCAATATGATGGAGTTGAAGAATTAAAAAAAGCTGTTTATCAAACCTCGAATTATATACCTGTTGTAAGTATAGCTAATAAAGATAATTTGGAAGAAGGTATAAAAACATTAAGTGAATTCATAGACGATTATATACAAAAGCCAATAGCAAACGAACTTTTCTATGACAAAGTCAAAGTAATGTTGCGAATAGGCAAGCTGGAGAGGAAAATAAGATCAAATGCGGATATGCTTGAAAAGAAAGTGGCTGAATCCGACAAGAAAATCACACGATCCCGTTCTGAAATGAAAAAAACTTCTACATTAAATGAAGTAATAAACATAATTAATTCGGATATAAATATAAATGGTGTTATCCAGGCAACTTCAAGGGAAATTAAAAAATTCATAAACTTTGATAAAATAAGCATTACTTTAAAAAAACCTTATAAAGAGAAATTAGCCATCTACATTCAGGATGAAAAAAAACCTGATGAAATTATATTAAAACATGTTTATCTTAGTGCTATAAATGGACCAGGCAGGGTACTAAATACTCGCCAAATCATGATTCAGTATGATATCTGGCGGGATACTAATCTTCATCTTGAATTTGAACAGATATTGTCTTCAGATATAAGATCCGCTGTGATTTTTCCGCTTATATCAAAAGGGAAACTGATTGGTACACTGAATATCGGTAATAAAACAGCAAAATTTTATAAGAAAAACGATATAAAAATTATTTACAAAATAATAAATCAGATATCAATAGCGATTGAAAACGCAAGTTTATATTCCGAAGTCAAAGAGCTTAGCCAACAGCTTCAAAGGACAGTGAATGAGCGTAATGCTGAGATTGAGAAAAAATATTATCAGCTTTCATTGTTAAACAAAGTTGGGCAAACAATGCAGGGAACCGGTGACCTTGACAGGTTGCTACATCTTATATTGACTTGTGTTACTGCCGGGGGTGCAATAGGTTTTAATAGAGCAATGCTTTTCAGAGTCAATTATGAGAAAGAATATCTTGAGGGTGTGATGGGAGTAGGTCCGTCAAGTTGGGAGGAAGCCTGGCAAATTTGGGATAGATTATCAAAAGAGAACTGGAAGTTGGATGATTTCCTAAAACACTATGATCAATCTCCTGCGCAGACCACTTACCTTAATGAAATCGCAAGAAACATAAAAGTATCTCTTCATAACAGATCTGATTTTATTGTTATGAGCGTAATTGAAAAAAGGCCATTTTTAATTACAGACGCAATGAATGACAAGAGATTAAACCAGATAATAAAAGATAAATTGATGGTTAATGAACTTGTAATTGTACCTCTATTAGCCCGTGATAAAGTGCTTGGAGTAGTGATCGCAGACAATCTATTTAGTGGCAGGAAAATCGATGAAGATAGCATGCAATTATTGATCATGTTCGCAAACCAGGCCGGATTAGCTTTGGAAAGAGCAGCGGCTAATGAAAAACTTACAATAAAAATAACTGAATTAAAACAGGCGTATGAAGAGTTAAAAGAGACGCAAAGTAAATTAATGAGATCGGAACGGTTGGCAACCATTGGTAAAATGGCGGCACATGTTGCCCATGAAATTCGTAATCCTCTTGCTACAATTGGAGGATTTGCCCATGCCATGATAAAATTTCCACATGATCAGGAACGTATAAAAAGAAACGCCAGCATAATTTGCGAAGAAGTCTATAGGCTGGAAAGAATTTTGCAGAATGTACTTGATTTTACAAAACCTTCATCCCCAGTATTTGAACTCGCAAGTATCCATGAGGTTATTGATGACACGATTTTATTATTCCAGAAAGATATAGAATCAAATAAAATATACCTGAAAAAGAATTTGAAGATGGAAATCCCTCAGGTTCTCCTTGATTCCCAGCAAATAAAACAGGCATTTATTAATATTTTTAAAAATGCCATTTATTCTATTGGAGACGCAAAACTTGCTCAAAACAATGATAATGAAAACTATATTGAAATAAACACAAATTATGATGAAAAATATATCCGTGTAATGATATCCGATACAGGTAATGGAATGACTCCAACCGTAATGGAGAATCTTTTCAATCCGTTTTTTTCGACAAAACCAGGTGGATCAGGGCTTGGTCTGGCAGTAACTCATAAGATTGTTGAGGATCATGGAGGGTATATTGATGTTAAAAGTAAAGTAGGTAAAGGATCTGAATTCATAATAAATTTACCGTTAAGAACGGGAAAAAATAACTAAAAGGGGGTTCTGAGAAAATGGACGAGCACATATTAATTGTTGAAGACGATCAAAATCAACAGTATCTTTATGAGCAGGAACTTTTAGATGAAGGTTATGAAATAAGTTTGGCTTCAAACGCGAAAGAAGCAATGAATATGCTGCGCGAAAAAGTAATCGATCTTGTAATACTCGATATATGTATGCCGGGGAAAAGCGGTATAGAAGCATTATCTGAAATTATTGACTACAATAATAAGCTTCCGGTTATAATCAATACTGCTTATGGTACTTATAAAGATAATTTCATGACATGGTCTGCTGATGCATATGTTGTAAAATCATCTGATCTAAGCGAATTAAAAACTACCATAAGATCTTTACTTGACAAAAGAAAAGTTGAAGCGTAAACTTTATTTTCTCTTGGTTTGAGTAAAATTTTAACCTGAAAGAGGAAGAGCTTGGATCACCTTTTAGAGAAAAAAAAAATACTTACGTTTGTTCTTGCAGGAGGTAAAGGGGAACGCCTTTATCCTTTAACCAAAGACAGGGCAAAACCAGCTGTTCATTTCGGCGGAATATATAGAATAATAGATTTTACGCTTTCAAATTGCATTAATTCCGGAATAAGAAAAATAATTGTTCTCACTCAATATAAATCTATTTCTCTCAGTAGACATTTGTTGAGAGGATGGAATTTTTTTCGCCCTGAACTTGATGAGTTTATGGAAATTATTCCGCCGCAACAAAGAGTTTCCAGTACTTGGTATCAAGGTACCGCTGACGCGATGTATCAGAATATATATACAATAGAGCTTGATAAACCGGATCTTGTACTTATTCTTTCGGGTGACCATATATACAAGATGGATTATAGAGAAATGATCCGATATCATTTGGAAAATAATTCACCTGTTACAATAGCCGCTATAGAAACCGATATTGAAGACGCAAGTGGTTTCGGGATTCTTGGTGTTGATGAAAAAAATATGATTAAAGAATTTCAGGAAAAACCCAAAAACCCTTTTCATATACCGGGCAGACCTGATAAAGCTTTGGCTTCAATGGGTATTTATGTTTTTAATACCGATGTGCTTGTAAGGGTATTGAGCAAAGACGCAAAACAAGATACCTCACATGATTTCGGTAAAGATATTATACCTTATTTATTAAGTAAAAATGAGAAAATATTCGCTTATCCGTTTGTGGATAAAAATAAAAAGCAAACCCTTTACTGGAAAGATGTCGGTACGCTTGATTCTTATTATAATGCAAATATGGACCTGATCCAGGTTGATCCATTATTCAATTTATATGATCAGGAATGGCCTATAAGAACATTTATGGAACAGGTTCCGCCAGCTAAAACTGTGTTTGCGCAGGAATATAAAGGAGGCAGGCTTGGTATAGCTCTCGACTCAGTAGTTTCCGGAGGATGTATAATTAGCGGTGGAAAAGTGCAGAGATCCATATTATCACCCAACGTAAGAATAAACAGTTATTGTGAAGTAACTGATTCCATATTAATGCATAATGTAAATGTTGGGCGACATGCGAAAATAAAAAAAGCTATTATTGACAAAAGTGTCGTTATTCCGGAAGGAATGTGTATCGGTTATAATCTGGAAGAAGATAAAAAAAGATTTACGGTAACTGAAAATGGAATTGTGGTTGTTCCAAAAGAAGCGAATTTGTCTTTGTATAAAGAATCCCTCAAAATATAACCCTGTATTGTCTTATTTATCTCTTTAATAAAATAATAAAATAAAAAATTAAAATATTTTGCAAATATAAGTGCATTTTTATTGAATGGAGTTTTACACAACAGGAGGTTTATTATGGCAAAAAAATTAAAAGTATTAATGGCTTCAAGCGAAATTATGCCATTCGCTAAAACCGGAGGATTAGCCGATGTAACAGGTTCTTTGCCATTGGCTTTGGAACATCTGGGACATGAAGTTAAATTGATAATGCCGTATTATCAAATGGTTAAAAAATCCAAGACAAAAATCGAAGACACAAAAATAGTAGTTAATATAGAAATAGCTGATAAAGTTATTAAAGCTAAAATATTACAAACCAAAGTCGGCAAAAACGTAACGGTATATTTTGTAGATAACGAAAATTATTACGATCGACCGGAACTATATAAAACATCGCAAGGCGACTATTCCGATAACGCTGAAAGGTTTATTTTCTTCTCGAAAGCGATTGTTGAAACATTAAAACAGATAAACTACCAGCCGGATATTATACATTGTAACGATTGGCAGACAGGGCTTGTGCCGGTTTTGTTAAAAGTTAATGAGAAAGACAATCCATTCTTCAGTAAAACTTCAACTGTATTTACAATTCATAATCTCAACTATCAGGGTCTATTCTGGCATCTTGACATGCCTTTAACCAATCTGCCCTGGGACGTGTTTAATCCTGAAGGAATTGAATTTTACGGAAAAATCAATTTAATGAAAGCGGGTATTGTTTATTCTGAAGTTGTGAATACTGTCAGTAAACAATATAGTAAAGAAATTTTAACTCCAAAATTTGGATGCGGGCTTGAAGGTGTCTTGAAAAACAGAGAAGATGATTTATATGGCATTCTAAATGGGGTTGATTATAATGAGTGGAGCCCTGAAAAAGATAAATATATAAAAACTAAGTTTTCCGCTTCTGACTTATCCGGTAAAGAAGCATGTAGAGAAGACCTTTTATCCGCTTTTGGTCTCAAATCTCAGAAAAATAAGCCCATAATATCGGTTATATCAAGACTGGATGATCAAAAGGGATTTAAACTGATCGCCGAACAGATAGATAATATATTTAAGATGGATATATATTTTATATTACTTGGAACAGGTAAAAGCGAATACGAAAAACTATTTTTGGATATCGCGAAAAAATATCCGCAAAAAGCGGGTATAAAAATCGGTTTTGATGAAGCTCTCGCCCATAAAATAGAAGCGGGTTCGGACTTTTTCCTGATGCCTTCCGATTATGAACCATGCGGATTAAATCAAATGTATAGTATGAAATATGGTACCATTCCTATTGTAAGTTCGGTTGGAGGGTTGGATGATACAGTCAAGAATTATTCTCCCAAAACCGGTAAAGGAAATGGTTTTAAATTCAAAAATTATACGTCATCAGCTATGTTGACAAAAATCAAGGAAGCTATTGAGATTTATAATTCAAACAAGGATTTTAAAAAACTTCTATCTAACGCGATGGGAGAAGATTTCTCATGGGACAAATCAGCCAAAGAATATGAAAAGCTGTATATAAAATACATGGCAAAATTAAATAAATAATTGTTTGATCTTTTGAGATATGTCTAAAAGTGGATGATGTAATTATTTATACATCATCCACTTTTTTTGTGTTTTAGTATTCAACCGTCTTTAATATTAATAATCAAAATATTAAAGGAGTTTTTGTATATGGGGGAGTTAAGAAAAGATCCTATTACCGGCAGATGGGTTATTATTTCAACCGAAAGGATTAAAAGGCCGTCTGATTTTTCAATAACAAAAACGGCTACAAATCCGAAAGGATGTCCATTTTGCGAAGGAAACGAAAGTAAAACACCGCCAGAAATATTTGCGTTTAGGTCTCCTCACTCGCAACCGAATCAGATTGGCTGGCAAGTTCGCGTTGTACCTAATAAGTTCCCTGCATTAAGAATAGAAGGTAACCTGGAAAAAAAAGGTGTAGGTATGTATGACATGATGAATGGGGTAGGCGCGCATGAAGTTGTTATTGAAACACCTTATCATGATAAAGGAATGTATCAATATACCGTTGAAGAAATGTCAAAGGTAATACAGTCATATAAAATCAGGTTGTCCGACTTGAAAAATGATCATAGATTCAAATATATTATTTTATTCAAAAATGAAGGGTCGCTTGCGGGAGCTTCACTTACACATCCGCATTCACAGATAATAGCGATGCCGGTAACACCCAAAAGAGTGCGTGAAGAATTACTTGGATCTCAAGAATATTATCAATATAAAGATAGGTGTGTTTATTGTGATATAATAAGAGAGGAACAAAACCAGAAAGTTAGAATTGTTTATGAAAATGCCGGTTTTATATCGTTTTGCCCGTTTGCTTCGAGATTTCCCTTTGAAATATGGGTGATTCCTAAACGACATAATCCAGATTATGAAAATATCACTCCCGAAGAAGTACCTATATTATCAGATATACTGATAACTACTCTTGGAAAACTTGCTGTGGCGTTAAATAACCCGCAATATAATTTTGTTGTTCATACCGGTCCTATAAGATGGATGAGGAAAGGGTACTGGACAACAATCGATCTTGATTTCCACTGGCACATTGAGATAATGCCAAGATTAACCCGGATAGCCGGATTTGAGTGGGGTACAGGTTTTTATATTAATCCAACCATACCGGAAGAAGCGGCTAAATTTATGCAAGAGATATCAATATGAAAAAATTATCTGTCGCTTTTTTATGGCATATGCATCAACCTTTCTATAAAGATTCCCTGAACGATATATACAGTCTGCCATGGGTGAGGCTTCATTCACTCAAAGGTTATTATGATATGCCGTCTATTTTACAGGATTATCCGGATATAAAAGCTACGTTTAATCTTGTTCCTTCGCTTTTATACCAGATTAATGAATATAATACGAAAAAAGCTAATGATATTTTTCTTACGAAAACGTTGATACCGGCAACAGATCTTGGTGAGGATGACAAGAAGTTCATCATCAAAAACTTTTTTATGGCTAACTGGGATAATATGATACATACCAGCCCGCGTTATTGGCATATTCTCACATGTAGAGGATTTGAAAAAATAAAAGAAAATCAATGGAAAGATATTATTCACAGGTTTAGCGTACAAGATTTAAGGGATTTGCAAGTCTGGTTTAACTTATGTTGGTTTGGATATAGAGCTAAACAAAAATATCCTGAAATAAAAGAATTTATAAAGAAAGACAAACATTTTACTGAAGACGATAAACATAAGATTATTGAAATTCAATACAAAGTAATGTCCGAGATAATTCCATTGTATAAAAAACTGGCTAAATCAGGACAAATTGAATTAACAACAAGCCCTTATTATCATCCTATTTTACCGCTTGTCTTAAATACGGATTTCGCTAAGAGAGCTATGCCTGATTCTCAATTACCGGACAAATTCTCATTTCCTGAAGATGTATTGATGCAGATACAAAATGGGATCGAATATTTTAAAAAGAATTTTGGTTTTTGCCCGCAAGGGATGTGGCCTTCAGAAGGTGCCGTTTGTCCTGAACTGATTCCATATTTAAAAAACTCGGGTATAAAATGGATCGCAACCGATGAGGATATTTTATATAAATCTATCGTTATACATAATGATGAGAAATGTAACATGTTGTTTAAACCATATTCTGCAGAATATAATGGAAATTCTATAAATATATTATTCAGGGATAGGGGATTATCAGACCTTATAGGTTTTACATACTGTAAAAATCCACCGGATAAATCATGTAATGATCTATTATCCCATTTTGAAAATATTTTGAAGCATACTACACTTCAAAATCCATTGGTTAATATAATATTGGATGGTGAAAACGCCTGGGAATCCTATCCTGATGGAGGAGAGAAATTCTTTAATATATTATACGAGAGACTATCTGTATCTAAGGAATATACCACTGTTAGAATTTCTGATTATTTAATTGATAATCCTCCGACATCAATAATACAAAACCTTCATTCCGGTTCATGGATAAACCATAATTATAAAGTCTGGATAGGGGGGCGTGAGGAAAATCAAGCATGGAATTTATTGCGGAAAACAAGGATCTTTTTTGATAAATACGTTCGTGATCATGATGATTTGCCAAAAAATATAAAAAATGCAATATTTGATGAATTATTTATCTCCGAAGGAAGTGATTGGTTTTGGTGGTATGGGGAAATATTTTCATCCGATACAGACGAAGAATTTGATAGATTGTTCAGGATGCATCTTGCTAACGTTTATAGAATTCTTGGGTTGGAAATACCTTTATATCTCAAACAACCTATATTCCATAAAGAAGAGATTGTAGTAACATCAATGCCTGTTGGATTTATTAATCCAATAATTGATGGTGTACAGACACATTTTTATGAATGGCAGGAAGCAGGTTATTATAATATACATTCTCTATGCGCAACAATGCATAAAACGGAAAGTTTTTTATCCGGTATTTATTTTGGATTTGATCCTACAAATTTATATATTCGCCTTGATCCGATAAAAAAGAACGGAATATTAATAGATGCAAATAATATTTTTATAAATATCCATTTGGATCATAATAACCAGCAATATATAATCGAATTTCCTTTTAAATCTGATATAAGTTTAAATTACACAATATCATTCATAAAAGATGAGAATCAAACCATTAAAATTTGCGATTCTTCAAATGTTAAATTTCTGAAAATTATTGAATTAGCTGTTCCATTTAATCTGGTCAACCTTTTACCGGATCAGCAAGTTAATTTTTATGTTCTCATCAAACAGGAATCGCTTGAAATAGAACGTTATCCGAAAAACGGGTATATTTCATTTACCGTCCCCGGCGATGAATTTGAAAGTACAATGTGGTCTGTATAAATATCAAGAATTAATGATATAATTTCCATTCATCGCAATATTATTAAATTTAGTGATTATTTAACAAATTTATCCACAAGTTATCCCATAACAAATATAAAATATCTGTTTTGTATTTATAACATCCATATAAAAAGATACATATAAATAATATAAATATCTTAAATGTCTTTAATTAAGAAAAAAAGAAAACGTTTTGTTATATACAAATTTAACATAAGATATAGAATAAGACATAACAC
>CAYVGJ010000003.1:0-56357 GCA_964451165.1 uncultured bacterium
ACTTCTTGGGAAACGGTTATATCTTTTCCAAATACAGCAAACCATATAGTTCCCATCAAACCGAATGTGGTTGCGGCAATAAAATTTATTTCAGGTCCGATTGTCCACAGAAATGATCCTGCAAAAGCACTTAGTGCCACTATCGCATCACGGCATAGATAATATATACCGAACGCCGCCGCTTTTTGGTCTTCCGGAGCCAGATCCATAATCAGCGATTTGCGTGTTGGTTCTCCAAACTCCTTAAATCCTCTCAGAATAAACGCAATAACAAGAGGCCAGAATGAATGGCAAAACATTAATACAATTGGAAAAAGAGTAAAATTTATAAAGGTAATGAGCACAAAAAGTTTCTTACCTCCTTTATCGGCAAGCCACGCAACAGGAATATAACATAAAATTGCAGTTGTCATTTCTATTCCGGTCAATATGCCGAACTCTGTACCCGAAACCGCCGATGTTGTTCTACCGGAAACAATATTCATGCACCACAATACAACATAGGCATATGGGATCTGTTCACAAAATCGTATCAATATATCACTGACAAGCAGATTTTTAAGTTCTGGGGAAAATCCAGCCAATAATTTCAATGGGTGATCTTGTTTTTTTATGGATTTATCTATTTTCCCGTCATCTTCAATTAAAATCTGCTGCATAATGATTGCAAGAAGAGCCATTGCCATCGCAACCATAAAGGCAACTCTCACTCCTGTAATTGGCCCCCATAGATCAATAAAGATACCGCCCAAAATAGGACCAACCGCCATGGGAATACGACGAACCAATGAATGCAGAGATACTCCCATCACACGTTTATTTTTCGGCAATGTTTTTGAAACAATATCCATTGATGCCGGCAGTGATATTGCCGTCCACGACAGAAAAAGAAACGATCCCACTATAACCGCTTCCCATCGAGGTACAACAATTACAACCGCAAAACCTGCCATCGCGAGAAAATTGAATACCAAAAGCGCTCGTTTTGCCCCTATACGATCAGATAACCATCCTCCCGGAAAAGAGTACAACGCGGATAGCAAGTTATCGAGCGAATTCAAAAAACCCGGCCAAAGCATACTGCTTCCCATTGCAATCAGATAAACAGGTAAAAACCGTTCAGCCATTTTTTCACCCATTCCCACAAGGATTACCATACTGAGCAACCCCATAATACCTCGTTTAAGCCCGAGAAAATCAGTAGCTTTTTGCCAGAATGTCATATATTCTTTTCTCCTATTGTTTATCAGTTGTAAAATTAATACGCCATAAACGATGGCAATCCGTAAATATTGCGTATGATCCGTCAGGAGCCATAACCGCTTCGGGTTTTCCCATGTTTTCGGGCCATTCTTTCACCGGATTCCACTTAAAATCAGCTATTTGAGCTATCCATGCGCGCGATTCGTCAAATGCCAGTACATGACGGTTTCCAAGCGCAAAAGAATATAGATTGCCATCTTCGGGAGTTTCTATTCGAGAATAAACGCCATCGCGGTATTGCTGGATATTTTTTCGGCCGAAAACAAGTAACCTGTCATTATCCCTGATCAGGGTTCTGCCATCAGGAAATGGGAATCGAGCGGTCAATTGTGTTGTTTCGCTAATTATATCAAGCGAAAAAACAGATCCGCCGTGACAGAGAACAAGTAATTGCCTGTCACCATCAGGAACAATCTCTTCAATCCTCTCCTCCCCGATAGATTTTAGTTTACAAGATAACTTTTCGCCTATCTTCTGGATAAACAACCCTCGTTTGCCTCCCCATACTATTTTTTGGTATAATACGGCAACACCGGATAGCTTGTCATATTCCAGTCCGTTTCCGTTCCAATTTAACGATTCCCAGATTATTCCACCGTCACTGCTTGAAAATATACCGTCACGAGTAGCGAGAAAAACTTTTCCTTCGGGCGAACGGAACATCCGTCTGACATGGAGTATATCGAGCGCTCCACAAATAGGTAGCCATGTATTTCCTCTATCGGCAGTTACAAATGTACCGTATGTAGCACAGGCAATAAAACAGTTCTCACCTATATTCCATATATGTTTAATTCGCCCCACAAATTTAATGTCATCTGATGTAGATTCGGTCATATCAGCTATAATGTTATTTGCCATATCTACAGAATAGATACCCTGTTCACCGGCTATGATAATGCGCCCACAATGATTCGCAATATATAAAGCGCGCGAAAAAACATCATGCTGAAATCGGTATAACTCGGATCCGTTTTTATCGGCCACAATCAATGTCGATTCCTGGATTTTCGCAATTCTCCCGTCATTAAAACAGGTTACAGCCATAATTGGTTTGGACAGAAGATAAGGTTTTGTTTGATCGCCTGTCCATTTACATATAATTCTGCCATCAACTACTGCGCGAATCCGGTCATTTTGTTGTCCGGTCCATAATATTTTCCAGTTTATGCCGTTGTCATTCGATTCAAGAATACGCGGATATCCATCGATTTTTGTTTTAAGCACCGCAACTTCCAAACGCTCGTAATCTCCACGAATCCAGTCGATTTGACCTGCAAGCTCCTGTGACAGGCAGGATTCCCAAATATTGGCGCAATAACGATAAAGATTATTTTTGCCACCCATCCACAAAGTATTTTTCATATCAAATACGCATGTCGGTTCGTCACCAGCAGGCGGTAATACGGAAGAAAACGGTATGCCATCCTTATTGCAACGGCTAATTGTCCAAATTCCATCTTTTTTCCAGGCAACAATAACACCTTCTCCGGACGGACCTATTGCCATAATTTCTTTTCCATCCCAACAGGCAAGGAAGTTTGCTTTGCCGGATTCGATACGATATAAACCAAAACGGCATCCAGCCCATATCAGATCATTATTGCAATAAAAAGCTTTGACATCAGGCCTGTGAACATACGGCAAAGATGATAGTTGATATACACTTTTCATAATGTGTTTCCTCATCCTTTAATTTTCAGTTCAACTCATAAACTAAAATACGAGTTTTAAACCAAGGAAATACGATCTCCCTACAGTTTCTGATTCTTGCTGAAAAGTACCGTCTGCTTTTAAAGTATCCCTTTTGTTTTTTGTGTTAAAAATATTAACCGCATCGAAAAATAGGTCACCGCACTTTGTTATTTTTTGTGTCGCGCGTAAATCCATTGACCATTTATGTGGTTCAACCTGCCGTTCACCACCTACTTTATAAGCTTTTGCGTCGCCTATAAATTTAGCGATCAATCCAAGCGTAGTTTTTGTAGGTTGAAATGTGTAATTTGCACCCAGATTACCTATCATATCGGCTTGTTTGCTAAATGGGCCTTTATAACCATCTGTTCTTTTTAATTCAGAATTAAATAGTGACTGACTTGACCAAAACTCAAAATCAGAGAAAGTCTCATTGATAAATCCGAAATTCAAGCGCTGTTCCAACTCAATACCTTGTGTAAATCCATCTCCCACATTTTTGTATGTAGTTATACTTTTGCCAGATAAAGATTTACCGGAATTTGCCTCATCAATAACATCAGAGATTTCTTTGCGAAAAAGGTTTAGCGCCAGCATATGGTATTTTTCTGCCCAGATTGTGCCGATATCAAAGTTCCATGAATGTGCCGGTTCAAGAGAAGGATTACCTTGCAAATAGTATGTGCTTTTATCATCAATGAAAGGAGAAAGCATGTTCAGAGCCGGACGGTTTACTGTACGTGAAGCCGCCGCGTTTACCGACCAATTGTCGGTTACGCGATACAATGCGTGTAGCGATGGATTAGCGTCTCGCGATGTATCACGACTCGTTGTACCGTTGCCAGCTTCTGATTTGAGCGGTACGAATTCCATCCTGACACCCGGTGTTATACTGAAATTTTTAAAGATAGATATCGTATCCTGCAGAAATACCGCATAATAATCTTCATATAATTTAAAACTATCGCTTCCGGCAGACTTATTTGTTACCTTGCGATCCGGTTTAATTTCAACAGAATAATTTCTATCGTTGCGCTCGCGCGGGCGAATGGCAAACCCAAACCGTAATTCCTGATCAAACATAAATTTGAAAGGAGCGACCAGTTTGCTTCGGAATTGCCAGAACTTTTCATCCACACTTGAGTCTTGTACGGTAATCTTATCAAGACCATAGACACCTCTATTTACAGCTTTTTCCTTATCGTATGGAGCAAATACATCTTTATCTTCAGACGAGATGTAATATCCAATATCCGATTCAAGTGAAAAACCATTGCTGAACGCATGAGTGTTTGTCAGACTAAAACCACGCATTTCCTGATATTTGTTTTCGTTTTTATTCTCGCGTTCCCTTTTGTTTTTTGGTTTAAATTTATTAGTGGTGGATTGGTTGTCTTCAGCAAGACGCATATAAAGAGGGCGAAAATGTAATTCCCCACAAGAATAAAACCACGCAAAATCGGGCATAACACTGAAAGTCTCTATTTTTTGTGTTTTTTTCTCGGTTGAAAGCTCGTTCAATAGACCGGTGGTAGAAACAGAACTGGTTTTTTTGTTTCGCTCAAGAGTATTTTTTTGATAATCCAAAAATAGATTATAACCGACAACATTTTTAAATCGTTCACCAATACCAAATGATACTGAGTTAAACTCATTACCGAAATCAAGGCGATCAAGACCGTTTCCCGCACCAATTTTCCCAATTAGTTCTATTCTCCTTTTATCCGGTATAATACGCGGATCAGCCAGAACACGTCCGCCAATACCATCACTTTCGTATTCCGGAGTAGGATTTCTAAGTATGGTAATACGCTCAATACCAAACGATGAAAGGCGGTTTACCTGAAACTCCCTTTTCTTTCCTGAATCAGGAAGTTGCACTCCACCAAACTCAAAACGCGTGTATTCCTTATCTAATCCGCGAATAAGGAGTTCCCTGTTCTCACCGGTTACACCTGAAAAGTTTACACTTGGCAAGTCATTAAGGATATCGCCAGCATTTTTTTTGTTCGGTTCGCGTTCAAAATCTTTGTAGTCAATTCCGGTTATAGGCGCAATGCTTTCAAGACGTGTGGATTCAATACTTCTTCCGGTTACTGGTGTTCCTATAACTTCGATTGGTGAATCGTTTGTATTTTCAGATTGTATTTCTCCCTTCGCCAATATTGTATTTGTATTAATATAATAAGTAAAGAATACAAGCATGGATATCATTGATTTTAATATAAAATAGCGTTTTTTCTGCCTCAAGACAGAATGATGGCTACGAATATGCATATTTTAGCGTCTCCTAGAAAATAATGCTTATTACTTGATGTTGATGAAGGAATCTTCTTTCAGGGTATATCGGAAACTAAAAGACAATCGTACCGGTCCATTGGGTGGTGGTGGCAAAGGTGTAATTTCCCGCACAATTTCTTTTGTCGCCTGATCCAAGATATCTATTTTACTGCTTTTTAAGATGATTAAGTCGCTTACCGCTCCTTTTTCATCAACATAGAAGGAAATGCGGACTATACCTTCTTTGCGCAATCGCCGGGCAATATATGGATAATGCCGTGCCAACGCCAGACGCGACCGGACCAGAGCTTCATACGATGCCCGTGCATTAGCCATTGTAGTATGACTTTGACGGTTTTCTTTAGATTGTATGGATGGTTCTGATATGCGTGGAAGCGAAGGAGAAATTGCATTGTTTGAATTTACAGGATCAGAAGGTTCATTTGTTTCATTTTCATGATTAGTTTTATCTTTTTCTACAGCAATCTTTTGTTCTGTCTTTTTCGGTTTAACCGGTAGTGGTACGGGTACTTCGTTATCCGGGAATTCTTTTGAAACAGATTCCGCGAATTTTTTATCCTCTATAGGTGGTAACTTATTTTTTATATTTTTATCAGTTATTGGATTCTTTAATCCGGAAGAAGATATTGATTTTGATTCTCTATTGGCAATTGTGGAGTTTAATTTGGATTTAAGTTCTTTCTCAGTTTTTTTTGTTTTATTCGCTACGTTTGGCCTAACAGCCGCCTTAGAAATTCCCGGTTTTACAGTCCGGGCAAAAGAATCAAGCCTGACTTGAACTACACATCCTTTGCGATTTTGATCGGAATAATTAGGTTCATTCCAATGCCCCAGAAGCCCCCACACCGCCAATCCGTGTAACGTGATTGACCCTATTAGTGCGGATATAATCTGAATTTCTGTCCTGAAAATCATTTTCCATTCTCCGTTGCCAGATCAATATTTGCCACACCGGCTGATTTCAGAAGATCCAATACGATTACCATTTTTTGTACAGATAAAGCTTGATCCATCTCCAGACGGACAGGACAATTACTGTTTTTGCTCAAAACTGCTGTAACACGGTTATATAAACTTTCAATAGGAACAGGTTCGGAATTAACAAATATTTGACCGTTTGCCCTGATAGACACGGATAAGAATTTCACGGGAGGTTGTTTCGTTTTCCCTCCATTGGGCAATGTCAGATCTACCGCGGCGGGAACAGCGAAACTGCTGGTTAATGTAAAAAAAATCAGTAAAAGGAATACCACATCTATAAGTGGAGCTATATCCATTTCATTATGACGTCGTCGTGTGCGTGGTATTGGTATCATGATGTATTCCCTTCCATTTTACGCAGACAAACAGTATCTTCAAGTAAATTATGTTGTATTTGAGCTGATATCTTATTTGCCAGTGTATCGAATCCATATAATACAATGCGTGTTGGAATCGATACTGATAATCCCATAACAGTTGTTAGCAGGGCTTCCCAAATACCTCCCGCCAACACTGCGGGATCAGGCCGTCCTCCGAGAACTTCCAATTGGTGAAACGCGGAAATCATACCTGTTACAGTACCGAGCAATCCCAGTAATGGGCATAACTGCACAATCATAGACATAGCGCCCAATCCTGAGTCAACTTTAGCCATCTGTTTTGACGATTCTGTCTGCACAATATCTCTCCATATTTCATCATTCTCTTTTATTGCGCATCGAGCAGTATTAAGAACCTTTGAAATAGGATGATTTTTAGAGGAAAGACCTATCCACCACCAATAGACAAACTGACCGGTTTTCCACAAAATAATTGTTACCGATGCAACTGACATACCTAATATTACCCATGAAACATTCCCTCCTTTTTGCATCAGTATCTGAAACGTCATAATTCGCATCCCTTTTGTGATAAGTGCCTTATATAAGTATTACTAAAAGCATCTCATTATCAGAACAGAACCAAAGCACTTTTATTTTGCTAATCATTTATAATTTTTATATTACATATATTTTTCGCAAAAAAACATTTACCTATCTATAATATTTTAATAGCATTACGTATATTATGTCAAGTGCTTTTATTTTCCTTTATTTTTGTTTTAATGATTTTCTTTCGTAATATCAAATTTAGTGAATACAATCTAAATATCAATCAAACTGAAATATATTTTTAACTAACAAACAAATCCCTGTCAGATTGAACCATTATTTAACTTATCCTATTATCAAATTTTATTAATGGTAACCAAAAGGATAACTATTATTACAATACTGATTATATGTTTGGATTTAGATTAAAAAAAGAAAAACCGCCCGATATTTTAATCAGGCGGTTTTTAGTTTAATATGAGTTGGTGCCGGAGGCCGGAGTCGAACCGGCATGGAGTTGCCCCCGGAGGATTTTGAGTCCTCTGCGTCTACCAATTTCACCACTCCGGCACTTAGTGCCTTTTTGGTTGTTTAAAAATAGATACAATAATTATATCTCTAATGTCAAGAAGATTTATCAATCTTCCGGTTTAAAGTTCAAAGAATCTTTTGTGGCAGTAACCTTAACGGTTTGCCCTTTAAGAATATTTCCGCGCAAAATCTCTTCGGATAAATAATCCTCAACATATTTTTCAATAGCTCTTTTTAAAGGCCGTGCGCCAAGTTTCTGATCATAACCCTTTTCGCATAAAAATTCTTTTGCATCGTTCTCGAGAACCAGTTTGATATTCTTCGCGGCAAGGCGTTTTATAACCTTATCAAGTTCAAGCTCAACAATATGTTTTATATTTGCATGATCCAGAGCGTGAAACACTATAATATCGTCAACCCTGTTGAGGAATTCCGGTTTAAATATTTTTTTCACCTCGCCCATGATTTTTGTTTTCATAGTATCATGGTCAATAAGGTTTTCTCCGGTAGATTTAAAACCGACAGTTGTATCTTTCTTAATCAAATCGGCGCCCGCATTGGATGTCATGACGATAAGTGTATTCCTGAAATCAACATGTCTCCCAAGACTATCTGTAAGTTTACCTTCTTCAAGTACCTGCAGAAGTATATGAGATACATCCGGATGCGCTTTTTCTATTTCATCAAATAGAACCACCGAATAAGGCCTTCTCCTTACCTGTTCGGTCAACTGCCCGCCTTCTTCGTAACCGACGTATCCCGGAGGTGAACCGGTCAATCGCGATACGGCAAACTTTTCCATGTATTCGGACATATCTATCTGGATAACAGCGTCGGAATCACCGAACATTACTTTTGCCAGCGCTTTTACAAGCAATGTTTTTCCTACTCCGGTAGGGCCAAGGAAAATAAAAGAACCAATAGGCCTGCGCGGATCTTTTAAATCAGCCCTCGACCTTCTTACGGCTCGTGAAACCGCTTTTACAGCTTCTTCCTGTCCGATAACGATCTTATGAATTTCCTCTTCCATTCTTAACAGCCTCTGAGTCTCCGATTCTTCAAGAGTGGACACGGGTATGCCTGTCCATTTAGATACTATCTGAGCGATATCTTCGGCAACGATCACTATTTCTTCTTCAGCTCTTGTTTCTTTCCAGCCGGAAAGAACTTTCTCAAGGCGTTCGCGAGCTTCTCTTTCCTTGTCTCTGAGCTGAGCAGCTTTTTCAAAATCCTGTTCTCTTATTGCCTGTTCTTTTTCGAGTTTAAGTTTCTCGCATTCCTTCTCTATCGTTTTTACATCAACAGGCATAGTCATAGCAGATATCCTGGCTTTTGCTCCGGCTTCGTCCATTAAATCGATTGCTTTATCCGGCAAAAACCTTCCGCTTATATATCTGTCCGATAGAGTAGCTGATGCTTCTATAGACTCATCTGAATATTTCACTTTATGGTGGTCTTCGTATTTTTTGCGTAATCCTTTTAAAATGAGTACTGTTTCCTCGACATTAGGCGCCTGAACCATTATTGTCTGGAACCTTCTCTCCAAAGCGGCATCTTTCTCAATATATTTTCTGTATTCATCGAGAGTCGTGGCGCCAATACATTGCACTTCACCGCGAGACAATGCCGGTTTTAAAATATTTGACGCGTCAATAGCTCCTTCCGCCGCGCCGGCTCCAACGATTGTATGTAGTTCATCAATGAACAACAGAATATTTTTTGATTTTCTTATTTCATCCATAACAGCTTTAATTCGTTCCTCAAATTGCCCGCGGTACTTTGTACCAGCGACCATAAGCGCCAGATCAAGAGTGATCAACCTTTTATCGCGCAGAATCTCAGGTACGTTGCCCGCGATGATTTCCTGAGCCAACCCCTCAACAATAGCTGTTTTACCAACACCCGCCTCACCCAACAAGACAGGGTTATTTTTTCTTCTGCGGCATAACACCTGGATTACACGTTCGATCTCATTTTTCCTTCCGATAATGGGATCGAGTTTGCCTTCTCTGGCAAGTTCCGTAAGGTCTCTCCCGAAGGCTGATAACGCAGGGGTTTTATCGGCTTTTTCTATTCCCGGCATAGCGGGTTCTTCTATTGGTTTGGCCAATCCGCTTTCAAGTTCTCTTCTTATTTCGGCTCGCGCCCGTTCAATATCAACATTGAGATTTTTCAGAATCCGCGCGGCAACACCTTCTCCCTCTTTAAGTAGTCCGAGAAGCAAATGTTCTGTTCCGATATATGTGTGGTTCAGGTTTTTCGCTTCTTCTACAGCGAGTTCAATAACCTTTTTCGCACGTAATGTAAGAGGGACATCTCCGATTGCCTTGTTTTCAGGGCCGGTACCCACTGCTTTTTCAACTTCCATCCGAATAGTCTCGAAATCAACGCCCATTGATCTGAGCACATCAACAGCGACACCCTGTCCAAGTTTAATAAGACCTAAAAGTAGATGTTCCGTACCAATATAGTTGTGATTAAACCTATCGGCCTCTTTCCTTGCGAGGATGATTACTTGTTTTGCTCTGTTAGTAAATCTGTCAAACATTTGTTTTCACCTCATTTAATAGCTTATATTTATTATCAATTTTATTTATTTTTCTCAAGCCGGTTACGGATTAAACTCGCTCGTTTTATATCTCGTGCATCCGGATCAAGGGTTTGTCCGGTTTTCAACTGTAAATGAGCAGGTTGAGTTAATATGAACAATTCGTTGATTGTACCTTTGTCTATTCCTTCAATATAATTCATATCCATTCCAAGTCGCAAAGCGGATAAAAGAGCAATTGTTTCTTTAGTTGAAATAAGATGCGCGTTAGTCAAAATACCATATGCCCTGCCAACTCTGTCTTTTAATTTTTCTTCGCCTGTTTTGCGAAGCATTTCTCTTGAATTTCTCTCATGTTCAATTACAAGGTCAATAACACGTATGATTCCTGAAATAATCTCTTTTTCTTTTTTGCCTAAAGTTATCTGATTAGACACCTGGAAAAGGTTTCCCAAAATTTCAGATCCTTCACCATAAAAACCTCTCACCGCCAACCCCAGTTTTAAAACAGCCTGCATTACCTTATTTATAAGATCCATAAGCACAAGACCGGGCAAATGAATCATAACGGATGCCCTCATACCGGTACCAACATTAGTCGGACAAGAGGTAAGATAACCTAAATCAGGAGAATAAGCGAAATCCAAATATTTTTCTAATTCCGAATCCAGTGTATTTATTAAATCCCAACATTCTTCAAGGCGAAACCCCGCTTTCAATACCTGGATTCTGAGATGGTCTTCCTCGTTGATCATAATGCACAAATCGTGTTTTCTGCTCACAGCGACAGCACTGCCTATCTGAGCTATTAGATGTTCTTTACTAATAAGATGCTTTTCGAGCAACATTTGTTTATCCAGATCGGTCAAATCCGACATTTTCACAACAAAACCATCCTTAAAAAAGCCTGTTTTATCGATAGCCGACAATATTTTTTCCATAACTTCGATATTGGTTTTGTGTTCTCCCCTGTGTGGAAAAGGATAGCCATTGATATTCCTTGCAAGCCGGATACGCGAACTGATCACAATATCGCTGTTAGGGCCGTCGCCATTTAACCATTCACTTTTTGAGTCAATTAGATCCGCAAGATTCATAATTTATTTATCCGAATTAATTTCTTTTTCGATTTCCCGTATTTGATCCCTTAATTGAGCTGCTTGCTCATATTCTTCTTTCTCAACTGCGATATGCAGTTCTTTTTTCAGTTGATTCAACTTTTCTTCCGGTGATACATGTTTTTCTTCGTCCGGTGTTGTTTTGGCAAACTGTTTTCCAGCGTGTTTTGAGCTTTTATGAATAGTTTTTATCAAAGATTCCAAAGGAACCTTAAATGTCTCATAACACTCCGGACAGCCTAATCTGCCTGATTTTCTAAATCCGGTAAAACTCAATCCGCAACCTTTGCATACGGGATCTTCAAAGCGTGTTCCTGTATCCATTTCAGCAAGCCCTGATAACAAATCGGATATGGAAAACGGAGATTGAACCCCAACACCTTTAACTTTCGCGCATTCTTCGCATAAATCCATTTTTATCATCTGATTATGGACTATTTCCGTATAATGCACGGTAGCCTCGTTTTTATGGCATATATCGCAAAGCATAATATACTCCGTTTTATTTTTTTATATTCCCACAAATATAGAAACGAAAATATAAGGTATAGTTTAATTAATCCGCGTTTACAAGCGCGCCGTCGACCAGATTCAATCTGACATGGCCAATTTTTGCGAGATCGAGGTTATGAGTTACAAGGACAAAAGCCTGTTTCATTTTTTCATTCAGGTTCATAATAATTTCCTGAATTTCAGAACTGGAAACTTTATCGAGGTTGCCTGTCGGTTCGTCAGCAAAAATAATATCCGGTTCATTCATGAACGCGCGGGCTATTGCTACCCTTTGCTGTTCTCCTCCAGACAATTGAGACGGTTTATGTTTTAATCGGTGACTGAGTCCAACTTGTTCGAGCAACGATTTTGCTCTATCCAGTTTTTGGTTATGGCTAAGACTATTTTTCCTTATCAAAGCAGGCAATAATACATTTTCCACAGCGTTAAATTCAGGCAAAAGATGAAAAAATTGAAAAATGAATCCAAAAGCTTTATTTCTCAATTCCGCTTTATTTTTATTGCTGAGCGAAGTCGATTCAACCCCGCGGTAATACACTTTCCCGCGGGTAGGTTCATCGAGTAATCCGAGTATATGCAAAAGAGTGCTTTTTCCTACTCCGGACGCGCCGGATATACTAACAAATTCACCTTTTTTTATACTCAAATCGATACCTGTAAGAACATTTATTTTTTCTTTGCCCGATTTATAAACTTTCCAAAGATCATGTGTTTGTATTATTATATCGTCTGCTTTTAAAATATTATTAACCATTATCTGATAATCTCTATTTGATTTTTTATTTTATTCGTATCTTAATGCTTCCACCGGATTAAGGATTGAAGCTTTCCAAGCCGGGTAAACTGCCGCAATTACGCTTATAAAAATGGAACATAACGCTATTACTGTTGTGTCCCAGGCTGAAATATACGCAGGGATTTTGTCAAATAAATATATATCTTTGGGAAAAACCTCAAATCCAAACATTTTTGAAACGAAATCAGCTATATAATCTATATTTTCTACGATCAGGTCTCCACAAATCACTCCCAGAATCGTACCGATTATTCCAACAAGAAACCCCTGAAACAAGAATATTTTCATTACGCTTACGCTTGAAGCGCCAATCGATTTCAATATTCCGATATCTTTGGTTTTTTCCATTACAGTCATAACCAATGTGCTTGAAATATTAAAAGCAGCAATTACTATTGCCACAACAAGTATAATAAACATAACCACTTTCTCTGTCTGTATTGCCCGGAACAAATTTTTATTTCGCTCAAGCCATGTTCGCGCGAAAAACGGGAACCCGAGTTTCTTGATTATGGTATTTTTAATCAAAGATGATTTATCAAAATCAAACAACTGAACACTTATGCCAGAGACAACTTTTACGCCTAAAAATTTCTGGTATGTATCGAGAGGCATATAAATAAAATTAACATCAAAATCATACAACCCTGAAGAAAATATTCCCTCGACCACGCATTTGAGTTCCCTCGGTATCATTCCGAAAGCGGTTGATGATTTTGAAGGGAGATTGATTACCACAGTGCTTCCGACAGATATTCCGAAATACCTCGCGAGCTCTGTTCCTATAAGAATTCCTTTCTCAGACAACTTATAATGTCCTTCTTTGATATATTTTTCCAGATCGGAGACTTTATTTTCGTCTTCTGGATTTATACCTTTCAGTATAATTCCTTTACCTCCGGATTGAGTTCTTATCAATGCTTCACCAATCAAAAAAGGAGCGGAAGCTTTGATCTCTTTCAGATCCCGCAGTTTGTTTTCCAGCGCCTGATAATTGTCGATTCCTTTGCCGAGTTGGCTTTCAATAGTAATATGCGAATTCATGCTTATCATTTTGGTTTTGAGGTCACGCTCAAATCCGGTCATAACTCCGATTACGACAATAAGAGTCATAACTGAAATCATTATCCCGAGCAATGAACACATTGTAATAAAAGGAACAAACTTTTCTCTTCGTTTTGAACTCAAATACCGCAATGTTACAAAAAACTCATAATTTATAAAACGCATAGATATCTTCTTTCTGAAATCAGGATAAACTCTCGGGTTTAAGCTGTGGGAACAGTACAACGTCTCTTATGGAATCCGAATCTGTCAGAGCCATGACAAGCCTGTCTATACCGATACCAAGCCCGCCTGCCGGTGGCATACCGTATTCCAGAGCCCGCACAAAATCATCATCAATTTGTTTTTCATCGCCGGCCTGTTTGATGAATCTTTCTTTTTGTTCAATAGGATCATTAAGTTCTGAATAAGCGTTAGCCAGTTCCTGACCGCGAACAATCAGCTCAAAGCGCGCGGTAAGATCCGGGTTACCATCAACAGTTTTAGCCAGCGGACATAAACTTGCGGGATAATGGGTAACGAAAGTAGGCTGATACAAATTCGGCTCAACTAAAGTCTCAAAAGCCTCACAGAGTATCTCGTCACGAGTCATGTTCTGCGAAACATCCACCTTAAGCCCGCGAGCAGTTTCAAAAGGATCGGCAACAGTCATGAAATCGACTCCGGACGCTTCTTTAACCGCATCAACCAGAGTGATTCGTTTCCATGGAGGAGTAAAGTCCAATTCCCTGCCGTCTTTCATCTGTTTTTTTGTTGAACCCCAAACCTGAATGGCAAGAGAACTCACCAATTCTTCGGTAAGTTTCATCATTTCCTCGTAATCACCATACGCCTGATAAACCTCAAGCATAGTGAATTCCGGATTATGGCGCCTTGATATGCCCTCATTCCTGAAATTGCGGTTAAGTTCATACACTCGCTCAAGGCCGCCCACGAGAAGTCGTTTTAGATATAATTCCGGCGCTATTCTCAAATAAAGATCTACTCCAAGAGCGTTGTGATGTGTTTTAAACGGTTTAGCGGTAGCACCACCGGCAAAATGCTGCATCATAGGAGTCTCAACCTCAAGGAAATTGCGCTGATCAAGAAAATTACGTATGCTTTTGACTATTTTGCTTCTAAGAATAAACACTTCACGCACATCATCATTCATAATCAGATCGACATATCTCTGGCGGTACCTTGTTTCAACATCTTTTAGCCCATGCCATTTTTCAGGTAAAGGAAGAAGAGATTTGCTCAGCAAATCAAATCTGTTTACTTTTACAGTAGGTTCGCCCATATGGGTTAAAAAAGTATCGCCTTCCAATCCGATAATATCTCCGGTATCCAATTTTTTAAAAATCGCGAAGTTTTCCTCACCGACAATATTTTTTTGAACATATATCTGTATTTTGCCGGATATATCTTTCAAATCGGCAAAAACGCTTTTTCCGTGTTCCCTGTACGCCATGATTCTGCCCGCGATTTTCACCGGTGCGCCTTCTTTGAAATCGTCTTTTATCTGTTTTATAGTACCTGCGCCTTCGTATTTGCGCCCATACAGGTTCAGTCCTTTTTCTTTCAGTTCTTCAAGTTTTTTCAACTTCAGTTGAAACAGATGGCCTCTATCTTCTTCCATTTTAGTACCTATGGTTTTGTGTTATTTAATGAAACCTCAGTTAGATTCTGCTTATAAAACAATTATGTTATTTTGCAGGATGTTTCAGTTTGGTCATTTTTAAAAACGATTCTATAAAATTATCTATTTCGCCATCCATAACGGCTGTTACATTGCTTGTTTCTTCGAGTGTGCGGTGATCTTTCACCATTGAGTATGGATGCATCACATACGACCTGATCTGGCTTCCCCACGCGATATCATCTTTTTCGCCGTATTCCTGCAACAATTTTTCATCGCGTTCTTTTTGTTGAAGTTCAAAAAGGCGCGATTTCAAAATTTTCATGGCAAACGCCCTGTTTTTATGCTGCGACCGCTCATTCTGGCACTGAACCACAATACCTGTGGGCAAGTGAGTAATTCTCACCGCCGAATCGGTAACGTTAACATGTTGCCCACCTGCGCCGGATGAACGGTAAGTATCCACTCGCAAATCTTTTTCATTGATTTCGATATCTATGTCGTCCTCAACTTCCGGGATCACGTCAAGTGAAGCAAAAGAAGTATGCCTTCGTTTGTTTGCGTCAAAAGGGGATATTCTCACCAACCGGTGTACTCCTTTTTCCGCTTTGAGGTATCCGTAAGCATATTCTCCTTCCACCAAAAACGTTATGCTTTTTATACCGGCTTCTTCACCGGGTAGAAAGTCGGTAACTGTCATTTTATACCCTTGATTCTCAATCCATCGAGTATACATTCTGTTTAACATGCTTACCCAATCACAGGCTTCCGTTCCGCCCGCGCCCGAATGAATAGTAACGATAGCACTATTCATATCATGCTCTCCGCCAAGCATTTTTTTAAACTCAAGTTTATGCAGGTTTTCTTCAATATGATGTAATTCGGTTTCGAGTTCATGTAATATGGTCTCATCTTCTTCCGACTCAACAAGATCAAGTAAAGACTGAACGGAATCGCAGTCTTTTTTTATTTTATTCCACGGATCTACCCACGCTCGCAAAAGTTTGGCTTTATCGATAATCTTTTTTGCCGCGAGGTTATCATCCCAAAATCCATTTGACGCCATAATTTTTTCGAGTTCGGATAAATCGGAGGCCATTGTCTCCAAATTAAAGATACCCCCTTAGCTGTTCCAGCCGATCTTTCTTATCCGCCAAATTAGCTTTTAGCTCTTCCAACATTAACAGTAATCCTCCTTATCAGAATTTTTCCAAAAGAATATACAAAAGAAACCATTAAAAGTAAAACAGAAATCACCGACGGTACATAAAAAAATAGTTCCCCGAATTTTGTGTAAAACGTCATTACAGGCTTTTCTTTTTTAGGGATATCGACGCTCATATACCCCTCTTCAAAAATCGGCGATCCGTTTTTACCGTAATAAATATCAAATTTTCCGTCTGCGCCCACATATCCGCTAATACCGGTATTCGAACACCTTACAAACGGTGTTCTATTTTCAACAGCCCTGAACATAGCCATAAAAAAATGCTGATACGGAGCTGAAGTTTTCATATACCATGCATCATTTGTAACATTAACAATAAAATCAGCGTTTTGATAAGGTATTTTCCTTACCAGATCCGGGAAAATATCCTCAAAACAAATAGATACACCAAACCGGAATTTATTCAGTTCAAATATTTTCGACTCTTCCCCGAAAGTAAAATCCTCAAAAGGGACAATCGATTCGAGTTTAGGCAGTATTTTTGTTAAAAATTTTTTATTTGGTATATATTCGCCATAAGGGACAAGATGAATCTTATCATAGGTTACAACCAAATCTTCTCCCGGTTTTACAAAATAAACGCTATTATAATACGTATATCTATCTTTTTCAACTTTAAGCTTGTTTCCTCCAAACAGCATGGGAACCTTCAAAGTTTTAATCAAATCAAATATCAGATAAGTCGACTTTTCATCATAATTAAAAAAACCCGGCAGACTGCTTTCGGGCCAGATTATCAAATCAGGATTATTTTTCGCCGCGGATTCGGTTAAATTCTTATAACGCTGTAAGATTTCATCCTGCGAAAACTTGTCCCATTTTATGCTTTGCGGAATATTCGCCTGAATCAAAGCGACTTTCAGTTTATTTGGAGATATGTTGTTTTTAAAATAATCCGCTCTCTTTTCTCCCCATTCCCGTAAAAGTGTTATCGCAAGAAAAAAAAGAACAAGAGGCACAATTGATTTTAAAATAAGTTTTGCGATAACTTCGCTTCGTTTCATGGATTCAGCGAAAATAGCCGATATTTCCTTTATAGAATAATAAAACAGAATGTTTCCTAAAACAGCTATAAAAGATAACCCCGAAACACCAATATATTCAGTTATTTGAATTAAACGATAATCATTATAAAATGAATATCCGAGATTATCCCACGGAAACCCGGTCATCACGATTGCCCTGAGGTATTCCGTAAAACACCACACAACAGGCGCGGTAAACAAATAATTTAATTTTAGAGATTTCTTCAGCCATATTATTGAACAAATAAATAACGGGAAATACAGTGCAAGGTAAAGTATCAACCCGCAAGTACCGGCAAACGTAATGTTAACCAGCCAGTAAATTAATCCCGCAAAAAAAATTATGCCGGAGAAATAACTCAGGAAGAATGATTGTTTCAAGGTTTTGCCATCTACAGCGAAAAACAAAGGCACAAGAGCAACCCATATCAAAGGATAATAACCATACGGCGGGAATATCATAACCAGCATAAGACCGGTTAAAGACGCAAAAATCCAGCCCGAAAACTTTTTAATCAATTTTCTGTCCATATTTTATAATTTCAGCTTCCACAACACTTTTTATATTTTTTCCCGCTTCCGCAAGGGCACTCGTCGTTTCGCCCGACTTTCGGAATCGATCTTCTGATAGGTTTGCGGGCTGTCCGGAGAGCAAAGTTATCTTCCGGTGAATTGGTGTATATTTCACCATCCGAGGAAATTTTTTCAAATACAGTTTGAGGTTGTTCGTTTAAAAACTGTTCCTGCAAATTCTCCAGTATATTCTGTTGCTGATCCATAGGAACTAAAGTCGCTTTGAATACGGTTCCCACAATTTCTTTTCTTATATCATCAACAAGTTCGGAAAACAATGTGTATGCTTCCTGTTTATATTCTATTAACGGGTCTTTCTGCCCGTAACTGCGGTATCCGATATCATGGCGCAGGTTATCCATATTGTACAGGTTCTCAATCCAAAGTTTATCTATTGTCTGAAGAGCGATCCATTTTTCAAGCTGTCGCATTTTTTCAGGTGATTCAAACGATTCTTTCGCCTCATAATTTCTTTTTATAAACTCAATTGACCGTTTGGCGATCTCATCGCTGTCATTGATCTTTTTGAGTTCCGCGATTGGTATTGGAAAGAGGAATGTTTCTCTCCACCATACCGAAAATGCTTCCAGATTCCACTCACTGCTGGAAACTTTTGATGGGGCATACTGGTCAACTCTTTTTGCTATTTCTTCATTGATCATATCAAGAATCATTTCCTTTACGGCTTCGCCCCTAAGGATCTGATTGCGGTAACCATATATTACTTCGCGCTGTTTGTTCATCACGTCATCGTATTCCAGAGTATGTTTACGAATCGAGAAATTGCGTTGTTCAACTCGTTTCTGGGCAGACTCTATAGCACGGTTGAGCATCGAATGGGTAAGTGGTTCGCCTTCCTCAATTCCGATTTTTTCCATGATTCCGGCTATTCTGTCTGAACCAAACAATCTCATCAAATCGTCTTCAAGAGAAATATAGAATCTTGAGGAACCTGGATCCCCTTGCCGGCCGGATCGTCCTCGAAGCTGACGGTCAATCCTTCGGCTCTCATGGCGTTCCGTACCTATTACATGAAGTCCTCCATAAAGTTTTTTATATTCATCCCCCATTGATTTCTTAAAAATAAACTCGCCTTGTTTGAGTTTGCGCGGATCAGTAACCAGCACATCAGGCCCAAGTTTAATATCGGTACCTCTACCTGCCATATTTGTCGCTATGGTAACAGATCCTTTCTGACCTGCCAAAGCGACAATTTCCGCTTCTTTTTCATGGTATTTCGCGTTAAGCACCTGATGAGATACCTTCTTAAGTCTAAGCAACCTGCTCAATACCTCTGAACTTTCTACAGAAATTGTACCGACCAAAACAGGTTGTCCTCTATGATAAGACTCTATTATCTCGTCAACAATAGCGTTATATTTCTCTCTTCGTGTTTTATATATCACATCATCCAAATCAAGACGCCGGATAGGCTCATTTGTCGGTATAACGACTACATCGAGTTTATAAATCCGGCTGAATTCCTCCGCTTCTGTTTCCGCGGTACCGGTCATACCGGCGAGTTTTTCATACATTCTAAAATAATTCTGTATTGTAATGGTCGCGAACGTCTGAGTTTCGCGCTCAATTTTTACACACTCTTTTGCCTCAAGTGCCTGATGTAATCCGTCACTGAACCTTCTTCCCGGCATGAGTCTTCCCGTATACTCATCGACAATTAATACACGGTTATCATTTACGACATAATCCACGTCTTTCTCAAACAAAGAAAACGCGCGCAACAACTGAGACATGTTGTGTATTTTTTCGTTAGTCTCTTCATATTTTTTCTGCATGGTTCTCTTCTGGATTTCTTTATCCACATCCTTCAATGATTCATCTTCGTCAATTTCCTGAGTAAGGGTAATAATATCAGGAATTATATATTCTTCAGGATGAGCAGGGTTTAAAGTTTCCCTACCTTTTTCGGTAAGGTCAACAGTGTGGCTTTTTTCATCGAGTACGAAATACAGTTCTTCTCTTAATTCATGAGCCTCTTGTTTTTTCATGTCACTGAGCATCTCAAGCTCGGTTTTTTCGACCAGTTTTCTTATTTTGGTATCTTCAAGCAATTTAAGAAACTGTTTATTTTTGGGTGTGCCTTGTGAAACCTGATAAAGCTTGATACCGGCCATATCCATATCGCCATCTGAATCGATAAGCTGTTTTGCTTCACCCAGTAATTTGTTGCACAACATCGTCTGTTTGCGTACCAATCCTTCGACAACAGGCCTGAGTTTATCATATTTGTGGGTGGATACACTTACCGGCCCGGATATAATAAGTGGTGTTCGCGCTTCGTCTATCAGGATGGAATCAACTTCATCGACTATGGCATAATAATGCCCGCGCTGAACCTGATCTTCAAGGTCAAGTGCTCCGTTGTCACGCAGATAATCAAATCCGAACTCTGAATTCGTACCGTAAGTTATATCAAGGTTATACTGTTCTTTGCGCTCGTCCCGTTCCATGTCGTGTTGAAGGCATCCTACAGTTAAACCGAGATATTTAAATACGCCTCCCATCCATTGGCTATCACGACGCGCAAGATAATCGTTTACAGTAACAACATGAACACCACGCCCTGTAAGTGCGTTCAAATAAACCGGCATTGTCGCAACAAGAGTTTTGCCTTCACCGGTAGCCATTTCCGATATTTTGCCCTGGTGAAGTACAATCGCGCCTATGATCTGTACATCAAAAGGAACCATATCCCATTTAACTTCGTGGTTACAAACAACCCATGATCTGCCACACAACCTTCTGCAGGCGTTTTTGACCACCGCAAACGCTTCAGGCATAATTGAATCTGTTGTTTCCCCTTTTTTTATTCTCTGTTTAAATTCTTCGGTTTTCGCTATAAGCTGTTCTTCGGTTAATGACTGGTATGATTTTTCAAGCTCATTTATTTTCTCCACAATCGGTTTTAATTTACGCAACGCGCGTTCATTTTGTGTACCGACTATTTTTTTTAATATGGCTGCAAACATATTTATATATCCTTTCCCGATATTGATTTTAAAACAAAAAAAATAACATATTTCCTTTTTTATTGGAAATAATTATTTTATCAAAAATAGTTTATCAAAGATTTAATTTATTAATTTCAGATAATAAGATTAATAATACGCTAAAAAGTTTTCGATTTGAATATTTATTTATTGTGCGGGAATAATGACTCATTTCACTTTATTTTTAATAATTGCCAGCAACTCCGACAATTCATCGGATTTAAATAAAAAAGCTACCAGTATATACACCACTGCACCTATTGTAACCGGAACAAAACCTGTAATGATATTTGAAATTTTACCAGAACTAAACATGTTGTTCAAATATATATATGACAAATATGCGATAACCGACATAGCAAAAGTAGCTATTGATGATATTTTTAGTGATCGGTAAAACGCAGGGTTGAAAAACGCCCCGACTTTTTTATTCAATCCTCGTATCATCATAAATAAACCTAAAAAAGCGGTCAGAGATGTGGCCAGAGCCAATCCGCCTTGTTTTAATGGAAACATCAGGATTAAATTTAGGATAACGTTAATAATTAAGGTAATTATCCCTATTTTTACTGGTGTTTTGGTATCTTGTAACGAATAATATGCCCTGATTATCACTTTAGAACAGCAATAAGCGATAAGGCCTATACTGTAAAAAGCCAGAGCGTATGATGTGGCTATTGTGGATTCCCTGCCGAATTGATTATGTTCATAAATCATCCTTATTATCGGATAACTTAAAATCATCAACCCCAAAGAAGCCGGCAAAGTAATAAAAACCATCATCTGCATCACTCTGGATAATACGTTCTTAAAATCTTCATATTTTTTTGCCGCCGCATGGTGAGATAACAAAGGGAAAGAAGTTGTGGCAAGTGCCACACCGAACAAACCTATAGGTAATTGTATAAGCCTATTGCTGTAATATAGACTCGATGCCGCGCCTTCACCGATTATAAACGCTAAAAACCTGTCTACCACAAGATTTATTTGATAAATCGACAATCCCAGTACCGCAGGAAGCATTAGAGTCCATACTTTTTTAACTCCCTCGTCTTTCAAATCGAATTCAAATTTATATTTCATCCCGTATTTCTTACACATCATGTAGTGGGATGCAAACTGTACAATTCCACCTACAGATATTCCAAGAGATAAAATCAATACCTTCGTCCATAAGCTCATAAATGTAATATTTACAAGAAAAAGCATAACAACAATAAAAACAATATTTTGTATTACCGGTGAAAAAGCAGGAAGGAAGAAATGATAAAATGTATTCAGAATACCCATAAAAAGAGCAACATCGCAAACGAAAAACATATACGGGAACAAAACAACAGACAATATTATGATTTCACGCATGCGAATAGATAAATTAAACTGGAGGATAATTCCCGATACGATCCAAGATATCATAATAATTACGATCAGCAATATTGATAAAGCTGTCAATGCTTTATTTACAAAATTCCAGGCGCGTTCCTTGCCATCTTCATGCAGGTATTTAGCGAACATAGGCACAAACGCTCCTGTAAGGGCCCCTTCCCCCAACAGTGTGCGAAACATATTTGGAATTGTATAAGCGATAACAAAAGCATCCCACGTATAAGATGTTCCGAATAATACAGCTGAGAGAACATCTCTTACCAACCCGAGCACCCTGCTCAACATCGTAACAGATCCGAATATTCCGGCAGATTTTGTTATCGATTTCTGATTTGTTTTTTGATCTGAACTCATAAGTTACCTGAATTTGAGGGATTTGCGTATGAAAAATATATTTCCGCTAATTCTGATAAACTTGGATTAACGATAGAATTAGATTCTTCTCATCACTATAGTGGCGTTATGCCCTCCGAATCCCAGAGAATTTGACAGAGCGACATCGACTTTTGTTTCTCTTGCCTTGTTCGGCACATAATCCAGATCGCATTCAGGATCAGGGTTATCCAGATTTATTGTCGGAGGGATAATCCCATGTTCAATAACTTTAGCGCAAACTATCGCCTCTATTCCGCCTGCCGCGCCGAGAAGGTGTCCGGTCATTGATTTTGTGGAGCTCACGGGAATTTTTTTCGCGTTATCACCAAAAACATTTTTTATCGCGAGCGTTTCTATTTTATCATTCAATGGAGTAGAAGTTCCATGGGCATTGATATAATCTATTTCATCCGGATTTATCAATGAATTTCTCAGCGCCATCTCCATACATTTTGTTGCTCCTGCTCCGTCCGGATCGGGAGCTGTCATATGATACGCGTCTCCCGTACATCCGTATCCGATAAATTCGCAGTATATTTTGGCGCCACGTTTAACAGCGTTATCGTATGATTCCAGAACAAGAATTCCTGCGCCTTCGCCCATTACAAAACCGTCGCGATCCATATCGAATGGCCTGCTTGCTTTCTGAGGTTCATCATTCCTTGATGACAAAGCTTTTATGGAACAGAATCCCGCCAACCCTAATTGTGTTATCGCGGATTCTGTTCCACCTGTGATCATTATATCGGCATCGCCTAAAGCGATATGCCTGTAAGCTTCACCAATAGCATGTGTTCCTGATGCACATGCCGTAGTTACACATAAATTCGGCCCTTTTAAATTATACCAAATAGATACATAACCTGAAGCCATATTAGTTATCAACATAGGTATAAGAAATGGGGAAACTCTCGACGGCCCTTTTTCCAGTAAAATTTTATACTGGTCTTCAATTACCTGAAGTCCGCCTATTCCTGAACCGATAAGAACACCTGCTGAAAAAGGATCGATAGAAGTAAAATCGATTCCGGAATCATCAACAGCCATTTTAGCCGCGCAAATAGCGAACTGGACAAATCTGTCCATTCGCCTCGATTCCTTCTTTGATATTACCCCTTCAGGATCGAACCCTTTCACTTCAGCGGCAATTCGAGTGGAAAAATCCGATGCATCAAACAGAGAGATATTACCCACACCACTTTTACCCTGACAGATTGATTCCCAAAACACATCCATTGTATTTCCCACAGGGGACACAACGCCAAGGCCAGTGACAACAACTCTGCGTGGTTGAAAATTCTTCCTCATTTCCTAACCTTTATTTTAAAAAGATTAAATTATTTTTCCTGGCTGTGGGCTTTTATATAAGTAACCGCATCGCCAACTGTTTTTAATTTTTCAGCGTCTTCATCAGGTATTTCGGCTTTAAACGCTTCTTCAAAAGCCATTACGAGTTCAACTTGATCGAGAGAATCGGCACCTAAATCTTCCACGAAAGAAGCGTCTATAGTCACTTCTTCAGCATTTACGCCCAATTGTTCAACTATAATTTCTTTTACTCTCTCTTCAACTGACATATAATGTCCTCCATCTTATTAATTTTCGGTTTTGGATTTTGCATCGCATATAATATAATATAAATTCCCAATTGTATATAAAAATATATATCAATTAAATTTTTATATCCTTAATTAACTACATTACCATACCGCCACTTACATTTAATACATGGCCTGTTATATAATTTGAGAGATCCGACGCGAGAAATAAAACGGCATTAGCCACATCTTCCGGCAACCCTAACTTTTTCAATGGGATTTGTTCCAGCATTTGATCTTTTATTTCATCTTTAAGAGCATCAGTCATAGCGGTTTTGATAAAACCTGGAGCGATGGCGTTAACACATATTCCTCGCGGCCCGAGCTCTCTGGCTATTGATTTGGTAAACCCGATAATACCGGCTTTTGAAGCGGCATAATTCGCTTGTCCGGCATTACCCATAATCCCTATAATTGAAGCGATATTTATCATCTTACCGCTTTTCTGTTTCATCATCGGGCGATAAAGCGCTTTGGTAAAATTAAATGTTCCTTTCAAGTTTACCGCGATAACCGCATCCCAATCGTTCTCAGTCATTTTTATCAATAACTGATCACGAGTAATACCGGCATTATTGACAAGTATATCAATTGCTTTATGCTTGTCAATAATTTTCGCGACCGTAGTTTCCACATCTTCGAAACTTGCCGCGTTTACCTTAAAAAAATCAACCTTTATATTTTTCGATGATAAATCGGCAACAGCTTCAGCTCCAAGATTTTCATCAAGATCACACAATATTACGTTTGCTCCATGGTTGCCTAATGTTTCCGCTATGGATTTTCCTATTCCTCGTCCTCCGCCTGTGATGAGAGCGTTTTTACCGCTTAAATTCATAACTGCTCCTCCATTATTGGATTATTTGCTGGGATATCATTTTTTCTATTTCAATAAAATCAGGTTCCGATTCTACACTTACACAAACCGTCTGGCGGTCAATCCTGCGGATTAATCCTTTAAGAACTTTACCGCATCCGGGTTCAATAAACATTTCCACTCCATTGGATATCATAAAATCTACGGTTTCATTCCAATGAACCGAGCTCACAATTTGTCGAATAACAGATTCTTTTATCTCCTGGGAATCGGTTTTAACTTTCGCGTCGCAATTTGTTATAACCGGAATCTTCGGATTATTGAATACTATGTTGGCAACTTCTTTTTCAAGCTTTTTCTTAGCTGATTCCATAAGTGGAGAGTGAAACGCTCCGCTGACATTCAGTTGCACAACTTTAAATCCACTGTTTTCCGCATCCGAAGAAGCCTGAGCTACAGCATCTTTGCTTCCTGAAATAACAATCTGTCCCGGACAATTTAAGTTTGCCATAGCGAGAATTTTACCTACAGCAACCTGTTTTTCCACAATTGCCTTGACCTGATCTTTCTCCGCTCCTACGATAGATGCCATGGCTCCAAGAGTCTGTGCACAAGCCTCCATCATAAAAGTCCCGCGTTTGCGCACCAGCATCAAACCGTCTTCGAAACTAAACACACCCGCAGATGTCAACGCTGTAAATTCACCAAGGCTTAACCCGGCAACATAATCCGGTTGCCAGTCGGCAGGCATAATCTCTTTCACAATAAGGTATCCGATATACCCCAGAGTATATATGGCTACCTGGCTGTTATCAGTTCTTGTCAACTCTTCTATCGGACCGTTTTTACAAAGTTCCCGCAAGTCAAACCCAAGAATTTCATTAGCCCTGCTCATTACATCATTATAGATGGGATATTTGCTTAAACCTTCTCCCATGCCAACATACTGCGCCCCTTGCCCCGGAAAAACAACAGCTGTTTTTTTCATTATAAATTCCTCAATTTAATTATCATTTTTTACCATTTTAAAGTACATGCCGCCCATGTAAGACCGCTTCCGAAAGCCACAAGAACGATAATATCGCCTTTTTTCAGGTTACCGTTTCTATTCAGCTCATCTAAAGCGATAGGAATGGAAGCAGAGGAAGTATTCCCATATCTATCAAGGTTAATTATAACTTTCTCTATAGGAATGTTTAATCTTTTGAGTGCGCCTTCTATGATTCTTATATTAACCTGATGCGGTATAATATATTTTATATCCTCGCATGAAATACCGGATTTCACGATGGATTCTTCAACGAGGTCTTTCATTTTATTTACGGCCCATTTATATAGTTCGTTGCCTTTCATTTTTATGTAATGTTCCCTGTTATTGACCGTTTCAGCTGAAGCAGGTTTCGCTGTGCCTCCTGCCGGAACTTCAAGCATATATGATCCGGATCCGTCAGCGCCGAGACATTTATAGAGAACTTTAGTGGCGTTAGAAATATTATTCTGTTCAAGAACAACTGCACCGGCACCATCACCGAAGAGAACACATGTTGACCTATCGGTCCAATCGGTAATTTTTGATAAAGATTCTGCGCCAATGATAAGGACATTCTTATAACATCCTGAATTTATATATGCGAATCCTGAAATCAACGCATACAGGAACCCTGAACATGCGGCAGAAAGATCAAAGGCGGCGGCATTAACAGCGCCGATTTTTTTCTGGACAAGACAAGCGGTTGATGGGAACATATAATCTGAAGTTACGGTCGCAACGATAATAACGTCTATTTCCTCCGGTTTCCTGCCTGCTTTTTCGAGAGCTTTTTGAGCGGCCATGGCGGCCATATCAGATGTAGTCAAACCGTTTTTAGCTATTCGCCGTTCGCTGATGCCTGTTCTGGTAATTATCCATTCATCGCTTGTATCTACCATTTTTTCAAGATCTTGATTTGTTAATACTGAGTCAGGAAGGAAAGATCCCGTCCCAGTAACCTGAATTGTGCTAATCTGCTCCACTTATCTACCTCGGTATTTTTTAGTTATCAGTTTGACAATTTGATAAGATTTGCATGGTTTCTTCAATATGTTTATTAACTTCACAGCGACTTAATTCAACAGCTATTCGGATTGCGTTTTTTATAGCTTTAGGTGATGAAGACCCATGACATATAATACAAATTCCATCAACTCCCAATAAAGGCGCCCCACCATATTCGGCATAATCTCCTTTTTTAGATATTCCCTTGATCATGGGATACATCATCAATCCAGCCAACTTATAAAGGAAATTTTTCTTTACTTCATTTAATATAAGGCTTTTTATTGTGCCCTTGATGCTTTCAAGAAGTTTAAGCACAACATTACCGACAAATCCATCGGTAACAATTACGTCAACCTTATTTTTGAGTACATCCCGCCCCTCGATATTTCCTATGAAATTCAAATGTGAATTTTTAAGGAGCTTATAAGTTTCTTTGGTTAATTCGTTACCTTTGCTGTCTTCTTCACCGATACTTAAAATACCGACAGTCGGGTTTTCTTTGCCGAAAATATATTTGGAATATGCGACTCCCATTCCTGCAAACTGAAGTAAATTATATGGTTTTGAATCTACATTTGCTCCGGAATCAAGCATAACAGAGACACCGAAAGGAGTTGGAATCGCTGTCGCAATAGCGGGCCTCTCAACACCCTTAAGATATCTCAATCGAAGTTTAGTGGCGGCTACAACAGCGCCGGTATTTCCCGCGCTGACAATAGCATCCACTTCACCTTCCTTTGCAAGGCTAGCTGAAATAGCGATTGATGAATTTCGTTTCCGTTTTAAACTTATACTTGGAGATTCGTCCATGCCAACTACTTCTGACGCATGGTGAATTTTAATATTATCGATTTTCTGCCCGTCGTTTTTTACTAAAACTTCCATAATTTTATCCTGATCACCTACCAGGACAATCTCAACAGGAGAATCGATGTAATTCCTTGCCGCTTCCAGCACACCGAGCACTATAGATTCCGGGGCGTAATCACCCCCCATAGCATCAACGGCGATTCTCATTGCCTATCCTTTATACTCCCTCTTCGACCTCAATCATCTTTTTACCACCGTAAAAACCGCATGCCGGACATACAAAATGCGGCAATTTAGCCTGACCGCAATGATCACATATTCCAAGCGAAGGTGGATTAACAACATAATGCGTACGCCTGCTATCTCTTCTTGATCTTGACATTTTCTTCTTCGGATTCGCCATGAATGTATCCCTTTCCTGAGAATAGTTTGTTACTTTTTATCCTTATTTTCAGTATCAATAATCTTATCCAGATCCATAAAATGTATATTAAAACCACTTTCCTTAACGCAACCGCACTGCCCTTCGTTAAGGTTTTGCCCGCACTTTGTACACAACCCTTTACAATCATCCCGGCACACTGCTTTTATAGGCAAAGAAACAATAATATCTTCTCTTAATCCCGGTGTCAAGTCAATATTCTCATCCTTAGGATTTTTAAAATATGCAAAATAATTATTTTTCTCTATTTTGTATTCGAAATTTTCGAGGCACCGTGCGCAAGAAACTATCAATACAGCATTTATTTCGCCTTGTACAATTATGTCATGATCAACTTTTTTTGCCCGGATATTTACTGTAATAGGATCTACAAATCTCAACTCCGGCTCCCCAATCATCCGCGAAGAGAGGTCTTTTGATATCTCTGTTTCATAGGGAGTAATCCTATCTACTTTGATTTTAAATTCATAAGGTAAATTTTTCATGATCTCATCTCTTTTTTAGATATCTCATTCCTTTTCAAAGCCAATTTTTGACCAATAGTTTCCGGTACAAAAGCCGACACATCTCCCCCAAACAAAGCTATTTCTTTTATTAGTCGTGAACTGATGTATGAATACCGTTCGTTAGCCATCATAAATATTGTTTCAACTTCAGGGTCGAGTTTATTATTTGAAAGAGCCATTTGAAATTCGTATTCGAAATCAGATATTGCCCTGAGCCCGCGCACCACAACTTTTGAATTCACTTTTTTCATATAGTCCATCAATAATCCGTCAAAAACATCAACTATAATATTATCGTTTTGCCCGATAACGGATTTAATCATTTTTACTCTTTCCTCGAAAGAAAAAAAAGTTGATTTGCCGGGATTTCCGATCACGGCGATTACCAATTTAGGAAAAAGATTCGACGCGCGGTTAATTATGTCTATATGCCCAAAAGTTATCGGATCAAAACTTCCCGCATAAACAGCTATTTCAGCGTTTTTCTTATCATTCATCTAATTCTCCGCCTGTGTAAACAGGTTCAATTATAGTCAAGGATGTAGAACCATAATCTTTTCTTTTCCACATATAAGGACTCAAGAATGTTTCGGATAGAGTAAAATCTTTTCTATGTTCAAGCACAAATGTGAAAAAAGTTGATAGTATACCAGATTTTTCCAGCATTTTCAACAGGTTTATTTTCCCGCTATGCTCAGTAAACCATATATCGGTTTCGTCATATGGCGGATCGGCAAAAATCAAGTTAACACCGGATATATCAGTAGATTTCATATCCAGTATCTTTAATATATCACCTTTCACTACCTTTGATTTTTGTTCATAGTGCAATTGTTTTATGTTCTGTTCAAGATATCTAAGGCATACATTATTTTTTTCAACAAAAAAGCAAAATCCGGCTCCTCTGCTGAGGGATTCCAATCCAAGATTACCTGATCCGCAAAACAAATCAAGTACACGGGCATTTAATATTTTCGCTCCCAGAATAGAAAACAATGCCTCTTTTACCTTATCGGAAGTAGGCCTTATCTTGTTTGTGAAACCTGGAATTTTAATTCGTTGACTTTTTGCCTCACCGGCTATAATTCTAACCATAAAATAAAAACCATCATTTAAATATTATTTTTATATTATAGGAAATGTAATTTGATTTGTAAAATCAAAGTGAACTATCGATAAGTTCGCTGATTAAATTAAGTTTAGAATTGGAAAAGGTTTTTTTAGCCGGTTTTCTTTCAGAAAGAACGAATGAAACACCATAGATATCTGAAAGTCCTGCAACCTTACCTGAATTGGCAACATAATCGACAAACTGAGAGAATGTAGCTTTTGACCCATTCATACTTTTAAACCAACCACTTGAAGGATTTGTTTCGTCTATTTGATCAATTTTAACTTCCGCAGGAAGCGAGAGTCCTGAACGGAACTGAAAAACCGTAGATAAATCACGGCCTATCTGCCTGATATCGTTATAAGATTTCATATCGAACTCAAATGAGACGGATCCCTCTCTCAATAATTTTGATTTGATTTTTGATTGTGAATTATATGCCGACAATAAAAGAATTTGCTTTAAATCGATTCCGTAATTGAACCGCAGATAATCGGCAACATCAAGTTTTTTGTCAATCCTATAATCATCCGCTGATATAATCTCTATTTTTGAAACATCTATCCCGATAGAAGAAAGACGGCGGATAATATCATTTCTTGTATATTTAGTTGAATGTAGAAACATTTTAACATCTTGCTTTTTAATGAAATAACCCGCTACAGTCATAAAATCCCAGTTATCTAACAATCCATCGACATCTATCAATAAATACTTATCCCATTTATTATTTTTCGGATTCAAAAGAGGCAAACGTTTCACCTGTTCATAGAGTTTGCCGGGATCAATTTCATCATTTTCCAGAGAAACCATTTTCTTTCGCGCCTTTTGCTGTTTTATTTTTGATATGGCAAACGAAATAGTTTTTGCCGACGCATACAATAAAACAGCGAAACCAGCCCATCCTGCAAGCAATAAGGCTATAGTTTTCAATGAAATACCCATAATAACAAAAGGAACGACAACTGAAGACCAGTGAGTATAAAGGATTGTAGGTTTTCTTGTTGTATCTGAATTACTTCTTGCGATAGCTAACGCAGTCTGCATGCGCTCACGCATACCGGCAAGGAAATTCTTAACATTCACGAAATTATATTCATTTAGAAATGGGAATAATTGTGAGTGTATAGATTTCCACATCTGTTCGCTTTCATTAGTGAACATTAAAGGATCAACTGATGTCCGGTTCTCTTTTACATTTTTATAAACACTTGAATAATAATCGGTAACCAGTTTAACAAACTGTGAAAATCCTATTTCTCCTGTTAGGAATAGATTCTCAGTAAGTTGTTTACCTACTTCCTTCAAGATAACTTTTTCCGGTTCGGCATCCAATATTTGCCTGTTTTCTATCGGTTTCATTACATTTTCAGGGGAAATATTCGAAATTATATTAACTATTTCTTTTAAATTTGAGGCCGAGTTCTTTCTGAGTTCGGAATATTTTGTCATGAAATTAGTAATTTTATCTGAAATAAATCTGATATTATCCCCAACCGGTAAAAAAACATTTTCTATTTCGCGCCCGTATTCATGAAAATCATTAGCGTATAACTTTTCGGCAAATCCTGCGGCAAGTATAGCGGCAGCTGTATCTTTTCCCGTATTAAGCTTTTCGATTATTAGGTTTGCGTAACTTGACGCAATAGGATATAATTCGCTATTGGGCCGAATAAATTTATCTATCTGTTCTTTCTGAACAATACGCATCAGTTTATTTCTATCTATTTTAACCATACCCGTCACAATAGATCTCATTGCCAACAGATCTGTTTTCATTTCGTCGGTAAGCCCGCGCAATTGAGCATCGCTTAAAAGGTTCAGAAGATCCATAACAGCTTTTCCTGTTGCTCCCTGATTTATATCTGCATGCGATTGATTCAGTCTTTTGAATAATTCCCCGTTTCTTGTAACTGACGACAGATAAATTACAACTGTCCTGTAAAACCTGTGCAGGTTGGCAGGTACAAGTTTACCTTCTCTAATAAGATCGCGAATCCTCATACGCAATAAATAATGGAGCCATTCTCCAGAATAATGTTCATCGAAATTCTGGCCTGACATTCTTTCAACGGCTTCCGTTCCTAAAATTAAATCGACAGGAGGAGCGATTACCGGAAACGGCTGGCGGTATGTTATCAGGTAACAACCGCCGTCAAAAAATACTCGTACATCCCAGGAAAATTTATCTATTTGTTCCTTTAATGCCCTTAATTTTTCCATTAATTCAGGCATACGTTCATCAATAATTTCAAGATTTGGTTCATGCCTGTAAAGATAGAAAAACGCTTCACCGAGTATTCTCTGGGCAAATGGATTCGAATAATCTTCTTTTAGGCCCGTGAGAGCGTTTCTTATAGCGTAGTCTTCAATAATACTGTTGCCTTTGAAATTCTTTAAATCCCAAATCAAATCATCTATTGAGTTTTTCCTTATTATGATATTGAACAATTCAATCATCATCTGGTCGTGCTCGCTGTAAGTATTTGCTATATATTTGGATAAATTCGGATCATCCATTTCTTTCGGAAATCTTAACGCAGATGACCGGTCTTGAAGTTCATCAACATCCATATTCATGCCGAGATTACGGAATATTCCGCTGGAAATACTGTGAGCGCCTTCGGATCTAACAACCGAGTTCACATCGCCGACACCATACCTGTATTTGCCACCGCTCAGCGATAAGCTTATTCGCAAAGCATTATCATATCCTCCAAATGATCCCTGTTGGCGGACAAGTGAAAGCCGGCTGAAATAATTCGGTTCGGAGAATAGAATATCTTCAGTAAGGTCAATAAATTCTATCCAAACAGATCTTGCCACATCTTCGCGCAAAAATGATGGTACATTGTCCATTACGATTTTATTTCTGAAATCTTGGTAATCAGCATATTTGATTACCCCCCTCACACCACCGCGCAGAAAGAACTCAACCTGATCGGATGGGCTGTCAAGCAGGCTCCCTTTTATTTGATCATTCAAAATCGATTTCGTTATAATTTCCTGCCAGAATGATTTTTTAAATGTTTTCCAGTTTCCCGAAATTTGATGTGGATCGCTGAAACTTTTGAATACATTCTCAAGAATCGTCAATCCGCTGGATACATTCAAATACCCTTTATTGATAACATCCCTTAACGCGTAAAGTTTAAGTGCTATCAAATTTTCGTAATCTTCATATTTAAGGAGGTCTTCCCATGTAACTGACGGTTCAAGATAGGACGGTACCAAATCATCTGGTATCGGTTGAGTTACAGATGAGATAAATGACATTACCACCGGTATTTCGCTTTCCGTAATTCGCTTTGCGTTATGGAAATTCTGCAGTATAGTCTGTAAAGGTACACTCAAATTTAGTATAGTATCCGGCACTTTGGCTTCTTTTTTCAGGAAATACATCGCGATAAATGAGCAAACGTTGTTCGACTCATTATACGATTTACTGTAATATTTCATCGCTTTCTCAGTATTATGAAGCCGATACGCAATATTACCAAGATCGAACAATACGCCAAAAGGCGCATATTTTGATTCGCCAAGTGATTTGAGCAAATCATATGCTTGTTCATATTCGCCTTTTTTATAAAAGTTAATGGCGCTTTCATGCAATCTCGATATCATTCTCAGTACACCGCCATGGTATTTGTAATCGCGGAATAATTTATCGTATATTCGAGGAACATCAAGAATTTTTCTGTTCATTGAAAGCATGCTAAGAACAGTTTTACCTTTTTTCTCGAGGGAAATAACCGTTTCTTTTGTAAACCCATCTTGTACTTGTCCGTTTTGCGCAATTAACCCATCGGATAAGTTTGCTTCGTCATCACCCAACCGTTTTATTACAAAAATTGGAGCTGCCGCGTTATTTGCCACATACGACCTAACAAAAGCGAGCGGATCTTTCGACAACTCGTCAAACATTTCTTCGGGTAAATCTTCTCTTGTAGCAAGCCCTGCTCGGACTCTGGCGTTTGAATCTCTCAATAATTCCTGCATAATAGGTACAGCAAGCTTATGTTTTTTTGTAATCGCGAACCTCAATTTCCATCCATCCTTCTCATTTCTGCTTTGTACTATAGCTTTACGGTACTCAGAGAAAGGAAGGTCAACGGATATATTATATACAAGCCTATTTTTAACATCCTCATTCGAATTAGAATACAATTTAGTTATCAGATCCTGGGTTAAATCCATCCTATCAGCCACTATAAGCTGAATTTTCGGGCCTTGAATAATGAGCCTGTCCAGGACATTAAAACTGAGTTTATTTTTTGCCGAGGCAATCGCTGCATCAACCGAATCGCCGCATTCATCTATCAGTCTCAGAAGGTATTTGTCAATTTGGTCAGGCATATTTCTGAACATATGAAGGTTACCGTTTGCGAGGGTTTTAGCGAGCATTACTTTTATATCCTCATCGTTCTCGGCAATCAAACGGTCAACAATATATTTATCGATCATCATATTTGATGCGAGTGCCAGTTTTATTTGTTTGCTTACGCCGGGTTCTGCAAACCGGTGAAGATATGCAAGGCTTGTATTTGGATTTTTCGCCACCTCAAGTTTTACATCTTCCGCAGGATCATCGGCCATTATATCCGATATCGCAGACCTTGCAAGCGATATTCTGACTTTTATTGAAGGATCCTGAAAATACTGCATCAGCAAAACCTCATCCGCTAAAGGGCTTTTTATAATTGCCTGTTTTAAATCCTCAATCACCTGAGTCGGTATTTGCCATTCATTAGCTCCTATCTTATCCGCGATAAGTTCAATCAATTCACCCATTGCGTGGGAATGTTTAATCAAATCTTTAATTTTATCCGGATTATTTTTTAGTAAATGACCGAAAAACAAACTGTCATTAACGAGATCAATCAACGAATCTGTCGGGGTAAACTCGTTATCAATGAGAACCGTTTTTATTTTGTGAGTAACATAATCACCGATTTTTATCCGCGAATTAGGCATAGAATAAATCGCGTTTTTGGCAAGTACACGCAAATAAGCAGGATTCCTTGTTGTTTTCCCTATCTCAATAAGAGCATTCGGACTGTATGTGCTCAACTTGCCTACAATATCCTGTTCGCTCATATCCTCATCAAAAACAGCTGTCAGTGATTCAAGCGGAGCGCCTTCCCCCTGATAAGCGGTAAGAATGTTTAATTTATTTATTTCGTCCATAATTAAATCCGTTATTTTCTCTTCAGCAATCATCTCTTCGATAGCAGCGTTCTGAAGTTCATCTGGTTTAACGTATTTTACCCTGTCATCCGAAATAATCAATAATCCCTGCAGGAAAACGTATGATGAAAACCTTGCCATCAATTCATGAATAACCTTATTCAAATTTTCCTTTGCCTGATCATTGATAATAATTCTGTCCTGGAACAGAATTGTTTCCAGTCTTTTATCGTTACCCGGCTCAATTAGAGATATATTATAAGCGCCATTTTCTATAGACAAGACAAGTACAGATTTATCGTTATCTTCGAGCCGAATCAGGTTTGAGCCTACAGGCTCAAAAATATCATCCAGCGAGTTGTCATCCAAAACAGTGTTATTTTCAGGTATTTTTTTACGAATCAGCCTCAGATAATTGAACTGATTTTTATTCGCTATGATTCTTCCCTCGTAACTCGCGTCAGCAGCAGACGAATATTCAAAAACAGATTCCTGTTTACCATTCACAACCCCCTGCTCAATTTGTCTGAGCAGATTGACTATCGAATCCACAGACATCCCTGCCTCAACGGAAACGGCTGATATCGCTCTATTCTCAAAAATTTTCACATTAAATGACTCAAGCTGTTCTATATCGGGGAAAAAGTTTTCCGATTCGGACATAATAGTGAGATAATAAGCCAATCTCACGTCTTCAGCCAACGCAAACGAGCTGGTTTCATTTTGAAAATTGCCATAAATCCAGTTATCGTCGATCAGTTTTTCGATCACAGGCTGAATATCTTTTCTGAAATCGAAATCAAATCTGTGTTTCATGCGCAACTCGCCCATCATTTCGTTTATATTAAATTCTTCCCGTAGAAAAGCATAATCCAGAATAGCGTTTCTAATCTGGTTCGCTTGAACAACCGTATCCGGTTCAGTTTTTTGTGTTTCAGATTCAGCAGTTTTCAACTCATCCAGTTTAGGCCCAAGAACAGCCATTATTTCTTCAGAAAAAACAGTTACTGATTTTTTATCCGCAAGATCTATTTCCCGGGCTAAAATAGAATGGAGATCTGAAAGTATAAGTTTTCTGAAATCCGATGGTTGAGCATCTTTGTCTTCAAAATAATAGAACATCTGTTGCCCGTGTATTTCCATTTTATAAAATCTATATTGATTGATACGTTTAAAATCCGTAATTTTGATATCCTGCGTATCGTAACCGGCGATAACCTTATTCAGTTCATCAATCACACCGCCTGTGGATAAGACAGGGTTTTTCAGATGAATATTATCCGCTGATTCCGCCAGAAACAGAGATACCGCTTTTGTTAGTTTGACCTGTTTTCTCGACACATCAAAACCAATAGGGTTTTCCGCTAACCATGACGAGTCCGCGAGAGAATTTATCGCGCTCTCAATGAATTTTTCCAATGGATTTTTAGTATGAGTTATTACCGACAGATAAAGGCTCTGGTCGCTGATAGTTTTTATCTTAGGTACCACAACAGCGTAATTCACATCTTTATTTTTCAGCAACTGGCAAATTCCATCGGTATGAAACCCGCCGGCAATAAGTGCTGTCCATTTGCTTTTGCTTTTTTCGATTTCTTTAATCGCGTTTCCGACAATAATTTCATCGCGTACCTGAGCCAGTTGATAAAACTGACCGACTTCCAGTATATTATTATCAAGTTTAGTCAGGTCGTTCTCGAATTCCTCATATTTTTCTTCCGATAAACTTTTCATCAAATCGGCGACTGACTCTTTTGCAAACAAAGATTTGTTTTCAATGAAAAAATCTTTGTCCGATGCGGATAATGTCAGATTAAGATAATCTTTCAGAACAGCGGATATTTTGTTTAGATTATACAGGCTTTTCTCTTTCTCGTTCCTGAACAACCTTCCGGTATAAAATTCCTCAATAGATTTTAATTCTTTATCAAGGCTTGCATGGTCTATACTCTCATAATCGGAAACGAGTTTACCGTACAATAGGATATTTCGAAAATCGGATGTATTAATATTCTCTGTTTCAAGAAGTTTAACGATATAACAGTAAAATTCGCCAGGTGGTGTTTCACCCACTTTAAAAGCCAGGTTCAACCGAAACAGTTCGGCAAGTTTGTCCCTGTTTAATTGATGTGAAAGAAGATTGAATATTTCTGTCGTTTCTTCTTCAATACGGGTAAAATTTATCTCTTTCTTCAATAAATTTATTTTATTGATTTTCGTAATCACCGGATACTTCTGAGGATTGATTTCAATATTCTCTTTTAAATAATTCAGGTACTCTTCAAGATCAATAGAATGTGTTCTAAAAGAAGAATTTATTGAATCAAACCGAACAAGTTTATCAGAATACAATTTCGGTTTTTCCGATTCAATATAAGAATCAAGTTTATCAATAATGGAATTATTCTCCGTTTTTAAATCCATTATTTTCCATAATACCTTCAGATTCTTCTCATAAGTATCTCTGTTTTCCATACCGAGAACCGGCACGTTTTCATCCTGAGTGATTAAAAAATACTCTGATCCTGATATATCAGCAGATTTAAGTAAATAGCCAGATACAGTATTGCGTGCTGTTTTATCCGGATAATTTTTCAGAGGAGCCGGATTGACTTTTCCGCTCGATCCTTCAAGAAGAATCAGGTCAAGACAGTTTTTCTTAACCATTTTCTTCAGAATATTGGATATATTCTGCTGAGCGTCGAAATTACAATGAGCATCCTGAATATGAATAACCCATTTATCCGATTTTGGATTGAGATGAATATCGCGCACCGAACCGTATTTCGCAGGCACAATAGAACGAACATCCTTTGAGTTATCTGATGCGTAAACCGCCTGATTGAAAATAAGCGATTCGACTATCAGCAACGATAACCATTTACGCTTCAAAAATGAAAATACTATCATACGCGCACAAATTTTCCTTTTACAATTTCCTATCACAAATTGAATACGAATATATAAATATCAAAATTGTTTATTAATTTTCTGTAATTTAGAATACCATAAAATTCATTATTTTGTCAATTCAAACCGGTTATAAAAACAATTCCAAAATAAACCCGCAAAAACAACACAAATAAGAGTACAATTCTATCGTAATGATATTTTAATGTTATTTTTTTATTATAAATTTCGTAATAATTTATATGATACTTTTGGAAAATATTAAAAACATGAGAAAATATTTTATTATATCCATATTATTATTTTTTATTTCAGGATTAAATGAGTCATGCATGGCAATTTCTCCTCCGGGGAATGTTGTCGCTGTAGGCGGTGATAAAAAGTCTTTTTTGTACTGGACACCAGCAGAAGATGCGGTTAATTATAAAATTTACCGTTCAAACAACAGTGAATACGGATTCACCTATATCGCTTCGACTATTACCAATAATTATACCGATCAGAATTTACTCAACAACAAAACCTATTATTATTATATAATCAGTTACGATGGAATTAATGCCAGTATTGCATCAACTGTTGTAAAATCAGAGACAATATCGCCCGGATTGTTCGGATACTTTCAATTCAGCGATTTTGTATTTTATTACACGCCCTGGGTTTCCGGCACCGACGGAGCGACTGTTCAATCATCGCAGGAAATTTATTTAAACCAGCTTGCAACTGCCCCGGGTTACGATTTCAACCTTAGCGCGGGAATGCAGATTTCATCCGATAGAAAATATTTGCTATTTACGGAATCTGGAAAGATAAAAAAAATAAGCATGAAAGATTATACCATCAAATTGGTTGTCGCGGATAATGTAGAAACTCTCGCCGGATTATCACTCAGTAAAGATAATAAAAAAATTGCGTATGTGAAAAACTTTTCGGATAAATTATCGCTTTATATCAATGATATAGATGGAAATAGCGAACAACTTCTTTTATATAACGGTTCCGATAACGCTTATCCTGATTTTTCACCGGACGGAACAAAAATAGTTTTCGTATCTTCCCCAACGAACGGTACACCTGAATTATACGAAATAAACATATCAACAAAAACGATAAATTGTTTAACTTCAAACTCATTGGAAGAAGAATACCCTCGTTATTCACCTGACGGCAACAAAATATCTTTTCAGGCTTTTGATGAGACATCAAACAGTTATGAGATTTATACTATCTCATCCGACGGTACAGGATTATTAAGCATAACATCTTCATCCGCAAACGAGTATTTCCCCGCATGGTCGCCGGACGGCTCGAAGATAGCTTATTTATCGCGAACGGATTATACCAATGATAATGGAACACAATATTGCTTTCATATCATGGCAAAAAACTCGGATGGAACAGGAAACGCCTCATACATAAGTAATTCGAATAATAAAGTTATAAGATCCGGATTGATCTGGATCGGTAAATCCGATGTAACACCACCGGGGTGTATTTATGACCTGAATGTTACCCAAACCGGACATAACTCCGTTAACCTCAAATTTACCGCTCCGGGAGACGATTGTTTTACCGGGCAATGTACGCGTTATGAAATCTCTTATTCGGAATCGCCTATTACACCGCAATCTCCGGGAACAGCGATTGAAGTTCAGGTTCAGCCTCAAATCGCCGGTTCAATTGAGGAAATTGTGTTTAATCATCTTAAAAGCCAAACTTTATATTATTTTTCCATTACAGCGTATGATGAACAATCAAACAAATCCGAAATATCAAATATAGTTTCTGTCACGACAGAAGATGATTCAGATACATCCGTTCCCAACCCACCCGCAAACCTTACCGCCAATCCAAGAAACAATTTGCGCATTCTGCTTTACTGGAATCACTCTCCATCAGCCGATATAGCGGGATACAAAATATTTAGGAACGGCACAGAAATCACCGCAGTTCCTTATGTAGATAATTATGAGGATATCGTGCCATCATCATCACCTTATATTTATTCTGTTAAATCTTTTGATCACAAACTGAATCAAAGCAATGCGATATACTCAGCACCTGTAACTGCAAATGATAATCTTTACCCTTCAGCTCCTCTCTGGTTACGCTCTTATAACCTCACTGAGGGAGTAAAACTGAAATGGGAAAAAGTTGAGCTTTCAGATATCTCCGGCTATGAAATTTACCGCAAATACAACAATAATTCACAGCTTATTGCAACAGTTTCCTCGGATTCATATACCGATACAACAGGAGTTGAAGGAAGAGAATATATTTATTACCTTAAAACAAAAGATTTCGCCGGACACCGAAGCGGATCGTCTGAAACAGTCAATGGAACAAAAGAGCTTACCGATAACCAGCGCGTGCTAGTAATAATCAATTCCAACAGTCCTGATTCGATTGATATAGGAGAATATTACGCGTCAGTAAGAAATATTCCCCAGAATCATTTATTGTACCTCGATATTCCGTCAACCTATTCGATATCCATGAGCGATTATGTTAATAAAATACATAATCCGGTAAAAAATTTCATCATCAACAATAATCTTTCATCTATTATTCTTTTTGTCTGCTTAACAAAAGGCGTTCCAGTCTCTGTTTCTAATTCTTGCGTTGACAATATACTTGCTGATTTGTACAACTCCACTGCGGATTATCTTCCGACGATAAATGAAGTTTATCAGAGCCCGCATTCCTATTTGCTGGCAAAAACAAGATTCAACCCGCAATACTCAATGTTATGTGTTTCACGCTTGGATGGGCCCACAGTTGAGCTTGTAAAATCAATCATTGACAAATCCATATATACCGAAAAACACCCTCATATTTTAAGTAATGGAAAAATGTGGATTGATGACCGCAATTACAACATTAACCTTTATGATTCTTACTACTCTTTCGCAGAACGATTTATACAAACACCTTCGGTTGTTGCGAAAAACAGGGGAATAAATGTTCAGGTAGATGGCGCATCAGCTTTATTTCCTATCGATTCATGCACAAATACCCAGTATTATTACGGTTGGTATTCCTACTGGAATTATAAGGATGTTTTTAATGGGTACCTCAACATCGGGTCAATTGCCGGACACCTCGACTCCGCTAGTTTTTATTCAGTAAACAATACCGGAGACAACAATTGGGGAATACATCTATTATCTCGCGGCGCCACAGCTGTTTACGGCGCTATTATTGAACCATATACGGTAACGTTTCCATGCGGTGGGATTTTTTATGACAGGTTTTTCAAAGGATTCAACCTCGCCGAATCGTACTGGTGCGCAACAAATACACTGCGATGGCGAATAATGCTCGTCGGTGATCCGCTATATAACCCATACGCAATGGAATCACAGCAGGATAACCAATCTCCTGCGATATCGAATATAACTGCTGGCGCATGCGGATTCAGATCGTTCATGATTAAATGGGATTCTGACGAGATAACCGAACACGCCGTGCAATATTATACCGCATCAGGCCCCGTTTCCGATAGCGGATACAAAAAATGGTTCTCTAAAAATGCCCGGCTTACTATCGATAATTTATCCGCAAACCAAACATATTATTTCCGTGTCAAATCAAAAGATCCTTCAGGAAACGAAACAATATCTCCATACGAATCATTTATATATGAGGATATTGACAACGACGGTGTTGAAGACAAATGGGAAAAAACATATTTCGGTTCCGAGTCAGCATCAGCGATAGAAGATCCGGATAACGATGGATTCTGTAATTTTATGGAATTTGATCTCGGATTCAACCCGCTAATAAAAAACAGCCTTTCTATTGCTTCTTCTTCCTCAACAACAGTATCATGGAGTTCCGAAAAGGACAGAGTTTATAAATTATATTATACAAATAATATAGAATGGACAAACACACAGTTTATCCAGGCGGGTCCATACAGGTTGGGAACAGGATCCACCCTAACCTGGACCGATGACGGCAGAAACACCAATTTAACCCCGCAAAATTCTTCTGTAACAAAACGATTCTACAAATTAACATCAACACCGGTATCAAGATAAAAAAAGAATGGAACATTTCCGTTTTTTGAATATCATATAATTAAGTATCGCAAGGAATAGAAGGAGATTTTTGTGCAGAACTCATTTTTTATTGATAAATCCTGTGGGACTATCCTTGGAGGAGCCATCGGTGATGCATTAGGAGCCCCGGTTGAGGGAATGAAACCGGGTCATATAAAATCTCTGTTTAAAATTCTGAATAGGTATATCGACTCTGGCGATTATCAATATAAAGGTTTTCATTCTTTCCGAATGAAAGGTTTATACACAGACGACACCCAACAAGTACTTACCTTATGCGATACGCTACTGGAGAATAATGGGTTTTCATTACAATCTCTTACCGAAAAATTTATCGAATTGTCCAGAGAAAACGTACCCGGCGGATTCGGCATATATCGAGGAACCGGCGGAAACTTCAGGGCAACCATGAGCGACCTGATCAATGGAATTCCATGGGATTTAGCCGAAGGTAACACCGCAGGATGTATGACAGCGGTAAGAATCGCTCCTGTAGTGATTTTCTATTTCAATGATCCGATAAAAATGCTCACAAAAGCCATTGATGCATCAATTATAACCCACAAAGACCCCATTGGAATATCCGCGGCTCTGCTTCAGGCAAAATTGATTCACGAACTTATCCAGGTTCCACCGCAAACAACATTTGATATTGCAAATATGCTTAAAAACTGCCGGGAATTTTGTATAAAAGGAGAAGATATTCTTTTATCTCAGTACAGCCATATTCTCATTGAGGATCACAAAAGGAAAATACATGCGGTCAGCGAATTTTTAGAAAATTTCGAAAAAATCATTATCTCCGGCAACACGCAAAAAATAGATAGTTATATTTTTGATTTTGCTTCTCAGTATTCAAATGTGCCTCTTCATAAACTCACGGTACCTTTTTCTCTAACACTTTTGCCGTTAGCGATAAAAATATTTTTTTCAAACAGGGATTCTTTCGAGAAATCAGTTATAGAGGCAATTAACGCCGGCGGCGATACCGATACCCTCGGATCACTTGTAGGTACACTTGCCGGAGCATATCATGGATTAAATTCCATACCGATTGGATGGCAACAGGGGCTTGTCAATTTCAACCAGATAAAAATCAGGGCGGAAGCTTTAGCGAAAGGGAAAAGAGGGCTTGAGATTCATAACCTGCTTGATATGGAAAAACGGCTAACCAGCCGTGAATTCGATTTATCTGAAGAATTTAACAGTATTAAACAACAAAAGAATCAGAAAAAGGGAAGCAGACAAATCGATCCGACAAAAAAAACGCAGAAAGATCCTGCCGAGATACTTATTCCCAAAAAAGACAACAAGGTCTTATGGCGCAAATATGAGAAAGAGAAATCGAAAAGTAAAAAATCGAGAAGAAGTAATAACCCGTTTATCGATTATGAATAAAATAAAGAGTAAATAAATGCCGACCCCAGTGGAACCGACAGATTATCCAATCCGTTACCGCCATAAGCCTCAAAAAAAGTCGCTCCCATGGCGATAGTGGCGGAGGCGCCGATTCCATATAAACCGAATCCGTTATTTTTTATACCGATTACAACCAGGCTTACCGCAAAACTTATTATAAACATAACTAAAGAACCTAAATATGTTTTACTGCATTCGCCAATCTTATATTTTGCTTTTCCGAAATGACCCCCTATAACTGCGGCAAACGAATCGCCTAATCCAAGGTTGAGCATACCGATAATCCCCGCCCACCGCTCATTTGATTCCCAGCAAAACCAGATCAGCAAAAACATCGCTATTGGATAATATATCGTACCTGAATGATGAACTCCCTCTATACGGGCAACCTTAAATATAATTGAACGAATAAATCTTACATTCGATAAAATAAATAATACAGGAAGAATAACAGCCGCCTCTTTAGATTGAAAAATGAAAAAAGCTGAAACACCCCACATAGCTACACACACATGTATGAACTTGCGGTTGAATGACCCTTTTAATCCAAGCAAACGCCTCAAAGTTTCAGATAAAACAAATAACCCGAGGTTTATAACAACCGAAAAAGCAAGGATTTTAAAATCTTGCGCGGATATTGATTTTATATAATTAATCAAGAAATTGCCCAAACAGATTGAATTACACTGAATCGCTAAAATACTCAATTTTACCTGTCCCATTTCTTACCCTGATAAGAATTTCTCCGTATAAGTTCGTTATTTATTTCATGTAAAACTCTTGTTTTTTCAAGACACCATTTTGGCGAAACTAAAATATCGGGATGCCTCTCTCCGGTTAATCTTTGAATTAACATCTCAGGAGGCATTTTTTCCAGAAAATCACATACTGTACTGATGTAAGTCTGTTCATCCATAATATCGATTTCACCGTCAAGATACATTTGTTCAAGCAACGAACCTTTTACTATATGCAATAGATGTATCTTTACTCCATTGATTCCAAGAGACGCTACTTCATCCGCCGTACGCATCATATCATTATAAGTTTCTCCCGGTAAACCAAGAATTACATGGAGGCAAATATTTATTTTTTCTCCTATAGATTTTGTCATATCAACCGCTCTTTTCAGATCGGAGTAAGTATGCCCCCTGTTTATCTTCAAAAGGGTTTTATCGTTAGCCGATTGCATTCCGTATTCCATCCACACATAATTTTGCTCTGTATAGCTTGATATAAGCGCTATTTTTTCTTCATCGACACAATCCGGACGAGTTCCTATCGATATGCCTATCACTTCATCGAATCTGGCTGGTACATCGTAAATCATCTTCAGTTCGCCAATCGGTTTATATGTATTTGTAAAAGCCTGAAAATAAGCGATAAACTTTTGCGCTTTATATTTATTTCTAAACCGTTCGATATATTGAGATATCTGGTTTTCAAGCGCAATATTCTTATAACTTGCTCCTGTTCCCGATCCACAGGGATCACAGTATATGCATGGTGTTCCTTTTTCCCTATTCGGGCAACTGAATCCAGCGTCGAGAGGAAGTTTATATACCTTGCATCCGAATTTCTCTTTAAGAAAGGAACTAAAATTATTATACCTCAATTTTTTTTCGCTAAAATCCATAAAGACAATCTATTTCTTTGCCGTTTTTCATTAATGTTTTTTGATTTTTATATTATACTTTCTCTTTCGAGGTAAATATTTTTTTGATATATTCATTAAACCTTACACTATAAAATATCAATTAATTTGATATGCAAATCAACCAAAAGTTTTATTAAACAGGATATAAAATATGAATTATATTATTAAAAACGGTGATATATACACACCCGGAGAAGTAATAGAACGCGGTTTAGTTATTCTGAAAGGCCATAGAATACATCGGATAATTAACCTTGATAATATTGATAAGGATTATGATATAGAGGATAATTACGAGCTAATCGACGCGCAAGGAGGTGTGGTTATCCCTGGATTCATCGATTTGCACATTCATGGAGGTAATGGCGCGGATACCTCCGATGATAATATTGAGGATATAAAAAAAATCGCAAATTTTCATCTTCAGAATGGAACAACAGGACTATTGTTAAGCACAATGTCGGGAACATCCCGCGAAGAATTGAGAAATCAGGTAACACTTATATCTGAAGCAATGGAAGATTGCGGTTCAATCGTCGGAATTCATCTTGAGGGCCCATTCCTTAATCCGCAATACTCGGGTATGTACCCTTCATCATCTTTCCGTTCGCCTGATATTGATGAGGTAAGGGAACTGGTAGATATTTCATTCAATAATATAAGAATGATTACAATAGCACCCGAACTTGAAGGAGCGCTTGACTTAATAAGCTGGTGTGCAGGACACAGCATTGTACCATCGCTTGGCCATACAAATGCCGATTATGAATTAGTTATGAAATCCATCGCTTTCGGGTTATCACACGTAACGCATATATTCAATGCCATGCCTCCTTTGCATCACAGAACACCCGGAGCGATTGGCGCGGCTTTGATGGACGACAGATTGTCCGTTCAGGTTATTTGTGATGGTATTCATCTGCATCCACTAATTATAAAGATGATAGTCAGGCTGAAAAGCTGTCATAATATCTGCCTTGTCACGGATGCAATGAGAGCGGCAGGTATGCCGGAAGGTACTTACGACCTTGGTAAATTCCTGAAAGTAGAATATCAAAACGGCTGTGTTCGATCCAAAGAAGGAAATCTGGCGAGCACACCGATGACTATGATCCAATCGTTAAGGAACCTGCTGGCGTTTGGTGATGTATCATTCCATAAAGCAATAAATGCTGTCAGCACAACACCGGCTAAAGTCCTTGGATTTGGTGATTTCACCGGATCGATAGCCGAAGGTTACGATGCCGATATTCTGATTCTCGACCGCGAATTGAATATCAAAAATATTTTCCTCAAAGGTGAACAAGTAAAATAATTTTTATCTCGCTTCTTCCATATCGGCTTTTTCAATCATGGATATATGCCAGTTAAGCAGATACTTTTCCTCGTCCGGTTTTTTCCCTTCCACATCGGCCAGAACCCTGAAAACCGGTTCAGTGCCGGACCCTCTCATCCAGATAAAAGCCTTATGGCCATTATTTTTGTCCAAAAATATTATTTTAAACCCGCCTTTTTGTGCGCCTGTGCGAAATTGTGAACCCATGCCGATTAATGTTTCCGTACCTTCATAATTGACAACCTGATAATCAATAACACCCAATTTTATTTTCAAAACATTTTTATTTTCATTCCATTCTTTAAGGAATACATGTTCGTAATTAGCTTTTAGTTCAGCGTGATCTTCCGTTTTGATTTTGACAATAGCCATATCATCAAAGGCGCTTGTGGTTGTATAAATTGGTAAAGTAGCGATTATATCAAAGAGTTCGGCATCGGGATGGAATTTATCCATTTGGTTTGAACGTGAACACCATATTTCAAAAAGGCCCGGTTTGTCTTTTTCCGACCTTAAAACAAGCATTTTTATAAACGCGAAAATCGTATTTATCGGATCGCGTACAGTGCTCGGGAAAGTTATGTTTCCTCCATTGCTTCCTTCACCGAGGATTCGAACAATATAGCCTTCCTTCTGTTTCTTTTGGGCAAGCGATACCACATTCGCCTCGCCAACTTCAGCTCGAAATACTTCAGCGCCAAAAGCCTCTGCGATTCTATCAATTCTCCCCGATGTCGGGTCATTCACAACAACAGCAACTTTCTGTTCGGGATTGCCGTTATTGTCATAAGTAAGTTTACCTGCGTAAACCAGATACGATAATTCCGACACGGTACTCAACGCGAAAACTTCCTGTGCCTCAAGAATATTGGATTTCCCATTATTGCTTATGGTAACAACATTACCTCTGTCGCCGTCACAATCGGGCACATAGGCAAACCTGTACCTTGTATCCTGCGCGAATAGTTTTTCGAGTTCCCTGCGGGCTAAATCGAGAGATAACCCTTCAGGGACGATTCTATGTACAATCTGACGCGGTTTATCGTTAATAGCGGTTACATTCACGCTAAAATCAGATAGATACGGTTTATCGATTGATACTGCTCTTGCGGAACCGTTTAATTCGGCAAGAACGCCTATCCCTATTTTTTGAATTTTTGATTTTATTGTACCGAGCATTTTGTTTCTTTTTGAATCGTCTTCGATCCCTGTAATTACAAGATCAGTGAAAGAAGCGTATTGTTTCATTGCCTCATTTTTATATATATCAACCTTGCCGAAAATATCTTTTATTTGTGAAGGAGCGACATTATTTACGGAATCAATTAACTCATTTACCCAGATTTCATCAAAGAAACATCTGAGAAACTTATCTATAATCGGCTGGGCCTCTGTTTTGCCAAGAACCGCACCGTCTCTGAGCCCGAATTTTAAACCATTATGCCCAATAGGGTTATGGCTTGCGGAAACATACATAAACCCATCGATTTTCTCAGAGGTTTTGGTATAAGACATAATCTCAGGAGCTGAAGCGATAAAAATATATTTTACATCGCATCCATATCCTAAAAGAGCCCTTATAATGACAATTCCTATTTCCGGCCCGGTATGTCTTGAATCCAGCCCTACAGTAATAACCGGATTCTGTATCTTCTTTGTTTTCACCATAAATTCCGCAAATAGCCTTGCTGCTCCGGCTACCATGAGTTTATCGAGTGTTCCAATCTCAGGATTTGTACTTTCCTCGTTCCCATCAATGGCAAAAACTCTTCGCCACCCGGATACGGAAAAAATACTGTTTTTTAAAAACTTTTCTTTTTCTTCCTTGTTAAAAGATTCGTTTAAAGAGAAAATTTTCTTTTCCGGATCTCCCATAGGAAAACCGGTCTTCTCATGATAAATCATTTTGGCCTCCAGATATTTATTTGAATATTAAATTTATATAATAGTAATTATAGATTTCTTTTTTATATTTTTATATATAGATATATGGAAATTTGGTATGTATTTAAAACGATATTATAACAAATATTTTTCTTTAAAAAGCTTTTTATGCAGTCCTGTTGACAAATCCGAACTCATTTGATAGTTTAACATAAAAATCAACAATAGGAGAATATAATGCGAAAAAAATTTTTATGCCGATTTATTAGTTTGATTACGGTCATTTTTATACTTTCCGGATGTAATAAATCTCCTGATGAATATTTCCAGGAAGGGCTCCAGCAATATAATACCGGAAATTTCTCCGAGGCGATAAAGAATTTATCCAAAGCGGTTGACCTTGAGCCGGAGAACGTCAAAGCAAGGTTTTTTCTCGGTATGTCATACAAAAATATCGGTGATGTAAAAAAGGCTGTGGAACAGATTGATTATTCCAGGCAATTGAATCCCGAAGATTTTTTTATCCTGTTGAACCTTGCGGACTGCTATATGAAACTCGGTATTTTTGAACAAGCGCTCAAATGGGTTAGGGAATCTTTAAAAATCAAACCTGATTTTATGGATTCTCATCTTCTTTTGGGAGTTGCCCTTTTAAAATCCGGTAACACACAACCCGCAAAAGAGGAAATCGACTTTATTTTAAAGGTTACGGATAAAGATAATGATTCCTATATGAACAGCCAGGCAAAATTCACGCTTTCAGAGATATATATGAAAGACGCCAAATATCAGGATTGTGTAACTGTTCTTAAAGAATTACTTCAGAAAGAGCCGGATTCACCCTTGTATATTTATTCTCTTGGTTTAGCATACGCGAAAATGAACGATCAGACAAACCTTAAAGAGCAGATAAAAAATCTTGAAGCGATCGGAAGCCCTTTCGCTAAAGAATTGCAGTCTCTGGTTAAATGATATAGTCAATACCGCTTTTTAAAAGGATATCATACTCTTTACTGGTTAATAGTTTAAACCTTAGTTGCGGTTCAACCTGATCAATGCGAAGGTAAAGCTGGTTTCCGGCGTGAAGATTAAGGTTGGTATAAGCCATTATAAAAAAACCCTTTACTTTTATGATTACTTCACGGTCATTGAGTATTTCAATTACCTCGCACGGGAGAATTTGATTTTTGCGGATAGTTCTTTTCATTTTTTCCAGATCAAAATTGGTGTTTTGTTTTTTCAATTAAAAAATCTCCATTATCCTTATTTTTTAATCATAAGAGATATGATATAGTCTAATTGTTGGTTTTCATTAATAAAAATCGGAAAATTAAAAATTTCTATTTACTTTTTCAAAAATAAATTAGATAATTTCTTCCCTTTTTCCAATTAAAAAAGTCTCTTTTTAAAAATCTGGAAAAAATTAACTTTAAGAGGGCATAAATTTTTATAATTTTAAAAGTGAGGAAAACATGGAAAGAAAAAACCCCATAGACAAAGTCCGAAATATCGGCATTATGGCGCATATTGATGCGGGCAAAACAACTTTAACGGAAAGAATACTTTTTTATACTGGAAGATCATATAAGCTTGGAGAAGTCCATGACGGCGGAGCCACAATGGATTGGATGAAACAGGAACAGGAACGAGGCATAACGATTACTTCAGCCGCCACAACCTGTTTCTGGGATAACAATCGGATCAATATCATAGACACTCCGGGTCACGTAGACTTTACTGTTGAAGTGGAACGTAGTTTGAGAATTCTTGACGGCGCTGTAGCTGTTTTTTGTGCTGTAGGTGGTGTTGAACCCCAATCCGAAACGGTTTGGAGACAGTCAGATAAGTATAATGTGCCGAAACTCGCTTTTGTAAATAAAATGGATCGGTTCGGCGCGGATTTCTATGAAGTAGTAAAAATGATGGGAGAACGGCTCGGCACAAATCCTGTACCGATTCAACTTCCTATAGGCAAAGAAGATAATTTCAGGGGTACCATAGATCTTATCCGGATGAATGCTGTAATATACGATGATGAATCTATGGGAAAGAATTTTCATATAGAGGAAATACCGGAAGATTTCAAAGAAAAAGCGAAAGAATACAGACTGCATCTGCTTGAGAAAGTCGCGGAAATTGATGATCATCTTCTTGAGAAATATTTGAGCGACGAAGAGATTAAGGAAGAAGAGATTGTCAACGTAATTCGCAAAGCGACAATAAGCAATAAAATTACACCTGTACTTTGCGGGTCCGCCTTTAAAAATAAAGGCGTGCAAAAGCTTCTCGACGCTGTAGTCTCTTTTCTGCCGTCACCTGTAGACCTTCCTTCCGTGAAAGGCAATGACCCGAAATCCGGCAATGAAGTAGAGAGAAAAGCGGACGACGATGAACCTTTTTCCGCTCTCGCTTTCAAAATAATGGCTGATAAACATATGGGAAAACTGGTTTATTTCAGGGTATATTCAGGCAAAATAATGGCCGGCAGTTATATATATAACAGCACGAGAGATTCCAAAGAACGTATAGGAAGAATATTCCTCATGCACGCTAACAAACAGGAAAGCCAGGACTGGATTTTCGCCGGAGACATTGCCGCCGGTGTAGGTTTTAAAAACACATACACAGGCGATACCATATGCGATGATAAGAATCCTATAATTCTCGAAGCGATAGAATTTCCTTCACCTGTTATGTCTATTAAAGTAAATACCGACAGTACAGCTGATTCCGACAAGCTCACTACGGCGCTTATGAAATTATCAGAGGAAGACCCTACATTTACCGTTGAAACAGATGAAGAGACAAAAGACATTATTATTTCCGGTATGGGAGAATTACACCTTGAGATTATCGTCGACAGGCTCCTTCACGAGTATAACGTAAAAGCCCAGGTAGGACAACCTCAGGTAGCGTATAGAGAAACAATTACATCATCACAGACTATAGATTACAAGCATGTGAAACAATCCGGAGGCCGTGGTCAATATGGCCATGTGGTTATGGAACTTATACCCGGAGACGCCGGTTCAGGATTTGAGTTCAGCAATGAAATCGTCGGCGGCCGAATACCTAAAGAGTATATCCCTGCGGTTGAAAAAGGTATAATCGAATCAATGAAAAGAGGTATATACGCAAAATATCCTGTTGTGGATGTGAAGGTAAGGCTTATCGATGGAAGTTACCATACTGTAGATTCATCTGAAATGGCATTCAAAACAGCAGCTATGGATGGTTTCAAGAAAGCGTTTATGCAGGCAAATCCTATCCTTCTGGAACCTATAATGTCTGTTGAGATAGTTACGCCTGAACAATTTTTGGGTGATGTGGTTGGCGATATCTGTTCAAGAAGAGGTAAAGTACTCGGTATTGAGCTCAGAAACAATATGCAGGTTGTAGAAACCGAAGCTCCTTTATCCGAAATGTTTGGATACGCGACGGGCTTGCGCTCCCTTACACAGGGAAGAGCTAATTATTCCATGCATTTTGAAAGATATACCGAAGTTCCTTATGATGTACAGCAGAAAATTATTCAGGAAAGAACAGGCAACAAAAAATAATATTTATATTTAATTTATTGTATAGAGTTATTGACTGTAGACTTTTATTTTGATAGATTCTCTTATTTATAATTTTTAACGTATTGGTATTGTTTTATGGATCATCCTGTAATTAAAGCTTTTTTCGATTCCGGGCCTGTTGGGCAAGGGATAATAGTTATATTGATAATACTTTCTATAGTGGCTTGGGGTATTATTTTTGAGAAAATGTTTTATTTTCGCAAACTTAATTCCGACGCTAAAAATTTTCTTAACTATTTCCATACGAGAGCAAGGTCTGTTGTCGGTTCAAAAATAATGGATAATTTCGATAATGAATCTATTTTGAACAAAATATATATTACAGGAACCAAAGAACTTGATCAGATAAAGAAAAACATTGGGACTAATGACAAGACTTTATCGAGAGCTCAACAGAGCGATATTGAGATATCTCTTCAGGGGGTACTGCTTCAGGAAAGCCATAGTCTTGAACGCAATATAATTATACTCGCTACATCGGCTAACGCCAGCCCGCTTCTTGGTTTGTTAGGTACGGTTTATGGTTTGCTCGGAGCATTTTATAATATGGGTCAAATGGGCAACGCGAGCATAGAAACTGTAGGGCCAGGAATTGCGGAAGCTCTTGTTACTACTATTCTGGGATTATTTGTAGCTATACCTTCGGCAGTCGGGTATAATTATGTTTTAAATTACATAAAGAATTTGATGGCCGATGCTGAAAATTATATGGCTGAATTTATCGCTCTGGTAGACAAAGGGCATTTCGAGTAATAACCGGAGATTTTTAATGGCAAGACAATTGGGTTCGATTTATAAGACAAAGGCATTAAGCGATGTAAATCTCACTAATTTGATTGATGTATGCCTTGTAACGCTGATAATGTTTATTTTAATCGCTCCTGTTTTGGAACAGGGAATAACTGTCAGGCTTCCTCAAACATCCGCGAAACAAATGAAATATGAGGAAGCAATAACAATAAGCATATCATCGGATAAGAGATTGTATGTCGGAAACAGTCTTGTATCGTTTCCGGAACTTGAAGATAGACTTAAGGTAATGTTGGCAAACAATAATGAATTGCCATTGATTTTGCGGGCAGACAAGAATTTACCATATGAGCTTATTGTTAGAATTCTTGATACTATACAGAAAGCCGGTGGCTCTAAACTTGCACTTGCCACAAAAATAGAAGTTGTTAAATAAACTTTTTTTTGGAGTTATACAAAATAATTAATTATGAGCGTAAAAGAATTGGTAATCAAAAGAAAATTTATTTTCGTTTCTGCTTTAATACATGCTTTTTTAATAGGATCCATGCTGATAATATCCGGAACATTGTTCCACAGAGAGAAAGAACCCGTTAAAATACATGAAGTGGAATTGTTTAATCCGGCACCTCCGGCCCCTGAGCCTGAAGCTCCGCCTCAAGTGCAGGAAAAACCTATCGTCATGCCGGAAAAACCAAAAGATGTACCTAAACCGAAGGTTAAACCTCCGGAACCTCTTGAATCCGATTTAAAAAATAAGATTATGAAAGAATGGAATTCTGTCGAAAAAAAAAACCTTCAACAAGATTCAACAGTAACAAAAGAGGTACCGGTAAAACCTTAGGTGATAAAGTTGGTCTATTATATTATATAGGCCTTGTAAAAAGCAGAATTTATACTCAATGGATTATTCCAGGTTCATTAAGAAATCAGAATAAATCTGTTGTTAAAATTAAATTGTTAATAAAAAAGAGCGGAAATGTCGCATCTGTAGAGTTTCTGGAGGAATCACAAAATCAATTATTGAACCGTTCTGTAATGGAAGCAATTCAAAATTCGCAACCATTCCCTCCTTTTCCAAAGGAATTACAGGAAGATTCACTCGAAATAATTGTTAATTTTGATACGAACAACCAAGAGGGAATATAAAAAGTGAAATTGACAGGATTTATCAGATTATTTTTTGTTTCTTTATTGTCTTTTACCTTTATTTACAGCGCTGATCTTTTTTCAGCTGAAGTTGAGATTACTATCTCCAAGCAAATAGAGCGTAAAATACGTTTAACTCTATTGCCGTTTTATGCTCAGGCTACATCGCAGACCGAATTTATAATACTGGCAAAAGAAATATATGCTATTGCTGAATTCGATTTTAATCATTCAGGATTTTTTCAGATTTGGCCTGAAGAAAAACTTCCGGAAAAAGCGCTTGAGCAAGGGAAAGATTTCGATAACTTAAATTTTGATTTCTGGCTGGATTACGGAACAGAGATGGTGGCTAAAAGTCAATTCGAGATTACGGGAGACAAAATTACCATCAGAATGAAGGTATTTGATATGGCATCCCGTGCAGTAATATTCGAGGACGCTGTATCCGGGCCAAAATCAAGTTTACGATCTGTGGTACATACCATAACCGGAAATTTCATCGAGAAGGTATCCGGCAGATCTTCTATAACAAACAGCCGTATAGCTTTTGTCGCCCAGACAGGAAAAGCGAAAAATCTATATTTAATGGACTATGACGGTTATAATACCGTACAATTTACATTTGATGATTCGATAAACATTGACCCGTCCTGGAAACCTGATGGTAGCGGAATTTTTTATATGAGTTATATACAGACATATCCATTTATTTATTTAAAAAAGATTAATGCAGACAAAATAAATTTAATTTCGGGCAAGCCGGGGCTCAACGCGTTTCCGGCTGTATCTCCGGATGGTCAAAAAATAGCTTGCACCTTAAGTTTTAATGGAAACCCTGAAATTTATGTTATAGACTTATATGGCAATGTACTTAAGAGAGTAACATGGAGTCCGTCGGTTGAGAATTCGCCTACATGGGCTCCCGATAATCAAACACTTGCTTTTGTATCTGATATAAGCGGAACAGGGCGTCCTCAGATATATGTAAAGAATTATTTAGCCGGTGACGATATTGACCCGCGAAGAATAACATTTTCCGGGAATTATAATTCTTCACCGGATTGGTCGCCTATTCCGGGTTCATCGATAATCGTATATACTTCTTTATATGGACGTAACTCAGAAATTTGCATAGTGGATGCCAATACAGGTGATTACAGGCGTGTCACGACAACTTTGGAGTCCGAAGAAGACCCATCTTGGGCACCGGATGGGATTCATGTCTCATATACCCTAACACAAAATTACAGGTCAGAGATTTATTTTATGGACATCAGGGATGCAGTTTCAGTAAAATTAACAGCATTTAAGAATAATTGCAGTTCTTCTGCATGGGGGCCATCATACAAAAAAACCAAATAACAAAATCTTTAGGAGGGAGAACATGAATCTAAAAAAACAACTATTAAATTTTGCGGTCCTTGGTTTGGCGATCACCATGCTGGCGGGTTGTCAAATGGGTCAAAAGAAAGTAAAAGGTGACATACCTTTGACTGTTATACCTTCAGGTCAATTTGTAAGTCCACCGGAAGAATACAAACATATCTTCAAAAACATCTATTTTGACTATGACAAATCCGACATCAGAGGCGACATGGAAGCTCAGCTCGTTCAGATTGCTGAATGGTTGAAAACAAACGCGCAGGTTCTTTTGAAAGTTGAAGGTAACTGCGATGAGAGAGGTTCTGACGAATACAACCTCGCATTAGGTGAAAGAAGATCGTTGAGCGTTCGCAAATTCCTCGTTGAGCAGGGTGTTGATTCCGCAAGAATCACAACCGTAAGCTATGGCGAAGAAAGACCGGCAAACCCGGGTCATGACGAAGCCGCTTGGGCTGAAAACAGAAGATGCGAATTCAAATTAGCTCAATAATTTAGTTTCTTTAAATAAGCTAATTGAATTTATTAAATGATAGATGTCTACGGATGATATTTTTATGGTATCATTCGTAGACTTTATCATTTTAAGCGGAATTTATTTTATAGGAGGTAATATACCGTTATGAACAGATATTTTGTTTTTATTCCAGCAATCGGGGCAATGTTGTTCATATCCGGATGTGCTGATGAATTACGCAAAGAGATGATGCAAAGGGACGAGTCTTTTCAGCAGGAAATGTCTCAGGTTCAGGACAAAACACTTACCACTGAAAACCGTCTTGAGGAAATAAGCAATCTTCTTCTTAAAATGAATGA